>JAHBYC010000015.1 GCA_019636175.1 Caulobacter sp. | reverse complement strand
CGGACCTTTCGGCTGATCGCCTTGCGCGCCCGGAAACTGAGGTCACCGTGAATGGAGGCAAGATCGATGCCGTTCACGATTGACAGGATCTCGTCGATCACCCAGCGGATGTCGCGATACTCCTCCTCGTTCATCTCCTCCAGGAAGCGGACCAGTTCGCGGATCAGAGCGAAGCTGCCCGGAATGAACTGGCGCACATTGTTCAGGTTAATCGACTGAGCCGGGCCGGCGTTGAGCCGGGCCAGGAACAACCCGTAGGCCAGCATCTGGCCGAACGCGTCGGTGAAATCCGCCACCGTCAAATCGTGAAAGACCTGCACCCGGAAGGCCTGATACAGGGCGAACAGCCGCCCCTCGGTATGCTGCTGTTCCTGACGGATGAGCTCCGTGGTGAGAAAATCGCGCAGCATCGCCGCTCGCCGGGCCAGCCCGAGCGCCAGGTCCTGTGACTTGGTGATGCGGGCAGGGGTCGCCGAGAAGAAGCCCCGCAGCAACAGGCGCACCGCTTCGACGGAGTCCGGGTTCAGCCGCAGGGTTCGCGCCGACAGGTCTTCGGAATGGGCCAGCCGATGCCGGACGACGGAGTCATCGGGCTTGATCCAGCAGAATTCCAGATAGTCCGTCAGGACGATGTTGTCCGACAGCTTGCGATACTTCTTGATCTGGTCGGACCGGAGAACTTTCGACAGCGGCTCGTCGATGGTCTTGACCTCGACATAGCCCGCGATCCGGCCCGCGCGCGTCACTTTGAAGTCGGGCGAGCCCAGGCCGCTCTTGTCGCGGATCGGTTCATGCTGAACGTGGGCGCCCGGTTCGGCGTCATCGGCCGCAGCCTGCAGAAGGATTTCGAGAGCGGCCCGGTCAGAATGTTCGGTCTTGGCGTCAAGCGGGGTTGCGGCCAGCGCTCGGAAATAGGCATCAAAATCAGCAGGCATCAGCACTCCCCCGGCGAACGCAACCTACGCGGACTCGTGCCGACAGGACAATGCCGGGCCCACCGTCTCATTCCAACAGGCCCCGGCGTTACGGTGACAGTGCATTTATTTCCGGCTCTGGCCTCGCCGCTACGCGCCGAACACGCGGGCTGACACAGCCCACAGCGACGCGACAGCCCCGTCCCATCGATCAAGGGCGAAGGGTCAATTGAATGCACTGTCACCGCATTCCTCCCTTCCCCCTTCCAGGGGAAGGGAGCAGACCCCGGACTATTATTGATCCCGGCTGTCGCCCCTCAGCACCCCCGCCATTGCCACACCCCCTCCCCCCGCCCATGGTGACCGGCGTCTGGTCTGCCCCGGCGCTTTCCAAGGAGCCAGACCATGGCCGCCCGTCCCGCCTTCGTCCTGACCGCCCCGACCGTGCCGGTCTTCGCCGTCGCCGTGCTGCTGGCCATCGCCGCCCTGGTCTCCCACTACGGCGGCGTCGCCGTCCCGTGGATCAGCGGCCATGTCATCGAGACCCTCGCCGCCGCCTTCGCCCTGCTGACCGCCGGGGTGGTGCTGCGCGGCCTCTGACGGCGACGGGGGCCAGAGCCGGCTCCCCCTTCCCCTCGTCATCCCGGACGGCCGCAGGCCGATCCGGGACCCAGGGGGAGCAGGGCGCGGCTTTCTAGGCATTGAGATCACGCCCCTTGGGTCCAGACGCTCCGCGCACCGCGGCCGGGATGACGGTGGACGGGAGGAGCCCACTATGACCCACGCCCGCTTCGGGCGATGATCCCCCGGCACGCCACCGGAACCCCGCCCATGCTCCGCCGCCTCGCCCTGCTTGTCCTGACCCTGCTCCTCGCCGCCGGCCCCGCCGCCGCCGCGCGGCTGAACGATCTGGACGACCCTGACCTTGGCCGGTCGATCCGGGCCGGGGCGGCGGATACGGGACGGATGTGGCTGCTGGGGGAGTCCGGGCGCATCGTCCTGTTCGACCGTCAGCGCGGCCGGGACCGGGCGCTGGACGGCGCCTATGTGGACCTGCTGCGGGATGGGCCGCGCCTGTGGGCGCTCCAGCGCGGCGAGCCCGGCGAGGCGGCGCGCATCGTCTCGCTGACCGGGGACACGGCCCGCGCGACCCCGCCCCTTCCCGGCGCCGCGACCCGCCTGTTCCTGACGCCCCTGGGGCCGGGGGTGATGACCACCGAGGCCATCGCCGTCCCCGAGCCCGGCGGCTGGCGCATCATCCAGCCCGAAGTCCGGCTCGGCGGTCGTGCGACCGGGTTGCTGGGCAGGCCCTCGGCGGTGCTGGCTCAGCCAGGCAGGCTGCTGGTCGGCTTCAACCACGGCGAATGGGGCGGCGGCCTTCGAGCCATCGATCTGGCCACCGGCGCGGTGTCCCTGGTCGAGGATCTGGACGACCGCTGCGGCGGCCTGCTCAATTCCGCCTGCCTGCCAGTCACCGGGGCCATACCCGACCCCGACCAGGCCGGCTGCGCCCTGGTCTCCGGAGGCCTGGCCCATATGGCGCTGCTGACCGGCCGCGTCCTGCGCATCTGCGGCGACCGCATCGACCTGGTCTACAGCGCCCCGATCCCGGCCGATCCCCCGCGCGCTTTTCCCGGCGCGACCTGGCCGCTGTCGGGACTGACGCCCCTGGCGGACGGCTGGATCGCCTCTTCGGGCGACGAGCGCCTGTTCATCGCCAGCGGCGGAACGGTCGACAATCGCCCCATGCCGGCCCTTCGCGACTGGGCGGGCCTTAAGATCGACGACTCCGATCCCCGCTTCATCGTCGTCATGCAGGCCTGCTGCTGGGGCTTGGCCGACGATCCCCGCGATTTCGCCGTCCTGGTCGTGCCGGTCCAATAGGCGCCCGCGTTCACACCCCCGCACCTTGAACCCACCCCGCCGCGACCACACCTGACCTCCGCAACCCCGGGGAGGAACCACCCATGCTGACGGCCGCGCTGCTGATTGTTCTTCTGCTGGTCGCCTTCCCCGTCACCGCCCTCGGCCGGCGGCTGCGCGAAATCCTCGTCGAGGCGCCCGCGCGGCGGCTCAATGCGATCACGCCGGGCGGGCTGGTGATCTTCGCGGCGATCGCCCTGTCCGGCCTGCTGCTGTTTGTCCTGTTCGAGACCGAGGGCCTGCGGCTGTTTTCCTTCATGGCGCCGGAGTTGGTCGTCTGGGTCACGGTGTTCGACGTCGCCCTCTATGTCGATGTCTTCCTGATCGGCGCGGCGCTGCTGGCCTCGGTCAGGGTCCGGGCGGTGCGGATAATGGCGGCGCACCTTCTGGGCCGGGTCCGGCGCACGGTCTTGTCCCGGCTGCCGGGCCGGGAACGCCAGGCCCGCTCCCGCCGCCCTCGCCCGGTCAGGTCCGCCCGGATAAATTCCGACCCCGACCCGGACCGGGCGGCGCGTCCCGCCCGAGACCACTGGCCCCGCCGGTCCCCCTATTCCCGGCCGCTTCCGGCCCTAGACAGCCGCCGCGCCATGTCCGCCGGCGCCGCGAGAGCGGCGTAGGCCGCCACCCAGCTCGACCGGCCTACATCCACCGACATCCGCCCCACGCCCGGCCTACGCCAAGGCCCACGGCCGGCGACAGTCAGCCCACATCGAAGTCACAGCATTTCAAACACTTGCCGCGCGTCCCGGCGACAATCGCCGCGTCCCGTCCGGAAAGCGTCTATAATGGCGGCGCGCTTCGCCAAGCCGCCGCCGGTCAGCCCTCGCGGGACTGGGCCTCCGCCGCATAGAGGCATTCCATAGCCTTGCGCCGCTCGGCGCTGCGGGCGGCCGGCTTGCCGAACAGGGCGGCGCGCAGGTCGATGTCCACCGGCGCGGGGGCCGGGGCCTCTGCGTTGGCGCCGGTTCCGATGCAGGTCCAGGCGACCTTGCCCTCGCCCCGGGGCGTGGCCAGCACCACCGCCGGCCGGGCGCGGGGATCGACCGGCCGGTTCTTCAGCTTGCCGCGGACGCAGGCCACCGGATCGGCCTCGGCCAGACAGTCGCGGGCCTCGCGGCGGCTGAGGTCCGGGGCCTGCCAGCTGAAGGCGTCCAGGCTGCTCATCGCCTCCAGCAGGCCGGCGCTGACCGCCTCGGTCTCCCGGTCGGTGGAGGCCACCACGATCCGGTAGCTGGGCGGGATCATCGCCAGGGCCGGGGTTGCGGCGACCAGTCCCGCCGCCGCCAACAGCATCAGTATCCTCGTCCGGTCCATCACGCCCTCCACGCAAAACCACAAAGGTCGATCCTGTCCCGTCCCGCCCGCATCGTAAACCCCTGGCCCCTGAAGCTCTCCCGCAACCCCTTTCGCCGCAAGGGATCGCGCGGCCTCGCCCGGCCCGGGTCCGCCCGCCTGGGAAACCTTTCCGGTGCGGGACCGTTGTTCTCGCAATCCACACATCGTCCTGGCGAGAGCCGGGAGGTCAACGCGCAGACGCCGACGGCCCGCCGCCGGTGGTGCGCCCTGATATCCGGAGTGAACCATGAACAAGATGCATCTGATGGCGGCCATCGCCGCCGGGTCCCTGACCTTTTACGCCGCCCCGACCCTGGCCCAGACCCGCACCCCGCCGGCCCGCAGCCTGGCCGGCTCCTGCCAGGACGTGAAGACCCTCAGCAGCGGCTATGTCACGGCCGTCTGCCGCGCCAACGACGGCCGCTATCGCTGGAGCTCGATCTACTATCCCAACTGCCGCACCGACGTGATCAACCGCAACGGCGTGATGGATTGCGCCGGCGCCAACGGCCGGGCCGGCGACTATGTCCGGGTCAGCCAGCCGCGTGAGACCAATCCCGCCGAGGCCATCTTCGGCGTCATCGCCGGGGCCCTGCTGGGCGGCGACGACGGCCTGTACCAGCCCGGCTCCCGCTATCCGGCCTGGGGCGAGCGCGGCTATGGCGATCCGCGCACCGACCCGCGCTTTGGCCAGAACGGCTGGGGCTACGGCGCCAATGGCCAGTGGGTGCCGATCTCCCGCCGCAGCGACTGGCTTGAACAACGCATCCGCCGGGGCGAGCAGCAGGGTTCCCTGACCCGCGCCGAGTCGACCCGGCTGCGCCGCGACCTGACCGAACTGGACCGTCTGGAACGCCGCTACAGCGCCGGCGGCCTGTCCAGCCGCGAACGGGCCGACCTCGACCGCCGCTTCGACCGGCTGAGCGAGAAGATCCAGATCAACAACAACGACAACCAGACCGCCTGGGCCAACATCAACCAGCGCCAGGCCCGTCTCGACGCCCGGATCGACGCCGGGGTGCGCGACAAGTCCCTGACCGCCCGTGAGGCCGCCCAGTTGCGCTCCGATTTCCGCGACCTGGAACGGCTGGAGACCCGCTACCGCCAGGGCGGCCTGAGCAATAGCGAACGCGCCGATCTCGATCGTCGCTTCGATGCGCTGAGCGCCCGGATCAAGACCAACCGCAACGACAACCAGACCGCCTGGACCAACATCAACCAGCGCCAGGCCCGTCTCGACGCCCGCATCGACGCCGGCGTGCGCGACAAGTCCCTGACCGCCCGTGAGGCCGCCCAGCTGCGCTCCGACTTCCGCGACCTGGAGCGTCTGGAGACCCGCTATCGCCGGGGCGGGCTGAGCAACAGCGAACGCGCCGATCTCGACCGTCGCTTCGATGCGCTGAGCGCCCGCATCAAGTCCAACCGCGCCGACAATCAGACCGGCTGGACCAACATCAACCAGCGTCAGGACCGGCTCGAGGCGCGTATCGACGCCGGGGTGCGTGATCGCTCCCTGTCCCGCCGCGAGGCCGCGACCCTGCGGGCGCAGTTCCAGCGCCTGGAGCGGCTTGAGGCCAGCTACCGTCGCGACGGCCTGACCAACGCCGAGCGCCGCGATCTCGACCGCCGCTTCGACGCCCTCAGCGCCCGGATCAAGTCCGACCGCAGCTAGGCTGCGAGCGATCGGAAACTTCAGGGGCCGCCTTCCCGGGCGGCCCCGTTTTCGCGTTTGGTCGAACAACGGTCGATCGTGGATTGCGTCCGGTGAAACCGACGAATATCATCCCTTGGTTGTCTCCCGCGTGACGCCTCCTGGTGGTGTGCCGGGTGCGAAGCGCCGCCGCCGATCAAGGGGAATGGCGCGATGTCCGATGAACAGAAACTGCTGCTGGTCGCCGACAAGGCCCTGGCGCTCAAGGATGACCTGGCGATCATCAAGGCGCTGGGCGCAACCATCGCCAACTGGGAGAAACTGGCCGGAAAGATCGACGGCGCGATCACCGCCGAGGCCCTGCTGACCCAGATCGCCACCGACGTAAACTCAAGCGAAATCAAGAAACTATTCGACGATATCGGGCTCGGGGACACCTTAGCGGATCTGAAGCGGCTGCTGGGCAAGGCGACCGACGCCGCCGGCAAGGTTCCCCAGCAGGTCAAGTCCCTGCTCGAACCGCTCGACCACTTCTCCACCGGCGACAAGAACGCGGTCGTGGCCTGGTCGCTGTCCCGGACCAGCTCGCCGGTGGCCAAGTCCGACCAGTATTCCATCGACCTCGGCGGCGAGGCCAAGGTCAGCTTCAACGCCGCCGCCAGCTGGCCGGACGACGCGGTCTCCCCCAAGCTGCTGTCGCTGGGCGCCAGCGGCAAGGTCTCCGCCGGGGCCAAGGCGACGGTCCCCTACGGTTTCGGCTCCGTCGGCGCCGGACTGGAGGGTTCGGCCAACGCCGCCATCGACTACTACTACGACCCGCCGGGCAAGACATTCTACGCCCTGGCCGTCGCGGAGCGGCTGGGATCGCTTCCCAACCCCTTTGATCTGGACGCGCTGTGGGAAGCGCTGGCTGACAAACCCCAGGCTCTGGAAGGGGTTGTGCTGGGACTGGGCGGTGCGGCCAAGGCCAGCCTGGAGGTCAAGTTCGCCGACGCCCGGGCGCTCGGGGCCGGGGTCATCGTCGATACCGGGCTGAAGGTCGCCGTCTCCGCCAGCCTCAAGAGCAGCTACGCCCTCAGCCTCAGACGGGCGGAGACCGCCGCGGGCGCGACGGCGATCCGCGCCGAGCTGAACCGGACAAGGCGCAGCGAGTCCGAGCTGAACGCCGCCCTGACCCTGGACGTCGACGTCGCCGCCCTGACCAAGCCGGTCGCCGCCGCCATCAAGACGGCCGTGGACCGCTGGGACGCCGCCATCAAGCCGATCCGCCCCTTCCTGAGCCCCGGGACCTGGCTGCGCGACCAGTTCCTGGCCCAGCTCAAGACCGCCCTCACCCCGCTGGTCGAGAACGAGGGTCTGCGCGAGGCCATTCTGGCCGACGCCGCCGGCGCGGTCGGCGCGGGCGAACTGGAGACCGACGCCATCGTCGCCTGGCTGGCCGATCAGGTCACCGGCGCCATCGACCAGGGGAACGTCCTCGTCGATGGCAAGCTGGACGCCGCGACGGACCGGGTCATGGCCAGGCTCGACAAGGCCCTGCCCCTGCTGAGCGAGGTCCTGGCTGCCGAGGGCATCGATCCCAAGCTCAAGCTGAAGACCCTGGTGAGCGACCAGATCGCCAGGATCGACAAGGGCCTGAAGGATCAGCTGGCCGCATTGTTCGATGGCCCAGGCAAGGATATCGCCGAGCCGCTGCGCCGCGCCGGTTCCGCCGTGCAGGGCGCCGTCACCAGCGCCAACGCGGCCCTCAAGCCGGTTCGCGATTTGATCGACCGCTACGACAAGCTGTTCCACAAGATCCTCGACAAGGCGCAGGAGGCCGCGAAGAAGAAGGTCACCGCCCGCCTCTATGCCGAGGAGTCCCGTCTCAGCGAGACCGTGCTGGAGATCGCCGGCCTGTTCACCGGCGTCACCGCCGACTCCCGCATCGTCTTCGAGGACCTGACGCGCGGGCGCATGGAGCCGATGGTCAGGCTGCTTGAGACCCAGCCCCAGGTTGCCGGCTTCGCCCTCGACCCGGCCGCCTCCAGCCTCAAGCGGTTCAGCGCCTACAAGGCCGGCCAGGGCTTCGAGATCGCCTTCCTCGACATCGCCAACATCGCCTATTCCAGACTGCTAAGCGCTGACACCACCGTGGCCGTCGATGGCCTCGGCAACGTCAGGGTCGATCTGAAGGGGGAGATGGCCAAAAGGCTGTCCTTCCTGACCAAGACCCGGTCCGCCAGGTTCGTCGAGAGCGGCGCCATCGTCCTGGCCGCCGCCTCGGCGCGCGAGGCAGGAGCGCCGCCGCCGGTCCTCGACCTCGGCGTCGGCGCCAGCTTTGCCGACAAGAAGCTCGACTGGTCGGAAGTGAGGGACTTCGTCGAGAGCCTGTCGGAAGCCCGGCTGCTGTCTGATACGGCCCTGGCCGACGCAAAGGTCGTCTTTGACCGCTGGCGAACCGCCGCGGGCGGCAAGATCGACGGCGAGATTTCCGCGACGCTCCGGCTGGCCGGTCCGTCCATTCCCCTGCTGCTGCAACTAGGCGACAGGGACAATGGCGCCCTGAGAAACGCCGCGAAGAAGCGGATCGCCGCCATGGCGGTCCAGGCCCTGCTGGCCGGCCACGCGATCGAACGCGCGCCCTTCCTGGATGGCGTCAGCAAGGTGCTGAGCCTGACGCCTGGCCCCAAGATCGTCCCCGTGCAGGACGCCATCGTGGACCGGGTCGGACAGCTGGCCGTCGTCAATGAGGCCCCGCCTGCCGGGGAGATGCCGACCATCGGAAATACGCCGGTGGTCTACACGGGCGGCGGCGACGGTCAGCGCAACTACGTCTACTTCCTGCGCCAGGCCTTCGTGGTGAACCAGCTAATCTCCCTGATTGAAACCATGGGCGACATCTACGAGTCGGCGCCCCAGGCCGGCGCGGCGCCAGGATGGACCAGGGCGCGGTATGGGGCGGCGCAAAAGACGATGCTGGTCGCCAGCGAGTTCTGGCTCAACGTGGCCGACGATCTGGTCGGCCTGTTGTTCAAGGGCGATGTCGGCCGGCGCACGGCCGCCTTCATGCGCGCCTTCGCCGATCTCGCCCAGCTTCCCGTTCCTGGCGGGGTGACCCTGGTGATGACCAACAGGTCCGCGGCCGGCGCGCCGGAAACGGTGTCGATCAGCTGACCGCCTCGCCTGGCTCACCGTCCTCGCGGCTGGCCCAGACATGGTCCACGAGGCCCCAGGCCCGGGCCTCCTCCGCGTCCATGAAGTTGTCGCGGTCGAGGGTTTCGGCCACTTCCTCCATCGTCCGGCCGCAGTGGCGGGCGTAGAGTTCGTAGATGCGCTGGCGGGTCTTGATGATGTCCTCGGCATGCCGGGCCATGTCGCTGGCCTGGCCCTGATAGCCGCCGGACGGCTGGTGGAGAACGATGCGGGCGTTGGGCATGCAGACGCGGCTGCCGGGCTCGCCGGCCATCAGCAGCAGCGAGCCCATCGAGGCGGCGAAGCCCATGCAAAGGGTCGCTACCGGGGCCTTGATGTATTGCATGGTGTCGTAGATCGCCAGGCCCGCCGTCACCACGCCGCCCGGGGAATTGATGTAGAGGCCGATCTCCTTCTTCGGGTTCTCGGACTCGAGGAACAGCAACTGGGCGCAGATCAGCGCCGCCATGCCGTCCTCGACCGGACCGTTGACGAAGATGATCCGCTCCTTCAGCAGCCGCGAGAAGATGTCGTAGCTGCGCTCGCCGCGGCTGGTCTGCTCGACGACCATCGGCACCAGGGACATCAGGCCGCCCATTTCATCCTCCCCTGGCGCCGTGCCGCGCCGCTCATTCTCCAGCCGCCGCGGCCGGGCGGATCCATGACCAGCGGCGCGGGCAGGCCAGCGCGCGTCACGAAGCCCTCATGGGTCAGGGTCAGTCGCGCCCCACCGCCCTCGGCGGCCTCGATGGCGAAGGTGACGATGCTGTCGACCACGCCGCCGGCGCCCTGCTCGCGCCAGGCCAGCCGCAACCGCCGCCCCGGCTCGGCGTCCAGCACCCGGCAGTCGACCGGATGGTTGTCATTGGCTGTGGCGGCCCCGCCGGCCTTCAGGCCGGTCCGGACCGTGAACCGGGCCCCTGGCACAGCACGGATATCGTTGGGCCCGAGCCAGCGCGCCAGCAGTTCCGGCGTGGTCAGGGCCCGCCAGACCTGACCGGGCGAGGCGTCGAGGTCGAAACCGAGGGCGATGTCCTGATCGGCGATCATTGGTCCATGTCCTTGAGCACCGCCTTCAGATCCTCGATCCGCTCCGGCCAGAAGCCGCGGTAGCGGGCGACCCAGGCCTCCAGCCCGGCCAGCGCGTCGGGCGCCGCGCGATACAGGGAGAACCGCCCTTCCTTCCGCTCGGCGACCAGCCCCGCCTTGCGCAGGGCGGACAGGTGCTGGGAGATGGCCGGCTGTGAGACTGGAAAGGCCCCGGCCAGGTCGGACACGCTCATCTCGGCGGCGGTCAGTCGCTCGAATACCGCCCGGCGTGTCGGGTCAGCCAGGGCGCGGAAAAGGTCGGTCGCGGTCATGCGGAACATATAAGTGATGACTTATGCGATTCGTCAACCCGGACGACGATTGTCCGGCGCCGTTTCGAACCCCGCCGCCGCCTGCAGCGACTATAGTCTGTAACCAAGGCGGGGCGGATGGATCGCGATCCGGAACAGGTGCTGGACGAATACCTGGTGGTGCTGGCGAAGGCCGGTTCCGCCCTGGCTTTCAGCCGTCTGGCGATCCGCTGGACGCCGCGTCTCCGGCGCCACGCCGCACGGCTTCTGGCCCGACCCGATGGCGCGGAGGACGCGGTGCAGGACGCCTGGCTGGCCATCGCCCGGAACCTTCGAGGTCTGGACGACCCCGCCCGGTTTCCCGCCTGGGCCCTGGCGATAACCTCCCGTCGCTGCTTCGACCTGATCCGTCGTCGCCAGCGTGATCGCCGCCTGACGGGCGGACTGACAGCGGAGGCGGAGGTCCAGGCCGCCGCTCCCGGCCGGCCCGGCGCCGCGGACCAGCGACTGGATCTCGGCGCCGCCATCGCGCGCCTGCCCGCCGACCAACGGCTCATGGTCAGTCTGTTCTATGGCGAGGACCTGCCCGTCGAGGCCATCGCCCAGGCGCACGATCTGCCGGTCGGCACCGTCAAGTCGCGGCTCCATGCCGCCCGCCAGACCCTCAAGCTTTTCATGGAAGGACCCTGAAGATGTCCCAACTCGATGACGCCATCCGCCACGCCCTGTCCCCCGAGGATGTCCGGGCGCTCGACGCCCTCAGCCGCGAGGAGCCGCTGATCCTGCAGGCGTTGCATGCCTTCCAGGGCCAGAACCGCCTTTATGGCGTGATCGGATGGCTGGGCGGCTTCGGCCTGTTCGGCCTGTTCCTCTGGTGCGCCTGGCGGGCCATCGCCGCGCCGGACCTGCGCCTGTTGCTGCTGTGGGGCGGCGGCGCGCTTCTGGCCATGATCGGCGTGGTGATGATCAAGCTGTGGTTCTTCATGGAGATGCAGAAGAACAGCATCGTCCGCGAGGTGAAGCGGCTGGAACTCCAGGTCGCGGCCCTGATCGCCCGGCCGGGGTAAACTCGTCGGTCGGCTGGAGACCTACCCCTGCCCGCGCGCCGAATCCGTCCTTTGGCAGAACGCCATTCACCGAGCCGTAACCCGCGATGCCGGATAGTCGGTTGCCGGGTCTGGATTTCTTCCAGAGGGCGGGAGACCAGCCATGTCCGCGGTCAAGGACGACAGAAAACATCAATCGCCGCATGGCGTCAGCATCGCGGAAGGCCAGGCGGCGTTTACCAACGCCCTGCAGTTGATGGCCGGCAACGCGCCCTTGCCGATTATTCTCGGAGGGCTCGTCCGGTGCCTGGAGATTCTGCACCCGGGCGTTCTGGCCAGCATCCTTTTGCTGGACGAGGCGGGTCAGCACCTGCGCTTCGCAGCCGGACCCAGCCTGCCTGACGACTACAACCAGGCGATCGACGGCGTCACCATCGGTCCCAATGTCGGCTCCTGTGGCACGGCGGCCTTCCTCAACCAGACAGTGATTGCCGAAGATATCCAGACCAGTCCGCTGTGGGTCGAATTCAAGGACCTGGCAGGAGCAGCCGGACTGGCCTCCTGCTGGTCAGAGCCTGTGCGGGGATCCGATGGACGGGTGCTTGGCACCCTGGCCATGTATCGTCGTGAAGTCCGCGCGCCGAGCATCCGCGACATGGACTCCATGACGAATGCCGCGCAGCTGGTCGCGATCACCATCGAGCGAAAGGCGGCGGAAGAAGCGCTTGTCCTGAAAGAACAAACCCTGCGGCTTGCGGTCGCCGAGGCCAAGGCGGCGGCTGAAAAGCTGGCCGATGCACGCGAAGAGGCCCGGCGTCAGGAGAACTTCCAGAGCACCATCATCCAGATGCTGCCCGCTGTCCTCGTCGTCAAGAATGCCCGCGACGGGCGCTTCGCCCTGATCAACCCGGCGGCCGAGGCGGCGACCGGACTGAAGGCCGAGAACGCCATCGGCAAGACGGTCGACGACCTGTTTCCCCCCGATGAAGCCGAGAGATCCTGGGCCGAAGACCGTCTGGCCATCGAAAGCGGCAAGATGCTGGTCGAGCACGACGCCCCGGTGACCACCCGCGATCGCGGCCCGCGGTACTGGACCACCCGCAAGGTCGTCACCCATGACGACAATGGCCCAGCCTTCATCGTCACCGTCGGCGAGGATGTCACCGAGCGGCATGAGGCCCAGATCGCCCTTACCGCGGCCTTGAAGACCGCCGAGGAAGCCAACCGCGCCAAGTCGGCCTTCCTCGCCAACATGAGCCACGAGTTGCGGACGCCTTTGAATGGCATCGTAGCCGCCGCCGACTTGCTGGCGCGTCGCGATCTTGGCGAAGAGGAAAGGGAGCTGCTGGACCTGATCCGGACCTCGGGCGCGACCCTGACCGGATTGCTGTCGGACCTTCTGGACATGGCCCAGATCGAGGCCGGTGCGGTGAAGATCGAGAATGAGCCGTTTGACCTGGCCGCCATGGCCCGGTCGACCGTGGAGCTGTTTTCGCAGCGCGGCGTGGAAACCGGCGTGTCCCTGGAGCTGGATATTGCCCCCGAGATCGCCGGATGGCGCCGGGGCGACGCCCTGAGGGTGCGTCAGATCCTGACCAACTTCCTCAGCAACGCGCTGAAGTTCACCGCTGCCGGCAGTATCGCGGTCGCTATCCATCCCACAGCGGACGGTCGCGTTCGACTGTCCGTCAAGGACACAGGAACCGGCTTTGAGCCGGAGGCCAAGGCCAGGGTCTTCGGCCGGTTCCAGCAGGCCGATGACTCGATCACCCGGCGCTTTGGCGGCACCGGGCTGGGGCTGGCCATCTGCAGCGATCTGGCCGCGCTGATGGGTGGCGCCATAGATTGTGAAAGTCAGCCGGGCGTGGGGTCCACCTTCTGGGTCGACCTTCCGCTCGTAGCGGTCAACAAGGCGGCTGACGTGCCGACCGCCGCTGTTCCGGCCAACGACTTGCCACAGCGGTCCCTCCGGGTCCTGGTAGCCGATGATCACCCGACAAATCGCAAGGTCGCCGAACTGATGCTGGCCGATCTGGCGGAGGTGGTCTCGGTCGTCGACGGGCAACAGGCCGTTGACGCCGCCCTTCGCACCCGGTTCGACCTGGTTCTGATGGATATGCAGATGCCGGTCATGGACGGGTTGACGGCGGTCCGGCGGATCCGGGCTTCGGGGGCGCCAGGACATGACGCGCCGATCGTCATGATGACGGCCAACGCCCTGCCCGAACATCTGGAGGCCAGCCGCCTGGCCGGCGCCGATGTTCACCTGCCAAAGCCGATCACCGCGGCGACCCTGATGGCGGCCGTGAACGAGGCCTTCGCGGCGCGGGAGGCGGCAGCCAACGACGACGCCATTGTGCAGGCCGCGGGATAGCCACGCCGGTCGGCGGGTCAGGAGGCGGTGAAGCCTCCATCGACGACCATTTCAGAGCCGGTCATGAAGCCGGCCTTGTCCGAGGCGAGATAGACGACCGCATTGGCGATGTCGCTGACCTGACCCATGTGCCCAAGGGGATGGCGCTGGGCCAGCAGCGTGCGCGCCTCGTTGTCGCCGATGCCGGCGGCGGCGGAAAATCCGGCCACGACCTCGTCGCCCATGCTGGTCTGGATCACCCCCGGGTGCACGGAATTGACCCGCACCTTGGCCGGAGCCAACTCCATGGCCAGACCCTTGGTCATCAGCCGCACCGCGCCCTTGGAGGCGTTGTAGCAGACCGCGCCGGCCGAGCCGACGAGGCCGGCGATCGATGAGAGGTTGATGATGGACGCCCCGCCGGCCCAGCGGGCCGCCCGCGCCGACAGCAGCGGGATGGCCGCCTTGCAGCCAAGGAAAACCCCTTCGACGTTGACGGCATGCAGCCGCCGCCAGTCTTCCAGCGTCGTCTCGGTGACCGGCTTCATCAGGAACAGTCCGGCGTTGTTGACCAGGATGTCCAGCCCTCCGGCCTCGCGGCTGGCCAGGTCCATGACCGCCGCCCAGTCCGCCTCCTGTGTCACGTCCTGCGCCATCGCCAGCCCGCCGATCTCCTCGGCCAGGTCGCCTGGCGCCTGGAGGTCAGTGCAGATCACCCTTGCGCCCTGCGCCGCCAACGCTCTGGCGCAGGCCTCGCCTATGCCGCGTGAAGCCCCGGTCACCAGGGCGATACGTCCCTCAAGGTCTGCCATGCCTCAATCCTCCCTGACGCAATGTGACTGGCGATGGCGGGGCGAGGCAAGAGGACAGGCCGGTCGTTGGCAAGACGATGTCGGCCATCGCATTCTGGGTCCGAGAAGGAAGCCAGATGACCGACCCTCAACGCCTGATGCTGGTTCGTGCGCTGCACACCGCCATCTATGTGATCATGGCCACGGCGGTCTTGCTGGTGCTTTTCGCGGGCCTCACCGGCGCGACGGGGCCCTGGCTATGGGTTGCGCTGGCTCTGGTCGGCATTGAGGTCGTGGTGTTTGCCGGCAGCGGCATGAAGTGCCCGCTGACAGCCGTCGTCGCCCGCTACAGCGGCGAGAGGCCGCTGGTCTCGGACACCTTCTTTCCCGAGCGCTGCACACGGCACACCCTGCGGGTTTTCGGCCCGCTGATCGGGCTTGGGGTTTTGCTGCTGGCGATACGCTGGATCCTGTAGGGAACCGGACCTTCAGCTTCCCCTGCGGGCGCGCAGGCGGCTGGTCTCCGGAGGGTCACTGAGGAAGTGGACCGCCTTGCCAAGGTTGGCGTTGCAATTGCGGCAACGAACGATGTCGCCTTCCTCGGCCGTGTCGGGCAGCACCACTTCCGCCCCGCAGGGTTTGCACCGCCAGATCACCTTGGGCGCTGGCGCGACGGCAGGCTCCCGCGCCGGAGGTTGCGGGGCGACGGGCCTGGGGGCAGGCGGAATCTTGAGCCGCAGGATCGGCCTGGCGCGAGGCTCTTCAGTCATCGACAAAACTCATGGACGTCGTCGCGCCCGCAAGGAGGGGAAGGCGGACGACAGGATGGGATTTCGACTGCCGCCATCCGGCGCAACGACCGACCTGGCGAACAATCTTGTTGCGGCGCAGCATAGGGAAATCTTCGCAATCGGTCGAGAGGGCGACGCTCAGGCCAGCCCCTGCCACATGGCCATGGCCAGGCTGAAGGCCCGCATGTCGCCGGTTGTCGTTCCCGCCATCCTGTTCATGGCGTAGGCGAACACCGTGCGGGCATCCATGTCGATGATCACCAGGGATCCGCCGTAGCCGCCCCAGTAGATGGTGTTGGGGTTGGGCGTGGGCACCGCGCCGCCGGACAGGCCAAAGCCCATGCCGAATCTTGCGGGCACGCCCAGCACGAGGTCGGGCCCCTCGATTTGCAGCTCCAGCGCCTTGCGACAGCCCGCCTCGGAGAGGAAGCGCTTGCCCTGGGCGACGCCGCCATTGGCCAGAATGGACTGCACCTGGGCCACCGAACGGGCGTTGCCGGTACCGCCGGCGGCGGGAATTTCCGCGCCGCGCCAGGCGCGGGTGCGGGTCTCGGAGACATCGATCGGCGGATTGGTCAGGCTGGCGCTGATCTCGTCCTTCTCGCCATCGCCGATCGTCGCGCCGGGCGGCGGCGGGATCAGTTCAGCGACCCGATCATCCTCCGAGGCCGGCAGACCAATGTGGAAATCGGCCCCGAGCGGCCCGGCGATTTCCTCGCGAAACACGGTCCCGAGACTCTTGCCGGTGATGCGCCGGACAACCTCGCCGACCAGATAGCCCTGGGTGACCGCATGGTACCCGACCGCCTCGCCCGGCTGCCAGAACAGCGACTGTTCGGCGAGCAGCCGGGTCACCTTGTCCCAATCGTAGAGGTCTTCCTTCTGAAGCGGGGCCTTCCAGCCCGGCAGGCCGGCGGAATGACTCATCAGGTGGCTGACCTTGACCGCCTCCTTGCCGTTGGCGGCGAACTCCGGCCAGTAGCGGGCCACCGGGGCGTCGAAGTCCAGTTCGCCACGGTCAGCCAGCAGCAGGGCCGTCAGGGCCGTCATGGTTTTGGTGGTCGAATAGACGTTGACGATGGTGTCCTTGACCCAGGGGCGGGTCGCGGCGGCGTCGGCATAGCCGCCCCACAGGTCGACGACCGTCTCGCCCTCAAGGGTCGCGCAGAATGACGCGCCGACATCGGCGCCGCTGTCGAGATTGCGCTGGAACTCGTCCCGCACCGCGCCGAAACGCTCCTGCGCGAAACCGTCAACTTTCGCCTGGGCCATCAGCCGCCCTCCCCTCTCGCTGTTTTTCCATCGCATACACGAGCCGGCCGGCCCGGTCATCCGGCCTTTGAGGCCTGGGCGGAGCGACTTGTCAGCCGCGAGGGTCGGGCGCTAGCATCCGTCTTCAGGGCCCCATGAAGAAGGGACGGGAGGACGTCATGACCTCAACGCTCGGCTTGCCGCCGGTCAGGCTGATCGGCTTTGGCGCACCCTTCGGCTGGTTGGCCGGCGCCCTGGGCGACATGGGCCGGGCGCTGGTTCCCTGCCTGATCTACGGCCTGGGCATGGCGGCGGTCAGCATCGGCATCTGCTACGCCCTCTACAGTTCGAACATGGCCTTCTGGGCCCTGACCCTGACGCTAGGCTTTGTCTTCGTCGCGCCGATGCTGGCCATGGGTCTCTATGAGGCCGGACGGCGGCTGGAACGGGGCGAAAAGCCCCGGCTGGGCGAGATGCTGTTGCTGCCGTCCGCCTTTCGGCAGGACACCGCCTACCTAGGTCTTGCTCTGCTGCTGATCTACCTCCTGTGGGGGCGGTTCGCCCAGGTGGTCTATGGCCTGTCGACCTATCAGAGCCATCGCACCATCGCCGAGTTCACCCGTTTCGCCCTGGAGACCGGCGAGGGCCACAACATGCTGATCACCGGCACGATTGTCGGCGGGGCCATCGCCTTCTTCACCTTCACCCTGGTGGTGGTCACCGCGCCGATGCTGCTCGACCGGCAGGCCAATGTCTTCGCGGCCACGGCCACCAGCTTCCGCGCCGTGGCGGCCAACCCGGGGCCCATGCTGCTTTGGGCCGCGATCATAGTCGTCCTGATGCTGCTGACCGCCGCCACCGGCTTCCTGGCCATGATCGTCGTCTTCCCCTGGCTGGGCCTGGCCAGCTGGCGGGCCTACCGCGCCCTTGTCGCCGAGGAGGTCGGGCTGGCGGCGGCGGCCTGATCGCCACGGCCGGTCTTGCCGTCGGCACCCGCTCTGGCAATCTCCGGCGCAATGACTCCTTCCGCCTTGTCTCCACCGGCGCATCCGCTGGATCAGCCGGTCTGGTCCGCCCTGACAGGGCGGCAGTCCGACCGGGCCCAGGTGATGGGTTCGGCTATCCGGCTCGATCCGGCCTTTGGCCTGTTCGCGGCGACGCCTGACCTTTCGCGGTCTAGCCTGACGGATCTCGGCCGGCTGATCGGGGCCCACGGCGAGGCGGCCCTGTTCGAGACCGGATCGCCGTCGGCCGTTCCCGGCGTCCTCATCACGGCGACCGCCGCCTGCTGGCAGATGGTCGCCAGCGCGCTGACCGCCTCAGGGACCGCGAGCGTCCAGGTCGACCGGCTGGGACCCGCCGACGCCGCCGACATGCTGGACCTGGCGACGGTGACCCAGCCCGGTCCCTTCCGCGCCCGCACGGGCGAGCTGGGCGGTTTTGTCGGGGTGCGGGAGGGGGGCCGACTGATCGCCATGGCCGGCGAGCGCCTGCGCCCGGACGGCTTCACCGAGGTCAGCGGCGTCTGCACCGCCCCTGACCAGCGGGGGCGCGGGTTGGCCGGGGCGCTGATGCGTGTGGTGGCGAGCGAGATTCTGGCGCGCGGCGAACTGCCGTTCCTGCACAGCTACGCCCACAACACCGGCGCCATCCGGCTGTATGAGTCCCTGGGCTTCCGGCATCGGGCGACCTTGACCCTGACCAGCCTGGCCCCGGCGCCGAAATCGCCTTCGCGTGACTGACGCAACCAAATCCGCCGTTTCCGCGCTGTGCTCCACAAGAAGGAGCCAGCAAACCCATGAAGTCCCTGTTCCACGGTATCGCGGTCGCCACCCTCGCCGGACTTGCGCTTGGCGCGGCCCTGAGGCCGACCCTGGCGATGGACAGGATCGGCGGCCCGCAGATCGCCCTGGCCGATACCGGCCGCAGGGCCTATGGCGACGCCGAATACCAGAGCGCGGCCAGCCGCTACCCGAACGGCCTGCCGGACTATGTGGTCGGCACCGACAATCTCAGGCAGGCGTCCTATGAGGTCTACGGCCCCGACGCCGCCTACGACGATGCTTCCTATCAGCAGGTCGCCTGGGCCGAGGCCGATGAGATGCTGCCGCCGGAACCGGCCAGCTATCGCGGCGTGACGCTTCCGACCTATGACGCCGAGGTTCGCTACCCCAGCGAGGGCGGCGGCATTCTCGCCGGCATCGACCGCGCGCCGGCCGACCTCGGCCCCGAGGTTTTCGAACCGGCCGATGCGCCGCCCCGGGAAATGGCCGCCTTCGAAGCCGACCGTTCGGGCCCGATCCCCTACGATCAAGCCTTCCAGACCCTGCAGTAGGACCGTCGTCGGGCGCCAGGCTGTCGACCGCGCTGACACCAGGCAATTTGGCTCAGGCCATTGTCGCGGCGGCGGTTTGCGCTAAACCGCCCCCATGACCGCCCCCGACCAGGCCCCGCAGGACGACGCCGTCCAGATCATCGCTCGTGGACCCCGCGCCGCCGCTGAAGCCGCCGCGGCGGCGATGGACGCCAACCCCCTGCTCGAAGGGGCGACCTACTCCATCCTGGAAGAGGACGAGGATCGCGGCGTCTGGCGTATCGACGCCTTCCCCACGGCGCTGTTCGAGGCTGACGAGATCCGTCGGCAGTTGGCCGACTACCCCGATCTCAAGACCGTCACCGAGGCCCTGGCCGACGCCGACTGGCTGGCCATGAGTCTTTCCGGCCTGCCGCCCGTGCGCGAGGGCCGCTTCTTCGTCTTCGGCCTTCACGACAAGGGGCTGGCGCCGCCCAACGCGGTGACCCTGCGCATCGAGGCCGGCGCCGCCTTCGGCACCGGGCACCATGGGACGACCGCCGGTTGCCTGCGGGTCTTCCATGACCTGCTGAAGGCCCATCGGTTCGCAAAGGTGCTGGATGTCGGCGCCGGCACCGGCGTTCTGGCCATCGCCGCCGCCCGGACGGGCAGTCGCCTGGCCGTCGGCACCGACATCGACAAGCCGTCGGTGCGGATCGCTGGCGAGAACGCGCAGGTCAACGCCGCCGCCGCCCGCTTTGTCCACGCCTCGGGTCTGGCGCACAGGCGGGTCGCCGCAACGGCCCCCTACGATCTGGTGTTCGCCAATATTCTGGCGCCGCCGCTGGTGGCCCTGGCGCAGGACATTCGCACCGCCCTCAAGCCCGGCGGGATCGCCATTCTGTCAGGGCTGCTTCGCACCCAGGAGCGCCGCGTCAAGGCGGCCTACCTGGCGCGTGGGTTCAAGCTGAAGCGGCGGCTGCACCGCGACGCCTGGGCGACCCTGGTGCTCGAGCGCCGCTGATCCGGCAGGCGGCTGGCGGAACTCCCATCCGGTCCTGACGTTCTTGCCCCGGTCGGGGACAAGCAAAGCAAGGGCCGAACATGACCTACCACACCGGCGACGCCACTCGCCCGCAATCGCACCAGACCCAACCCCGCCAGACCTCCTCTGAAGAGCCGCGCGGCGGCAACACCGCCATGTGGGTGGTCGCCGGCCTGGTGGCCGTGGTCGCCATCATCGCCGTCGCCTTCATGGTGGCCAGCGCCAACAACGCCCAGAGCGTGAGCCAGGACGACCTCGACCGGGTGGCGGAGCAATCGCGCCTGCAGGGCATGGTCGAAGGCGCCCAGTCGACCTACAACGCCGCGACGACCCAGGCGCAGGTCGCCGCTAACCAGGCCGCCGCCGACGCCCGCGCCGCCGCTCAGGACACCCGCGACGCCGCCGAGCAGGCGCGCATCTCTTCGCAGCAGGCCCTCGACCGCGCCGCGGAACCGGCGCCGGCTCCGTCCGAGCCGCCCCCGCCTCCGCAATAACCGTCTCCGGGGGCCATCGCGTCATGACGGGGCGGTGGCCTCGACCGGCCGATCAGACGACCTGAAGCACCTTGCCATCCAGGCCCATCAGGCCAATCTCGACCTCCATGTGCGGATGCTTGGCGAGGATGGTCGAGCGCAGGAGATAGAGCTGCTTTACATGCGTGTTCAGCTCGGTTTCCGGATCCTTCACGGCCGCCTCGCCCATGAGCATCTTGTACGCGCCGCAGTCGCGGTGATCGAGGATGATCACCCGATGGACCTCATGAAGTTGCACGGCCAGATCGACATGGCCGAAGAAGACGTCGGTCCACTGAGGAAACCGGTCGTTCAGCGCGCCTAGCGAGGCGCCGGCCAGGATGACATGATCGTATTTGTCGCGCAGGCCGCGCGCGTCCATGTAGGCCGCCGTTTCGTTGGTCAGACGATAGTCCATGCAGGTCAGCAACAGGGCCTCGCAATGTCCCCCCGCCCTGGCTCTTTTCGCCGGCAGCAGCGTCGCCAGCCCGACACCGGCGGCGGCGCCGAACATGGCGCGGCGTGACATCGTCGGCCAGCGAAGGGCCTGGTGGCAGTCACAGGTCATGGCGCTCCCCTGATATTTCCCGCCCGAACGCTGGCCAGCTTCGGTTAGCGAACGGTTTCTGGGTCCCTGCGACAAGTTTTCCGCGACAGAATCCCGTGGCGCGGCCGGCCCTGGCCCCTTAAGTCTTGGACATGCGCCAGACCTTCACTGAATCCACCGATCCCTCCTTCGGCCCCAGGCATGTTCCGCTGATCAGGGCCGCCATGGCCCAGCAGGGGCTCGACGGCCTGCTCGTCCCGCATGAGGACGAACACCAGAACGAGTATCTCCCCGCGGCCAATGACCGGCTGGCCTGGGCCACGGGCTTTACCGGCTCGGCTGGCGCGGCGGTGATCCTCAAGGACAAGGCGGCCGTGTTCGTCGATGGCCGCTACACCATCCAGGTCCGCGAGCAGGTCGATCCCGATACTTTCGAATACCGCGACCTCGTTGAGGGCGGCGTTCCCGCCTATCTGGAAAAGGCCGCGCCGGGATCCGTGATCGGCTATGACCCCCGCCTGCACAGCCCCGACTCCCTGGCCAGCCTGAGAGCCGCCGCCGAGAAGGCCGGGGCCGAACTTCGCCCCCTCGAAACCAATCCGCTGGACGCCGCCTGGGGGCAGGCCAGACCGGCCCAGCCCAAGGCCGCCGTCGTGCCCCAGCCCCTGGAGCAGGCCGGAGAAGAGTCCGCCGACAAGCGCGCCCGCATCGGCGAGACCTTGAAGGGGGCGGGCGCCGATGCGGCGCTGATCACCGCCCCCGCCTCAATCGCCTGGCTGTTCAATATCCGCGGCGGCGACGTCATCCGCACGCCCCTTCCCCTGAGCCAGGCCGTGGTTCGCGCCGATGGCACGGCGCGGCTGTTTCTCGACCCGGACAAGGTCACCCAGGAGCTGCCCGCCTGGCTTGGCAATCAGGTCTCGCTGGAGCCTCCGGAGGCGCTTGAGGGCGCCCTGGACGAGCTCAAGGGCGCCCGTGTGCTGGTCGACCCGGGCCAGTCCTCGGCCTGGTATTTCGACCGGCTGGCCTCGGCCGGGGCCACGGTGGTGCGGGGGATGGACCCCACCGCCCTGCCCCGCGCCTGCAAGAACGCTGTCGAGATCGCCGGGACCCGCGAGGCGCACCGCCGCGATGGCGCGGCCCTGAGCCGGTTTCTGCATTGGCTGGCCACCGAAGGCCAGGTCAATCCGCCCGACGAGAAGGAGGCGGTCGCCAAGCTGGAAGGGTTCCGCGAGGCCACCGGCATGCTCAAGGACCTCAGCTTCGACACCATCGGCGCGGCCAACGGGCACGGCGCCCTGCCCCACTACCATCCCAGCGACCGGACCAATGAGCGGGCCAGGCTGGGCTCCCTGCTGCTGATCGACAGCGGCGGGCAATATCTGGACGGGACGACCGATGTCACCCGCACGGTCGCCATCGGCGAGCCCACCGAAGAGATGAAGCGGCGCAATACGCTGGTTCTGAAGGGCCACCTGGCCCTCGCCCGCCTGCGCTTTCCGGCCGGCACCACGGGATCGGCCATCGACGCCTTCGCCCGCGCCGCCCTGTGGGCCGAGGGCCTCGACTATGATCACGGCACGGGTCACGGCGTGGGCGTCTATCTGGGGGTCCACGAAGGCCCGCATCGCATCGCCAAGGCGCCCAATACCGTCGCCCTGCGCGCCGGCATGATCGTCTCCAACGAGCCCGGCTACTACAAGGGCGGCGAATACGGCATCCGCATCGAAAATCTGGAAGTGGTCATGCCGGCCGAGGACATTCCCGGCGGAGAGCGGCCGATGCACCGCTTCGAGGCCCTGACCCTGGCGCCGATCGACAAGCGCCTGGTCGTCGTCGAGATGCTGAGCGACATCGAACGCACCCAGTTCAACGCCTACCACGCCCGGGTGCTCAAGGAGATCGGCCCGCTGGTCGACGGTGAGGCCGGTGAATGGCTGAAGGACGCTTGCGCGCCGCTGTAAGAGGGGAGGCTGTCATCCCGGACGGCCACGGGCCGGTCCGGCGGCCAGGAGGGACGGGATGATCCATAGACGCGACCTGATGCTCGGCCTCGCCGCCACCAGCCTGGCGGGACCCGCCCTGGCTGCGGACGGATTTACGCCCCTGTTCAACGGCCACGATTTGACCGGCTGGACCACCGTCGGCGATGCCAACTGGTCCGTCCACGACGGCGCCCTGGTCGCCGACAAGGGCGCGATGAGCTTCCTCGTCTCCGACGGCGTCTACCGGGACTTCGACCTGCGCGTCGAAATCTGGATCAGCCCGGAGGCCAACTCCGGCGTCTTCATCCGCTGCTCCGATCGCCAGACCTTCAACCCGGCCAACGCCTATGAGGTCAATGTCTTCGACGCCCGCCCGGACCCGACCTACGGCACCGGCGCCATCGTCGATGTGGCCAGGGTTTCGCCCATGCCCCATGCCGCCGGCCGCTGGAGCCTGTTGGAGATAAGCGCGCGGGGCGACGCCTTCACCGTCGTCTTGAATGGCCAGAAGACCGTCGACAGCGTCCACGACAGCGCCCTCGCCGAGGGGCCCATCGCCCTGCAGTACGGCTCGGGCGTGGTGAAATTCCGCAAGGTGGACGTCCGGCCCCTATGAGATCGGCGCTGGTAATCGCCGAGGCTGACATCCTGAGGGCGTCGCCGTGAGTCCGCCCGCGCCCCTGCGCTCGCGTTCTTCCTGGCTGCTCGCCGGTTTCGGCCTTGTCTCCCTGGCGACAGTCGTTGTGGGGATCATGGTCTGCACCAGCAACGGCGCCGCGATGGCCCCGGCCCTGCGCAATCTGGCCGCCTGGGGCGTCGGCGCCGTGCTGGCCATCGTCCTTGCCGCCCTGGCGCGGCGAACCACGCTTCGGATCCTTCTCTGGCTGTTGCCCATCGCCCTCCTGGCCGGCTTCCTTGGACCTGGCCTCCAGGAGGTCCACCGCTGGCTCTCGCTAGGCCCCGTCCAGGCCAACATCGCCATGCTGCTGGGCCCCGCCGCCGTGGTCGCCTTCGCCGCGCGGATGGACTTCTGGCCGACCGGCTCCTGGCTCGCCCTCCTCCTCGCCCTTGCCCTGACGGTCGCCCAGCCGGACGCCTCCCAGGCCACGGCCCTGGCGGTCGTCGCGCTCGCCGCGGCCTGGAGCTTCCACGCCCGCCCGCGCGGCCGCCTGATCCTCGCCGTCCTGGCAGTCGGCGCGGCGGCCTGGGCCTGGTTGAGACCTGATCCCCTGGCCCCCGTCCCCGAGGTTGAAGGCGTTATCGGTCTGGCCTTCTCCCAGTCTCCGACCATGGGCGCCCTGGCCCTTGGCCTGCTCCTGCTCGTCTCCCTGTCGCCGATGATCGCGGCCCTCTCTCCGGGCGCCCGCCTGCCTGCCGTCTCGCTGGGCCTCTTCCTTCTGGTCTGGGCCGCCGCCCCCTTCGTCGGCGCCTTCCCTGTTCCCTTTGTCGGTCTCGGCCCCAGCCCGATCGTCGGCGCCTGGCTGGGCGTCGGATTGCTGGCGTCCCTGTTGCGGCTCGAGACGACGCCGTCACCCCCCGCACCGCGCGTCTGAACGGGCTAGGCGACCAGGGCGGAGTCTTTGCAACGCAGGCCCGAGACCCTGACATCGGCCTCGCCGAGCCTCACGCCGGCAAGGCCCGTGACCGTATTGATCACCTCATCGAGCGGCGCCGCGGCGGACGACAGGACGCTGGTCACAGAGTCCGTGACGACGCCTCGGGTCAGGCCCAGCGAGACGCCCGGAAAGTCCACGGAGACGTAGGTGTCGGTGACCAGGCCGGCAGCCAGACCCTTCGCCAGATCGCCTGTCGAGACGGTCTTGATCACCCCACCCTTGATATCGGCCGCACTGAAGTTGACCGATTGCCAGGTCACGCCCCCCATCTCCAGGCGACCGCGCCCCTTGATCGACAGCAGACGGGTTCTGGCAAGGGTGGCGTCGCTGACATCCAGTCCTCTCTTGAAGTTATCCAGTCGCGAGGTGTCGATCTCGCCGATCCAGGCGTCGCCAATGCTGGGCTTCACACCCAGGCTGGCCGATCCGATCGCGCAGTTGATGGCGGTCAGTTTCGCTTCAGCGGACGCCGCCTCGACAATCACCGGCACCTTCAGCTGGGCCAGTCCGGAGATAGCCGAACCCGTTCCGACCTTGGCCTCGACATAGACCCGCGTCTGGGCGGTGCGGATGATCAGGCTGCCGTCCCGGTCAATCCCGAGCCAGGGCGAGTTGTTGGGCCGCTCGCCGATCGCCAGCCAGACATCGACATCGGCGAGGCCCGGCACGCTGGCTCCAAGGTCCAGCTTCACCTGACGTCCGCCTTGCGCGAGCTGGAGGGTCGCGCTTGCCAGGTCCATGGCCGAGATCGCCACCCCCGCCTGGGATCCGCCCATCAGTTCGTCCTGATCGGCATAGGGACCAAGGTCGAACAGACGATCCAGCCGCGCCGTCGTCGCGGATCCGGCGGCGACCGCCAGCGTGTTCACCGCAGACGCGGCCCGATCATCGCCCTGTGATCGCAACAGGGTGCTCAGGACCGTCAACGCCTGACCCGTTGAAATATCCGCCTCCAGAACCTTCTCAAAGCTGGCGCCCTTGAGGTCGAGGTCGGTCCGCAGAGCGGAAAGATAGCTGAACAGGTCGACGTCGCTGGAAATCAGGGCGTTATAGTCCATCGCTGACAGACTGACCGTGCTGCCCGTCAGCCCCGACAGCAGGGCGTTGGCGACTCCGCCGTTCAGCGACAACAGCCGCGACCCTACCGAGAAGGCCGCCAGTTCGGCGCGCGCCGCTGTCGCCGTCCGGCTGATGGCCGTTGCGTCCTCGCCAACAATCGCGCGGCCGAAATACAGATCGGCCTTGCTGGCCAGGGTGACGCGCACGGCGTTGGGCGAAACTTCCGTCGGTTGGAACCGGTCCGCCGCCCCCGTTGACCTGTCGGCGACATAGACCCCTCGCGTCACGGTCACGGTCAGGTCCGCCGCCCAGCCGTTGGCCCTGGCCGTTGCTTCAGCGGCCGCCTGGGCGTTGGGAAGGTCTCGCGCGGCGGCCAGGGCGGCCAGGTCAGCCATCCCCTGCAGTTGACGCGATTGCAGGAACACCGACCCCAGGTCCACGGCCAGGGCCGCCAGCGCCAGGATGGCGGCCGCGGAAAAGGCGATGATGATCGAGGTCGCGCCGCTACGGTCGCGAAGGCAGGCGGCCATGGACCTCATCAATAGCCTCCCAGGCGAACCGTCGCGGAACGGGCGATGGACGGAGACGGCAGCGGCACGATGGCCTTCATCACCCAGAAGGGCGTGTGCGTGGCGTCGTAGACGACGCGAACGGTGATGGCCTGATCCTGGCTGGTGACCGTGACCTTCGCGGCCTCGGTCTTCAGCCAGGCATAGTCGTCGATTTCGGTGTTGAGGACAGCGCTCGCCAGGGAGGTGCGCTCGTCCTGGTCAAGGCCGGCGACCGCGGCCCGCGCCGCGTCGTTGGTCACCTGCTGGACCGCGTGACTGACCCAGAAATAGCCGCCCCAGCCGACGATCCCCATCAGCAGGAAGACGAGAATAGGGCCGATAATGGCGAACTCGACCGCCGCTCCCCCGAGTTGGTCGCGGCTGAAAGCCCGGAGCGGTTTGAGAAACCTGTCCATGCCGCAAGACATAACGGATCAAAATGAATCACTCGTAAAAGTAGAGTGATAATCGCAACTGCACCATGTCGAGCGCCTGGCGAAGGGCGGGACCATAGGCGCAGGCATGAAAAAAGGGCCCGGGATTGCTCCCGGGCCCGATCTCGTCGTTTGCCTGCCTGGTCGTATCAGGCGGCCTTGCCGAAGCTCAGGGCCTCGTACCGGCGCAGGTGGTGATCGACGGAGCCGAACAGGCCCTCGATCATCGTCGCCCGCTTGAAGTAGTGGCCAACCGCCAGTTCGTCGGTCATGCCCATGCCGCCGTGGATCTGGATGGCGTTCTGGCCGACGAACTTGCAGGCCTTGCCGATCTGCACCTTGGCCGCGGAAACGGCCTTGGCGCGCTCGGCGTCGTCCTCGTCGATCTTGAGGGTGGCCATGTAGGTCATCGAAACCGACTGCTCGACGTTCATGAACATGTCGACCATGCGGTGCTGAAGCACCTGGAAGTTGGCAATGGCGGTGCCGAACTGCTTGCGCTGGCGAGCATAATCGAGGGTCTGCTCATGCATCTTGCGCATGGCGCCGACGGCCTCGGCGCAGACCGCGGCGGTGGCCTCGTCCAGCACCTTGTTGACCAGCGGCAGGCCCTTGCCCTCTTCGCCGATCAGGCCGCTGGCCGGAACGGTGACGTTCTCGAAGTAGACTTCCGAGGCGCGCTGGCCGTCGACGGTCGGGTAGTCGCGGGTGACAATGCCCTTGGCGCCCTTTTCGACGATGAACACCGAGATCCCGGCTTCGTCGCGCTGGCCGCCGCTGGTCCGCGCCGTGACGATCAGATGGCTGGCCCAGGGGGCGCCGATGACCACCGCCTTGTGACCGTTCAGGACGTAGCTATCGCCCTCCTTCTTCGCCGTGGTCTTGATGTCGTTCCAGCTGTAGCGGGCCTGGGGCTCGGCATAGGCGAAGGCGATGGTCACCTTTCCCTCGATGATGCCGCCGATCAGATCGGCCGCGCCGGCGTAGCCCGAGTGCTTCAGGAAGCCGCCGCCGATCACCACGGTGCCGAGGTAGGGCTCGACCACCAGGGCTTTGCCGAACTCTTCCATGACGATCATGTTCTCGATCGCGCCGCCGCCCAGGCCGCCCAGCTCCTCGGAGAAGGGGGCGCCGAGGATGCCCAGCTCATTGGCGAAGGCCTCCCAGATCTCCGGGCTCCAGCCGCTCTCGCTCTTGATCAGCTTCTGGCGCTTTTCGAAGTCGTACTTGTCCTGCAGGAAGCTCGCGACCGTGTCGCGCAGCATCGATTGCTCTTCGGAGAAATTGAAGTCCATCGGGCGTCCCTAACTCGAGTGTTCTGGTGGCGTTGCGTGGTCTCCCGGCCTGACTAGAGGCCGAGGACCATCTTGGCGATGATGTTGCGCTGAATTTCGTTCGACCCGCCATAGATGGAGGTCTTGCGGGTGTTGAAATAGTTGGGCGCGGTGCGGTGCGCCGCGTCCGGGCCGATCGGATGCATGTTGTCGCCATCCTCCGGGAAGCCCCGGAAATAGGGCGCGCCGTAATGGCCGGCGGCTTCCAGAGCCAGTTCGGTGAGGCGTTGCTGGATCTCGGTGCCCTTGATCTTCAGCAGCGAGGATTCCGGCCCCGGACCCTTGCCGGCGCTTTCCGAGGCGAGGACCCGCAACTCGGTGTATTCCAGCGCCGTCAGGTCGATCTCCAGTTCGGCGACCTTGCGCTTGAAGTCGGGGTCGGACAGCAGGTTGTGACCGTCATCGCCGGCTTCGGCGGAGGCCAGCTCACGAACCTTCTCGACGCCGCGCTTGGAGCGGGCGACGCCGGCGATGCCCGAGCGTTCGTGCGCCAGCAGGAACTTGGCGCAGGTCCAGCCCTTGTTCTCCTCGAACACGCGGTTCTCGACCGGAACCTTGACGTTCTCCAGCCAGACCTCGTTGACCTCATGGCCGCCGTCGATGGTGATGATCGGACGCACGGTGATGCCCGGGCTCTTCATGTCGATCAGCAGGAAGGAAATGCCCTCCTGGATCTTGGCGGTCGGGTCGGTGCGGACCAGGAAGAAGCCCCAGTCGGCGTGCTGGGCCAGGGTGGTCCAGGTCTTCTGGCCGTTGACGATGTAGTATTCCTTGCCGTCGTCGCCGGTGATGCGTTCGGCCTTGGTCTTCAGGGAGGCCAGGTCGGAGCCGGCGCCCGGCTCGCTATAGCCCTGACACCACCATTCCTCGCCATTGTAGATCTTCGGCAGGTAGCGCTCTTTCTGCTCCTGGGTGCCGAAGGTGTAGATCACCGGCGCGACCATCGCGACGCCGAAGGGGAGGATCGGAATGGCGTCCGCCCGGGCCATCTCCTCGCCGAACAGATACTTCTGGGTCGAGGTCCAGCCACAGCCGCCCCACTCCTTGGGCCACGACGGAGCCACCCAGCCCTTCTTGGCCAGGATCTTGTGCCAGGACAGGAAATCTTCCTTGGACAGGTCCTCGCGGTCACCCTTGCCCCGCAGCTGTTCGGGGTAGTTTTCGGCCACGAAGGCGCGGACCTCGTCACGGAAAGCGATATCTTCGGGCGAAAAGTCGAGGTTCATCAGGGGCTCCCGGCGCGGCTCTGAAAGGCCGTGTTCACGTCGGGAGCGATCATAGGGACCGAACGCTTGTTTGGAAAGATGACGCTAGCGTCAACGTCAACCAATAGCCTCCGAAGCCCGGCCGAAGCCGAATAAAAAGAGCGCCCCGTCCGAGGGGGGACGAGGCGCCAAGGGGCTCTGGGTGCTCGATAGAGTGCGGAATGATCCCTAGAGGCCGAAGGCCTCACAGGCGCCGGTCCGCTCGGCGATCAGGTCAGCCTTGGCCGCGTCATCGGCGCGGTCGGCTTCGGATTGAGCCTCGTCCTGGGCGTTGTAGGCCTTGTCGAGGATGTGGGTGGAGCGGCCGCGCTTGTTGGCCTTGATCACCGCATCGACGCCGGTGGTGTCCATGGCGCCCAGCGCCTCGGATTTCGCCAGACCCTTGCAGCGGGCGGCCTTGACGAACTGGGAGTCGGTCAGCCGGGCGGCCGGTTGCGCCGCGACTGCGGTGCTGGTGGCGGCGGTCAGAACAAGGGCAGTGATCATCAGGGTTTTCATGGTAGCGCTCCGTCCGTGTGCAGATCCAATGCCTGAATGATGCTTGCCGACCGGCGTAATGACAAATTAAACCCCAGTAAGATTCAAACAGTTACAGAGATTTCATGTCTAAACTTCCTGTAATGTCCATGGCGAAAACATGACGCAATCTTGGCGGAAGCTGTCCGCTTGCCATCATCCCGGCGGACGGCAATCCTTGGCCATGGTCGCGACCGCCCCCTCCTCCTCCGCCCTGCGCCTCGACGCGGCGGCGCTGAACGACTTCATGGGTCGCGCCTTTCCGGCGAGCGGTCGCGACCAGTTGCCGACGGTGATCGAGCTGGAGCCCGGCCGGGTTCTGCTTCAGGCCGGGACCTCGGCGCGCAACCTCAGACCCGGCGGGGTGATTTCGGGGCCGACCCTGATGGGCCTGGCCGACGCGGCGGCCTACACCCTGGTCCTGGCCCATATCGGCGAGGTGGCCATGGCGGTGACCACCTCGCTGAACATCCATTTTCTGCGGCCGTGCAAGCCAGGCGACCTTGTCGCCGAGGGACGGCTGTTGCGTCTGGGCCGAAGGATCGCCACGGTGGATGTGCTGATGTGGACCGAGGGTCGCGAACGCGCCGCCGCCCAGGCCACTGTCGCCTACGCCATTCCCGATGGAGCCAGTGGATGACCGATACGACCGCCCCGCCCGGTCCGCCAAGAGCCGTCGCCACCCCCTGCGTTAAGGTGTGCATTGTCGATCCCGAGAGCAGCCTCTGCCTTGGCTGTTTCCGGACCCTGCCGGAAATCGGCGGATGGTCACGGTTCAGCGACGAGGAGCGTGCGCGCCTGATGGCTGAACTGCCGACCCGTCGCGCCCGGATCCGCCCCGAGAAGCTGAGCATCTTCGCCCCGCCAGGGCCGCCATCGGCGTCCTGAATCTCTCGCCGCGAGCCGGCGCAATGAATCTGGCGCTGATTCACCGGATGCAAACCCAACCTCTCTAGAACAGCGATCAACGGACCGGCGTCAGACCGGGCCAACGAAGCCAAAAAGGCGGGGTGTCGCTGATGTTGAGGATCGCAGCCATTGTGGTGGTGGGCGCGTTGTCGGCCGTTGGAGCCGCCGGCGCGATGGTGTCGTTCGACCCGTCCCGGACCGCCGCGACGGAGGATGTCGCCCAGGCCCAGGTTGCAGTCGCCCCCGCCGCCGCGCCCGCGCCGGCCCAGGTGACCAAGGCCGCCGACGGCCACTACTGGGCCACCGCCGACGTCAATGGCAGCGCCGTGCGCTTTCTGGTCGACACCGGCGCCACCGCCGTGGCCCTGACCGCGGACGACGCCCGTCGCCTGGGCCTCAATCTGACAGACCTCGACTATGCGGTGGCCGTGACAACCGCCGCCGGCAAGACCCGCGCCGCCCAGGTCAAGCTGCGCAGCGTCACCATCGCTGGCGCCCGCGTCGAGAATGTCGACGCCCTGGTGCTGGAGGGCGGCCTGAAAACCTCCCTGCTGGGCATGAGCTACCTGGGCCGCCTGAGCTCATTCGAGGCGACCCGCACCGCCCTGATCCTCAAGCCCTAGACCCTTTCAGGTTTTGATGTACGCATCAAAAACCTGATCAAAAGGGTCTAATATCAAACATTTAGAGCATGTCCGGGCGGGCGAACCGCGTACACTTCGCCCTGACATGCTCTAGGCCGCGGCGCGCGCTCCGCTGACCGCGTCCAACGCCCGGTCCACGACCTCGAGACCGGCGCCGGCCTTGACGCCCTCGACCGTGAGGATGCGCCGCCAGGCCCGCGCGCCCGGCCGACCGTGGAACAGTCCCAGCATATGCCGCGCCATGGCGGCGAGATGCACGCCGCGCTCCAGTTGCCGCGCCAGATAGGGCCGGTAGGCCGCCACGGCCTCGAAGGGGGTGACATCGAGGCCTGAGCCGAAGATCCGCCGGTCGACTTCTCCGAGCAACCCGGCCTCGTGATAGGCCGCCCGGCCCATCATCACGCCGTCGACATGCCGCAGGTGGTCCTCCGCCTCATCCAGCGACGCAACCCCGCCGTTGATGACAATAGTCAGATCCGGTCGCTCTGCCTTCAGCCGGTAGACCAGCGGATAGTCGAGGGGCGGAATGTCCCGGTTCTCTTTCGGCGACAGGCCTTTCAGCCAGGCCTTGCGGGCATGGACGATGAAGGTTTCGACCCCGGACGCGGCGCTGAGCTCGACCAGCCGGAACAGGCTCTCGACCGGGTCCTGATCATCAACGCCGATGCGGCACTTCACCGTTACCGGCACATCGACGGCCGCCTTCATCGCCGCCATGCATTCGGCGACCAGTTCAGGCTCGCGCATCAGACAGGCGCCGAACCGCCCCGACTGCACCCGGTCCGACGGGCAACCGACGTTGAGGTTGATCTCGTCGTAGCCCAGCTCGGCCCCGATCCTGGCGGCCGCCGCCAGATCGGCCGGATCGGAGCCGCCAAGCTGAAGCGCGACCGGATGCTCCATCGGGTCGTAGCCCAGCAGCCGGTCGCGATCGCCGTGCAGCACGGCGCCGGTCGTGACCATCTCGGTATACAGCAGCGCCCGTCCGCTCAGCGTCCGGTGCAGCGCCCGGCAATGGCGGTCGGTCCAGTCCATCATGGGGGCGATGGAAAAGGTATGGGGCGGGCGTGTCGTCACAGCGGCTCCATAGACGATCCCGCTTCTGGATTGAAGGCGCGGGGAGCTCGATGGCAGGGCGCACGCCCTGCTCACCGGAACAAGGCGACCACTGAAAGCCGGGTCCGCGCCTATGCCACTCGGCTTTACGCCGTGACGGCGAGCGGCTACCGAGCGGCCAGGCGCCGCGAACCGCCTGTTTGATGGGAATTCCGCATGGCTTCCGGTCTCGCCGCCCTGCTCGATGACATTGCCGGCATCGCCAAACTTGCCGCGGCCTCGCTCGACGATGTCGCCGGCGCGGCCGGAAAGGCCGGCGCCAAGGCCGTGGGCGTGGTGGTCGACGACACCGCCGTCACCCCGGGCTACGCGGTGGGATTCAGCCCTGACCGGGAACTGCCCATCGTCGCCCGGATCGCCGTCGGCTCACTGCGGAACAAGCTGATCTTCCTGCTTCCGGGAGCCATGCTGCTCAGCGCCCTAGCGCCCTGGGCGGTGACCCCGATCCTGATGCTGGGGGGAACCTATCTGTGCTTCGAGGCGGCGGAGAAGATTTTCGAGGCGTTCGTCAGTCACGAACAGGTCGATGAGCCGGATGAGTTCGCGCTCAGCTCGAAGGAGCTGGAAAAACAGAAGGTCGAGGGCGCCATCCGCACCGACCTGATCCTGTCCGCCGAAATCATGGCCATCTCGCTGGGCAGCGTCACCGACAAGCCGCTGCTCACCCAGGCCGTCGCCCTGCTCATCGTCGGGGTGCTGTTGACCTTCGCGGTCTACGGCGCGGTGGCGCTCATCGTGAAGATGGACGACATCGGCCTGCATATGTCGCGCAACGGCGGGCGGTTTACGCGCCGGGTTGGCAGGAGCCTGGTCAAGGCCATGCCCTTCCTGCTGGAGGGACTGACCCTGGTCGGCACCGCGGCGATGCTGTGGGTCGGCGGCGGCATTATCGTCCACGGCCTGGAGCATTTTCACCTGACGCCGGTCCCGGTCTGGATCGAGCATGCATCTCACTGGGCAGCGCAGGCCCCGGGCGTGGGCCCGTTGACGGGTTGGCTGGTCTTCGCGGCGGGGTCCTCGCTGCTCGGCCTGTTGGTCGGCGGGGTGGTGATGACCGTCCTTCATCTGATCCCCAAAAGGTCGCGACCCGCCCCCTGACCCGCCTCTCAGTCGGCTTCGGGCGGCGTATTGACCACCCCCGAACGGCCCGGCCTGAGCTTCAGCGCCGCCAGCACCCCCGCCCGCGTACTGGGTTCGGCGATTGGCGTGACCCACAGGTCCGGGCCCATGGCCTTCTGACGACCGTTTTCGAAGTTGCGCCGCATGCTGGCGGTGTCGAAGCTCATCATGCTGAAGGCCTCTCCCGGATCGGGGATCGAGGCGACGCTGAAGGGCAGGCGCTGGCTGGCGCAGAAGGCCGCCGCCCGGTCGATGACGTGGCGGTAGGAAAACCTCAGCATGGTGTCGAAACTGCGGATCAGGATCGCCGCGATATTGGCCTGGGTGGTGCGAGGGCCCTGCTCCAGCACCGTGTTGACGATGGCGTAGACCCGGCTGCGCAACAGCCGCTGCCCCAGCTTTCGCCAGCGCAACAACGCTTCAGGCATCAAGAACAGCGGGGTCGCCACGCCGCCGTCGACATGCATTTCCTCATACCGCTCGCCGTCCGCCTCACAGGCGAACCGCTTGGGCGGGAAGATCCCCGGCAGGCTGGCCGAGGCGACCAATACGTCCCGAAAGAGCGCGAGCGCCTCGGGACCGCCCCGGCTCGCGATCTCGCCCATATCCCAGATGACCGTCCTCTGGCGGTCGAGATCGGTTGTCGCCACCAGCAGGCGACGGCCGGTCAGATGCTGCTCGGCCACGGCGGCCACCATCGCCTCGTCGACGAAGGGCAGAATGAGGTTTTCGAGGGACTCGCTGCGAAACAGCGCGCCGGCGCCGGCGCCCAGGCTGCCCAGACTGAGAAGCCGGCTGGCGTGGCCGCCGGTGTATGCGTCCTTCAGCCGCTCGTCCCATGCCGGACCGAGAAACGCGAAGGGTGCGATCAGAGCGCCGGTGCTGACGCCGGTGACGATGGCGAAGGTCGGCCGGGTTCCCGCCTGGGTCAGGCCCACCAGGATGCCCGCGCCATAGGCCCCGCCCGCGGCCCCGCCCGATATCGCCAGGATATTGAAGGCCTCCCGGGCCCAGGGCGCGCGCAGGGGCGCCAGCCGGTCCGCCGCGGCGACCAGCGACTCCTCGGCCTCGCCCACCGTCAGGCGGACGCCCTCGAACCCGGGAATCTGGGCCTGAATCCCGCCCGGTGAAGGCAGGCGCGCGCCCGGCAACATGCCGCGCCAGTTGGGACCTTCAGCCATTGGCCATCATCTCCCGCTGCTTTCCGGTCAGGCGTCGCAGGTCCTTGGCCTGCTGATCCATGCGCGATCTGGACATTTTCATCCGCCCGATGTCGGCTCTGCCCCGTCCCGGGCGTCCTGGGGACAGCCGCCAACAGGTCAAACCATGCTCTACGCCATCTTTTGCTACAATCAGGAAGACGTCACCACCGCCTGGTCGCCGGAGCATGACGCCCGGGTGATGACCGATCTGAAAGCCGTGGAGGACCGGCTCGCCGCCGCCGGTCGGCTGGGCCCGGTGGCCCGACTGCTTCCGACCACGGCCGCCACCACCCTGCGCAAGGGCGATACGCCCCTTGTGATCGACGGTCCCTTCGCCGAGACGCGGGAACAGCTGCTCGGCTTCTATGTGGTGGACTGCGCCGACCTGGACGCCGCCCTGGAGGTCGCCCGCGATCTGGCTGTCGCCAATCCCGGCCTCGGAGCCTACGAAATCCGCCCCCTGCAGATCTTTCGGCCGGGCGGGGATGTCGGGAGCCTGGGATAGGTGACCGACACGGCCTGGATATCCACGACCCTGACCTCGGCTCGCCCCCAGGCCGTCGGCGCCCTGTTGCGCTATTTTCGTGACCTTGACCGGGCCGAGGAGGCCTTTCAGGACGCCTGTCTGAGGGCGCTGAGGACCTGGCCGGACAAGGGCCCGCCGCGCGATCCCGTCGCCTGGCTGATCATGGTCGGCCGCAACGCCGGCATCGACCAGGTCCGACGCGGCAGCCGCCTGACCCCGTTGCCGGACGAGGCGGCGCTGTCGGACCTGGAGGACGCCGAACCGGACCTCGCCGAGCGGCTGGACGGCGCGGACTATCGCGATGACATCCTGCGCCTGATGTTCATCTGCTGCCATCCCGACCTGCCGCCGACCCAGCAGATCGCCCTCGCCCTGCGGATCGTCAGCGGCCTGACCGTGCCGCAGATCGCCCGCGCCTTCCTGGTCAGCGAGGCGGCCATGGAGCAGCGCATCACCCGGGCCAAGGCGCGGATCGCGGCGGCCGGAACCAGCTTCGAAACGCCCGACCCCGTTCAAAGAGCAGAACGGCTCGGCGCGGTCGCCGCCATGGCCTATCTGATCTTCAACGAAGGCTATTCGGCCGGGCCGGGCGAAGGTCGGGCCGGGCTCTGCGACGAGGCGCTGCGGCTCTCACGCCTGTTGTTGCGGCTGTTCCAGGTCGAGCCGGAGATCATGGGGCTGACCGCCCTGATGCTGTTGCAGCATTCCCGCGCCACCGCCCGCCACAATGCCGAGGGCGAGGTCATTCTCCTCGACGACCAGGACCGCTCATTGTGGAACCGGCAGATGATCGCCGAGGGTCTGGCTCTGATCGACAAGGCCATGCGGCATGCCCGTCCCGGCCCCTATCAGATCCAGGCCGCCATCGCCGCGCTGCACGCCCGGGCCGCCACGCCGGCGCAGACCGACTGGGCCCAGATCGACCAGCTCTACGCCAGTCTCGAGCGCCTGCAGCCCTCGCCCGTGGTGACCCTCAATCGTGCTGTCGCCGTCTCGAAGACGAAGGGCCCGGCCGCGGCCCTGGAGATGATCCTGCCTCTGGAGTCGCGGCTGTCCTCCTACTTCTATTTCCACGGCCTGATGGGATCGCTGTTGCTGCAGCTCAAGCGACCCATCGAGGCCCGCGCCTCCTTCGACAAGGCAATCTCTCTGGCCGGTTCCCTGGCCGACGCCGACCACATGCGCCGCCAGATCGACCGTTTGAGCGCGGCCCGGGCCGACGCATGATCCCCAAATCATCACAAGGAAACGACCCATGCCGACCCTGCTTCTCGTTCTGCTGCTGATCCTTGTCGCTGTCGTTTGCCTCGTCCTGCTTCTGGCGAGCCGCAAACCCGACCGGTTCGTGGTCGAGCGCAGCCTCGTGATCAACGCGCCGCCGGAGCCGATTTTCGCCCTGATCGACGACTTCCATAACTGGGCCCACTGGTCGCCCTGGGAGAAGCTCGATCCCGACATGGCCCGCCGCTATTCCGGACCGACTGCCGGTGTCGGCGCGGTCTATGGCTGGGAGAGCAAGAAGGCCGGCGCCGGCCAGATGACCATCACGGAGGTCCAGCCGGGCGCGCTGGTGCTGATCGATCTGGCGTTCAGCAAGCCGTTCAAGGCCGACAATGTGGCCCGCTTCGAACTGACCCCGGAAGGCAAGGCGACCCGTGTGCGCTGGACCATGTCCGGCAAGGCGCCGCTGATGTCCAAGGTCATGGACCTGCTGATTGGCATGGACAAGATGGTCGGCGGCGACTTCGAGAAGGGGCTGGCGGCGATGAAGGACAGGGCCGAACAGCCGGCGACCGCCGCCTGACAGTCAGGGATTCTGACGACGTCGGTTGAAATTCCATGACCGCTGTTCGCCCTGAGCGCGTTGTTCCATCTAGCGCTCGCCGCAACATCGGGCTAAATCCACAGGTCGATCCCGCCATCGTGGCGGACTCTAGGCCGTCGCTGACGGCCAATACACTCTACTAGGACGGCTACATGGCGCGCGGTACGGTCAAATGGTTTAACTCGGCCAAGGGCTTTGGATTTATCCAGCCCGATGACGGGGGCAGCGATGTCTTCGTTCATATTTCGGCCGTCGAGGGCGCGGGTCTGCGCTCTCTGAATGACGGGGACATCGTCTCCTACGAACTGGAACAGGACCGCCGCTCCGGCAAGCTGTCCGCTGGCCAGCTTCAGGTCCTGGGCAGCGGCCCGGCTCCGGAACGCGCGCCCCGCGACGGCGGCTTCGACCGTCCCCAGCGCTCCTTCGACCGGGCTCCGCGCTCGTTCGACGGCCCCCGCGGCGGTTCGCGTGAACCGGCCGGCCCGGGCTCGGGCGTGGTGAAGTGGTTCAACTCCACCAAGGGCTTCGGCTTCATCCAGCCCAACGACGGCGGCGGCGACGTGTTCGTGCACATCTCCGCTGTTGAGCAGGCGGGCCTGCGTGGCCTCGACGAAGGTCAGGCGGTTTCCTACGAACTGGAAGCTGATCGCCGCACCGGCAAGACCTCGGCGACCAACCTGCGTATCGACTAGCGTTTGTCAGGGCCGGTCGCGGCGACGCGGCCGGCCCTTCTTCCTTCCCAGGGCGGAGGCGACCGCTTTGTCACCCCCTACCGTGCTCCGTCCGACCGCTCCGGTCCTTGAGACGGAACGCCTTGTCCTTCGCGGACACACCCCCTCCGATTTCGGCGACGGCCTGGCGCTCTGGAGCGATCCGGAGGTCGTGCGCTTCATCGGCGGCAGCCCGGCCGCCGGCGAAGAGGTCTGGTCGCGCATCCTGCGCTACATCGGCCACTGGGCAGCGCTCGGCTACGGCTTCTGGGCGATCATCGAAAAGGAAAGCGGCCGCTTTGTCGGCGAGGCCGGCTTCGCCGACTTTCACCGCACCATTCTGCCCTCGCTGGACGGCATGCCGGAGATGGGCTGGGCCCTCGCCCCCTGGGCCCACGGCAAGGGCTATGCGACCGAGGCCATCTCGGCCGCCATAGCCTGGGGCGACGAGGCGCTGGACGCCCCGACCTGTTGCATCATCTCACCGGAAAACGCCCCGTCGATCCGGGTCGCCGAAAAGGTCGGCTTCCGGGAGCTGGCGCACACCACCTATCACGACAGCCCGACGATCATCTTCCGCCGCGAAGCGCCTTAGGAATCTTTCTCCCGCTCACCGGGAGAAGGTGGCCCGAAGGGCCGGATGAGGGCAGCGCCGACCCCGGCCGCGCGGAGCGCCAGTTCCGGCGCCCCTAAAGCCCCAGCACCAGCTTGGCCATGATGTTGCGCTGGATCTCGTTGGACCCGGCGTAGATCGAGGCCTTGCGGAAGTTGAGATAGGCCGGGGTCGCCGGCGCCGCATAGTCCGGGCCAGGGCGGGGAACGTTGGTCTGGGCCCAGGTGTCGGCGATGAAGGGCGCGTTGAAGTGGCCCACCGCCTCGACCACCAGTTCGGTGATCGCCTGCTGCGCCTCCGATCCGGCGCACTTCAGCATCGAGGACGCGGGCCCAACCGCTTCGCCCGAGCCCATGGCCGAAAAGATCCGCAGTTCGGTGGCGTTGAGGGCCTCGACCTTGATTTCCAGCTCCGACAGCTTGCGGCGGAAGTCGTGATCCTGGATCAGCGGCTGCCCGTCGTCGCCAAGCTCGGCCGAGGCGATCCGCCGGACCTTCTTCAGCGAGTTCATCAGGCCGGGCGCGTAGGCGTTGCCCCGCTCGAACTCCAGCAGGTACTTGGCGTAGGTCCAGCCCTTGCCCTCCTCGCCGATCCGGTTGGCGACCGGCACCCGGACGTTGTCGAAGAAGACCTGGTTGATCTCCTGCTCGTTCTCCACCGGACCATCCAGGGTCGGCAGCGGCTTGATCTGGATGCCGGGGGTGTCCATCCGCAGCAGCAGGAAGGAGATGCCCTGTTGCGGCTTGGCCTCCTGAGAGGTCCGCACCAGGCAGAACATCCAGTCGGCCCATTGCGCATGGGTGGTCCAGATCTTGGAGCCATTCAGCACATAGTCGTCGCCGTCACGATCGGCCCGCATCTGCAGGCTGGCGAGATCGGACCCTGATCCCGGCTCCGAATAGCCCTGGCACCACCAGATGTCCGACTGCAGGATCGGCGGCAGATGCTGCGCCTTCTGCTCCTCGGTGCCGAAGGCCATGATCACCGGAGCGACCATCTTCAGCCCCATCGGTGAGGACGTCGGAACCCCGGCCAGGCTCATCTCCATGTTGAAGATATAGCGCTGCGAGGCGGTGAAGCCGGGGCCGCCCAGTTCGACCGGCCAATCCGGCGCCGCCCAGCCGCGGGAGGCCAGCTTCTTCTGCCATTTCACCTGGCCGGCCTTGTCCAGATAGCCGTTCTTCGACTGGCTGTACTGGCGGCGAAGGTCCTCGTCGTAGTTGGCGGCGATCCAGTCGCGGACTTCCTTCTGGAAGGCCAGATCCTCGGCGGAGAAGCTGAGATCCATGATCGCTACTCGACCGCGTCGAGGTATTCGATTTCAGGGCGCCCGGCCATGCAGGGCCCCATCGCGGCGCCGGCGGCCTTGAAGTAGTCGGTGCCGCCATGATGCTTGAGGGCGTCGGCGTCGACGTACATTTCGAGCACCTTGTAGACACCCGGCTCAGTGCGGCTCTTGGTCAGCTGATACATCAGGGCGCCGGGCTCGTTGGCTTTCACCTTGGCGGCCAGATCGGTGAAGATCTTCTCGAACTCGGAAGCCTTGGCTTCCTGGACAAACAGCTTCGCGACGACACCGATCATAGTTTCTCTCCCAAACAATCGTTTGAGAGAAGATGGCGCGGTCAGTCCTTCGGGGCAAGCGTGACGTGGCGGGAGCCGGCCGCGAATGGCGCGGACCCCGCTGTGCTCAGCGGCGCTCGTTCCAGCCGTAGGCGACCCAATGGTGGCCGCCGACCTTGCGGGCGTCGATGATGCCGTTGTCGGCGTCGGCGCGGCGGGCGCGGCTGGTGCGGCGCGCGCGGGCCGCCAGGGCCACCAGCGACAGGGTGGCGCTGGTCATAACCGCCAGAACCACGACAGCGGTGGCGGCGAACACCATCAGAACCGCGCCGATAATCACGGCCGCGACGGCGGCGATCAGGCCGCCTACCCAGGCCAGAGCATTCCAGCTGCTCCGCCCGGCGCCCCCGCGCATCGTCGACTGGTCCATTACCCTTCCTCCGGACGCGGGATCGCGTCCTCAACATCACTATCCTGGCGCATGGACATGAACGTCAACCAAATGCGCCATTCCATGAACGATTATTTACCTTTGCCGCATCAGGCGGCGCCGGGAACCGCCAGTTCCCTGCGCTCGGCCATGGCGCTGTCAAAGGCGGCGTTGATCTTGGCGGCCTTGGCTTCGGCCACGGCGATAAACTCCTCAGGCAGCCCTCTGGCGCGGGCCCGGTCGGGATGGGCCGCGGACAGCTGCCGCTTCCATTCGGTGCGCAGTTCCTCGTCGCTGGCGTCTGGCAGGACGCCGAGAATGACATAGGGATCATCGGCGCCGGCGCCCAGGTGGGTCGCCTTCAACCGCCGCAGGGTCAGCCGCGACAGACCGAACAGGTCGGACACCCGCTCCAGATAGTCCAGCTCGTCCTGGGTCACCGCGCCATCGGAGCCGGCGATGTGGAACAGGCCGTCCAGCACGTCTTCAAGCAGTTGCGGGCAGCCGCGATAGCGCTTGGACAGGCGGCGGGCGTAGCTCTCGAATCCCAGTGAGGTCTGCCGGGCCAGATCGTACAGCCGGCGCACATTGCGCTCGCTGCCCTCGTCCGGCTGAAAAACGGTGGCGAAGGCGGCATATTCGGAATGGTCGGCGCGGCCATCGGCCTTGGCCAGTTTCGCCCCGAGCGCCGTCACCGCCGTCGAGAACGCGGGGTCCTCGCCGGGGAGGCCCGCCGGACAGTCGGGGCAATCGGCTTCGTCGACGCGGTTGGCGGCGAGCCTTGCAATGTTTCGCCAGAAGGTCATGGGAGAGACCATGTGAGGATACGATGATGGCGGCTAGATGACAATGTGCGGGGCGCCCGGCGGCGAGCCGACCTCGACGTCCCCTGAAACCTCCCGGCGGGCGCCGTGATATACTTCCACCGCGGTTCGACAGCGCTCCGACGCACCGGCGGCGGTTCACCCTCGACGGGGCCCATGCGGGGCCCCTACGATCACCCTCCGGGGCCGGTGTCGGCCCCGCCCGATCACCATCGAATCCCCGCAAGATCACCAGAGCGCGCGCCCTCCAATATGCTGAAAAACTTCAATATTTCCGCAATCGAGGTGATTGTGTCCGCCTCGGGCGCGCATCTCATGGCGTTTGACCCGGCCGGAGCGGTGCGGTGAGCGCCAGAACGGAGGCCCGCTGGTCCTTCTGGATCGATCGCGGCGGCACCTTTACCGACGTCGTCGCTCGCGCACCCGATGGCGCCGAACAGACCCTCAAGCTGCTGTCGCAGTCGCCGGCCTATCCGGACGCGGCCGTGGAAGCCATGCGTCGGCTGCTGGGCGTCGCGCCCGGCGAGCCCTTCCCCGCCCACCGGGTGGAGGCGATCAAGATGGGCACCACGGTCGCCACCAACGCCCTGCTCGAGCGCAAGGGCGCCCGGACCCTTCTGGTCACGACGCGCGGATTCGCCGACGCCTTGGTCATCGGCGACCAGTCCCGTCCGGCCCTCTTCGCCCTGGACCTGATCCGGCCCGAGCCCCTGTACGATGCGGTCATCGAGGCCGATGAGCGACTGGCCAGCGACGGTGGGGTGGAGGCGCCGCTCGACGAAGCCGCTCTCGCCGCGGCCCTCAGGAAAGCCAAAGCCGACGGGGCTGTCTCGGTCGCCATCGCCTTCCTGCACAGCGACCTCAATCCGGTTCACGAACAGGCCGCCGGCCGGCTGGCTCAGGCTGCGGGGTTCGACTACGTCGCCCTGTCCCATGAGGCCTCCCCCCTTCCCCGCTTCGTGCCCCGGGCCGAGACGGCGGTGGCCGACGCCTATCTGACCCCGGTGCTGCGGGCCTATGTCGACCAGGTCGCCTCGGCCGTGAACGGCGCCCCTCTGTGGTTCATGACCAGCGCCGGCGCCCTGGTCCGCGCCGACGCCTTCCGGGGCAAGGACGCGGTCGTCTCCGGACCCGCCGGCGGCGTGGTCGGAGTCGCCGAGACCGCCCGCCGGACCGCCAGTCCGGCCGTCCTCGGCTTCGACATGGGCGGCACCTCGACCGATGTCTGCCGCTTTGCCGGCGTGCTGGAGCGACGGGACAGGGCCGACGTGGCCGGCGCCAGGCTGCGCTCGCCGATGCTGGATGTCGAAACCGTGGCGGCGGGCGGCGGATCGATCCTGGCCTTTGACGGCCTGCGCGCGCGGGTAGGCCCTGACAGCGCCGGCGCCGATCCGGGCCCGGCCGCCTATGGTCGCGGCGGTCCAGCAACCGTCACCGACGCCAATCTTGTACTCGGTCGACTGGATCCGGCCTTCTTTCCCTCCATCTTCGGGCCGTCGGCCAACGCTCCCCTCGACGTCGCGGCCGCCCGCGCGCGGCTCTCCGACCTGGCCCGGGCGATGGGCCTTCCCGGCGCCGAAGCCGCCGCCGAGGGCTTTATCGCGGTGGCGGTTGAACACACCGCCCAGGCCATCCGTCGCATCTCCACCGAGCGCGGCTTCGATCCCCGCGACCACGCCCTGGTCGCCTTCGGCGGGGCCGCCGGCCAGATCGCCTGCGACGTCGCGGACGCCCTGGGCGTCGACACCGTCCTCAGCCCGCTCCACGCCTCCCTGCTCAGCGCCTGGGGAATCGGTCAGGCCAGGGTTCGCGCCCTGCGCCAGGGCGGCCTCGAAGCGCCGCTCTCTCCCGAAGGTCTCGCCGCCGCCCAGGACCTGTCCGTTCGCCTGTCCACCGAAGCCCGCCAGGCTCTCGCCGCCCAGGGCTCGCGGGCCGGTGAGCGGACCATCCGCCTGATGCTCCGCTACGACGGCGCCGACGCCGTGCTGCCGGTCGAGCCCGGCGAGGAAGCGGCTATAAAGGCGGCCTTCGAAGCCGCTCACCAAAGACTGTTCGGCTTCATCGAACCGGCCCGCACCATCCTCATCGCCTCCGTGGAAGTCGAGGCCGAAGAGGCGGCGCAGGAGGATATCCGTCATCCCGGCCGGAGCGCAGCGGAGAGCCGGGACCCAGGCACCGCCACCCCGCCCGTCACCCCCTGGGTCCCGGGTCGCCCGATGGACGCCCGGGATGACGGAGAAACGCGTTCGGGCGCTGTTCAAGTCGACGATGTCACCGCCCTCCCGGGCCCCGCCCTCATCGTTCGCGGAGACACCCAGATCGCTGTCGCCCCCGGCTGGACCGCCACCCGTGAAGACGATGGCCTGATCCGGTTGACCCGCACCACGGCCCGCACCGCGACCGAAACCGACGACAGCCGTCCCGATCCTGTCACCCTGGAGCTGTTCAACCGCCGCTTCATGGGCGTCGCCGAGGCGATGGGCGCGGCGCTGGAACGCACGGCCCACTCGGTCAACATCAAGGAGCGCCTCGACTTTTCCTGCGCCCTGTTCGACGTCGACGGCGGACTGGTGGCCAACGCCCCGCACATGCCGGTCCACCTGGGCAGCATGGGCGCCTCGGTCCGGGCGGTTCAGGCCCGCCACAGCCGGTTCGCGGCGGGCGACGCCTTTGTGCTGAACAATCCCTACTTCGGCGGCACCCACCTGCCTGACATCACCGTGGTGATGCCGGTGTTCATGGACAGGTCAGACGACAGGCCCGCCTTCTACGTCGCGGCGCGCGGTCACCATGCCGATGTCGGCGGCGTGCAACCCGGGTCCATGCCGCCCTTTTCGAAAACCATCGAAGAGGAAGGGGTGCTGCTCGACGCCCTGCCGATGATGCGAGACGGCCGCTTTCTGGAAGCGGAGGTCCGCGCCGCCCTCGCCGCCGGACGCTGGCCGGCCCGGGCCCCGGAGCGAAACCTGGCCGACCTCAAGGCGCAACTCGCCGCCTGTCAGGCCGGCGCGGCGGCGGTGGCGGAGATGATCAAGGCCTCGGGCGCGCGCACCGTGGCCCGCTACATGGGCTTTGTGCAGGACAATGCCGAGGCGTCTGTCCGGCGCGCCATCGAAAGGCTGACCGATGGCGAGGCCCGCGTCCCCCTGGACGGCGCGGGGGAGATCGTCGTCAAGGTCACGGTCGACCGCGCCGCGCGGGAAGCCACCCTCGATTTCACGTCCAGCGCCGACCAGCTCGACACCAACTTCAACGCCCCGTCGGCGATTGTCAGCGCCGCCGCCCTCTATGTATTCCGCACCCTGGTCGACGACGAGATTCCCCTGAACGCCGGGTGCCTGAAACCCTTGCGGATCCTGACGCGCGAGGGGTCGATGCTGGATCCGCACCCGCCCGCCGCGGTCGTGGCCGGCAATGTCGAGACCAGCCAGCATGTCGTCGACGCCCTCTATGCCGCGCTCGGCGTCATGGCCAACGGCCAGGGCACGATGAACAACTTCACCTTCGGCGATGAGGACCGGCAGTATTACGAGACCATCTGCGGCGGCTCCGGCGCCACGGCCAGGCGTGGCGGGACCAGCGCCATCCACACCCATATGACCAACAGCCGGTTGACGGACCCCGAGATCCTCGAGCGACGCTTTCCGGTCCGGGTCGAGGCGTTTGGCGTCAGGCCAGGCTCCGGCGGCAAGGGCGCCATGCCGGGCGGCGACGGCGCCCACCGGCGCATCCGCTTCCTGGCGCCGATGGAGGCGGCGTTGCTTTCAAGCCGCAGGCTGAATGTTCCGTGCGGAATCGAAGGGGGTGGGGACGCCTTGCCGGGTCGCCAGCGCTTGATTAGCGCCGGAGGGGCGGTAAGACAGCTTTCCGGCTGCTTCTCGGTGAGTGTGCAGCCGGGCGATGTCATCGAGATCGAGACCCCGGGGGGCGGTGGTTTCGGTCGCCCGTGACGAGGACGTCGCGTCTCTTTCCCCCGCCTTGCGGTCAGGCGGCGAAGCCGGTTCGCCCCTTCGTCTGACGCGCTCGATCCAGGACCGCTGAATGTCTCCGATCCTCGCCCTGCTCTTCTCCCTGATGCTGACCCAGGACGCGCCTGCCGCCGAGGCCGCGCCGTCGGCCGAGGTCGCCGCCGTCGAGGCGCCGGTCGCCGGTCCCTCGATGGAGAACGAGTATCCCGTGCCCGCCGGCGCGCCCAGCGACGACTATGGTCTGGTCGCCTGGTGCTACGGCGCCCTGTCCGGTCACATGGCGCTCTATGACAAGGTCATCGGCGAGGTCGAGAAGATCGAGGTCGAGATCGCCAAGATCCCGGGCGCTCCGCCCGCTGACATGGACAGTTACCGGACCCAGCGCGAGGCCGGCAAGGAAACGCTGAAAGTCTTTGGCCGGGCCATGGAGGCCGCCGAAAAGGCCTCGCCTACCGCGATCTCGCCCTATGGCGCCGAGGCCCTGAAGAAGGGCAACGCCATCTGGATGACGGTCCGCAACGGCGACAAGAAGTATCTGGCCCGGGAGTGGATGTCCTGGGGCCTCCCCGGCCGCTGCCTGCCCACGGCCGAACGGCTGCAAGCCAGATCGGCCCTGTTCGGTCAGGCGCTGAACTACAACGCCAAGCCCGCCGCGCCCGCCACCGACGCCCTGACCATCGGCGACGCCAAGGCTGATGAGGCGGCGACCGATGCGGCGTCGGACGAAACCGCGACCGCCCCGGACGACGCAACGCCTCAGGGCGAGGCGGCGATGCCGGACGAGACCGTCACCGAGCCGGAAGACGCCGTTGACGCCGGGGAGACCGCGGCCAGCGCCGACTCCCCGCCGGCTTCCGGCATCGACGACCTGCTGCCGGGCGAACCCGCGACCGACGAAGCCGGGGTCGCCGAGGCAGAGCCCGCCGCTGACGCCCCTCCGGCCGATACGGCCGCCGCGCCCGGCCTGCGCGGGCCGCAATAGTCCAAGGTCAGGCCGCCGCGACGTCGCTCGCGGCCGCCGGGTCATAGGCCAGAATGGGCGCCAGCCAGCGCTCGGCGGTGGCCATGTCCCAGCCCTTGCGCGCCGCATAGTCGGCGACCTGGTCGCGATCGATCTTGCCGACCCCGAAGTAGTGGCTGTCGGGGTGGCTGAAATACAGGCCCGAGACGCTGGATGGCGGGCTCATGGCGAAGCTTTCCGTCAGGGCCATGCCGGTCTGGTTTTCGACGTCCAGCAGGCGGAACAGCGTCGCCTTCTCGGTGTGGTCCGGCTGGGCGGGATAGCCGGGCGCCGGGCGGATCCCCTGGTATTGCTCGGCGATCAGGGCGTCGATGTCGAAGGGTTCGTCCCCGGCATAGCCCCATAGTTCCGTGCGCACCTGGCGGTGCAGCGCCTCGGCGAAGGCTTCGGCCAGACGGTCGGCGAGGGCCGAAGCCAGAATGGCGTTGTAGTCGTCGCCAGCCTCCTTGAACCGCCGCGCCACCTCGGTCTCGCCGTGTCCGGCCGTGACCGCGAAGGCCCCGATCCAGTCCGGCGCCGCCTCGGCCGGAGCGACAAAATCAGCCAGGGCCAGGTTGGCCTTGCCGGAGGTCTTGTCCATCTGCTGCCGCAGCGTGTGGAAGCGGGCCAGTTCGGTCGTGCGGCTCTCGTCGGAATAGACCGCGATATCGTCGCCGACCGACTGGGCCGGCCAGAAGCCGACCACGCCGCGAGCCTCGAACCATTGCTCGGCGATGATCCTTTCCAGCATGGCCTGGGCGTCGCGGTAGAGGTCCCGGGCCGCCCCCCCCACGACGTCATCCTCAAGGATCGCCGGAAAACGCCCCACCAGCTCCCAGCTGGAAAAGAAGGGCGTCCAGTCAATGTGCCGCGCCAGATCCGCCAGATCGCCGTTCACCGCCCGCAGGCCGGTGAAGCTGGGCCGTTGCGGCGGCGCGGCCTTCCAGTCGATGGCGAAGGCGTTGGCCCTGGCCTTGATGATCGGCGTACGGTTCTTCTGTTCCTGGCCCCGGGCGAACTGCTCGCGGACCCGCACATACTCGGCCCGGGTCTCGGCCTCATGCTTCGGGCGGTCTTCGGACAGCAGACCTGAGACCACGCCGACCGCGCGGCTGGCGTCGAGGACATAGGTGGTCGAGGCGCGGCGGTAGGCCGGCTCGATCTTAACCGCCGTATGGGTCTTGCTGGTCGTCGCGCCGCCGATCAGCAGGGGAATGTCAAATCCGCGCCGCTCCATCTCGGCGGCGACGAAGACCATCTCGTCCAGCGAGGGGGTGATCAGGCCCGACAGACCGATGATGTCGACGCCATGCGCCTTGGCCTCATCGAGAATGCGGTCGGCCGGAACCATGACGCCAAGATCGATGACCTCGTAGTTGTTACACTGCAGGACCACCCCGACGATGTTCTTGCCGATGTCGTGGACGTCGCCTTTGACGGTGGCCATCAGGATCTTTCCGGCGGACTTCTGCGGCTGGCCGTCTTTTTCGGCCTCCATGAAGGGCATCAGCCAGGCCACCGCCTGTTTCATCACCCGGGCCGACTTGACCACCTGCGGCAGGAACATCTTTCCCGCTCCGAACAGGTCACCGACGACGTTCATCCCGTCCATCAGCGGGCCTTCGATGACGTGCAGCGGGCGCTCGGCCGCCAGGCGCGCCTCCTCGGTGTCGGCTTCGATATACTCGGTGATGCCGTTGACCAGGGCATGGGTCAGGCGCTCCTGCACCGTCCCCTTACGCCATTCCAGGTCGACGACCTTGGCGGCCCCGGCCTCGCCCTTGTATTTCGGGGCCAGATCAACCAGCCGCTCGGTCTGGCTGCCGCCCGCTTTGGGCCTCCGGTTGAGGATCACATCCTCGACCGCCTCGCGCAGTTCCGGGTCGATGTCGTCATAAACCGGCAGGTCGCCGGCGTTGACGATGCCCATGTCCATGCCCGCGTTGATCGCGTGATACAGGAACACCGAGTGGATCGCCCGCCGCACCGGCTCGTTGCCGCGGAAGCTGAACGAGACGTTCGACACCCCGCCCGACACCCGCGCGTACGGCAGTTGCTGCTTGATCGCCCGGGTCGCCTCGATGAAATCGACCGCGTAGTTGTCATGCTCCTCGATCCCGGTCGCCACGGCGAAGATGTTGGGGTCGAAGATGATGTCTTCCGGCGGGAAGCCGACCTTGTCGACGAGGATGTCATAGGCCCGGCGACAGATCTCGATCTTGCGGCGGGCGGTGTCGGCCTGGCCCACCTCGTCGAAAGCCATGACCACCACGGCGGCGCCATAGCGCAGGCACAGGCGCGCCTGTTCGACAAACTTGTCTTCGCCTTCCTTCAGGCTGATCGAATTGACGATGGCCTTGCCCTGGACGCACTTGAGGCCGGCCTCGATCACCTCCCACTTGGAACTGTCGATCATCACCGGCACACGGGCGATGTCCGGCTCGGCGGCCAGCAGGTTGAGGAAGGTGATCATCGCCTGCTTCGAGTCGAGCAGGCCCTCGTCCATGTTGATGTCGATGATCTGGGCGCCGGCCTCGACCTGCTGGCGCGCCACGGCGAGCGCGGCGGTGTAGTCGCCATCGACGATCAGCTTGCGGAATTTGGCCGAGCCGGTGACGTTGGTCCGCTCACCGACATTGACGAAGACAGGTCTCACTACAGCAGTCCGTTATCGAGTGCGGGCTCTCGCCCTCCAAGAGCGAGGCGGCGGCTGATCACCGCCTGGGGCAGGCCGTCGGCCAGGGCTTTCAGCGAATAGACCGGTCCCTTGGCGTGGATCAGGCGCAGACCGGCGACCGCCGAGCGAAGCGTGGCCATCGACGCTCCCGCCACCGCCAGCTTGAAGGCGGCGACATCGCTGGTGTCGAGCGGCGCGTCTCCCGGCGCCGGCGCGATGTCGACCCGCACCGCCGTCTGGAACAGGGCGTTCAGCAGCACCGCCGCCGCCTTGTCGTTGGTCGGCCGCCCCTGACGGCTGCGCAGATCCCGCAGCAGTTCGGTTTCGGTTGCCGTGAGAGCGTTGGCCTTGTCGAGCTTGAGGGTCATGCCAGTTCGAACGGTTCGAGCCCCGCCAGCCGCATCGCCTTGGGACGTTCCGGCGCCGCGCGCGGGGCCTTGCCCTTCACCGCCTCGGCCACATGCCGGATGTGGTCCGGCGTCGTGCCGCAGCAGCCGCCAAGAATGTTGACCAGACCGCTTTCGGCCCACTCCCCGACACTGCAGGCCGTCTCATGCGGCTGCTCGTCATACTGGCCCATGGCGTTGGGCAGACCGGCGTTGGGGTAGGCGGCTACAAGGGTGTCGGCCACCCGGGCCATCTCGGCGATATGCGGCCGCATCAGGTCCGCCCCCAGGGCGCAGTTGAAGCCGACCGCGAAGGGCCTGGCGTGCTTGATGCTGTTCCAGAAGGCCTCGGCGGTCTGGCCCGACAGGGTGCGGCCGGACCGGTCGGTGATGGTGCCGCTGATCCAGATCGGCAGCGGCTCCAGCCCCTCGTCCTCAAGGTCCAGGATCGCCTTGATCGCCGCCTTGCAGTTGAGGGTGTCGGTGATGGTCTCGATCAGGAACAGGTCGACGCCGCCCTCATGCAGGGCCCGCACCTGTTCGCGATAGGCGTCATAGACCTGGTCGAAGGTCACCGACCGGGAGCCCGGATCATTCACGTCCGAGCTCATCGACAGCATCTTGTTCAGCGGCCCGATCGAGCCGGCGACAAATCTCGGCTTGTCCGGTTCCGCCGCCGTGAACCGGTCGGCCGCCTCACGCGCCAGCCGGGCGCCCTGCAGGTTGATGTCGCGCACCGCGCCTTCGCAGGCATAGTCCTCCTGGGCGATCCAGGTGGCGCTGAAGGTATTGGTCTCGCTGATATCCGCGCCGGCCGCGAAGTAGGCTTCGTGTAGCTTGGTGACCAGATCAGGCCGGGTCAGGCACAGGATGTCGTTGTTGCCCTTCAGCTGGACCTTGTGGTCGACGAAGCGGTCACCCCGGAAGTCGGCCTCGGACAGCCCCTCACGCTGGAACATCACGCCCCAGGCGCCGTCGAGGATGAGGATGCGCTCGATCGCCGCCTGTTTGAGCCGGGCGATGCGGTCTTGTCTGGTCATTTTCCGGCCTGCTGCTTGGCGAGCTGGGTATTGAAATCGGCTTCCAGCGCGGTGGCGTTGCGACCAAGTTCGCCGGGGTCGATGAAGGGGTTGGGCTTGCCAGGTCCCATGGCCGCCTTCTTGGCCGCCATGCCCATCTGCTCCGGATGCGGGGCGAGGAAGATATCAGCCTTGATCTTCGGCAGCCTGGCGAAGGTCTTCTGATAGTCGGCGACAATGCCGGGATACTGCGGGTCGGGTGCCAGGCGGTTGGCCGCCACGGTGGCGCTGCAGAAGAAGATCACCTTGTAGGCCTTGCCGCCCTCCTTGACCGTCGTCGTCCAGGAGGTGCAGCCCTTGGTGTGGCCGGGCGTGATATTGGCCGTCAGCGTGTTGCCGCCAATGCCGACCGAGCCGCCGTCGGGCACGGTCTGGTCAACCTTCACCGGCGGAAAGTTCAGGGCGGCGTTGTCCTCGAACCCCGGATACTTGCCGTTCTCCAAGGCCCACTTGTCGCCCGCGCTGGCGATCAGGATCGCGCCGGTGTCCTTTTTCAGCTGCGCCAGTCCGCCGGCATGGTCGAAGTGGGCGTGACTGTTGAGCAGCAGGTCGACGTCCGACAGCTTGAAACCCAGCGCCTTGATGTTGGCCTCGATCAGCGGGGCATTCTCGGGCATGCCGCCGTCGATGAGGATATGCCCCTTGGCGCTGGTGATCAGCCAGGCCGACAAACCCTCTGTGCCGACGAAGTAGATGTTGCCAATCACCTGGAAGGGCTGGGTCGGCCGGGTCCAGTTCGCGGGCCATTGCGCCGAGGCGCTGGTGGCCAGCAGGCCGCCCACTGCGGCCAGGGTCAGGGCAAGTCTGTGCAGACGTCTCATGCGGCGGCCTCCGCCGGCGCCGGGGCCGGCTCGCGAACCCCCAGGACCCGGCAGATGGCGTAGACGAGATCCGCCCGGTTCAGGGTGTAGAAGTGAAAATCGCTGAAGCCCTCTTCCTCCAGCTTGGCGCACATCTCGGCGGCGACCGAGCAGGCGATCAGCCGACGCGTATCGGGATCGCCATCAAGACCGTCGAAGAGGTTGGCGAGCCAGCCGGGGATCGAGGTTCCGCAGGCGCCGGCCATCCGCACCAGCCCCTTGAAGTTGGACACAGGCATGATCCCGGGCGAGATCGGAATGGTGATCCCCGCCGACCGCGCCTTGTCGACGAACCGCAGGAAGGCGTCGGTATCGAAGAAGAACTGGGTGATGCCGCGGGTAGCGCCGGCGTCCACCTTGGCCTTCAGCACGTCGATGTCGTGATCAAGATTGGGGCTTTCGGGGTGACCTTCGGGATAGACGCCGACCAGAACCTCGAAGGGCGCGATGGCGCGCAGGGCGCCGGTCAGTTCCGTGGCGTTGGCGTAGCCGTCCGCGCCAGGCTTGTAGACGCCGCCGATGCCGCTGGGCGGGTCGCCGCGCAGCGCCACAACATGGCGCACGCCGATGTCCCAGTAGTCGCGGATCACCGCATCGACCTCTTCACGGGAGGCCTCGACACAGGTCAGGTGAGCAGCCGGGCGCAGACGGGTTTCGTCAAGGATGCGCTTGACCGTCCGGTGCGTCCGCTCTCGCGTCGAACCGCCCGCGCCATAGGTCACCGACACGAAGTCCGGCGACAGCGGCTCAAGCCGCCGGATGGCCGTCCAGAGATTTTCTTCCATCTCCGGCGTCTTCGGCGGGAAGAATTCGAAACTGATCCCCAGCGGACGGGCGGGACGTTCAGCCGATCGGGCCACGGGGCCGATGACGCGGCGCGCGGGTTCGGAGGCGGGGCTGCTCATGCGGCGTTCCTGGTCTTGGCGGCGGTCGTGGCGCGGGTTCCGGTCCAGACCTTGATGGTCAGGCCATCGCCGCTGGCGCTCGGCAGGGTCTCGGCGACCGCGCCCTGCAATCCGCCGGCCGTCAGCCAGCCGAGAATTTCCTCGTCCGAGAAGCCAAGGCGGCGGTGTTGATGCTGGCTGCGCAGGAATTCGAGGCCGTGAGGGGCGAAATCGATGATCAGCAGACGCCCGCCCGGCGCGACCAGCCGGGCCGCCTCGGCCACCGCGGCGGCCGGGTCGCCCAGATAGTGCAGCACCTGATGGACCGTCACCAGATCGGCGCAGCCGGCGGGCAGGCCGGTGGCGAAGATGTCCCCGTGACGCAGTTCGCATCCGGCGAGGCCCGCCTCGGTCACATTGACCCGGGCGATATTGAGCATCTGCTGCGACAGGTCGAGACCAAGCGCCCGGTCGGCCCGCTGTCCCAGAAGGGTCAGCATGCGTCCGGTCCCGGCGCCCAGGTCGACCAACCGGCCCAGCGCCCCCTCCCCCGCCGCCCTGTTTATCGCCGCCTCGACCTGGGTCTCGGCGGCATAGAGGCTGCGAATCTCGTCCCAGCGGGCCGCGTTGCGGGCGAAATAGGCGGCGGCCTCGGCTGAGCGCTCCGCGACCACGGCCGCCAGTCGATCACCATCGCGGCGCAGCACCGGATCGCTGTCGACGGTGATGTCCAGGGCGACCTCAACGAGCAGCCGCGCTGGTCCGGCTGTTGTCAGGCGATAGAAGACCCAGGCGCCGTCGGGAAAGCGCTGCACCAGTCCAGCCTCGGCCAGCAGCTTGAGGTGGCGGGAGACGCGGGGCTGGCTTTGATCGAGAATACGGCACAGCTCCAGCACCGACAGCTCCTCGGCGGCGAGCAGGGCGAGAATGCGCAAACGCGTCGGCTCTCCGGCCGCGCGCAGCATATCCACGGTCTCGGCTGATCCCTGCTCCATAGGGGATATAAAGATATCTTTATGTGTTTAAGTCAAGGTGAAAGGCGAGCGCGTCAGGCCTTCCACGGGCGGTCCTAGCCGCTGACCGGCGTCGCCAATGGCTCACCCCTGAAAAACAGGCGAAGGTTCTCCAGCGTCATGGCGATCATCTGGGGAATGCTCTCCAGGGTGCCCCCGGCGGTGTGCGGCGTCAGCACCGTGTTTGGCACATCGGCCCACCTCGCCGGCGGGGTCGGCTCCTCGACGAAGACATCCAGGCCGGCCATGCCCAGCCGACCGGACTTCAGGGCATCGATCAGCGCATCCTCGTCAATCACATGCCCCCGGGAGATATTGACGATGCAGCCGCGCGGTCCGACCGCGTCGATGACCGGCGCGGAAATCAGGCCGGCGGCGTCGCCGCGGGCGCAAACGATCAGGGCGTCACTCTCGCGCGCCAGGTCGAGCAGGCTATCGGCCCGTCGCCAACGGCTCTCCTTGGCGCGGGGCCCCCACCAGGCAATGGGCATTTCGAAGGCTTCCAGCCGCCGCGCGACGGCTTCACCGATATGGCCCAGCCCGACGATGCCTGCGTTCTTGCCGCGCAGGGAATGGCGCGGCCGCATGCGATCGGCATGGGTCCAGCGCCCCGCCCGCAGGCGGTTGTCGCCCTCCACCAGGCCTCGCCAGACGGCCAGCAGCAGCCCAACCGCATGATCGGCGACATCGGCGGCGTTGAGCCCTGTCGAATGGGTGACGGCGATTCCATGGGCGCGGCACCAGGGCACATCGACCCCGTCATAGCCGACGCTGACACAGGCGATCAGCCCGAGCCGGGGCATGTCGGCCAGCAGGCCAGGCTTCAGTCGCATCTCGCCCGCGTGCACGATCGCCCGCACCGTCTGACCCGGCCCGGCCAGGAAGGCCATGATGTCCTTCTGCTCCCACAGACGGTGCACCCTGTAGCCGGCGCTGCTCAACACCCCTTCCATGGGAGCGAGCATCTCATGGGACAGCAGCACGTCGTGCGGTTCGGACTGGGTCATTGGCGGACTCTCGACCTCCGCGCGGGCATCGTCAATCGCCCGACGCCCCGATCAGAGGTGCCAGGCGCTGCCCAGGTTGCCGATGATCGTGATCACCATGTCCGCGTTGGAGTCGCCATTGGTATCGAACGACAGGGTGTTGACCGATCCCACCGTGGAAACCGTCATCTGACCCGCCGCCCCGGTAAACGACGCAACCTGGACAAAGGCCTGGTCTCCGGCGGTGTTGACGTCCGCGTCCACCAGGCTGACGTCAAGCATGTCGCCGTCGGCGGCATTGAAATCGCGAATGGTGTCGCGCTCGGACGCGGTGCTGTCGCTCGCCAGGTAATAGACGAAGGTGTCGCCCCCTGCGCCGCCATACAGATAATCGCTGCCAGCCCCGCCGTAGATCACGTCGGCTCCGTCCTCACCGAACAGCTTGTCGACGCCGGCGCCGCCTGACAGCCAGTCATCCCCGGCTCGGCCGTAGAGGGTGTCGCCCCCCCCAAGACCGGAAATGGCGTCCGAACCCGTCGAACCGGCAAGGGTTTCAACGCCCGCGGTGCCGACGATCGCGTTGTAGCCGGCCGGCGGCTGGGGCTCACCCCCCGACGGCGGCGGCGGCGGCGGGGGCGGGGGCGGCGGAGGCAGGCCAATGAAGCTGGCGTCGGTGACGCTCGAGGCCGTCACCCCGGTCAGTCGCATGGTCACGCCGCTGGCCAGGGTCACCAGGGTGTCCGATCCGTCCTGGACGATCGACTGATAGGCCCCGAAGGCCGTCACATCGATCAGGTCGGTTCCCACCACG
>JAHBYC010000014.1 GCA_019636175.1 Caulobacter sp. | reverse complement strand
CCCCGGATCGGTCTCGAACGGCCGCGGCGTGAAGGTGCAAACCACGAACCGGTCGCTGAGGAAGGTGGTGTGGACGCTGGGCGGCAGGTGGTAGCGATGGCTGACCACCGGCCGGATATCCTTGACGTTCAGCCGCGCGGGGCTGAGTTCGCCGTGCCAGCCGACCGCATCGAGCGGGTTGTAGTCATAGGTCGCCACCGAGACATGGCCGGCCTTCTTGATCCGGACCGGGAATTCGCCGGTGGTCGCCTGATGATCGCGGAAGGCCTCGTCCATCACCGGCGTGTCCATCACCGCAGGATCGAAGATGGCGTGCGGGCCAAGCAGCCCCTTGTCGGGCAGGGTGAAGTGGCTGTTGGTCGCCTGGATGGTCAGAACCGCCGTCGCCTGGGTCGGGGCCAGCCGCCACATGGTTCCGCGCGGCAGATAGAGGTAGTCGCCGGCGACATAGCCGATCCGTCCGAAATCGCAGAACAGGTCGCCAGCGCCGGCGTGGATGAACAGCAGCTGGTCACCATCGGCGTTGCGGGCCAGGTCGGTCAGCGCCCCGTCCGGCTTCCAGAAGCGCATCTCGGTGGCGTTGTTGTGCAGCACCACCGGCGCGTCCCACGGCGCGGCCTGAGGCTCATTCAGCCGGTTGAGATCAAAGGCCCGGGGGCGTAGCGGCCCCTCGAACCGGCTCCAGCCGGTGGGCGGCTTGGGGTGATAGAGAAACGCCGCCGGGCCGAAGAAGCCCTCCTTCGACATCTCCCGCTCATAGGTCCCTTCCGGCAGGTCGGCATGGGCCTGCCGGCTGTGGGCGCCCTGCGCGCCGCGAACGGGAATCCAGTTTCGCTTGCTCATGTGCCCTCTACGGCTCGTCCTTGTAGATGCTGATCACCGGGGCCTGCCCCTCCGCCGCGCGGGCGCGGTACATTCCCGGCGTGTTGAAGCTCCAGACCAGCTGGCCGTCGGCGGTCAGGGCAATGATCCCGCCGTCCCCGCCCAGCGCCGTCAGCTCCTGCTGGATCACCTCATCGGCGGCCGTCTGAAGGGTCTCGCCCCTGTACTGGACCCGGGCGCAGATGGTCCGGGCGATGGTCAGGCGGATGAAATACTCGCCGGTCCCGGTCGCCGAGACGGCGCAGCTCCTGTTATCGGCATAGGTGCCGGCGCCGATGACCGGCGAATCCCCCACCCGGCCCCAGCGCTTGGCCGTGGTGCCGCCGGTCGAGGTGCCGGCGGCGATGTTGCCGGCGTTGTCCAGCGCCACCACCCCGACGGTGCCGAACCTGTGGTCGTCGATCAGCGGACCGGTGGAGATATTGGCCGACGGCGGCGGGGCGTTGCTGGGCCGGGTCGGGATCGGCAGACGCCGCGCGTTCAACTCCTTCTCCAGCCCGCTCCACCGGCGCTCGGTGAAGAACCAGGCCGGATCGACCTGCTCAAGACCGCTGGCCAGCGAAAAGGCGTCAGCGCCGGCCCCGGTCAGCATCACGTGGGGCGACTTTTCCAGCACCGCCCGGGCCAGGCTGATGGGGTGACGCGTGCGGGTCACCCCGGCGACCGCCCCGGCCTTCAGGCTGGCGCCATCCATGATCGAGGAATCGAGTTCGTTGCGCCCCTCGGCCGTGAACACCGCCCCGCGCCCGGCGTTGAACAGCGGATTGTCTTCCATGAGGTTGATGGTCGCCTCGACGGCGTCCATCGCCGATCCACCCCGCTCAAGGACCCGCTGACCCTCGGCCAGGGCGGCGGTCATGGCCTCGCGATAGGCCGCCTCCGTCGCCGCATCCATGCTGCTGCGTTCGATGACCCCGGCTCCGCCGTGAATCACGATGGCCCATTTCGGCGTCGCCGGCTTTGCGGTTTCGGCGGCGGCGGGCCCGGCAAGGCCCAGAACCATGGCGATCAACAGAAGGACAGGCTTCACGGTCGGCTCCGGAGGCTCCACCGCCCCCGGGCGGGGACGGCGGCGTCGCCCATGGCGACGAATGAGGTTCGCGTCACCTTCTCCCGCGCGGGGCGAAGGGACAAGGACCCTGACCTCAGGCCTCAACCACCCCGCGGCGGATCTGGTCGAGTTCGATGCTTTCGAACAGGGCCTTGAAGTTGCCCTCGCCGAAGCCCTCGTTGCCCTTGCGCTGGATGATCTCGAAGAAGATCGGGCCGATCAGGTTCTCGGTGAAGATCTGCAGCAGCAGCCCCTGCCCCTCTGTCGGAGCGCCGTCGACCAGGATGTCGTCCGCCTGCAGGCGCTGCAGGTTCTCGCCATGGCCCGGCACCCGGGCGTCGAGCAGTTCGTAGTAGCTGTCGGGAGTCTGCTGGAACTTCACGCCCCGCGCCCGCAGGGTCTCGACGGTCTCGTAGATGTCTTCGGTGCCGAACGCGAGGTGCTGGATGCCCTCGCCCTTGTAGTCGCGCAGGAACTCCTCGATCTGGCTCTTGTCGTCCTGGCTTTCGTTCAGCGGGATGCGGATCTTGCCGTCCGGGCTGGTCATGGCCTTGGAGAACAGGCCCGTCACCTTGCCCTCGATGTCGAAGTAGCGGATTTCGCGGAAGTTGAAGACCCGCTCGTAGAAGTCGGCCCACTTGGCCATGTTGCCGCGGAACACATTGTGGGTCAGGTGGTCCAGATAGGTCAGGCCGACCGCGCTGTTCGCCGCCTTCTCCGCCGCGCCCTCGATCGGCACGAAGTCGACGTCATAGATCTGCTGGGCCCCGTAGCGGTCGACCAGGTACAGGTTGCTGCCGCCGATGCCCTCGATGGCCGGGATGTTCAACTCCATCGGCCCGACCAGACCCTGGACCGGCTTGGCGCCGCGCTCGACCGCCAGCTTGAAGGCCTTGGCCGCGTCCCGCACCCGGAACGCCATGGCGTTGGCCGAGGGGCCGTGGGCGCCGCGGAACTCCGCCGACTGGCCGACAGGCTCCATGTTGAGGATGAAATTGATGTCGCCCTGACGGAAGTGCAGCACGTTCTTCGAGCGGTGCCGGCCCACGGCCACAAAGCCCATCAGCTCCCAGAGGGTCTTCAGGGAGTCCGGATCGGGCGAGGTGAACTCGACAAACTCGAAGCCGTCGGTGCCGAGCGGATTGTCGAACAGGTCGCCGGCGGCCTGGGGGGTCGGGGTCGGAGCGTTCATGGCAGGGCCTTCCGCAATCTGGGGGAAACAGTTGGCGCGGATAGTATCATATGAAACTACTGGCGCAACATCGCCGCCGCCGGGGGCGACGACAAATCCCGCTTCCCCTTTGGCCTGCATGGCTCTAGCAGAGGGTCATGCTCCGCAAACTCTACGACTGGGTCATGGGCCTCGCCGGCTCGCGTCACGCGCCCTCCGCCCTGTTCGCCATCTCCTTCGCGGAGAGCTCCTTCTTCCCCATCCCGCCGGACGTGATGCTGGCGCCGATGGTGCTCAAGCGCCCCGACCGGGCCTGGTTCTATGCGACCCTCTGCACCCTGGCGTCGGTTCTGGGCGGCGTGCTCGGCTATGCGATCGGCTATTTCCTGCAGGATTTCGGCCATTGGCTGATGGCCCTCACCGGCCACGCCGGCGGGCTCGAGCAGTTCAAGTGCTGGTATGACCGCTACGGCGTCTGGGTGATCCTGGCCAAGGGGGTGACGCCGATCCCCTACAAGCTGGTGACCATCGCCTCGGGATTGGCGCAATTCAGCTTTGTCATGTTCATCGTCGCCTCGGTGGTAACCCGGGCGGCGCGGTTCTTCCTGGTCGCCGGGGTGATCAAGGTGTTCGGCCCGGCCATGCTGCCGGTCATCGAGCGCCGTCTGGCCCTGATCGCCGGGATCGCCATAGTCCTGCTGGTGGGCGGTCTGGTCGCCAGCCACTATCTTGGGGGCGGGTCCGCCGCCGCCTGCTGAGGAACGCCTGATGCCTGCACTCAAGCGCCTGATCGATCTGGTCCTGCGCCACTGGCCGGAGACGGCGCTGTTGTCGGCCGCCCTGATGCTGGGGATCGCCCACGCCTTCGAGACCTTCGGCCACCTGATGCCCTGCACCCTCTGCCTCAAGCAGCGCGAGGTCTACTGGGCGGCCATGGCGGTCGCGGCCGTCGCCATCGTCATTCGCCGCACGCCGCTGGGGCCCCGCGCCGCGCCCTGGATGAACGCGCTGCTGGGCCTGATCTTTCTCTATGGCGCGGGGCTGGCCGCCTACCACGCCGGAGTCGAGTGGAAATGGTGGCCCGGCCCCACCACCTGCGCCTCCGGCGGGGGCGGAACGGGAACCAGCGCCGAGCAGATGCGCGCCCTGCTGAATGGAACCAACGCCGCCGGTCCCGCCTGTGACAAGGCCGCCTGGGTGTTCCTGGGGCTGTCCATGGCCGGCTGGAATGTGCTGGTATCGCTGAAACTCGCCGTCTGGAGCGTGATCGCCGCGATCACGGCCCGGCGCGCAGGGAGGATCGCCGCATGAGCGTCAAGCCGCTCCCGCCTCGCCCCGGCCGCGGCGCCGTCGCCGGCCGGCTGGCCGAACTGCTGCGGGTTGACCAGGCCGGCGAACTGGCCGCCGTCCACATCTATCGCGGCCAGCGCGCCGTGATCGACCGGGCGCCCGGCCGCGAGCGCATCGCCGGCCAGCTGGCCGAGATGGAGGCCCATGAGGCGGTGCACCTGGCCCGCTTCGACGAAATTCTCAACGAACGCGGCGTGCGGCCGACCCTGATGTCGCCCCTTTGGCGCGCCGCCGGTTTCGCCCTGGGCGCCGGCACCGCCCTGCTCGGCGAGAAGGCGGCCCACGCCTGCACCGAAGCGGTCGAAACGGTGATCGAGCAGCACTACGCCGGTCAGATCGCCGAACTGGAGACGCGCGAGCCGGAGCTGGCAGCAGAGCTGACCCAGTTCCGTGATGACGAGCTGGCTCACCGCGACCTGGCCCGCGACGAAGGCGCCCGCCAGGCCCCGGGCTATCCGATGCTGGCGGCGGTGATCCGCGCCGGATGCCGGGCGGCCATCAAGATCAGCGAAAAAATCTGAGCCGCCGCGCTCCGGCGCCGCCTTGCCTAGTGCCCGACCAGGTGCGTCCAGATGCGCCGCAGGGCGGTCAGCTGCGCCTCCCGGCTTTCCTTGAGGTCGTGGCGGTCGAGCAGTTCAAGGCCCAGCCGGTTGCCGTTGCGCCAGATCACCCGGGCGTCCCAGGCGATGCCCTCGGTCACCTGCAGCAGATGCATTTCAGCCGGGGCCAGATGCGGCGAGGTGGTCTCCACCAGGGCCCCGTCGGCGCTGATGTTGCGGATCACGCAATCGAAGGTCAGGCTGGCGTCGCCGGTGGCCAGTTTGCCGGCCAGCAGGGCGCGCTGCCGCTTTGCGCGGCGGCGATCTTCGGCGGGAGCGGGCATCGCGGAACTCATGGCGACAGCCTACCGCCCATCTTGTTTCCAAGCCGTTGACGCTACGTCGCACCGCAGGGGCTGAAAGGGTCGGCGAAGCAGACTAGATTGCCTGCTCAGACAGGATGCGCCCCGATGTTCGGCTTCAACAGACCCGGCAAGATCGCTTTCGACCGCGAGGTCCGGCGCGAAATCGCCTACATGCGCGACCTCTATGGTGATCAGGCCCTGGCCATGTCGCGCGAGCGGGTCGCCCGGCCAAGACTGGGCCGCGCCCGGCGGTTGATCATCGAAGAGGCCATCCGCCGACTGGCCGCGGAAAAGCCGACCCCCTGATCGCGACGGATATGCCCCTCGCGAGCGTTAGAGTTTCGGGACCATTGCAGAGCTGAAATCCGCAACACAGCCATCAGCTGTATGGGACCAGCGTGTTGGTGTTTGTGCGAGTCGGTTGCAATGGCGAGTTTCGGAAGGGCCCTGGCGGAGACGCCGGAATACTATCCCCAGAAGCTCGACCCGCTGAACGAGGCCGCCTTCATGCTTCGCCTGTCGCCGGGCCAGTATGCGGCGGCCAGCTTTCTCGACGACCGGCTGATCACCCCCGGCATGACCGGCGTCTGGTCGACGTTCGAGGAACTGTCCGCCGACGCGGCCAATATCAACGAGCGCTGCGACTTCATCTTTCATGTCGGCCATGTCGGCTCAACGCTGCTGTCGCGCCTGCTGGGCGCCTTCGATGGCCTGCATTGCCTGCGAGAGCCCTCGCCCCTCCCCACCCTGGCCGACATCCGGTCCGGGCTGGCGCGCCCCGAGAGCCTGTGGTCTCCGGACCGCTATGAGGCCTGGCTTACCCTCTGTCTTGGCCTGTGGTCGCGCACCTTTCATTCGGGCCAGACCAGCCTGGTCAAGGCCACGAGCTGGGCCGGGGGCCTCGCTCCCAGCCTGATGGCCAGGCCCAGCCGGCCCCGCGCCATCGCCATGACCGTGACTCCGGCGGCCTATCTGGCCGCCATCCTCTGCAGTTCGGGAGGGCGGGCCGACATCCGCGCCGCCGCCTCCCCCGCCCTGGCCCGGCTGCACGCCCGGCTTGGCGAAACACCCTGGCGTCTCCACCGCCTGTCGACCGGCGAGCGGACGGCGATGGTCTGGCTGTCGGAAATGCTGAACCTGGACGAGGCTGAACGCGTCGCCCCCGACCGGCTGCTGTGGGTCGATTTCGACGCCTTCCTCGCGCGCCCGGCCGAGGGATTGGCCCGGACCCTTGACCACCTTGGCCAGACGGCCGCCGACCCGCAGATCGAAGAGGTCATCGCGAGCCCCCTGATGACCCGTTATTCCAAGCGCCCGCAACAGGCCTTCGACACCGCGACCCGCCAGACTCTCCTGGCGACCTCGCGGCTGACCAACGCGCGGGAGATCGCCAGGGGCCAGGCCTGGCTGGACGACGCCGCGCGGCGGTTTCCGGTCGTGGAGACCCTGCTGGCCCGCCATCAGGGCGGCCTCGCCTAGAGCATGTCAGGGCGAAGTGCACGCGGTCCGCCCGCCCGGACATGCTCTAAATGTTTGATTCTAGACCCTTTTGATCAGGTTTTGATGCGTACTTCAAAACCTGAAAGGGTCTAGGCTTCCAGCTCGATGTCCCAGTACAGGTAGTCGAGCCAGCTTTCGTGCAGGTGGCCGGGCGGGAAGCGGCGGCCGCGTTCCTGCAGTTCATGCATGCTGGGGCGTCTTGGCGCGCGATAGGGATGCATGCCCGCCTCCCGCGGCGTGCGGCCGCCCTTGGTCAAGTTGCAGGGGGCGCAGGCGGTGACGATGTTTTCCCAGGTGGTCCGCCCGCCGCGCGAGCGGGGCAGCACATGGTCGAACGTCAGATCCTCGGCCCGGCCGCAATACTGACAGCTGAAGGAGTCGCGCAGGAACAGGTTGAAGCGGGTGAAGGCGGGGGGCCGGTCCTGCGAGACATACTGCTTCAGCGACACGACGCTGGGCAGCTTCATCTCGAACGATGGACTGCGGATCACCTCGTCATAGGTCGAAATGACATCGACGCGGTCAAGGAACACCGCCTTGATCACATCCTGCCAGGGCCAGATCGACAGGGGATAATAGCTGAGCGGCCTGAAGTCGGCGTTCAGCACCAGGGCGGGCCAGCCGGACGGCGCATGAGGGGTTATCTGCATGCGCGGAGCTCCCGCGATATGAAAGCTGCAATCGGACTGAAGACCCGCCTGCCTTTCTGTCGCTACGGGAATCGCCTGCATCCCCGATGACCTTCCGAAGATGGCGCCGATACGCGACAGGTCCAAGACGCTGGTTCGCGACAGCCGCCATTCCGACAAAAGAAAAGGGACGCTTTCGCGTCCCTGGAGGTCTTTTGCCTTCGCTTCGAGGGGCGATGGCATGGATCGAGGAGGTCTCAGGTCCCTGGCGACCCGGTCCAGGTCGCTCGGGGCCTTGATGGAAGCTTCTAGGCGCCGATGAAAGCCGTCGCGCCGGCCAGAACCAGACCAAGGCTCAGGAAGAAGACGGAAACGGAACGGTCGAAGAAGCGTTCGAAGGCGGAGAGTTTCGAGGTGGTCATGACACACAATCTTTCAAGTTTGGGCCCCTGTTATCGGGAGCCCCCCATGGTTGATCCCCGGCCCTGCCCGGGGAGGGGCGAGCGGGGGCTGTCCGATCTGGACGGTGTTTAGATAACACCGATCTAAGCGGTGTCAAGATGATCTTTACGGCGTTCGGATGAAAGTTTATACAGGTACGCAATGAGCACAGCCGCAGTTGCCGACACCCGCCCCTACCACCACGGCGATCTCCGCCGTGCGCTGGTCGACGCCGCCGCCCGCATTCTCGAGCGCGAGGGGCCCAGCGCCCTGTCGCTGCGCGCCGTCGCCCGCGAGGCCGGCGTCAGCCCCGCCGCCCCCTATCACCACTTCAAGGACAAGAATGAGCTGCTGGAGGCCGTCGCCCATGTGGGCTGGGAAGCCCTCGGCGAAGCCATGCTCGATGTTCGCGACAAGGGCGCCGACGTCCAGAGCCTGATGACCGAACTGGGCGTCGCCTATGTCTGCTTCTCCCAGCGCCATCCGGCCCTCTACCGGGTGATGTATGATCGCTCGCGCGACAAGGACGCCCTGCCCGAGGGCATGCAGGACAAGGAAGACAGCGCCTACTGCCTGGTTCGGGAGACCTTCAAGAAGGTGGCCGGCCCCGAGGTCGCCGATGTCGATATCGAACTGGCCACAATCGCCGCCTGGTGCGCGGCCCATGGCCTGGCCGAGATGAGCGGCTTTGCCCAGTTCAATCCTCTGCGTGAGGCGCTTGGCGGCGATGAGGCCTTCCTGCGCGGCGTTCTCAGCCACCTGGGCAGCTTTGGCAATCTGAGGCAGGACCCGGCGGAATAGATCGCCGACGCGCCTCTCCGCCGGGATCGCATTGGCCCCTGGATTGGCGCTCCGGCGCGCGGAACGACCCTCGCGCCAGCCCGTTAGACTGACCTGTCAAACGGAAGCGAGCCCACCCCATGCAAGTCTCTGAAGTGATGACCCGCAATCCCAAGGTCGCCAAGCCCAGCGACACCGTCGCCGAGGTCGCCCGACGCATGACCGAGATCGAGAGCGGCGTCATTCCCGTCGTCGAGGACGATGAGATCCGCGGCCTGATCACTGACCGCGACATCGCCCTGCGGGTGGTCGGCGAGAAGCGCAGCTTCGATACGCCGGTCGGCGAGGTGATGAGCACCGACGTCCAGACCTGCAGCCAGGAAGCCTCCATCGCCGATGTCATCTTCCAGATGACCGACAAGGAGGTGCGCCGCATCCTCATCGTCGACGAGAAGAAGCGGCTGACCGGCATCGTCTCGCTCGGCGACCTCGCCCAGGAGGCCTCGGCCCGCAAGGCCGGCGCCATCCTCGAGGACATTTCCGAGGCGCCCTCCAACAACTGATGGCCAACAACTGAGCCGGCAAGCCTGATGCGGGCGGCGCGCCGCCGGTCTATGACTGGCGGGTGAGCGCTGCCTTCGTCACCCGTTTCGCCCCCTCCCCGACCGGCTATCTGCACCGGGGCCACGCCTATTCGGCGCTGACCGCCTTTGAGACGGCCCGCGCGGCCGGCGGGCGCTTTCTTCTGCGTATCGAGGACATCGACGTAACCCGCTGCCGCCCCGACTATGAGGCGGCCATCGTCGAGGACCTGACCTGGCTAGGCCTTGGCTGGGAACAGCCGGTCCTGCGCCAGTCCGAGCATCTTGCCGACTATGAGGCGGCGCTGGAGCGGCTGCGCGCCGACGGTCTCGCCTACCGCTGCTTCCGCACCCGGCGCGAACTGACCCTGGCCGCCCAGAGCGCGCCCCATGGCGCCGCCCCCGCCACCCCTGGCGGCCCCCTGCCCGCGGCCGAGGAGGCCCGGCTGCTGCAACAGGGAAGGCCGTTCGCCTGGCGACTGTCGCTGGCGGCGGCGGAGGACAGGCTGGGCGGCTTCGACCATCTGAGCTTTACGGAAGCCGGCGCCGGTCCGGACGGCGAGACCGGCGAGATCGCCGTCGATCCCTGGCCGGGCGGCGACATCGTGCTGGCGCGCAAGGACGTCGGCGTCGCCTACCATCTGGCCGTGGTGGTCGACGACGCCCGCCAGCAGGTCAGCCATGTGGTGCGGGGCCAGGACCTGTTCGCCGCCTGTCACGTCCAGCGCCTGCTGCAGGCCCTCCTCGATCTGCCCGCCCCGGTCTATCGGCATCATCCGCTGCTGGTCGGACCGGACGGCAAGCGCTACGCAAAGCGCGACAGGGCCCAGACCCTGAGAGAGATTCGCCAGAGCGGCGTCACCGCGTCCGATCTGCGCCGGGAGCTTGGATTTTCACGATGAGCCTGGCCGGCCCCCGCCGCTTCCCCTGGCCCCTGGTCGCCCTGCTGGCCGGCGCCTGCACGATAGGCTTCGTGCCGATCTTCGTGCGCCTGACCGAGGCAGGACCGGCGGCGGGCGGCTTCTGGCGCCTGGCCTTGGCCCTGCCGCTGATGGCTCCCTTCGTGTTCCGCCGCGGCTCGGCTTCGAGCGACGAACCGGCGCCCGCCAATCCCGCGAAACCAAGCCTGGCCATGCTGCTGGCCGGGGTGTTCTTCGCCGCCGATCTGGCCTTCTGGCACTACGGCATCGGCATGACCTCGGTCGCCAATGCCACGGTGCTGGCCAACCTCACCCCCATCGTTGTGGTGGTCATCGGCTTTGTCTTCTTCCGCGAGCGGGTCGGCCCGATCTTCCTCGCCGGCATGACGCTGGGCCTGCTGGGCGCCTGGACCATGGCCGAAGGACGGGGCGCCATCGCGCCCGGAACGAACCCGCCGCTTGGCGACATCCTCTCGGCCGCCACCGCCCTCTGGTACGCCGCCTACTTTCTGAGCGTGCGCCAGGCCCGGGCCCGTTTCGGGACCATGGCGGTGATGTTCTGGTCCAGCCTGGTCGGAGCGGTCTGCCTGGCCGGCGTAATGCTGGCGCTGGGAGAACAGATCATTCCCGCCGGCCCGGGCGGCTGGGCGGCCTGTGTGGGTCTCGCCCTGGCCCATGTCACCGGCCAGGGGGCGATCGCCTGGGCTCTCGGCCGACTGCCCACCGCCACCGCCTCGGTCGTGGTGCTGGTCCAGCCCGCCGTCGCGGCCCTGCTGGGCTGGATGATCTTCGGCGAGGCCATGACCCCGTTGCAGGGCCTGGGGGCGCTGGGCGCCCTGGCGGGAGTGGCCCTGGCGCAGTGGGCGGCCTCCCGCGACCAGCGCCGGGCCGATCAGGCCGCCGCCCTGTCCCAGTAGGCGTAGGAAAAGACCGGCGAGAAGCCGAACCCCTCATAGAGGGCGATCGCCGGCGCGTTGGGCGCCTCGACCTGCAGATAGGCCCGCCGCGCCCCGGCCTGCCAGGCGCCGGCCAGCAGGGCGGCGACGATGTCCCGCGCCAGCCCCTGGCGGCGATGCGCGCCAAGAGTCCGCATCCCGAACACCCCGGCCCATTCTCCCTCGACGGCCGAGCCGCCGATCGCCGCCGGGGCCCCGTCGATGTCGATCCTCGCGAACAGGCGCAGCGGCGAGACCCTGCGAAACGCCCCGATCCGCTCGGCGGCGTCCAGCGGATCGGCCTGGCTGCCGAGGAAGACCTGCTCGAAGGCCGCGTCTGCCTCATCCGAAACCGCAACCCGTCGGGGAGACGCCGGCGCGGCGGCCAGTTCGGCGGTCATCATCAAGGTCGGAGTTCGCGACCGATAGCCCCGCGCGGCCAGCGCCGCCTCCAGGTCAGGCTGCGGTCCGGCGGGTTTGAAGATCGGCGTCATGTTCCGGGCGCCATACCAGGCCTCGACCGCATCGATCGCCGCCTCCATTCCCCCCGGCGCGGGTCCCAGCGGCCAACAGGCGTTCAGTCGTCCCGAAAACCCCGATGCGGCGTTGAGAATCCAGCCGCCCAGGCTCGCCCGCTCGACCGCCGGCCAGGCCCGGTCGGCGATCCGTTCAAGTTGCTCGATCTCGGCGGGGGTCATACGGCGGCTCTCAGCTTGCGTGCCTGGACATACGATCCTCGCGGATCGCGCCCCCGCATTTAGCGGCTGCCGGTCTCGATCCGAAGCCTGCACGCTCCTTGGCTCAGCGCCCTACTTCTCCTCCAGCAGCACCTTCACCAGATCCATCGCCTCGGGACTGGCCCAGTCGGCGCCGCCCGCCAGTCGCGCCCTCTCCACGCCCTGCTTGTCGTAGATCACCGTGGTCGGCATGCCCTGGGCTTGCGGCTGCAGGAGAAAGGGCAGCGCGCCGGAGGCGTCGCGATAGTATTTCAGCGGCCTGTTGGCGGCGATGAAGGCGCGGGCCTCGGCGTCCTTGTCGTCCCGGTCGATGCTGATCGCCACCACCGCCACCGGCTGGCCTTCATAGGTCGCCGCCAGGCGCGACAGGGTCGGCATTTCCACCTTGCAGGGCGCGCACCAGGTCGCCCAGAAATTGGCCACCACCACCTTGCCCTTGAAGTCGGCCAGGGTCAGGTCCTTGCCGTCGGCGTCCTTGAACGGCGCGGTCGGCGCCGGTCGCGGCGCGGTGACCACCTCAAGCTTGGTCAGGCCGCCTTTTTTCAGCGAATTGAGGTCGGTCGGTCCCGCCGGTTTGATGACCGCGCTGAGGATGACATATAGAACCGCCAGCGCGCCCGCCAGGACCGCCACCGCTATCGCCCACCGCAACAGATCGGGCCGCCGACCGGCCCCGGAAACCTCGTTCATATGACAGACGACTCCTCGAAATCCGGCCAGGCCCAGGGATCATCCGGGGGGCAGGCCATGTGGGGCGGACGGTTCAGCGCCAGGCCGGCGGACCTGATGCAGGCCATCAATGTCTCCATCGGCTTCGACCGCCGCCTGGCTGCCCAGGATCTGGCCGGTTCAAAGGCCCATGCCGCCATGCTGGCCGCCGTAGGGGCGATATCTAGCGAGGATGAGGCGCAAATCCAGCACGGACTTGCCGCCATCGAGGCGGAGATGGCCGACGGGACCTTCCCGTTCCGCGACGAATACGAAGACATCCACATGAATGTGGAGGCCCGGCTGAGCGAGCTGATCGGCGAGCCGTCCGGCCGGCTGCACACCGCCCGCTCGCGCAATGACCAGGTGGCGCTGGATTTCCGCCTCTGGGTTCGTGAGGCCTGCGACCGCACCCATCAACAGCTTCAGGCCCTGCAACGGGCCCTGCTGGCCAAGGCCGAGGCCCACGCCGACGCCCTGATGCCCGGCTTCACCCATCTGCAGCCGGCCCAGCCGGTGACCTTCGGCCACCACCTGATGGCCTATGTGGAGATGTTCGGCCGCGACGCCGCCCGTTTCGCCGACGCCCGCGCGCGGATGAACGAATGCCCCCTCGGCGCCGCCGCCCTGGCCGGCTCACCCTTCCCTATCGACCGCGAACGCACCGCCTCGGCCCTCGGCTTCGACCGGCCCACAGCCAACAGCCTCGACAGCGTCTCGTCCCGCGACTTCGCCCTGGAGGCCCTGTCGGCGGCGACCATCTGTTCCACCCACCTTTCGCGTCTGGCCGAAGAGATCGTCGTCTGGATGACGCCGCAGTTCGGCTTCATCAAGCTCAGCGACGCCTTCACCACCGGCAGTTCGATCATGCCGCAGAAGAAGAACCCGGACGCCGCCGAACTGGTGCGGGCCAAGGTCGGGCGCATCCTGGGCGCGCTGACCAGCCTGACGGTGGTGATGAAGGGGCTGCCGCTGGCCTATTCCAAGGACATGCAGGAAGACAAGGTCCCGGCCTTCGAGGCCTTCGACAGCCTGGAGTTGGCCCTGCTGGCCATGGCCGGGATGGTCGCCGACCTGGAGCCGAACCGTGAGCGGATGGCCGCCGCCGCCGGCGCCGGTTTCTCCACCGCCACCGACTTCGCCGACTGGCTGGTCCGCGAGCTGGACCTGCCCTTCCGCCAGGCCCATCACCTGACCGGCGCCGCGGTCAAGATGGCCGAGGGTCTGGGTCTCGATCTGGCCGAATTGACGCTGCAACAGTTGAAGTCTCTGGACCCGCGCATCACCGATGGCGTCTATAGCGTCCTGACCCCCGCAGCCTCCGCCGCCAGCCGGCGCAGCTACGGCGGGACCGCCCCCGATCAGGTGCGCGTCCAGATCGCGCGCTGGAAAGAGAGACTGTGATGACCCTTCGCGCCCCCGCCCTGATCGCCCTGTTCCTGGCCGCCGCGGCCGTGACCGCCTGCGGCAAGGTCGGCGACCTCGAACGCCCCGCCCCGCTGTGGGGGCCGCAGGAGCGGGCCAAGGCGGAAGCCGAGAAGCGGGCTGCCTCGGAAATCGCCAACAAGCCCTCGCGCCCGGGCTCTCTGCAGGAAGTCCGCGACCCGGCCTCCAGCAGCGCGACGATCCGCCAGCAGCCGATCGCCGGAACCAACGACCCCTTCGGCAAGCCGCCTCAGTGAACCACTTCGAAGTCCGCTCCGGCGAGCTCCACTGTGAGGACGTGCCCCTGACCCGCATCGCCGATGCGGTCGGGACCCCGGTCTATGTCTACAGCCAGGCGACGCTCGAACGGCACTTCAACGTCTTCCGACAGGCCCTGCACGCCCATGCCGCCCTGGGCGAGCCGCTGATCGCCTACGCGGTCAAGGCCAACAGCAATGTCTCGGTCCTGCGCGTCCTCGCCGCCCTGGGGGCCGGGGCCGACACCGTCTCGGAGGGAGAGATCCGCCGCGCCCTGGCCGCCGGCATTCCAGCCGATCGCATCGTCTTCTCCGGGGTGGGCAAGCGCCGCGAGGAGATCGAGTTCGCCCTTCGCGCCGGCGTCTGCGAGATCAATGTCGAGTCCGAGCCGGAACTGACGCTGATCGCCGCCGTGGCCGAGCAGCTGACCCTGCAGGCCCCCGTCGTCTTCCGGGTCAATCCCGACGTCGAGGCCGGCGGCCACGCCAAGATCGCCACCGGCAAGGCAGAGAACAAGTTCGGCGTCTCCTTCAGCGAGGCCCGTCGCCTCTATGCCGCCGCGGCCGCCCACCCGCACCTCAATCCGCTGGGCGTCGCCTGCCACATCGGCAGCCAGATCACCGATCTGGCCCCCTTCGAGGCCGCCTTCCGCAAGATGCGCGGCCTGGTCGAGGACCTGCGCGCCGATGGCCGCACCGTCGAACGCCTCGATCTGGGCGGCGGTTTGGGCGTGCCCTATTTCGACGCCCCCGAGCCCCCGACCCCGGCCGACTACGCCGCCATGGTCGCCCGGGTCGTGGAGGGGCTGGATGTTCGCCTGGCCTTCGAGCCGGGCCGGATGATCGCCGCCAACGCCGGGGCCCTCGTCGCCCGGGTCATCCATCGCCATGAACGGCCGGAGGGGCGCAAATTCCTGGTTCTCGATGCGGCGATGAACGACCTGATCCGCCCGGCCATGTACGAGAGCTTCCACGACATCCGCCCGGTCCTGGCCACCAACGCCGCGCCCGAGCCGATGGATGTGGTCGGACCGGTCTGCGAGACCGGCGACACCTTCGCCCAGGGCCGCTCTCTGCCCGCCCTCGACAGCGGCGCCCTGGTGGCCTTCATGAGCGCCGGCGCCTACGGCGCGGCCATGGCCAGCGAATACAACAGCCGCCCCCTGGTTCCGGAAGTGCTGGTCAACGGCGACAGGTTCGCCGTCATCCGCCGCCGCCCGACCTACGAGGAAATGCTGGCCGACGAGACGCCGGCGGAGTGGCTTTAGCGCCGCGTTCCTCGATCACGGTCGGTCAGGAGCGCATGCGCGGCCGCAGCGGCCGACGCCACTTTTGACCACTCCGGATGGCCGAGAAAGTAGGCGTCGCCGCCGTCCCTGTTCGTCTCAAGAATGTGCTCAAGCGCGCGCTTGACCGCCTTGACGGCTGTGACTTCCCGCTCGTCGAAAAGCACGTAGCCAATGTCGCCGGCGTCAAAGTCGTGGTCGTCGAAAAAGAAGTGAAAGACCTGATCGATGCCTGCGACCAGACCGGCATTGGCTTGCCGCTTCCACTCGTCGGCCAGGTCGCTTCGGCGAAGATCCTCAAGCTCGGAAATCAGCTCAATTCGGATTTGCGGGTATTTGAGCGACGCTGCTGCCGGCATTTCCTGGCTCACCGTACGCTTCTACGCGGCCCCGGCGCCAGTCGGTGGACCGTAGCGATTGGCGTCGGCCTTTCCCGACTGCGCCAGGAAGGCGATCAACAGGCCGAGCGTTCCAAGATAAATCAGGTTGTTGGCGAACAGCAGGAAGAACAGGCGCATGTCCGGCATGTCCCCGGTCTGGAACGTCGCCATCAGTCTGGGAAACAGGCTGACACCCACACCAAGAAAGAGCACGGGCGGCAGCCCCCACAGACCTGTTCTGCCGGTATCGTGCAGCCGGCGGCTGACGGCGGCGCCCAGCAGCACGACAAGGGCGACGACGACGGCCGCCGTGCTCCCCACCGTCCTGCCCATGTCTGGCATCAATTCAGGATGATTGCCGCGGACCTCGATCGCAACGCCGCCCGTCGAGTAGGTCACTTGGGCCTGGTCAGGGTGCTCGAGCGCATATTTGGCGGTCCGTTCAAAGCTGCCCGAAATTTCCGACCCCATCACCAGCGTCACGGCGCCTAGCGTCAGGATCACGACGAGCAAGGCATAGGGCCAGAACACGCCGCGCGCGTCCCTTCCGGAAAATCGTGTCAGTCCCGAAAGCCCGTGTGCGAATGACCTGATCACGACTGTTCCCCGCTACTCCCACCAAGGATACTGCGGCGGCATGTCGGATGAAACCTTTCCGGGAAAGGCCGGCTTCCGCTTCTCGAGAAACGCCGCCACCCCCTCCTTCACGTCCGGGCTCGCCCCCATCGCCATATTGGCCGGCCCATCGACCGCCAGCACCTTGAACAGGTCAGGCTCGCCGACCGCGCGCCACAGCAGTTGGCGCACCATGGCGATCGACACCGGCGAGGTTTCCTCGGCGATCTCCCGGGCCATCTCCCGCGCCCTGGCCAGCAGGTCGTCGGGCGCGACCACCTCGCTGACCAGCCCGCCGCGGAGGGCCTCCGCCGCGTCAAACACATCGGCCCGATAACACCACTTCAGCGCCTGCGGCAGGCCAACCAGCCTGGGCAGGAACCAGGCCGAGCCCGCCTCCGGGGCCAGCCCGCGCCGCGCGAAGACGAAGCCGAACTTGCCCTTGTCCGAGGTGATGCGGATGTCCATCGGCAGGGTCATGGTCGCCCCCACCCCCACAGCCGCCCCGTTGATCGCGGCGATGGACGGCTTTCGGCAGGCGAAGATGGCCCCGACGAACCCGCCCTTGGGGCCGGGCGCCTTGCGGGCGCCGAACAGCCTGTCGCCGTCGCCGGCGAAACTGTCAGAGCCCGACCCCATGTCAGCCCCGGCGCAGAAGTGCCGTCCCGCGCCGGTGACCACGATGACCCGCACCGCGTCGTCCTGGTCCGCCGCGACAAAGGCGTCCGCCAGATCGATCCCCATCTGGGCGGTATAGGCGTTGAGGTGGTCGGGACGGTTGAGGGTCAGCGTCAGAACGCCGTCGCTCAGGTCGCTGAGAAGGGTTTCATAGGCCATGTCGCTCTCCCGCCGGCCTCTCGCGGGCCGTGCGGGTTCAGCCTGTCGGCCCTTTCCGCGCGCGGCAAGTATGACGTGGCGTCAGTCCATCGCCCCGATGTAGGGCAGGCCGCGCATGCCGCCGGAGACGTCCATGCCGTAGCCGACCAGGAACCGCGCCGGGGCCTCCCAGGCGACGAAATCGGGGTCCAGCACCCTCTTCTCGGGCCAGGGTTTGCGGGCGAAGACCGCGGTCAGCACCTCGGAGGCGCCCGCGTCGCGCACCAGCCGCGCCGCCTCGCTCAGCGACAGGCCGGTGTCGAACACGTCGTCGACGATCAGGGTCTTGCGCCCCACCACCGGCCTTTGCAGGTCGGCCCGCACCTCGCAACGGCCATAGGACTGGCGGGCGTCGCGATAGGACGACAGCCACAGGGCGTCGAAATGAACCATCCGGCCGGCCCGCGCCAGCGCCCGGGTCAGGTCGGCGCCGAACCAGATGCCGCCGGTCAACAGGCAGACCACCACCGTTTCATCATCGATGCGCGGCGCGATCTTCGCGGCCAGGGCCTCGACAGCCTCGGCGATCCCCGCCTCCGACACCAGCACCTCGGGCGTCGCGCGGCTCAATGATGATCCTCCGCCGGATGCGCGCCCGAGGCGGCGTTCGGCAAGGCGTTGGGATCATCAGGCGCCAGCGGATGGGCCTCCTCGACCTGCGGCGCCGCCACGGGCCCCGGCTCGGCCGGACCGCGCAGCTTGGCGCTGGTCTCTTCGTGCGTCTTCTTCACCGGCGCCTTGGCCTTGCCGGGCGCCGCGCCCTTGTCGGTGACGAAGGACACCTCCAGCGTCGAGGCGGTCTTGGGCGGATCGAGCAGGACCACGGCGAAATGGCGGGTCTCGCCGGCGGGTATGCTGGGGTCGGCCGCCTGGGCGATCTTGGCCATCACCCGCTTGTTTTCCTTGTTGATCAGGCTGATCTGCAGCGGCGGGGCGGTCACCGTCCGGGCCCGGACGTTGCGGATCACCCCGGACACCGACAGGGCCGCATGACCGTCCTGCAGGGCCGGCTCGGCGCGGATGTCCTCGATCTCCAGCCCTACCATGTTGACCCGACCATTGACGGCCGCGAAGACCGAAGCCGTCTGCGGCCAGATCCGCACGACATTCTCGCGCATGACGAAACTGCCGCCGACCAGCACAAGCAACGCGGCTGTCATCCCCGCCCAGACCACCCCGACGGTGGCCGCCTCGCGGACCTTCTTCTCGTTCTGGGCCTTGGCCCGGAACGCCTTGGGAAGTTCCTCGCCCGGCAGTTTGTCCAGAGGCGCGGGCTCGGGCTTCAGAGCCTCGGGCTCGTGGGCCAGGGCGCCTTCATCCCCGCTGATCGACAGTTCGAGATCGGGTTCGCGGTGGGCCGTCCACCGGTTTCCGCAGGCCGCGCACTTGACAGTTCGGCCGGACGCGCCGACCTGATCGTCGCCGACGAAATACCGGGTGGCGCACTCAGGACAGGTCAGTATCATGGCTGGCGAATCGGACGCTCCCGCAACCTCCTACGAGGTCGCCGATTTCGGCTCTCATGTCCACCAACCCTGACGCCTTTCCGACCGATGAGGTCGCTGGTCCCGTTTTGCGTTTTGCCGGCGTCGGCATGCGTTACGGTCGCTCGCCCGAGGTTCTGAAGGATGTGACCTTCGACCTGGCGCCGGGGTCGTTCCATTTCCTGACCGGCGCCTCGGGAGCGGGAAAGTCCAGTCTTCTCAAGCTGATCTACATGGCCGAACAGGCGTCGCGGGGGCGCATCGAGCTGTTCGGGCGCGACATCGAGGCGGTCGCCGCGGCGGACCGGCCCTTCCTGCGTCGCCGCATCGGCGTGGTGTTCCAGGAGTTCCGCCTGCTCGAGCATCTGTCGGCCTTCGACAACTGCGCCCTGCCGCTGCGGATCGCCGGCGGCAAGCCGGACCAGTATCGGGGCGACGTCGCCGAACTGCTGAACTGGGTGGGCCTCAGGAGCCGCATGCACGCCCTGCCCGCCACCCTGTCCGGTGGTGAGAAGCAGCGCCTGGCCATCGCCCGCGCGGTGGTCGGCCGGCCCGACATTCTTCTGGCCGACGAGCCGACCGGCAACGTCGACCAGGGCCACGCCCTGCGCATCCTGCGCCTGTTCGTCGAGCTCAATCGCCTGGGAACCACCGTCCTGATCGCCACCCATGACGAGGACCTGGTCGCCCGCAGCGGCAAGCCGGTTCTGCATCTCGATAACGGCCGCCTTCGACACTATGGCCGGGGGGCGGGCCAGTGAGCGAGGCGATGTTCGATGTCCAGCGCTGGCGGCCGGGCCCCCTGCTGCCGCGCCGCGACGCCCGCGACGGGGCCCTTGTCTTCGTCGTCTCCGTGCTCTGTTTCCTCGCCTGCCTGACCGCCATCGGCGCCCTGGCCGCCAACCGCGCCGCCCAGGGCTGGACCAGCCAGCTGTCGGACTCCGCCACCGTGGTGATCCAGCCGCACGGCGCCGAAAGCCCCGACACCGCCGCCGCCCGCGCCGCCGAAGCCCTGGCCGGGGTCAAGGGCGTCACCGAGGCCCGCGCCCTGGAGAAGGAAAAGGCCGAGGCGCTGCTGGAGCCCTGGCTGGGCCGGGAGGCCCTGCTCGACGACCTGCCCGTGCCACGGCTGGTCGCGGTCGAACTGGATCCCAAGGCCCCCGCCAAGGCCGGCGATCTCGATCGCGCCCTCAAGGCGGCCGGAGTCCAGGCCACCGTCGATGACCACAGCGTCTGGATCGCCGACATCCGGCACGCCGCCGGCGTCGCCCGCTGGTTCGCCCTTTCGGTCTGCCTGCTGATCATCGCCGCCGCGGCCGCGGTGATCGGCTTCGCCACCCGCGCGGGCCTGGCCGCCCACCGCGATGTCATCGAGGTGCTGCATCTGTCCGGCGCCGAGACCGGCTTTGTCGCCCGGCTGTTCCAGTCCCGCTTCGCCACCGCCGCCGGACTGGCGGGACTGTTCGGCGCGGGATCGGCGGCGGCCATCGCCGCCCTGGCCCGTCTCGCCGGCGGCGGCCAGGGCCTGTCCCCCGTCCTGCCGCTGGCCTGGATCGACCTGCTGGCGCTGCTGCCCGCCCCGCTGATGGCCGCCCTGACCGCCGCCGTCGCCGCCCGTCTCTCGGCTGCGGCGATTTTGCGGGAAATGGGTTAGAACGGGACCATGCGTCGCCTGTCCCTGCTCGTGATCCTGATTCTGGTCTGGTTCGTCGGCCTTCTGGCCTTCGCCGGCCGGATCCAGACCCTGACCCCCGCCGCCGAACCGCCGGTGTCGGACGCGGTCGCCGTGCTGACCGGCGCCTCGACCCAGCGCCTCAAGACCGGGGTCGCCCTGCTGGAGAACGGCAAGGGCCGCCGCCTGCTGGTGTCGGGCGTCAACAATGAGGTGACCCGCGACGACCTGCTCGAGGTCACCGGGGCCTGGAAGCCGATCTATCAGTGCTGCGTCGACCTGGGTTTCGAGGCCGCCGACACCAAAGGCAACGCCCAGGAGATCGCGGCCTGGGCCGAAAAGCACGGCTTCCACCAGATCATCGTCGTCACCGCCGACTACCACATGCCGCGCTCGATGCTTGAGCTGAGGGGCAAGATGCCGGGCGCGAAGCTGATCGCCTATCCCATCCGCACCGAGGCGCTGGACGCCACCCACTGGTGGCGCGACCAGACCCAGATCCGCCGCATGACCCTGGAATACTGCAAGTATCTGGCGGTTCTGGTGCAGGAATCGGTCGCCGGCCTGTTCCGCAAGGCGCCCGCCAAGACCGGGACCAAGGCCTCGTGACCGTCTTTCGCTCCCTCGTCTTTCTGGTTGTCTTCTATCTGGTGTCGGCCGTGCTCGCGATCGGCCTCTCGCCCCTGCTGCTGGGTCCGCGCAAGCCGCTGATGGCGGTGATGAACCTCTGGGGCAAGCTGGTCACCGGCATGCTGCGGGTGATCTGCGGCGTGAAGGTCGAGGTTCGCGGCCTGGAGCACCTGCCGCCCGGCGCCGCCCTGATCGCCACCAAGCACCAGCGGATGTTCGACATCTTCGGCGCCTTCGCCTTCCTGCCCGACGCCTGTTTCGTGCTGAAGAAGGAACTGGTGAACATCCCCTTCTTCGGATGGTGGGCCCTGCGGTCGAAAATGATCGTCGTCGACCGCGAGGGCCACTCGGCCGCCCTGCGCAAGCTGGTCGCCGACGCTCAGGACCGGATGAAGGAGGACCGCCAGCTGGCCATCTTCCCGGAAGGCACCCGCAAGGAGCCCGGCGAGGCCGGCGACTACAAGCCCGGCATCGCCGCCCTCTATCGCGAGCTGGAACTGCCGGTGACCCCGCTGGCGCTGAACACCGGCCTGCACTGGAACGTCGCCCACGGCTTCGTCATGCGGCCCGGGACAATCGTCTTCGAATTCCAGCCGCCGATCCCGCCCGGCCTCAAGCGCGCCGAGTTCATGCGCCAGCTGGAATCCTCCATCGAAACCGCCTGCGCCCGCCTGGTGGCCGAAGACCGCTGACCTCTCGCCCCTTCATGAGGAGGAAGGGGTCACCATCGCCAGCAACCGTTCCATCCCCTCATCCCGGATGCCCTCGGCGCGGAGATGCTCGACCAGGTCAGCCAGGTAATCCTCGTTCCGGCCCGACAGCCCGACCGCCCCGGTGATCAGCTGCGCCTGCCGCTCGAGGCTGAGCGCTCCGGCCCATTGCGGGTGATCCTTGTCCGACAGGAAGACCAGGCAGTCGACCCGCTGTCCGCCCTCCAGCCGCGCCTCCCGCCAGGCCTCGACATAGGTCTCCGTCGGCTGCTCGCGTTCGCGCAGATAGGCGTAGGTTTCCGGCCAGTCGGTCTCGGCGACCCGGTAGGCCGCCCCGCGCACCGACCCTCCCGGCGCCAGGCCCAGCACCAGGCCCGGCCGCTCATAGGTCCCGCGATGATGCACCGAATAGATGCAGAAGGCGCGCCGCCGCCCGTGGAGAACCGCCGCCTTCCGGTCTACATACGGGAACCCGGGCCGCCACATAAGCGATCCATACCCGAACACCCAGCGGCCCTCGCCGCGCGTCTGATCCATACTGTCCAAGCTGACCTGTAGAGAGCGCCCTTTGCCGATGACCCTGCCCGATCCCGCTTCCGGTCGCAAACGCCGTGGTCCCGGCATCGCCTTTCCCTTCATCCTGCTGCTGATCGTCGCCGCCGCCTGGTCCGTGGGCTGGCTGTGGCTGCGCGGCGAGACGGTTCGGCGGATGGACCAGACCGCCGCCGATCTGGCCAGGCAGGGCTACCGGCTCGAATGGGGCCAGCGCGCCGTCGGCGGCTATCCCTTCCGCCTTGATGTCGATCTGACCGATGTGCGCCTGGCCGAGCCGTCCGGCTGGGCCCTGACCGCGCCCGCCCTCAAGGGAGAGGCCTACGCCTACGCCATCGATCACTGGGTGGTCGTCGCGCCGCAGGGCGTTACCTTCACCCGGCCGGACGGCGGCGCGGTGATCGTCGGCGGCAAGGCCCTGCGCGCCACCTTGAGCGACTTCGACAAGCGCCCGCCGCGCATCGCCATCGAGGGCGCCGACCTGACCTTCTCGCCCGAAGCCGGCGCCAGCCCCTACTTCCTCTCGGCGGCCCGACAGCTGAATGTCCGGCTGATCCCCGGACCCGACGACCTGGGCGGCGTGCTGCTGCACGTCGGCGGAGCGCGCATGGCGCTGCAGGGCCTGGCGGCGCGGGCTACCGAAGGCGGTCTGGTCGACTTCGACCTCAATCTGACCCTGGCCAGGGTCAGCGCCTTCAACGGGCCCGACTGGGCGACCGCGGCCCGGGCCTGGGGCCAGGGCGGCGGCGAGATTCAGGTGCGCCAGGCCGCCGTCACCGGCGGCGCGGCGCGGCTCGAGGCGCGCGGAGGGGTGCTGCGCCCCGGCGCCGACGGCCGGCTGGAAGGCCAGCTTGACGCCACCCTCGGCGACATCACCGGTTCGGGCCAGAGCCTGAACGGCTCGGTCCGGCTGCAGGACGGCAAGGCCAGTCTCGGCCCGCTGGTGATCGGTCCGTCTCCCCGCCTCTATTGAGACCGGTTTCGACGCAAGTTTCTTGCGCGAGATGCGGGGTATTGCATCGTCGCTCGCAAGGCCTTACGCGCGATAGCTGGATTTGAGGAACAAATGGGCCGGGACCTTCCCTCCGCACCGCCGACCCTGGACGCTGTCCGGGCCCGCATCGACCAGATCGATGGTGAACTGCTGCGCCTGATCGACGAACGCGCCTCACTGGCCACGGCGGTGGCGGAGGCCAAGCGCGCCGCGGGCGATGGCGATCGCTTTGGCCTGCGTCCCGGTCGCGAGGCCCAGGTCATGCGCCGGCTGCTGGGCCGGGAACGCCAGGCCGCCACCCCGGCCCTGATTGTCCGAATCTGGCGCGAACTGATCGGCGACAGCCTGTCTCGTCAGGGGCCGTTCAACGTCGCCGTCTGGGGCGGGCGGGCCGAAGCCCAGACTCTGGAAGCCGCTCGCCAGCGGTTCGGTGTCGCCCCGCCCGTGACCATGGTCAGCAAACCCGAGGACGCTCTGGCCGGGGCCCGTCAGCGGGGAGGCGTCGGCGTACTGGCCCTCACCCCCGACTCCAGCTGGTGGGGGCGCCTTCTGGCCGAGCCGAACATCCAGGTCTTCGCCACCCTGCCCTGTCTGGCGCAATGGGGGCCAACCCGGGCGCTGGCCGTCGCCGCCGTCCCGGTCGAGCCGACGGGGGCCGATCAGACGCTTTGGGTTACGGACGCGCCCGACAGCGTCGAGGTCATTGTCGGGGCCCTCAGCCGCGACGGGGTCGCCGCCGCTCCCATGCTACAGTCGGGCGGCCTGACGCTGTTCAGCCTCGCGGGCTTCTATCAGAAGAACGACGAGCGCCTGGCCCGCGCCCCTGGACGACTTTCCGGCGTCATCGGGGCTGCACCCGAGCCATTCGACGTGTAAACACGCGGGCCTTCGATCAAGCGCTCCCGCCAAAGTGCCTGCCGGTTTGGCGTTGGGGAGCGCGCCCAGCAAAAAGACCCGCCATGACCGACCGTTTCGCCGCGCCCCGCCCCGTTCCCAAGCCCGGCATCCTCGATATCGCCCCCTACAAGCCCGGCAAGGCCGCTGCCGAGGGTGTAGTCGATCCGGTCAAGCTGTCGGCCAATGAGAACATCCTCGGCAGTTCCGAAAAGGCCCGCGCCGCCTATGCCGAGGCCGCCGGCCAGCTGAACCTCTACCCTGCCGGGCGCGCCGATATCCTGCGCGGCGCCATCGCCGAGAAATACGGTCTCGAACCCGAACGGCTGCTGTTCGGCTGCGGCTCGGACGAGATCTTCCAGCTGCTCAACCAGACCTTCCTCGAGCCCGGCGACAACATGATCCAGGGCGCCCACGGCTTCGCCGCTTACGCCATCGGGGCCCGCGCCTGCCAGGGGATCGTCAAATACGCGCCGGAGAAGGACTACCGCATCGACGTCGACGCCCTGCTCGAACAGGTCGACGAGCGAACCCGGCTGATCTTCGTGGCCAATCCTGCGAATCCGACCGGCACCTTTATCGACGCGGACGAGGTGCGCCGCCTGCACGAGTCCCTGCCGGCCTCCGTCGTCCTGGTGCTCGACGGCGCCTATGCGGAGTTCAACACCGATCCCGGCTACGAGGACGGCCTGTCCCTGGCCCGCAACGCCGAAAACATCGTCGTCACCCGCACCTTCTCCAAGATCCACGGCCTGGCCGCCCTGCGGGTCGGCTGGAGCTACATGCCCACCGAGATGGCCGCGGCGGTCGATCGCATCCGCCTGCCCTTCAACATCAACATTCCCGCCCAGCTGGCTGCCGTCGCCTCCCTGCATGACGACGACTTCGCCGCCCGCTCGGTCGCCCTGGTTGAACAGTGGCGCCCCTGGCTGACCCAGCAGATCAGCGGCCTGGGCCTCGATGTGGTCCCCTCGGCCGCCAACTTCGTCCTCGTCGGCTTCCCCGCCGCGCCCGGCAAGACCGCCGTCGACGCCGAGGCCTTCCTGGCGAGCAAGGGCCTCTTGACCCGCGGCGTGGGCAACTACGGCCTGCCGGATCACCTGCGCATCACCATCGGCCTTGAGCAGCACAACCGCGCCGTCGTCGATGGTCTGGCGGAGTTCATGAGCCGATGACCCCTGCCCCTGTCTTCGAGCGCCTTACGGTCATCGGCTGTGGCCTGATCGGCTCTTCCGTGGTCCGCGCCGCCCGCGAGAGCGGCGCCGTCAGCCACATCACCGTCGCCGACGCCAACCAGACCGTCCTGGACCGGGTCACGGCCCTCGGCATCGCCGACGCCGCCCTGCCCGACCTCGCCGCGGCGGTGAGCGACGCCGATCTGGTCATCTTCGCCACCCCGGTCCTGGCCATGGGCGAAGTGATGGCGGCCATCGCTCCGCACCTGAAGCCGGGCGCGGTGATCTCCGACGTCGGATCGGTCAAGGGCTCGGTCTCCGAGGCGATGCAGACGGCCGCCCCCGCCGGCGTCCACATCATTCCCGGTCACCCGATCGCCGGCACCGAGCAGTCGGGGCCCGACGCCGGCTTCGCCGAGCTGTTCCAGGGCCGCTGGACCATCCTCACCCCGCTCGCCTCGCGCACCGACGACGCCTACGCCCAGGCCGTGGCCCAGCTGTCCCGTTTCTGGCGCGCCCTCGGCGCCCAGGTCGAGCAGATGGACGAGCGGCATCACGACCTGGTCCTGGCCGTCACCAGCCACCTGCCCCACCTTATCGCCTACAACATCGTCGGCACCGCCGCCGACCTGGAGGAAGTGACCCAGGCCGAGGTGATGAAATACTCCGCCGGGGGCTTCCGGGATTTTACCCGGATCGCCGCCTCCGACCCGACCATGTGGCGCGACATCTTCGTGGCCAATCGCGAGGCGGTGCTGGAAATCCTGGGTCGCTTCACCGAGGACCTGCAGGCCCTCTCCCGCGCCATCCGCTGGGGCGAGGCCGACAAGCTGCATGAGCTGTTCACCCGCACCCGCGAAATCCGCCGCGGGGTCATCGCCCTGGGCCAGGAAAGCGCCGAGCCGAACTTCGGCCGCGACCGCGGCAAGCATTAGCCTTTGGTCACCACCCGCCGCAGGTTGACCAGCACCTTGCCGCAGTCGGTCTTGATGCCGGCGCGGACGATGCCGTCGGGCAGGTTGACCTCGGCGTCGACACGGTTCTCGTAGATGACCCGGGTGCGGCTGCCGCCATCCAGCGGCTCCAGCCGCCACTCCCCCCGCATGACCTTCAGATCGCCGCCGGTGCGGTGGAAGGTTATCCGGCTATAGGGTTGATATTCCGCACGAAAGACGTTTCGCAGGTCAGGCACGAACATGTTGCCCGCGGTGACCTGCTCGCGCACGTCCCAGCCCGGGCCCCGGTCGACCACGCGGCAGAGCTTGAGGTTGCTGATGATCCGCCGGGCCTGCCCGCAGTCGACCAGCACCGCCCACACCTCCTTTGGCGTCGCCTCGATGTCGATGGCGCCGAGAATCGCCGTGGCCTCGCCCGAGGCGGCGACCGTGACCCAGGGCTTGCCGGCCCTCAGGGTTGTTTCAGCCGAAGCCGGCAGAGGCCGCGCGCCCGCTGCCCCGGCAGCCAGGCTCAGGCCAAAGACAAGTGAAAACAGTAGATTAAGACGCATAGACTCAGTCCCTCTCGCCCCGACCTGATGGTCAAGCTACGGGAGGACGGCCCCAGCGGATGGCGCCGGCGGCGGATTTATCCCTTGGCGCGGCGCGGAATCCCGTGTTATCGGCGCCGCCCTCAAGGAGAGACACCCGTGGCGCACACCGCCCTGACCATGTTCGGCAATCCTGTCTCGCTCGGCAATCAGCCGGAGCGCGATGGCGGCTGCGCGTGGGAAGGGACCAACGTCTAGGGGCATTCGAGCCTTGAGATTGTACGAAGGAACCCCTCCCGGCCCGGCCTGGAGGGGTTCCTCGTTTATGAGGTTCTCCATCCAGTCCGTGACGCCGGGAGGGGATGGAAGAAGGAGGAAGGCCGATGAGCGGCTTCCAAGCGTTTGAAGGCGAAAAGGTCCACATCAAGGCGTGGACGAAAGGCGTTCCCATTGAGGACGCGGCCATGCGGCAGCTGCGCAACGTCGCCAGCCTGCCGTTCATCCACAAGCACCTGGCCGTCATGCCGGACGTGCACTGGGGCCGGGGCGCGACCGTCGGGTCGGTAATCCCGACCGTCGGTGCGATCATCCCGGCGGCGGTAGGGGTCGACATCGGCTGCGGCATGATGGCGGCGCGGACCAGCATCCGGGCCGAGCACCTGCCGGACAACCTGTTCGAGATCCGGTCGCTGATCGAGGCGGCGGTGCCGCACGGCCGGACCGACAACGGGGGCCGCAACGACGTCGGGGCCTGGCAGACCGAACCGCCGCAAGCGGCCGCGACCCGGTGGGCCGAGCTGGAGGCCGGCTATAACGCCGTCGTCGACAAGCACCCGAAGGCGGCGCACCCGCGGGGCTTCGGCCACCTGGGGACGCTGGGCACCGGCAACCACTTCATCGAGCTCTGCCTCGATGAAGCCGGCGACGTGTGGGTGATGCTGCATTCCGGCTCGCGGGGCGTAGGAAACAGGTTCGGGTCCTACTTCATCGAGCGGGCGAAGCACGACATGCGGCGGTGGTTCATCAACCTGCCGGATGACGACCTGGCCTACTTCCCGGAAGGGTCGGAAGGCTTCGTTGACTACATCCGGGCGGTCAGCTGGGCGCAGAAGTACGCGCGGGCCAACCGTGAGGTGATGATGGAGCAGGTTCTGGGCGTTCTGCGGACCCTGTTCCCCACTCTCGAAGTGACGAAGGAAGCGGTGAACTGCCACCACAACTACGTCACCAAAGAGAGGCACTTCGGCAAGGACGTCTTCATCACCCGGAAGGGCGCGGTGTCGGCGAAGGACGGTGAGCTGGGGATCATCCCGGGTTCGATGGGGGCCAAGTCCTTCATCGTGCGGGGGAAGGGTAACCCGGACAGCTTCTGCACCTGCTCGCACGGCGCCGGCCGGGCGATGAGCCGGACCGAAGCCAAGCGGCGGTTCACCGTGGAAGACCACGTGGCGGCCACCGCCGGCGTCGAATGCCGGAAGGACGCGGAAGTGATCGACGAAACGCCGATGGCCTACAAGGACATCGACGCGGTCATGGCGGCGCAAGCCGACCTGGTCGACATCGTCCACACGCTTCGGCAGGTGGTATGCGTCAAGGGCTGAGGGATGCCGTCGGAGGAAACTCCGGCGGCATTTCTCGTTGCTCCGAGCCCACCTGGATGTGAACGAGGCGCCCCCCAATCACCGCTCATCCCGACGACAGTCGGGATGAGCGGAGGAATGAGGCTTAGTCCCGCCCTTTCCAGTCCGCCCGGAGCGCCGGCGGATATTTGTCCTCGACAAGCCGCGCATTGATCCCATGCTCCAGCCAGACCTTGGCCGCACAGAGCACAGTGGTGAAGCCGCCGTTGCTGTCCAGGGCCTGGGCGATCACCAACGCCGCATCGCCATGGAAGCCGCTGTTGGTCGCTTCCACGAAGGTCCCGCCGTCGATCTCGGAGAAGGTCATCTCGACCCGGGACAGATTGTCCTCCCCGCCCCAGTCGTAGACAATGCGTCGACCGTCCTCGACCTCACGGACATGGATATCGTCGGCGTGGCCGTACATCTCCCAGTCCCAGCGCACTGTCTCGCCGGCCCTTAGGGGCCCACTCGATCGGCTGAACCAGAACTTCGTCGTCACCGCCGGATCGACGAAGGCCTGAAACACCTTCGACACCGGCGCCCGGATCATCGTCTGGGCTTTCGCTTCAACCATCATCGCCTCCCTAGGGCATGACCTGCGGCGTCGGTTCGCCGTTTTCCAGCAGGCTCTTCAGCGCCGACATGATCGCCGGCCAGCCGTTGCTGACGCCCTTGCGCTGCTCGCTGTTGTCCGGGAAGCCGTCGTGGGTGACGGTCAGACGGACACTGCCCTCGACCGGCTCCAGCAGATAGGTCACCGTCGTCGTCGGCGAGGCCGTCTCGAAGCTGTAGCTGAGCTTCCTCGGCGGATCGCTCTCCAGCACCACCCCCTGGAAGTCGATGCTGCCGTCCGGCGCGGTCAGCACATGGCGCGAGCCGACCTGCCAGTCGCTCTCTACAGTCCGGCCAAACCAGATCTTCGGCCGGACCTCCGGATCCAGCAGCGCGTCCCACAGCTTCTGCGGCGTGGTGCGGATATAGATGACATAGACAAAGGCCGGGTCGCTCATTCGGTGTCCCCTTCTGGGCTCTCGAGTTGGGTCTTGAACGCCACCAGGTCTTCGACCCGCGCACGTTCGAACTTGCCGATCCAGCGGTCGGCGATCTGGGCGATGGGCACCGGGTTGAGATAGTGCAGCTTCTCCCGCCCCCGCCTCACGGCGGTGACCAGATTGGCGGCCTCCAGCAGTCCCAGATGCTTGCTCACCGCCTGACGCGACATCGTCAGGCCCTCGCAGAGCTCCAGAAGCGTCTGGCCATTCCTCGCGAACAGGCTGTCCAGCAGGCTTCGCCGACTGGGATCGGCGAGCGCGCGAAAGACTGCGTCCGTATCCATCGACAAGAACTTTAGGCAACCATTTGGTTGCCTGTCAAATCATCTGGTCCCGGCTCGCTCGTTCCGGAAGGCGTGGCAAGGGGCGCTAACCAAACCGGCCGTGCGGATCCAGCGCATCCAGCACCGCTTCCGGCCGCCATTCGATCACCCGCAGATAGGCCAGCAGCGCCGTGTCGGGCAGCGCCCGGCCGGCCTCGATCTCGCAGAGGGCTTCAACGTCGAGACCGAAGGTGCGGGCGAAGGCGTCCTGGCTGAGGCCCGTTCCCCAGCGCACCCTTTGCACCAGGGCGCGGGCGCAGAGGCTGTCGCGAGGCGGCGCGGCGGCGTCGATCGGCAGGTCGGGATGCAGCATCAAGCTCATGTCGTCTCTCCCAGTTCCCCGGCCTGACGACGATGTAGCGGATCGATTGTGCGGCAAGACGACCGTTTTAAGTCAAAGACTTGGCGCTTTATCCGCAAGCTGACAATCAGGTTTCAACCCTGGCAATCAACAGGCCGTCATAGCCCTTGTCGCCAACGGTCTGCAGGGCCGTGGCGCTGACCCGCGGCTCATCGGCGATCAGTTCCGCCAGTCGCCGGACGCCCTGCACGCTGGCGTCGCCGTTCTCGTCGACGACCGCCCCGCCGCGCACCACATTGTCGACAATGATCAACCCGCCGGGCCGGGTCATCTTCAGCGCCCAGGCGAAGTAGTCCGGGTTGGACGGCTTGTCGGCGTCGATGAAGGTCAGGTCCAGCGGCGGTCCGCCTTCCGCCGCCAGGGCGGGCAACAGGTCGATCCCGGCGCCCGTCCGCACCTCGGCCACGGCGTCCAGGCCCGCGAACGCCAGGTTCTTGCGGGCCACTTCCGCATGGTGAGGGTCGATCTCCAGGCTGATCAGCCGCCCGTCCGCCGGCAGGGCCCGGGCCAGCCAGATTGTGCTGTAACCCCCGAGCGTCCCCACCTCGAGAATGCGGCGGGCGCCGATCGACAAAGCAAGGATCTGCAGCAGCTTGCCCTGGTTGGCGGCGACGGCGATGGGCGGCAGCCCGGCCCCGCGACTGGCCGCCAGGGCATGGTCGAGCGCGGCGTCATTGGCGCCCAGGCTGTCGTTGAAATAGCTGTCGACGGCGGTCCAGAGAGGTTGGGTCATAGGGATTCTCCAGAGGCGAGACCGACAATAGAGCCCTTCCCCCTGGAGGGGGGAAGGGTTGGGATGGGGGTGGAGGGCGTTCAACTCGCGCGGTGCTCGAGGAGGAGCGGCGAAAGACAGGAAAAGTCTGGCCCGGAAGATTGAGAATATGCTCGCAGAGACAGTTTGGCGGAAACACCTCCACCCCCATCCCCGGCCCTTCCCCCCTCCAGGGGGAAGGGAGAAAAGAGCTCAGCCGCCGCCTTCCTTCAGAAACTCCGCCGTCGCCTCGATCGCCTCGACCAGTCCGACCCGCTGGATCTCCACGCCCTCGGGCAACCCCGCGAACAGCCTTGTCGGCGAGGCCGCATCGAGCATAACGAACACGCCCTTGTCGTCCTCGCGCCGGATCAGCCTGCCAAAGGCCTGGGCGATGCGGTTTCGGGCCACCGCGTCGTCATAGCTCTTGCCGCCGAACCGCGCCCGCCGCGCCTTGTGCAGGATATCCGGTCTTGGCCAGGGCGCCCGGTCGAAGGCCAGCAGCCGCAGGGAGCGGCCCGGCACATCGACCCCGTCGCGCACCGCGTCGGTGCCGAGCAGGCAGCTGTCCTCCTCGGCGCGGAAGATGTCGACCAGCGCCCCGACCTCCAGCGGATCGACGTGCTGGGCGTAGAGGGCCAGGCCCTTGTCGGCCAGGGGCGCGGCGATCCTCTCATGCACCGCCCGCAGCCTGCGGATGGCGGTGAACAGGCCGACCCCCCCACCCCCGGCGGCCAGGAACAGCTCGCGCATCGCCGCCGCCACCTGACGGGCGTCGTCCTTGGCCACATCGGTGACCACGAAGGCCCGCGCCTGCCGCGCATAGTCGAAGGGCGAGGTCAGCTTCAGGGTCTTGGGGCGGTCGGGCAACCGCGCCGCGCCGGTGCGCATCTCGGCCAGGGCGAAGGGGTCCTCCGACGCCGGGTCTGTCAGGGTGGCGCTGGTCACCAACACGCCATGGGCCGGAGCGATCACCGCGGCGGCCAACGGCTCGGTCGGGTCGATCCAGTGGCGACGGCTGGCCGCGTCGACCACCCGGCCATAGAGGAAGGTGGCGTCGAACCAGTCGACGAAATCGGGGTCGTCGTCGGCGTCTTCCTCGATCGCCTTGAGCATGGAGCGCCAGGCCGGCAGGGTCATCCGCGCCCGGCGGTCGAGCCCGCGCAAGGCCCCCTCGATCCGCGCCCGCTCCGACGGCCCCAACTCGTCGGCCTCGTCGTCGAGCACGTCCTCAAGGTGGCGCGCCAGCGCCAGCAACGGCGCCTCGACCGAGGCCAGGGCCGAGGCCGCGTCCGCCGCCGTCTCCCGAACCCGGTCGATGGCCGGCCGGGCGGCGCATTCCATGCCGATGTCCGGCGCCCCGCCATTGCGCTCGCTGTTGCGGGCCCGCAGTTGTTCGAGCACCGCGGCGAGAAAGGCCTCGACCGGGCCGATCGGATTGATCTCACCGTTGGGCGGCGCGATGCGCCCTGACCAGCCCTCGCCCGGGAGAACGCCGGCCGCACGGGTCACCTGGTGCAGCGCCTCGCGGGCCTCCTCGCGGTCGCCCAGCACATCCAGCAGCCGATGCTCCAGCCCCCTGCCCCGTCGCCCGCGCGACTCCGGCCCGCGAATCCAGCGTCGCAGCTCGGCGGCCTCGGCGCCGGACAGGGCGGCCGAGAAGGCGCTGTCGGCGGCGTCGAACAGATGGTGGCCCTCGTCAAAGACGATCCGCTTGAGTGAGGCGGTCTCGACATCGGCCTTCGAACCCCGCGCCCGGCGGGCGCCGTCGAAGGCGGCCTGGGTCAGCACCAGGGCGTGGTTGGCGATGACCAGATCGGCCCGACGGCTGCCGCGTATGGCCTTCTCGACAAAGCAGGCGCGGTAGTGGCTGCAGGCGGCGTGAACGCACTCCCCCCGCCGGTCAACCAGATTGGCGGCGCTGGCCTGGGCCGACGGCGGCACGGCGAACAGGCCGGGCAGCCAGGCGGGAAAATCGCCGCCGGTCATGTCGCCGTCGCGGCTGGCCCGCACCCAGCGCGCCGCCAGCCCCATGCCGATGACATCGCCGTTGCCCAGTTGGGCGGTCTGAACCTGCTCCTGAAAGTTCAACAGACACAGATAGTTCTCGCGACCTTTTCGCACGACGGCCTTGCGGGCCCGCACCGCGGGATCAGGAAAGATCGCCGCGCTTTCCCGCTCGATCTGACGCTGCAGAGCGCGGGTATAGGTGCTGATCCACACCGACGGCCCGTTCTCCTCGGCCCAGATCGAGGCCGGGGCCAGATAGCCGAGGGTCTTGCCGACGCCGGTGCCCGCCTCGGCCAGCACCATGCGCGGCTCGCCCTCGCGATCCCGTGGGGCGAAGGCGAAGGCGGTCTCGGCGGCATAGACAGCCTGCATCGGCCGCGCCTCCTGCAGGCCCGAGCGCCCCAGCAGATCGACCAGCCGCGCCTCGGCGGCTTCCGGGGTCACCGGGCGGGAACCGGGTTCGCCCGGCGGCGCCTGGTCGTCCCACTCCGAAACCCGCGCCCAGACGTCGAGGCCGGACCCTCGCCGCCCCGCCTCGCCCACGGTGCGGCTGCGCAGGGCGCCGACCACCGCCGGTCCCCAGGCCCAACCGGCCCGGTCCATGGTCTCGGCGAGGTTCAGGCATTCCTCGCGCGACGGCCAGGGGCGTTCGGCCAGCTCGGCCAGCAGCTGCCCGCAGGCCTCGCGCAGGGTCCTCGCCTGGTCCGCCGCCCCCTTCGGCTCGGCAAGGCCCAGAGCCTGGGCCAGCCCCACCGCCGAGGGCGCGGTGAACTGCGCCGGACGGGCAAAGGCGAACAGCTCGAGCGCATCGAAGATGCCCCGCGCCCTGGGCGGGGTGTTGAGGCCCAGCCGCCTGGCCGTCATGCCGGCATGGACCACCAGCACCGGGCCGGCCTCGGCCAGCTGCCGCGCCGCCGGCGGCCGCAGCTCGCGCGCCCCCTCCCCGTCGGCGACGGCGCAACGGGGCCCCGGCAGCACCACCAGGGCGGCGGCCAGGTCAAATGTCGTGGAGAGCGCGTTCACGCCCGACTCCTAGCCCGTTCCGCCCGGAAACGAAAGGAGAACGCGGACCGCCTGCATTGCGGTTTGTCGAGGAAGGGTAGCCCTGCCGCCTCATTTTCGGCCCCCTGGGCCCCCAGTCTGGCGATGGGCAAAGGGGGACTCAGCGATGACCTTGATCAACACCACCCGGCGCGCCGCCCTGTTCGGCGCGATCGCCGGCGGGGGCGGCCTGGCGGCGGCGGGCGCCGTTGCGGAGACCGGGACGGCCTATCACCTGCCCCGCTCCGAGGTCCTGCCGATGCGGTCCGCGATCAATGGGGTCGACTACGTCCTCTATGTCCGCACGCCGGCCCCGGCCGCGGCTGGCAGCGGCCTGTTGCCGGTCATCGTCACCCTCGACGCTGACTATTCATTCCCCCTCTGCGCGGTTCACCTTGAGCATCTGGCCAATCGCGCCGCCCAGGCCCCGCAGGCGATCCTGGTCTCCGTCGCCTATCCCGGCAACGGCGAGGACCCCGCCGGCTATCGCCGCAACCGCAGCCGCGACTACACGCCCGTCTTCGTGGCCGAGGGCGGCTATGGGCCGGAATATCAGAAGGCGTCCGGCGGCGGGCCGGCCTTCCTCAAGGTGCTGACCGAGGAAATCCTGCCGCTGATCGCCGGTCGCTATCCCGCCGATCGTCAGGACGCGACGCTGGTCGGCCATTCCTTCGGCGGCCTGTTCGCCGCCTGGGTTCTCGAAACCCGCCCCGACGCCTTCGCCCGCTATCTGATGGTCAGCCCCTCGCTCTGGTACGCCGACCGCCACGTCCCCCGGCTTGAGGCCGCCGGGCCGCACAGGCCCCTCGCCGCCACCACCCGGGTCTATCTGGGCGTCGGGGCCCTGGAAGAGCAGCCGGGCAACCCCAACCACATGGTCGCCAACCTCACCGCCTATGCGGCCGCCCTGGCCGCACGGGGCGATCCCAATTTGCGGGTCGCCCACCGGGTGTTCGAGGACGAGACCCACGCCAGCATCTTTCCCGCCTGCTTCTCGACCGGACTGCGACAGCTGTTCGCGATGTAGCGCCGGCCCCTCTAGAGCACGATGCGATTAGACGGAACCGTCTAATCGCATCGTGCTCTAAATGTTTAGTTTAGAGCCTGTTTTACCCTTTTGGCGGGCCGCCAAAAGGGAACAGGCTCTAGCCGTCTGTCCGAAGGCGCGCCGCCAGCGCCGCCTCGTCGGCGACGAACCAAAGCCCCTGGCCCCGGTTGGATTCCACCACAAAGGCCCGCAAGGCCTCGCTGCGGTCGAGGAACGCGCCGATATCGCCCAGGATGGCGGCGCGCAGGCGGTAGTTGGTGAACTTCTGGATCACCAGGCCGGCCATGCGCGTGGACAGATCCAGGAAATCGGGGTGCAGCCGGGCTACCGGCATGACGATCATCTCCGCCCGGCCGCCCAGGGCCTCGCCGATCAGGTCGGTCGCATCGCCTTCGGTGGCGACCGGCGGTCCGTCCGCCGCCGCCATCAGAACCGTCACCCCGGCAATGTCCCTGATCTCGTCCATATCGACCTCCATCGGCGCCATCCTAACAGATGCGCTCGAAACAGAACGGGAACATGCTATATCGCGGAAATGGACGCCGCCGCGCCCCCCGCGCTCCTCCCTGACCGCTTCGAAGCCTGGTTCGCCGGACGGGGCTGGGCGCCCCGCACCCATCAGCTGGAGATGGTGGCGGCGGCGCGGGCCGACCGGCACGCCCTGCTGATCGCGCCCACCGGCGGCGGCAAGACCCTGGCCGGGTTCCTGCCCAGCCTGATCGAGCTTGCCGAGCGGCCGGCGCCCAACACCCCGCGCGGGGTCCACACCCTCTACATCTCGCCCCTCAAGGCGCTGGCCGTCGATGTCGAGCGCAACCTGATGACCCCGATCAGCCAGATGGGGCTGAACATCGTCGCCGAGTCCCGCACCGGCGACACCGGCGAGGCGCGCAAGCAGCGCCAGCGGATCAAGCCGCCCGACATCCTGCTGACCACGCCCGAGCAGCTGGCGCTGTTCTGCGCCTGGGAGGGGGCCCGGCGCTATTTCGAGGACCTGCGCTGCGTGATCATCGACGAGGTGCATTCCCTCTGGCCCTCCAAGCGCGGCGATCTGCTGGCGCTCGACCTCGCCCGCCTGCAGCAGTTCGCCCCAACCATGCGGCGCGTCGGCCTGTCGGCGACCGTCGACGACCCCGACGTCATCCGCCGCTGGCTGAGCCCAACGCCCCCCAATCCTCCCCCGCCGCTTCGCGACGGAGGAGGATTGGCTGACCCCGCCGACGCCGTCCGTCTGGTGCGCGGTCCGCCGGGGCCCCTGCCCCGCGTCGAGGTGCTGATCTCGGAGGGCCGGGTGCCCTGGGCGGGACACACGGCCCAGCACGCCATGAACGACGTCTATGAGGTGATCAAACGCCACCGCACCTCGCTGATCTTCGTCAACACGCGCTTCCAGGCCGAGTTCGCCTTTCAGGAACTGTGGAAGCTGAACGACGAGAGCCTGCCCATCGCCCTGCACCACGGCAGCCTGGCCGCCGAGCAGAGGCGCAAGGTCGAGGCGGCGATGGCGCGGGGCCATCTGCGCGCGGTGGTCTGCACCTCGACCCTCGACCTCGGGATCGACTGGGGCGACGTCGACCTGGTCATCCAGCTGGCCGCGCCGAAGGGCGCCTCGCGGATGGTGCAGCGGATCGGCCGGGCCAATCACCGGCTGGACGAGCCGTCGAAGGCCATTTTCGTCCCCGCCAACCGCTTCGAGGTGCTGGAATGCGAGGCGGCCCGGGAGGCCATCGCCGAAAACGCCTTCGACGCCGAAATTCCCCGGACCGGCGCCCTCGATGTCTTGGCCCAGCACGTCATGGGCTGCGCCATTTCAGAGCCCTTCGACCTGCTCTCGCTGTATGACGAGATCCGCGGGGCCGGCCCCTACCGTGACCTCGCCTGGGAGGATTTCGAGGCGGTCGTCGAATTCGTCTCCACCGGCGGCTACGCCCTGCGCACCTATGATCGCTTCCGGCGCATCGTCCAGGGCCAGGACGGCCTCTGGCGGGTGCGCACCGCCCAGGTCGCCCAGCGTCATCGCATGAACGTCGGCGCCATCCTCTCTCCGGCGGTGCTCAACATCCGCCTGGCGGGCCGACGCGGCCAGCCCGGCCGCAAGATCGGCGAGGTCGAGGAAGGGTATCTGGAGATGCTGGAGCCCGGCGACACCTTCATCTTCGCCGGCGGCGTCTGGCGGCTGCAGGGCATCACCGCGACCGACGCCCTGGTCACCCCGGGCCACGGCGACGACCCCAAGCTGCCCAGCTGGGGCGGCAGCAAGTTCGCCATCTCCACCTTCCTGGCCGCCAAGGTGCGGCGGATGATGTCGGACCCTGACAGCTGGCGCGACCTGCCCGACGATGTCCGCGAATGGCTGATGGTGCAGCAGGACAAGTCGAAGATTCCCTCGTCGGATCAGATGCTTCTGGAGACCTTTTCACGAGGCCGCCGGCACTTCCTGGTCTGCTATCCGTTCGAGGGGCGGCTGGCGCACACCACCCTGGCGATGCTGCTGACCCGGCGGCTGGACCGGCTCGGCGTCGGCCCGCTGGGCTTTGTGGTCAACGACTACGCGATGGCGATCTGGGCGCTCAAACCCATGGACGACATCGACCATGGCGCCCTGTTTGACCAGGACATGCTGGGCGACGACCTGGAGGCCTGGCTGGACGAGAGTTTCATGATGAAGCGCGCCTTCAAGAACTGCGCGCTGATCTCCGGCCTGATCGAGCGGCGCAGTCCCGGCGGCGAGAAGTCGGGCCGCCAGGTCACCTTCTCCACTGACCTGATCCACGACGTGCTGCGCCGCCACCAGCCCGACCATCTGTTGCTGCGCTGCGCCCGCGCCGACGCGGCCAGCGGCATGATCGACGTCGCCCGGGTCGGCCAGATGCTGGCCCGGATCAAGGGCGCCATCCTGCACGCGCCGCTCGATCACGTTTCGCCCTTCGCCGTTCCCATCCTGCTGGAAATCGGCAAGGAACGGGTCGAGGGCGACGCCGCCGAGATGATTCTCGCCGAGGCCGCCGATGACCTGATCGCCGAGGCCCTGTCTTGAACGCCGCCGCCCTGAAGGAACGTCTTTTCGCCCAGAGCCCCTGCGGCGGGGTGGCCATGGCGATCAATGGACAGCCGGCGGTCATGCGGCCGTCCGGCGCCCTTTGGCTGGCCGACGAAGGCATGCTGATCGTCGCCGACCTGCATTTCGAGAAGGGCAGCGCCTATGCCGAGCGCGGCCAGCTGCTGCCGCCCTACGACACCGCCGAGACCTTGCGTCGACTGGAGGCGGAGATCGACGCGACCGCCGCCCGCACGGTGGTCCTGCTGGGCGACAGTTTCCACGACAGCCGAGCCGAGGACCGCCTGGCCGGCGCCCACGCCGGCCGCATCGCCGGCCTGGCGCGCGGGCGCCGGCTGATCTGGGTCGTCGGCAACCACGACGCCGACGGGCCAAGGGACCTGCCGGGCGACCTGGCCGACGAGATCGCCATCGGCCGCCTGATCCTGCGACACGAGCCCCTTGCCGGTCGCCAGGCCGGAGAGGTCGCCGGCCACCTGCACCCCTGCGCCCGCCTGCTGGGTCGCGGCCGGGCCGTGCGGCGGCGCTGCTTTGTGACGGATGGGGAGCGGGTCATCCTGCCGGCCTTCGGCGCCTATGCCGGGGGCCTCAACATCCGCGACAAGGCCTATGCAGGCATGTTCACCGGCCCGCCCCTGGCCGTGGCTCTCGGCAAGGACCGCGCCCATCCGCTCAGCTGGTCGATGCTCGGCGGCGACTAGAGCATGTCAGGGCGAAGTGTACGCGGTTCGCCCGCCCGAACATGCTCTAAATGTTTGATTCTAGACCCTTTTGATCAGGTTTTGATGCGTACATCAAAACATGAAAGGGTCTAGCTTCGGCGGAACAGCCTTGAGGCCAGCCAGCCGGCGCCCAGGGCGATGATCACCGACACCAGCCCATAGAGCCAGGGCCGCTCATGGGCGAACAGATAGAGGGCCCGCTCGGCCCCGGCCTTTTCCACCGTCAGCACCCGCTCGCGCACCGAGACCGGCTGGCCATCCTGGAACAGCACGATCTGGGCCTGGTAGCGGCCCGTGGGCGCGCCAGCCGGCAGCTGGATATCGGCCCGGAACAGGCCCTTGTCGACAAACCGCACGCCCCTCTCGTCGGCCGCGTAAAGTCCGCCCGCCGCTTTCAGCCGCACCACCGCGCTGCGCCAGTCGTAATAGTCGGCGCCCAGGCTGCTGACGACCATGTCGCGGATGCCATAGCGGGTCTCGGTGCGCCGTTCCGCCGGGGCTGCGATGGCGAGGTGATCGATGCCAAGGCCCAGCTGGCGCAGGGCGGCGAACCGGCCAAGATCGTTCAGCGTCCGGGACGAGGAGACGTGGTAGTAGCCGGGCGCGCCCTGAAACACGACCGGCCGGCTGTTCAGCCAGACCCCGGCGATGCGCACCTTGCGGGCGATCCGCACCGGCTGGTCCGGCCCGCGCAGGGTGACCACCACATCGGCCGGCTTGCCCTCGGGATCGAACACCGCGCCATAGACGGAGATGGTCACCCCGCGAAAACCGGAGGTCACCTTGACCTCGGACTGGGTCAGGACGGCGGAGACCTGGGCTTGCGGCGTCTCAACGGCGGGCATCTCGGCCATCATCCGGCTCCCGACAGGATGACGAAGGGATCGTCCGGATTGATGAACAGGCTGAGGCCCATCCGCAGGCCGACCAGCAGCACGATCAGCGCCAGGATGGCCCGCAACTCCTCGGCCCGGAACCGCGCAGAGGCCCGGGCGCCCAGCTGCGCGCCAAGCACCCCGCCGATCAGCAGCAGGGTCGAGAGGACGATGTCGACGGTCTGGTTGCGGCCCGCCTGCAGCATGCTGGTAAGCGAAGTGGTAATGATGATCTGGAACAGGCTGGTGCCGACCACCACCCCCGCCGGCATCCGCAGGATGTAGATCATCGCCGGAACCAGGATAAACCCGCCCCCGATCCCCATGATCGCCGACAGGATGCCGACGCCAAGACCCAGGACAATCGGCGGAATGATGCTGATGTACAGCCGCGAGCGGGGGAACCTGACCTTGAGCGGCAGGGCGTAGAGCCACATTGGCCGGCGGTCCCGTCGCGGCTTGGGCATCTCTCCACGCCGCCGCCGCAGCACCGTGCCCAGGGACTCCCACAGCATCAGGCTGCCGATGGCGCCCAGAAACAGCAGGTAGGAGACCGAAACCACCAGGTCGGCCTGGCCCAGCAGCAGCAGGAAGCGAAACACCTCGACGCCAATGATGGCCCCAACAACGCCGCCGCTGGCCAGGACGGCCCCCATCCTGAAGTCGACCGCGCGTCGGCGGCTGTAGGCGATGACGCTGGAGACCGAGCTGGCGGCGACGTGGTTGGACTCGCTGGCCACCGCGACCGTCGGCGGAATGCCCAGAAACACCAGCACGGGAGTCATCAGGAACCCGCCGCCGATGCCGAACAGGCCGGAGATGAATCCGACAGCCGCTCCAAGCGCCACCAGCAAGGGCGCGTTGACCGAAACCTCGGCGATCGGGAGATACAGATCCACGCCTTACCTAGCTCGCATCGGCCCGCGGTTCATAGGCGGCGGGCGGCCTAAACTGTCCTTTCGCGGCAGGCTGCACCCGGATCGTGCTTCCCGCGCCACGCCGCCACGACTGCGAGAGCTCTACTGCGCGTAGATCGCCAGGCTGGCCGAGGTCTGCGCGTCCAGCGCGCCCGTGGCCGGCAGGTTCTGATCCCGCTGATAGGCCTTGATCGCCCCCACCAGGGCCGGCGAGGACCGACCGTCCTGCGGCCCCTGGTAATAGCCCAGACGCGACAGCGCCCGCTGCGCCTTGCTGGCCGCGCCGCCGGCCGGGTCCCCCGAAAGTTGCGCCTGGGCCGACGGATTGGGCGCGGCTGCGCGATAGCCGGCGGCGGCCCGCTCGGCGACCGCTCTGGAATCAGGGCTGAGGCTGGCGCGGATGGTCTCCGCGCTGGAGCGGGCCTCGGCGTCGCCGGCCTTGGCGGCGATCAGATACCACTTGTAGGCCTCGGCGCTGTTCTGGGTCACCCCGGCGCCGATCTCGTAGATCTTGCCCAGATTATACTGGCTGTCAGTCAGGCCCAGGTCCGCCGCCCGGCGGAACCACTGCGCCGCGGCGGTCTGGTTCTTCGGGCCGCCGACGCCGTCGTAGTTGTAGAGACCCAGGTTGTGCATGGCCTTGCGGTCGCCGCCCTGGGCGGCGCGCTCGGTCCAGCGGCGGGCCTCGGCCATATCCTTCGAAACGCCCCCCTCGCCGTTCTCATAGAGCTTGGCGAGATAGAACTGGGCCGGGGCATAGCCCTGGTTTGCGGCCTTGCGCAGGTCCTCGAGGCCGCCCTTCTGCTTGGCTTCCAGCCTCCGGACCGCGTCGGCATAGAGACTGGCCGGCGTCACGGGCGCCGCCGCCGCCGGGGCCGGAATTTCAGTCGTCGAGGGTTCGGCCGAGGTCTCGGGGCTCGTTTCGGTGACCGCCATGGCGACGCGGGGCTCGATCGCTTGGGACGGCGTGGTGTCCGCCTCCGCCGTCATGATCTCCTTGCGATCGGCTTCGCGCAGCTTCAGGGCCTTGGCGATGCGGTCGACCGAGCCGTCGCCCTTGCCGGCGTTCATCAGGCTCCAGCCCACCAGGCCCACGCCGGAGAAGGCCAGCACGCCGGTGACGGCCAGAGCGGTCGTCATGGCGGAGCTGGCGCGCTTCTTCGGAGCCTTTTCCTTGGTTCCGAAGAGGCTTCGGCCGGGCGCCTTGCCGGAAGACTTTGCGGACGGCTTGGCCTCGCTGGCCCCGCCGACCCGGGCCGCGGCGCGAGCCTGTTCGATCACCTCCCGCGTGCTCAGCGGGCGCGCCGCGGACGGCGCCTCGAACACCGGCTCGGGATCGGCCTCGACTCCGTCGGCATCGTCGGACAGGGCGACGAACTCATCGGCCGCGTCGAAATCGTCATCGGAGAAGGGCGCCGGTCCCTCGTCCCGCGCCGGGAAGTCATCGGCCTCGAAACCAGGCTCGGCGGCCCCGAAGCCGGCGTCGGCCCCGAACGCGCGGGGCTGGAAGGTGTCTTCCGGGATGGCCTGGCCGCGGGAAGCGAAGGGATCGGGCGCGAAGGGATCCATCGTCGGCTCGGGCTGCCGCACGGCCGGAGCGACCGGCGGCGGGCTGGGCGCCGGCGCCGGCTGCGACACCTGATCGACCAGCCGCCGGGTGGCGTTGGTCATGCTGGCGTCGATTTTCTCGCGCGCCTCGTCCAGCAGGCGGGCGGTGCGCTCCTCGCTCTGGCGGATGCGCTCGGCCAGATCGGTCGAGGCCCGCTCCTGCCGCTGGCTGATCCGTTCGGTGACGCGGGCCACCTGCTCGCCGACGTCGTCGATTGCCTGGGCGCTGCGCCGCTCGCTGTTGGCGATGCGCTCGGCCAGCCGCTCGGTGATGCGGGCGATCTCCGATCCCAGCTTCTCCAGCGCCTGGGCCTGGGAGCCATCGTTGTGCGCCAGGCGCTGCTCCACCAGCCCCGCGATGCGGGAAACCTCGCTGCCGACCTGTTCCACGGCCTGGGCGCTGCGCCCCTCGACCGACTGAACCCGGCGACTGAGATTGTCGGCCATGCTGACCATCTCCCGGCCCATACGTTCGATCGCCATCGCCGAGCGCTGTTCAGCGGCCTGCACATGGGCGGTCATTTCCGACAGCTTGTGCTCAACCCGGTCGAAGCGGCTGTCGGACATCTGGCGCAGGCTCTGGGCCATCTCGCGCCGGACATCTTCCAGGCGGTTGTTCAGGGTGTGCGACAGGGTCTGCAGGGCGGCGGTGTTGTCGGCCCCCTCGATCTTGCGCAGCCGACCGTCCAGCTTGACGAAGCTGAAGCCGAGATCGCGGATCGCCTCGTTGGTGCGGGCCTCGGCGGTCTCCAGCCGGCCGGCCACCCGGGCCACGACCTCATCGGCCAGGATGCCGGCGTCCGGCAGCTCGGGCATCTCGACGGGCGTCGCCGCCGCGGCCTCGATGGCGGCGATCTTGCCTTCCATGGCGGCCAGGGCGTCGCGGGTCCGCGCCTCGGCGTCATAGACGTGACCGGCCACCTTGCCGACCGAGCCTTCGAGCGCCTTCAGGGCGTCGGCGGAACGCGGCCCCGCGGCCTCGGCCTCAATGCGGCGAAGCCGTTCCAGGGCGCGGGCCTGTTCGGTCTTCAGCTCGTCCACCGCGCCCTCGAAGCGGGCGGCCACGGAGTTCTGCTCGCGTTCGGCGCCTTCCAGTCGGGACAGGGCGCCGCGCACGGACTGGTCGATGCCGCTGATAGCCAGAGTGGAGCGCTGCTCGGCGGCCTCGATACGCGCTGTCAGCCGCTCGATGGCGTCGGCCACCTTGCCGACCTCGTCGGCCGGATGCTGCACGGCCTCATAGCGGGCCGGGGCGTCGGCGCGAGGGGTTTCCAGAATGGTGGGATCGGTCCAGCCGCGCTGGTCGTCCGACGAGGGCGCGTCGTCCTCGGGCGCCTCGCCCTCGACGATCATGTGGTTGAGCCATTCACCGAGCGTCATGCCGGAGCGGCGCGCGAGATCCTTTGCGATCTCTCTCGCCTTGGGGTCGATACCCTTAACGCTCCAGGGCGCCCCCGCCGTCATTCGATTCGTTCTCCCGGCACGCAAGGGCAAACGCTAGCCACCGAGCCCTTGTGTGTAAACGTGGCGTTAACACTATATCTTGCGTTGAGGGCGATATCCTGTGGACGGATGGCCCTTGACGCCGCCTGCCGGCCGATTCCGCGGCCAACAGGGTTAACGAAGCGTTGATTTCCGGGAAGCGCGACGCGCCGGCTGTAGCGCCCGCGCCTCACTGCGCCACGACCTCCACATCGGCCCTTGCGCCCTCGTCGCCCTCGCCGCACATGCGGCCCATGTCGCTCTCGCTGACCCTCTGGCTGACCGCCGCCCTGATCGCAACGACGGTGCTCGCCGGCTGGCGCGGCGCGCGGCCGCCGGATCTCATCAAGGGACCCAGAATGATCCCCTGGCGCGCCATCATGGTCGGCTCGGCGGCCGGCGCCGCCATGCTGGGCGCCCATGCGGCGGTGCTGATCGGGGTGATTACGCCAAACTAGCCCTGGCGCGACGCCTGCCCCTCCAGTTCAAGAGACTTTGCCGCGCCTTCAGGACAGGGGTCCGGCGCGGGCCTGGCCGGCGTTTCCTTCCTGGGCCTTCGACCAAGGCCGGTCATGCCGCCGGACGACAGCAGGCCGACATCCGCCAGCAGGAAGGGCACCTGCCACTTGTGCGGACAGGCCATGTATCGGGGCCGCCAAAGCGGGTCGTACTTGTCCTTGTACCGGCGCACGCCCCTGAAATTATAGAACTCCTCGCCCCGCTCGAAGAGCAGGCGTCCGACCCGGCTGAGGATCGGCGCCAGGGGTCGGTCCTCCAGTCCGGCCAGAGGCGCGACCCCGAAATCGAACGCCAGATAACCCTGCTCCCGCCCCCAGGTCAGCAGTTCGACGAACAGGAAGTCCATGATGTTCTTGGGCGCATCCTCGCCATAGCGCATCAGATCCATCGACAGGCTGGTGCGCGAGGCCGTCGGCCACAGGGTGGCGAAGGCGACGATCTGTCCGCCCGACCGCACCAGGGCCACCGGGAACTCGGCGACGTAGCGCGGAATGAAGCCGCCCAGGGAAAAGCTCTTCTCGCCGCCGGAATGGGTTTTCAGCCAGGCATCGGAAATGCGCTGCAGCTGGTCCATCGGCGCCTCGCCTGGCGCCGCAACCTCGAAGGTCGCCCCGCTCTCCCCGGCCTTGCGCCAGTTGCGGCGCAGCACCTCGCGGCGGCGACCGGCCAGGGTGAATTCCTGCAGCGGCACCGAGGCGGACTCGCCGGTCTTCTGGATGTGGAATCCCAGTTCCACCACATCGACCAGGTCTTCCGGCTCCAGAGCATAGATGCAGGGCCGGGCGGCGTGGGCGTCGGCCATCTCCCGGAACTTCCACAACAGCTCCAAATGCTCATTGCGGCGGCCGACCGGCGGACCCATCGCCACCCAGGAGCGCCCGCGAACCCCGAACATCAGGAAGGTCTCGCCGCTCGCCGAGAACAGGAAGCGCTTGTCGCCCAGCAGGGCCAGGTTGGACTCCGGCTCGGCGCTTTCAGCCTTGCCAAGAATGCAGCGCACGCGGGCGAAGTCCGGGTCGTCCTCGCCCGCCACGCCCGGCGTCGCGGCGGTGGCGAACAGCCGCCAGACCCCGACCGCCAGCAACAGCACCCCGGCTCCGACCGAGCTGCGGATGGCCCGCTCGATATCGGCGTCGAACATCATCCGCCAGACCTGCCGGTCGCCGTAGTCGGCGTTGCTGAAGGACCACCAGCCCAGCAGCCCGGCCCCGGCCACCGCCGCCGCCGCCGACAGCAGCCATCCGGGCGTGATCTCCATCCGGCTGAGGCGGGCGGTGCGGGTGAAGGCGGAGCGGAAGGGCGCGACCAGCGCCAGCAGCAGGACCAGAATGCCGGTCTCTTCAACGTTCAGGCCCTTGAGCGGGGCCAGGGCGGCGGCCACGGCCAGGCAGGTCACCGCGCCCATCCAGGCGGCGCCCAGCCGGGCCCGCAGACCGAACGCCAGCAGGATCAGAAACAGACCCAGAAGCGAGGAGACGAAGTGGCTGGCGTCGATCAGGGCCTCGGGCGACAGCCGCAGCAGCAGGCCCAACCGCTCGGGATCGGTCGGGGTGGCGCCCGACGCCAGCAGAACCATGCCGCCGACCAGCGCCGATACCGCCGACAGGGTCGGCGCGACGGACAGGGCGGCGGTCTTGAACTCGGACGTTCGCATCAGGTCCCTTCGGCGGACAACGCCCGACGCTTACCGGGAGTCACGCGACGCCGCCAGAGATCACGGCCTCGCCGGCTCAGTCCTCGAACACCGGGGCGCGCTTTTCCATATTGGCCATCACCGCCTCGACATTGCCCGGCGAGCCGATCAGCGCCCCCTGCTCGATGCTTTCGGCCAGCAGGATGGCGGCCTGATCGCCGTCGGCCATCAGGTTCATCAGCCGCTTGTCGCCGCGAATGGCCGCCGGGTTCTTGGAGGCGATCTCCCGGGCCACCGCCAGGGCCTCGGCGCGGGGATCGTCGCAGACGCGGGTGGCGATGCCCATCGCCAGGGCCTCCTCGCCGCTGAAGATGCGCCCGGTGTAGGTCAGCTCCCTGGCCACGTCGTCACGGACCAGTCCGCGCAGCAGGGCGACGCCCGCCATGTCCGGCACCAGGCCCCATTTGATCTCCAGAACCGCCATCTTCACGTCGGGGGTCACGTAGCGCATGTCCGCTCCCAGACAGACCTGGAAGCCGCCGCCCAGGGCCACCCCGTGCACCGCCGCGATCACCGGAACCGGAAGGTCGCGCCAGACCATGGCGGCGTTCTGCGCCCGATTGGCCCCGCTCTCGGTGCGCGGGGTGTCGACCAGGCCATCGCCGCCCTTGCGGGCCCCGGACGCCATCTTGCCAAAGTTGCCCATGTCGAGACCGGCGCAGAAGGCCCTGCCCTCCCCCGACAGCACCACGCAGCGCACCCCCTTCTCGGTCTTCAGTCGCTCGCCGGCCGCGATCAGGGCGGAGAACATGGCGTCGTCCAGGGCGTTCATCTTGTCGACCCGGATCATGCGGACGTCGGCGACGCCGTCCTGGATGTCGATGGTGACGCGATCATTCATGGCGGCTCTCCCGATGTTTGGCTGAGCATGGACCGGTTTACGCGGCGGTCGGCAAGGGGGCGATCCTGCTCATCCTTCTCCCCTTGGGGGAGAAGGTGGCGCCCGTTGGGCGTCGGATGAGGGGTCGCGCCACTCTAGATGCAATCGCAGCCTGCTTCCCGGGCAACTGACCAGGAAACACCCTGCAACACCGGCGCAACCCCTCATCCGTCGGCTGCGCCGACACCTTCTCCCCCAAGTGGGAGAAGGAAAGTCGGGCTCGCCCATCTACTCCAACACACCCTTGGGCAGAGCGCGTCCTCCAACGGCGCGGCGGATTTCGTCGATCACCCAGTCCGTCCGCAGGGCGATGTCCTCATTGCGAAACCGAAGGACCCGATAGCCCTCCTCGCGAAGCCACAGGTCCCGTACTGCGTCCAGGTCAGGCGCCCCCCCGCCCCCGCCTCCGGCCGTCAGTTCACCCCCAGCCAGATCACATGGCTCGCCTTGCGACGACCGGGGCCGGCCTTGACGCGGATTTCCTCGCTGCGAAAACCCGAGCGTCTGAGCCGGGCGGCAAAGGCGGCGTGGGGGGCGCTGGACCAGACGGCCAGCACGCCCCCGGGAGTCAGGGCGCGGCGCGCGGCGGCCAGGCCGGCGGCGTCATACAGCCCGTCGTTGGCGCGCCGGGTCAGGCCTTCCGGTCCATTGTCGACGTCCAGCAGGATGGCGTCGAAGGCGGCCCGGGCGTCGGCGATCAGCGCGCCCACATCGCCCAGGCGGATGCTGACCCGCGGATCATCCAGGCTGTCGCCATGCACCGGCGCCATCGGCCCCCTCGCCCAGTCAACCACCTCCGGAACCAGTTCGCCCACGGTGATCCGCCCGTCCGGCCCCAGCGCCGCCAGGGCCGCCCGAAGGGTGAAGCCCATGCCCAGGCCTCCGATCAGCAGATGCGGCGCCGGCCGACCGCCAAGCCGCTCGAGGGTCAGCTCGGCCAGGGCCTGCTCGGAGCCGCTGAGCCGGCTGTTCATCAACTCGATGCCGCCCTCGGCCATGATCGAGAACTCCGCGCCCCGCTGCATCAGCCGCAGATCACCGCCGCCGCCAGGCATGGTCGCGGTGGAAAGATGCACCCAGGGGATCATGTCGCGCGGCTCGCAGGGGAAAGGGCATTCGCTATAGCCCGCATCTTCGACGCGAGGGAGGCTTCGCGTCCTTCTCCCGCTCGCCGGGAGAAGGATTTCAGGGTCTTTTCCAGGCCAGAATCCAACAACCAAGGGTCGATGAGAATCCCTCTTGCCAGCGGTTGCGGCCAATCTAGCTTCGCCTCGGGCGCAGGGCTGTTCCGGGCGCTGTCAGCAAGTCTATTCATGGCCAGGGGGCCCCATGTCTCGTTTTCTCAAATCACTGGCGCTGACCTGCGCCCTGGGCGCCGGCGGCATGTCGCTCAGCGCCTGCGTCACGGCGGTTCCGGAGTATGTGCCGCTGTCCGGCGCCGCCCGTGAGGCCCTGACCTCGACCGAGGTCGTCGCGCCGATCCGCCAGAGCGAAATCTACATCTATGTCGCCCCGGTCAACACCGGCGGCCAGGGCGGTCTGATCGGGGCGCTGGTCGCCGCCGGTATCGAGGCCGGCAACGCCAGCGCGGCGGAAGAGGCGGTCAAGCCCGCCCGCGACGCGATCATCGACTTCAATTTCGACGAAACCCTGCGTCAGGACCTGCAGTCCTCGCTGTCCCAGGTCAGCTTCCTCAAGGTGGATGGCGTGCGGGTGGTCAAGGACATCTCCCTGGCCAGCATCAACGGCTCGATCACCAACTCGCCGCGTGACGCGGTGCTGATGACCGCCGCCGACTACCAGCTGTCCACCGACGCCTCGAGCGTGACGGTGACCCTCTACGCCAACCTGTTCTCCAGCAGCCCGACCATGGACGCCTTCAAGCCGGCCAAGGGCGGCGACGCCAAGAACGTCAGCGGCGTCGGCAATGCGCTGTATCGCGGCAAGTTCATCGCCATGATCCCGTTGGACACGCCCACCGGCAAGCGGGAGACCAACGTCGCCGCCTGGTCCGCCGACGGCGGCGCCAAGCTGCGCAAGGCCCTGGCCCAGGGTTCGGCCGAGGTGGCGGGCAAGCTGGCCCGCGACATCCAGCAGCCCCCGCCGCCGGTCCTGCCGGCGCCGGCGAAATAGGCCCGATCGACCGCCCTTTCAGACCGCCTCCCCGGCGAAGGCCGGGGTCCAGAGGCGCTGCCGGACCCGTCACCCCGTTCGCAGCAAGCGCCTCATAATCTGGGTCCCGGCCTTCGCCGGGAACGCGGCGAAAGGTCTTTGAAGGAAGGGCGCGCGGACAATCCCCGCCGCCCTTCCAGTCCCCGCCCCGAGAGGCCCGGAGTTCGCGCCAATGCTCATCAGATCCCTGATGCTGTCCGCCGCCATCGCCATGATGGCCACGTCCACCGCGGTCGCCGAGCCGCTGACCATCTCGGCGGAGACCGGGCCAAAGGCGCCGATGCGGCCGTCACAGCCCAGGCCCCGCAAGGGCCAGAAGCCACGGCCGATCTGCCGCGTCTTCATCGCCGGCATCAAGGATCTGCGGCAGGATCCCTCCACCATGGGATCGCTCGGCAACACCCTCTACGCCGAGGACGTCCCCGGCTGGGTTCGCGCCGGCTTCATCACCCTGATCGGCGACGCCCGGTTCGACGTGGTCGACACCGCCGAGGCCGCCGAACTGGAACTCAACGTCGACCTGCTGAAAAGCTACGTCGCCCCGTCCGCCAGCACCTCGAAACTGGCGACCGTCGTATTCCGCGTCCACTACAGCCACGGCGGCAAGTCGCTGGGCGAGAGCATCTATCGCGGCGGCAAGGCCTCGATGAACTGGGCCAGCACCTCCGGCGAAGCCATCGGCTCCCTCAACATCTCCCTCGTCGAAGCCGTCGAGGCCGCCAAGCCCGACATTCTGAAAGGGTGCTCGGCGGTGTGGGCGGCGAACTAGGGCCCTACTCCCCTTGAGGGAGAAGGTGGCCTGCGAAGCAGGTCGGATGAGGGGTCGCGCCAGCGGTGCACGGGCCTTCAGCAATCCCTTGTCCCAAACATCCGTTTGAATCCCCTTCCCCCTCCCCGCCTCCCCCGCTAATCTCCCTTCCCGAACCGGCCGCCAAACGCCGGACGCCATCACATCGCGGGAGACCCACGCCATGGCCGACTTCGGCGCCACCGACCTCGATACCTTCCGCGCGGAAACCCGGGCCTGGCTGGAGGCCAACTATCCGCCGTCGCTGCACGCGCCGATGACCTCCGAGGACGACACCCCCTGGGGCGGGCGCAACGCCAGCTATTCCAATCCCGACATCCAGCTGTGGATGGACCGGATGGCGGAGAAGGGCTGGACCGCGCCGATGTGGCCCAAGGCCTATGGCGGCGGCGGTCTGTCCAAGGAGCAGAACAAGATCCTCGAGAGCGAGCTGCGGCGCATCAAGGCGCGGCCGGCGCTGTCCAGCTTCGGTATCTGGATGCTGGGGCCGGTGCTGCTGGAATACGCCACCGAGGAACAGAAGCAGAAGTTCCTGCCCGACATCGTCAAGGGCAAGATCCGCTGGTGCCAGGGCTACAGCGAGCCGGGCGCGGGGTCCGACCTGGCCGGGCTGCAGACCCGCTGCGAGGACAAGGGCGACCACTTTCTGATCAATGGCCAGAAGGTGTGGACCAGCTACGCCAACCACGCCGACTGGATCTTCTGCCTGGTGCGGACCGATACGACCAAGAAGCACGAGGGGATTTCCTTTGTGCTGTTCGACATGACCACCCCGGGCGTCGAGACCCGGCCGATCAAGCTGATCAGCGGATCGTCGCCCTTCTGCGAGACCTTCTTCACCGATGTGAAGGTGCCCAAGGACCAGCTGGTCGGGCGGCTGAACGGCGGGTGGGAGATCGCCAAGCGCCTGTTGCAGTATGAGCGGCAGAACATCTCGGCCGGCGGGTTCGGCGGGGCCGGTGGTCTGGACGTGGCCGATGCGGCGAAGAAATACGTCGGGGTCGATGAGGCCGGGCGGATCGAGGACGCCGACCTGCGCGGGCGGATCGCCGCCTACAAGATGGAGCAGGCCTGCTTCGGCCTGACCATCCGCCGCGCCGAGGCCGAGAGCAAACAGGGCGCGGGGCCCAGCGCCGCGACCTCGATCATCAAATACGCCGCCGCCAAGCTCAACCAGGAGCGCACCGAGCTGCTGGTCGAGGCCATGGGCCTGCAGGGCCTGGGCTGGGAGGGCGAGGGCTTCTCCCCCGCCGAACTGGGGACCATCCGTTCCATGCTGCGGGCCAAGGCCAATTCCATCGAGGGCGGCACCAGCGAGGTGAACCTGAACGTCATCGCCAAGCGGGTCCTCGGACTGCTGGATCACCAGTGACCGTCCTTCTCCCGCTCGCCGGGAGAAGGTGGGCCCGAAGGGCTCGGATGAGGGCAGAACCGGTCGATGATCGTGAATATGAACGCCTGCGCTGAACGCGCCAGAACGAGGAGCATCGGCCTGGGCCGGCGCTGCCCCCTCCACCCCGCGCATATCCGCGCGGGGTCCCCCTCCCCCAGAGGGGGAGGAAACGCATGGCCCGCGCGGAGCGCGACCCATGCTTGAATTCTGGTACGAATTCGCCTCGACCTACAGCTACCCGGCCGCGATGCGGATCGAGGGGCTGGCGGCCGCGGCCGGGGTGGCGGTGGCCTGGCGGCCGTTTCCGCTGGGCCCCCTGCTGCACCGGCATCAGGGCATGACCGACAGCCCGTTCAATGTGGTCCCGGTCAAGGGCAGGTACATGTGGCGCGACATGGAGCGGGTCTGCGAGGCCGAGGGCCTGCCGCTGACCCACCCCAGCCAGTTTCCCCGCCGCACCCTTCTGGCCGCCCGCTGCGCCGTTATCGGGCTGGAAGACGGCTGGACCCCGGCCTTCAGCAAGGCGGTCTACCAGGCCAACTTCGTCGCCGACGCCGACATCGGCGATCCGGAGGTTCTGAGGCCCCTGCTGGCCGAGGTCGGGGCCGCGCCTGACGCGGTGCTCGAGGCGGCGCAGTCCGAGCCGGTCAAGGCCCGGCTCAAGGACCTGGGCGACCAGGCCGGCGCCCGCGGCGTCTTCGGCTCCCCCAGCTTCATCACCGCCGACGGCGAGCTCTTCTGGGGCAACGACCGCCTCGAACAGGCCCTTGAGTGGGCGGTTCGGCATCGCGAGATGACGGCGTGAGCGCGCGGGCTTCGACCGGTCTTGCCGACATTCGGCCCCAATCCCGCCTCCCCGGCGAACGCCGGGGCCCAGAGTCTGCCGCCGAACCCGGAAATCACGCCCGAACATACGGCGAGACAAGCTGGATCCCGGCCGTCGCCGGGAAGGCGGAGGTCTCTGGGTCTGACCCCCGCCCCTCCTTCATCAGGCTGAACCGCGCCCCGCCAAGGGCGCATGTCGACGCCCGCAAACCCGTCTTCAAGCTGTAGGAAACACCGATATGGCCGTCCTGAACGAAGAACAGACCATGCTCCGCGACGCCGCCAAGGGCTGGACGCAGGAAACCTCCCCGGTCGGCAAGCTGCGGGCCCTGCGCGACAGCGGCAAGAACCTGCCTTTCGATCCGGCCGCCTGGGCGGAGATGGGACAGATGGGCTGGGCCGGGGTGATCGTGCCGGAAGACTACGACGGCTCGGCCTTCGGCTATCTCAGCCTCGGGCTGATCCTGGAGGAAACCGGCCGGACCCTGACCGCCAGCCCGCTGCTCTCCACCGCCCTGATCGGCGCCAGCGCCCTGATGCTCGGCGGATCCGACGCCCAGAAGTCGCAGTGGCTGCCGAAGATCGCCGCCGGCGGGATCGTCACCGCCCTGGCCGTCGACGAGGGCCCGCACCATGCTCCCGAGAAGACCGCGCTGGCGGCCGTCAAGAGCGGTGAAGGCTACGGCCTGACCGGCTCCAAGACCTTCGTCATCGACGGTGATGTCGCCGACCTGCTGATCGTCGCCGCCCGGACCGGGGGAAAGCCCGGCGACACCGACGGCATCAGCCTGTTCCTGGTCGAGAAAGGCGCGGCCGGCCTCAAGGCCGACCATCTGGGCCTGGCCGACAGCCGGGGCGCGGCGCGGATCACCCTGGAGGCCACGCCCGGCGAGCTGCTGGGCGAAGCCGGCAAGGGCTGGCCGGTGCTGGAGTCGGTGCTCGACCGCGCCCGGATCGGCCTGGCGGCCGAGATGCTGGGCCAGTCGATGCAGGCCTTCGAGATCACTCTCGACTACCTCAAGACCCGCACCCAGTTCGGCCAGGTCATCGGCACATTCCAATCGCTGCAGCATCGCGCGGCCAAAATGTTCACCGACCTGGAGATGAGCCGCTCGGCCATCGAGGCGGCCCTGGAAGGGCTCGACGCCGGCGGCGACGACCACCGCGCCGCCGCCTCCCTGGCCAAGTACAAGGCCAGCGAACTGGTGCATCTGGTGACCAACGAGATGGTGCAGATGCACGGCGGCATCGGCATGACCGACGCCCACGACGCCGGCTTCTACATGAAGCGCGCCCGGGTGGCCGAGCAACTGTTCGGCGGCGCCAGCTACCACAAGGACCGCTACGCCCGGGTCTCGGGCTTCTAGGGACGCGCTACAGTTCCCCGGAATTGTTCCGGGCGCTCAATCGCGCCACCGCCCCCACAACCGTCACCACCGGACCTGTTCCGGTGGTGACGGTTGGGTTCGGTGGTGAATGGGGGACGGAAAGCTGACGGCCGAGGTTGCGTCTGGCCGAATAACCGCCCCCACCCCCTCTCCCATCGCGAAATCTTCACGCCCGCCGCCTCGCCGCTGATTGATCCGCGTTACGCCAGTCGCTACCGTCCCGGGGAACACATCGGGAGGTCGTCATGCGCAAACTCGTCACCACCCTGGTCGCCCTCGGCATGACCGCGGCCCTGTCGGCCCCGGCCTACGCCCAGTATGGCGCCAAGCCGGCGCCCAAGGCGGCGACGCCAGAGCTTCCCCATTGCGCCCAGCCGATCGCCACCGTGGCGATCCAGGAGCCGGAGACCCAGTGGTGGCGTTCCTACGGCCTCTCCAGCCCCGAAAAGCTGCTGAAGCTGTTCGCCTCGCGCTCCAACTGCCTGCGGGTGGTCGACCGGGGCGCGGGCCTGGAGATGCGCAGAAGCGAACGCTCGCTCGGCGACAGCGGTGAACTGCGCCGCGACAGCCAGATCGGTCGCGGTCAGGTCAAGGCCGCCGACTACTTCATCATCCCCGATCTCGCCAACGCCGATGACAACACCGGCGGCGGGGCCGTGGCCGGCGTGGTCGGCGGGTTGATCGGCGGCCGCGCCGGCGGTCTGGTCGGGGGGCTGCGCACCCGCAACATGGAAGCCCAGGCCCTGATCACCCTGGTCGACAGCCGCACCACCGAACAGGTCTATGTCGCCGAAGGCACGGCCCAGAAGCGCGACATCAGCTTTGCCGCCGGCGGCGGGGCCGGCGGTCTGGGCGGCCTCATCGGGGCGGTCGGCGGCGGCTACAGCGACACCGACATCGGCAAGATCATCAGCGCCGCCTACTTCAACGCCTTTGTCGATCTGGTGAACTACATCCAGGCCGGGGGCGTCGCGGGCACGACCGAGGCCAAGGCCAACGCCGGTCCGGTCGCCCAGGTGACCACCAAGGCGGTCGTCATGCGCCAAAGCCCCTCGCCTCAGGCCAAGGCGGTCCTGACGCTCGGCCAGGGCGTGCTGGTCTATCCGACCGGCGCCCGCAACGGGGTCTGGATGGAAGTCGACGACGAGAACGGCAATCGCGGCTGGATCAGCTCGGCCTTCGCCACGCCCCGCTAGCCCGGACCGGAACATCACGCCTCCCCGAGGGGTTCTCCTGCTTCACCCCTAGAAGCAGGAGCCCCTGATGAGCACCGACATTCACAACGACAAGGACGTCGCCAAGCGCCTATGGGCGGAAATCGGCAAGTCCGGCCTTGGCATGCTGGCCATCGTCGATGGCCAGCCGCAGCATTTCCAGCCGATGACCGCCTTCGCCGATCCCGACAGCGGCGACATCTGGTTCTATACCCGCGCCGAAACCGACCTGGCCCGTGACGCCAGCCACGGCGCCCGTCAGGCGATGTTCGTCCTCCAGACCAAGGACCGCGAACTGCAGGCCTGCATCGCCGGCGACATGACCGTCGAGATGGACCGTGAGACGATCGCGCGGTTCTGGAACCCGATGGTCGCCGCCTGGTATCCCGCCGGCAAGGACGATCCGGACCTGCGTCTGCTGCGGCTGCAATGCCACGAGGCCCGGGTGTGGATCAGCGAGGCCGGCCCGGTTCGCTATCTCTGGGAAGTGGCCAAGGCCAACGCGACGGGTCACATGCCCGATCTTGGCGGTCGGTCCGACGTTTCCCTGAACTGATCCGTTATCACTCAAGAATTCCGCAACTTAACCTGCGCGGACACGAACAGTCTGACACAGAATTGCCCCAGATCACCGGGACGGCGCTCCCGGGCAGGAACAGTCAAAAAGAGCCTGCCCGGGAGCAAGCTTTTCATCCTCTCGAAATAACGTCGATACCCGGGAGAGACTATGTCGCCCATCTGACAGTGGGCGGCTGTTCTTCCCGTTAGTTTGCAACCCGGCCGGCTGACCGGCGTTTTGATTCGCCATGAAGAGCCTGTTGCGCTTGGAAAACCGTTTGCTGACCGGACTGTCTCCGGACGACCTCGAAAGGCTGACGCCCCACCTTGTTCCGGTCTACCTGGAAAAGGGTCGGCTGCTGTATGAGCCGGGCGATCTGATCGACACGGTCTATTTCCCGCATGACTGCGTGGTCTCGATGATGACGTTGCTGGACAGCGGCGCCGCCATTGAGTCCATGACCATCGGTCGTGAAGGGGCCGTGGGCCTGATGGGGTCGCGCGCGCCGCGGGAGTCGCTGTCGCGCCTGGTGGTGCAGATTTCCGGCGACGCCGCCCGCATGCCCGCCACCCAGTTTGCCCGCCTCGGCAAGCAGAGCGCCCCGTTGGCCGATCTGGCGGAGCGCTATGGCGAGGCCATGTTCGGCCATGTCATCCAGTCGGTGGCCTGCAATGCCCTGCATTCGGTGGAGGCGCGCTTCTGCCGCTGGCTACTGTCCTGCCGTGACAGGATCGACGCCGACACTGTCACCCTGACGCAGGAGTTTCTCGCCGACATGCTGGGCGTGCAGCGCACCACCGTCACCGCCGTTGCGGGCATCCTGCAGCAGCGCGGGCTGATCCGTTATCGTCGCGGCGTCGTCGACATCCTCGACCGGGCCGGCCTCGAGGCGGCGGCCTGCGAGTGCTACGGCGCCGTCCGCGGAGTCTACGAGCGCCTGCTTCCCGGCAGCTTCGCCAGACGCTGACGAGGCGCTGACCTGACGCGGCGGGCGTAGCGCTCAGCGCGGCTCGGCCCAGGTCCGCAACAAGCCTTCCAGAACCGCCAGGCTGGACTCGATCTCCACCCCCTCGTCGCCGCGCGCCAGGGCCAGGATGATCTCGTTCATCGCCCCCATGATCATCAGCGACATCGGCTTCAACGCCGCTTCGGTGACGGACGGATTGAGAAACCGCAGCCCGTTGCTGAGCGTAGGAAGACCCAGCCCGTGGTCGATCTTCAGCCAGGCCTCCTCGCCCAGCACCGCCGGTCCCTCGATCATCACGATACGGGCGAAATCCCGTCGCCCGGCGAATTCGGCGGCGGCGCGGCAGCCGGCCATGAAGATGTCCATCGGCCGACCAAACGCCGCCGAGGACGCGGCGCGGCAATGGTCGTCCAGGGCCTTTTCCAGCGACACCAGCACCGCCGTGAACAGGGCCAGCTTGTCGGGATAGCGTTCGGCGAGGACTGACGGCGCCAGACCGGCGGCGGCAGCCAGTTCCGCGAAGGTCGCCGCCTCGAACCCCCGCTCGGTGAAGACCCGGCGGGCGGCGGCGAGGGTGGCCTCCTCATCGGAAGGCGCGGCGCGACGGGCGTCGATCGTCTCACTCATGGCCCTGTTCTACTATGCCTCGCCCGCCGGGTTGAAGACTCTGGTCCCGGGCCTGTTTCCGTCCCGCGCAATTGCGGCTATAGCCCTCACGCCTCGCGCGAAGCGGCGCGGCCTGTGTCCGCCCGCCCTCAGCGCGCCAACCCCTCTGGGAGACTCCCTTCATGGCCAAGATCAAGGTCGCCAATCCCGTCGTCGATATGGACGGCGATGAAATGACCCGCATCATCTGGAAGCTCATCAAAGACAAACTGATCTTCCCCTACCTCGACCTTGAACTCGACTACTACGACCTGTCGGTCGAAAACCGCGACGCCACCGACGACCAGGTGACCATCGACGCGGCCAACGCCACCAAGCGCCACGGCGTCGCCGTCAAATGCGCCACCATCACCCCCGACGAGGCCCGGGTTGAGGAATTCGGCCTCAAGAAGATGTGGCGCAGCCCCAACGGCACCATCCGCAACATCCTCGGCGGCGTGATCTTCCGTGAGCCGATCATCTGCGAGAACGTGCCCCGCCTGGTGCCGGGCTGGACCCAGCCGATCATCGTCGGCCGTCACGCCTTCGGCGACCAGTACCGCGCCACCGACTTCCTGTTCCCCGGCCCCGGCAAGCTGACCATCAAGTTCGTCGGCGAGGACGGCGAGGTGATCGAGAAGGAAGTGTTCGACGCCCCCGGCAGCGGCGTGGCCATGGCCATGTACAACCTCGATGACTCGATCCGCGACTTCGCCCGCGCCAGCTTCGCCTACGGCCTGGCCCGCAAGTACCCGGTCTATCTGTCGACC
>JAHBYC010000013.1 GCA_019636175.1 Caulobacter sp. | reverse complement strand
CAACACAGTCGCCGGGTCGCCCTGCGGGCGCCCGGGATGACGGGGAATTGGGGGAGCGCTACAGCATGAAGCTGGAGGTGATCTCCTGGCCGCCGCGTTCGATGGTCACTGACCAGCGCCGGCTGTTCTGGGCGGTGGCCTGGGCGAGATCGGCTTCGGTGCGAACGGTCTTGCCGTTGATCGAGCGGATGAAATCGCCGGGCCGCAGGCCAACACGGGCGGCGATGCCGTCAGGGGCGACCTTCAGCACCACCACCCCGCGTCCCAGGAAGGGGTCGATGCCCTGCGCGTCGGCCATCGCCGGGGTCAGTTCGGCGACGAAGGCGCCCTGCAGCGGATTGCGACCGTCGACCAGCCGGCCGCCGTCGCTGCGGCCCGGGGCCTTTTCCGCATGGACGTTGAGGGTCATTTCCCGACCGTCGCGCAGGATGGTCAGGGCCACGGTCTGGCCGTTGCGGTGGTTGCCGAAGTAGTAGGACACCCCGCTCTCGTCATTCACCGGCTCGCCGTCGACCGAGAGGATGACGTCGCCCTGTTTCAGGCCCGCCTTCGCCGCCGCCGCGTTCGGCCAGACATCGGCCACCAGCACGCCGCGCGGCGCGCCCTGGCCGAGGCTCCGGGCGATGTCGGCGGTGATCGCCTGGGTCCGCGCGCCAAGCCATGGGCGGACGACGACGTTCTCTCCGCCCAGGGCGGCGCTGACCACCTGGCGGGCCATCTGCGCCGGAATGGCGAAGCCGACGCCCGATGACTGGCCCGACCGGGACAGGATGGCGGTGTTCACCCCGATCAAATCCCCGTCCATGTCCACCAGGGGGCCGCCGGAGTTGCCCGGGTTGATGGCCGCGTCGGTCTGGATGAAGAAGCTGAAGTCGGTGATGCCGACATTGGACCGCGCCGTCGCCGAGACGATGCCGTTGGTCACGGTCTGGCCGACCCCGAACGGGTTGCCGATGGCCAGCACCAGGTCGCCGACCTCCAGCTTCTCATGATCGTCGATGGCGATGGTCGGCAGCTTTTCATTGCCGACGTCGATCTTCAGCACCGCCAGGTCGGCGCGGGCGTCGGCCAGCAGGACCTTGGCCGGAAATTCCCGTCGGTCTGCCAGCTGCACCATCACCTCGTCGGCGCCCTCGATGTTGTGATTGTTGGTCAGGATGACGCCGTCGGCCCGGACGATGGAGCCGGAGCCGAGGCTCTGCTGCACCCGCTCGCGCGGCACCCCGCCGCCGGAGAAGAAGTCCCAGAACGGATCGACCCGCTGGCGCACGGTGCGCTTGCTCGAGACGTTGACCACCGCCGGCGCCGCCTTCTTCACCACCGGGGCAAAGGAGGATCGCATGGCCGCGGCGTTGGCCGGCGGCGACTTGGCCGGCTCCGGCAGGCCTTGGGCCTGGGTTCCGGCGCCCGGCGAACAGGCGGCGAGGACGACGAGGGCGGGGATCAGGACTTTGTAGGGACGCATGGGTCTCCGTCGGCGCTGTCGATACAGGCCGCCAGAAAAGCCCGGTTTTCGGGCGCAAAGATGGCGTCGGGGCGTATCCCCGCGCCTCTCAGGCCGGAAGCGGCGCGGGGGCCGGCGCTCTGGCGAACCGGAGGGCCATCAGGAAGGCGATCCCCAGCAGGGCCGCGGCGATCAGGATCGGCAGGCCGGGCTGATGGATGACCGCGTCATGGTGCAGGGCCCAGGCGAAGGTCAGGCCGTAGATCCACGGCGCGACGATGCCCGACACCCCGCCGATGGCGCTGTTGGCGCCCTGCAGCTGACCCTGTTCGTGCGGGGCCACCTTGCGGGTCATCAGCCCTTGCAGGCCTGGCATGGCGAAGCCCATCAAGGCGAACACCGGCACGCCGCACAGATACAGCCAGCCGGTCGGCGCAAGGCCGTAGATGGTGAAGCCCAGGGCGCCGCAGGCCAGGCCGACCAGCAGGGCGCCGCGCTCTCCGATGCGCTTGACCACCGGGCCGACGAGCAGGGCCTGGACGATGATGCCGCTGATGCCGGTCGCCATCATGGTCACGCCCATGGTGGCCGGAGACCAGCCGTACCGCTCGCCCACGTAGAGGACGAAGATGACCGGCAGGACCATGTGGGCCATCTGGAAGATGAAGTAGATGGTGGCCAGGCCGCCCAGGCCGGGGTTGGCCATCAGCAGCCTCAGGGAGCCCAGGGGATTGGCCTTGGCCCAGTCGAGGCGGGGCGCGCGCCGCTCCCGGGGCAGGGATTCCGGCAGGACGAAGAAACCATAGAGCCAGTTGGTCAGGGCGATGCCGGCGCAGACCAGGAACGGCAGGCGGATGTCGAACTCGGCCAGGAAGCCGCCGAGGGCCGGACCGAAAGTGAAGCCGACCCCGAAGGCGGCGCCCATCATGCCGAAGGCCTTGGCGCGGTTCTCCGGCGCGGTGATGTCGGCGATATAGGCGTTGGCGGTGCCGAAACTGGCCGAGGTCGCCCCGTTGATCAGCCGCCCCAGATAGAGCCACCGCAGGGTCGGGGCGAAGGCCATGAACAGAAAGTCGACCCCCATGCCGAAGATCGAGGCCAGCAATACCGGCCGGCGGCCGAAGCGGTCGGACAACAGGCCGGTCACCGGCGAGCCGAAGAACTGCATCACGCCAAAGGAACTGGAGAAGAGGCCGGCCCAGACCGAGGCCGCGGCGGTGTCGCCCCCGACCATCATCTTCACCAGGTTGGGCAGCACGGGGATCATGATCCCGAGGGCCATGACGTCCAGCAGGGCGGTGACGAAGATGAAGCCGAAGGCGGCGCGACGGCGTCCGCCGATCAGACTGTCCTGCTCGCTCATGGCTCCCCCTGGACCAGTTTCTTGGGTGCGACCTGCCGCCAGGCCAGGCGGATCAGATCGGACAGCATGGCAGACTCAATGGACCCGATCGCCAGTTGCGTCCAGCCGCCGCGATCCCAGGCGCCGGGGAGGGGAATGACGGCGTCCGGATCGCTCTGGCGCAGGCTCTCCTTGACCATCGGCGGCAGCTTGAGCACCAGGCGCTCGCCTTCCGGCGGCAGGGTGGCGAAGATCTTTCCTTTCACCCGAAAGGAGGCGCGGTCGAAATGGGGCTGTTCCTCCGCCAGCGGCAGCGACAGGGCCAGGGCGCGGATGTCATTGACGGTCATGCGCCTTCTCCCGCTCGCCGGGAGAAGGTGGTTCTGCAGGGACCGGATGAGGGCGGCGTTGCAGGATGCGGATTTGCGGCTGCGCGGCCTTCGAACGCCGGCGCCGCCGTCATCCGATCTGCCGCGCAGGCCATCGTCTCCCGGCGAGCGGCAGAAGGCCTCGTGACGCCGATCATACTCTCTCTCCCATCCGGTCAAGAAGCCTGCGCCACCAGTCGCCGTGGCGCTTGAGGAAGTAGCTGTTCTCCATGCCGTGCTTGGCGGCGTGCTCGCGCGGAACGCTGTCCCAGCCGGTGTGGGTGACGGTGACGCGGGTCTCCTCGCCGACGGCCTCGAAGGTCACCTCGACATCCGTCGCCTGGTCCGGGGCGAAGGTCGCCTGGCGCCAGCCGAAGGCCAGCCGCCGGCCGGGCTCCCAGGCGGTCACCTGACCGACCTCGAAGACCTTGCCGCTGGGCAGACGCTCGACCAGCCGCGCCTGGTCCTCGAAGGCCATCTGTCCGGGCGAGCGCGGGGTGAAGGCGAACTCCGGATTGGGCTGCCACCACAGGGCGATTTCGCGGGTGAACACTTCGAAGGCCCGGTCGGGCGTCGCCCGGACCCGCACCGAGACCAGAACCCGGCTGGCCATGGTCAGTCCTGCTCCAGATGCGCCTTGAACGCCGCCAATTGGGCGCTCCACATCCGTTCGGTCTGTTCCAGCCAGCGCAGCAGATCGACCATCGGTTCGGCCCTCAGTTGATAGACCCGCACCCGGGCGTCGAAGTCGGGATGGCTTTCCTCGACCAGACCGGAGTGGCGCAGGGTCCGCAGATGGCGGCTCATCGCCGGCGCCGACAGGCCCGCCGCCTCGGCCAGCTCGCCGGCCCGCCGCGGCCGTTCCCGCAGGAGCTCGACCACGCGGCGGCGGTGGGGATCGGCCAGGGCCGACAGGGTCCGGTCCAGACCGTCGGACAGGGCGGGCGCCGCGGAGCTCACGCCTTGTAGATGGGGGTCTTCAGGCCGGTCGCCCTTTCCCAGTCCTCGGGCGTGGTCTCGGCGATGGTCTGGCCGACGGTCCAGATATGGCCCTCCGGGTCCTTACAGCGGTAGGTGCGGTCGCCGTAGAACTGGTCTTCCGGCTCGGCGATCACCACCGCCCCGGCCTTGCGCGCCCGTTCGCAGTGGGCGTCGATGGTGTCGGCCGGGTCTTCCAGCTGGATATGCACCGTCTGGGTCATCATGCCACCGATGGAGGCCGGGCTCTTGTGTTCGGCGGTCCATTCACTGCCGACCATCACCACCCCGCTGCCGAACCTCATCTCGCTGTGGCCGACATTGCCCTCGGGATCCTCGATCAGAAGGATGGTCTCGAAGCCGAAGGCCTTCTCCAGGAAATCGAGGGCGGCCCGGGGGTCGCGATAGCAGAGGGCGGAGACGAGGGCGGGTCGGGTCCAGGCCATGGCGGCGCTCCAGTTCATTCAATCGGCAATATTTAACGCATATCGCAATTAACTGGTCAAGACCCGGAAGGGCGGACCCGCGACCCGCCGCCCCCTATTTCAGGACGCCAGGGGGCAGCTTGCCGTCGCCCGGCTTGCCCTTCACCCCGATCATCGCCGCCAGCAGCGGATAGACATCGACATTGTCCATGTCCTGGACGCGGGCGCCGGCCTTCACCGACGGGCCGACGGCCAGGAACAGGGCGGCCATTTCCGGCGCCCGGTTGTCGTAGCCATGGGCGCCGGTGGTGCGGGTCGAGGGTTTGCGGCGGCCGGCCATGTCGGCGTTGGAGATGTACCAGCCGACCTGAGCCATGCAGACGATGGCCGGCACCCGGGGGTTATGGCCGTAATGCAGGCGCTCGGGGACGTCTTCCTTGCGCCAGCAGGTCATGTGGTCGTGCGGCTTCAGCAGCAGGGCCTCGCCCCGCGCCTCCTGGCCGGGGATCAGGGCGAAGCCGCCGGAGGCGCCGCCCGTGACCATGCGGACCGCGCCGGGGTCTTCGGCGTCGGCGACAATGGTGTGGTCAGGCGGAACGGCCGCCATGCCGTGGTCGGCGACGATGACCAGGTTGACCTTGCCCTCAAGGCCGCGGGCCTTGAGGCCGTCTAGAAGGCGGCCAATGGCGGCGTCCACCTCGGCGGCGCTCGCCTTCACCTCGTCCGATCCCGGCCCGTAGCGATGGCCGGCGGTGTCGACGATATCGAAATAGAGGGTGGCGAAGGCCGGCGGTCCGGCCGGGTCGTCGATCCAGCCCAGCAGCACATCGACCCGCTCGGCCGAGCTCATCGACTGGTTGAAGGCGGCGTAGTGGGTGGGGCGAACGCCATGGATGTCGGCTTCGGAGCCGGGCCAGAACATCGTGGCGGTCTTCCGGCCCTGCTGCTCTGCAGTGACCCACAGGGGCTCGGCCTCGTCCCACCAGCGGCGATCGACGACCGCCTCATGGTTGCCCATGCTGAAGGTCACATCCGGAATGGCCGGGTCCTCCATGGTGTTGCTAACGATGCCGTTGCGATCGGGACGCTGGCCGGTGACCAGGGTGTAGTGGTTGGGGAAGGTAATGGAGGGGTAGGAGGGTCGCATGCCCCTGGGCGCCAGCGCGCCCTGGCTGGCCAGCCGCGCCATCACCGGGGTGTCGGCCGGCGTCATATAGTCGGGGCGGAAGCCGTCTATGGAGATCAGGATCGTCAGGGGAGGGGGTTGGACGCCGGGCTGGGTCGGTTGAAACGCGGCGCAGGCCGACAGCAGGAAGGCCGCAACAAGCCCGATGGTGATCCGAAAACGCATTGCCCGCTCCGTCCTTGGCGATTCATCCGGACCTCGCCATAGTCGCGGGTCAAGACAGGCCGATGACCGGCCTGAACAGATGCAAAGCCACCCATGAGCTTCGCCCTTCAGGCCGATGGCCTTAGCAAGACGTTCGGGTCCGGGCCCGGCGCGGTCAAGGCGCTCGATGACTTCAGTCTGGAAATTCCGCGGGGCGGGGTGTTCGGCGTGCTGGGTCCGAACGGCGCCGGCAAGAGCACCCTGTTCCGGCTGGCGCTGGGACTGATTCGACCGAGCGGCGGGCAGACCCGGCTGCTCGAGGCGCCGGCGGGAGATCCCGGCGCCCTGCGGCGGGTCGGGTCGATGATCGAAAGCCCGCGATTTCATCCCTACCTCACCGCGCGCCAGACCCTGCGGATGCTGGCCACACTCAGCGGCATGACCAATCCTGACATCGATGGATGGTTGCGCCGGGTCGGGCTGTCGGAAGCGGCCGACCGGCGGACGAAGGGCTTTTCGGTGGGGATGAAACAGCGGCTCGGTCTGGCCGCCGCCCTGATCACCCGGCCCGAGGCGGTGATCCTCGATGAGCCGACCAGCGGAATGGACCCGTCAGGCATTCTGGAAATCCGCGCCCTGATCCGCGAACTGGCCGACCGGGACGGGGTGACGGTGATCCTGGCCAGTCATCAGCTCGACGAGGTTCAGCGGGTCTGCGACCGGGTGGCCTTCCTGGCCAGGGGCAAGGTGACGGCGAGCGGACCGGTCGACGCCATGACCGGGGCGCAGGAGCGGCTGCGACTGACCGCCACGCCGCAGGCCGTGGTGCTGGAGGTTCTGGGCGACCGGGGCGTCGCCGAGGGGGAGGCGGTGCTGGCCGAGGTCAGCCGCGCCGAGGCGCCGGACCTGATCCGGGCTCTGGCCAGCCGCGGCGTCGATATCGTTGAAGCCCGCTGGGTCGGCGCCGACCTGGAGCGGGCCTATCTGTTCCATACGGGGTCCGGCCATGCTGCTTGACGCGCTGAAGGCCGAGAGCTTTCGCCTCCGCCAGGACCGGGCCGCGGTGTTCTGGGGCTTCATCTTCCCCGGGCTGTTCATCTTCGGCCTGGCGATGCTGGTCACCGTGGTCGGGATGATGTTCAAGACGCCCGGGCCGCCCAAGGCCATGAGCATCGCCCTGGAGGCGGCCCAGGGGCTCTACTGGGCCAACGCCTTTCTGATCCAGCTGTTCGTGCTGATCGGCGTCAGCGCCATGTTCGCCGCCGACTATCGCTGGGAGACCTGGCGGCTGCAGACGCCGCGAAACAGCCGCGCCAACCTGATCCTGGCCAAGCTGATCACCTTCGGGGTGGCGGCGGCCTTCGTCCTGTTGATGCTGCTGGTCGCCTCGGTGCTGGGCGCGCTGCTGCGGGCGGTGCTGATCCACCAGCCCCACGCCCCGTTCGGCGAGGGGGTGACCGGCCTGCAGTTCCTGAGGGCGGTGGCGGCAGGCTGGCTGGAGCTGATGGTGGTCGGGGCCGCCTCGGCCCTGATCGCGGTGCTGACCCGGTCGAACATGGCGGCGATCCTGATCCCGGTGCTGGCCACCGGCGCCCAGGCCTTCGGGCTGGGGATCGCGCAGATCCATCCCGGCATCGCCGATCCGGAGGTGATCTTCCTGGCTCCCAACCTGGCGGCCCAGGTGCTGCGCGGGGACGGGGAGGCGATGGGCGCCGGCTTCGCCAACGCCTGGTGGGCCCTGGCCAGCCTGCTGACCTGGGCGACGGCCCTGTCGGCGGCGACGATCTTCCTGTTCAGCCGCCAGGAGCTGTCGCGCGAATAGGCAACACTCCGTTAAGCACGATACGGGAGTCTGGGGCTCCCGTAGACCTTCGGAATCAGCCTCCGCGCCATGCTCGCGCGCATCCGTCCCTATCTCCCGACCATCACCCTCTTCGGGTTGATCGTCTATTTCGTGTTCCACGGACTGACCGGGGAACTCGGCTGGCTGCTGTCCGAGCAGCGCCAGCTCGAACAGGCGCAGCTACACGAAAAGCTGAAGCATGTGCGTCAGGAGAGGATGGACCTTGAGGCGCGGGCTCGGTTACTACGCGACGGCAGCCTTTCGCGGGACCTGTTGGAAGAACGCGCGCGTTCTGTTCTAGGCTTCGCGGACCCGAAGGATTATGTGATCCGTCTGCAGCCCTGATCCGGGACGATCCTTTCGCCCGGTGACGAGCCGAGGGAAGGAATTGGCCGCGATGAGAACGGTCCTGGGAGATTTGTATGGCGCGGGCGACTAAGGCCTCGACGAAAACGGGCAAGGGCCCTGACACCGGTGTCAAGGCCCGCTCGGGCGGCGCGGGCCGCGAGCAGCTTCTGAAATACTACCGTGACATGCTGCTGATCCGGCGCTTCGAGGAGCGGGCCGGGCAGCTGTACGGCATGGGTCTGATCGGTGGCTTCTGCCACCTCTACATCGGCCAGGAAGCGATCGCCGTTGGCATGGAATCGATCCGCAAGCCCGGCGACCAGATCATCACCGGCTATCGCGACCACGGCCATATGCTGGCCGCCGGGATGGAGTCCCGCGAGGTCATGGCCGAGCTGACCGGCCGGGCCGGGGGCTCGTCCAAGGGCAAGGGCGGGTCGATGCACATGTTCTCGACCGAGGCCGGCTTCTACGGCGGTCACGGCATCGTCGGGGCGCAGGTCAGCCTGGGCACCGGCCTGGCCCTGGCCAACAAGTACCAGGACAACGGCAACGTCGCCTTCGCCTACTTCGGCGACGGCGCGGCCAACCAGGGCCAGGTCTACGAGAGCTTCAACATGGCGCAGCTGTGGAAGCTGCCGGTCGTCTACCTGATCGAGAACAACCAGTACGCCATGGGCACCTCGCTGGAGCGGGCGGCGTCGGAGACCCACCTGTTCAAGCGCGGCGTGTCCTTCCGCATTCCCGGCGAGGAAGTCGACGGCATGGATGTCGAGGCGGTGGCTGAGGCCGGCGCCCGCGCCGCAGAGCACGCCCGGTCTGGCGAGGGGCCCTACATCCTCGAGATGAAGACCTATCGCTACCGCGGCCACTCGATGAGCGATCCGGCCAAGTACCGCACCAAGGAGGAGGTGGACGAGGTCAAGAAGACCCGCGATCCCATCGACCACCTGCGCGAGAAGCTGGACGTCGCCAAGGTCACCGAGGACGAGCTGAAGGCCATCGACGCCGAGGTGAAGAAGATCGTCGCCGACGCCGCCGAGTTCGCGCGGACCAGCCCCGAGCCGCAACCGGCCGAACTCTACACCGACGTCTATCTGGAGGCGGCCGAGTAATGACCGACATCCTTATGCCCGCCCTGTCTCCGACCATGGAGGAGGGCACCCTCGCCAAATGGCACGTCAAGGTCGGCGACACCGTCAAGGCCGGCGATGTCATTGCCGAGATCGAGACCGACAAGGCGACCATGGAGGTCGAGGCCGTCGACGAAGGCACCGTCGAGGCCCTGCTGATCGATGCGGGGACCGAGGAGGTCAAGGTCAACACCCCCATCGCCCGCCTGTCCGGCGACGACGAGGCGCCGGCGCCGAAGGCCGATGCGCCCAAGGTGGAATCGAAAGCCCCTGAAACGCCCAAGGCGCCTGAGCCCGCCGACGAAGGGGAGGGGCCGGCCCCGGTCCTGCCGAAGAAGACGCTGAAGGATCCCGAGGTCCCGGACGGCGCGAAGATGGTCACCATCACCGTGCGCGACGCCCTGCGCGACGCCATGGCCGAGGAAATGCGCCGCGACGACAAGGTGTTCCTGATGGGCGAGGAAGTCGCCCAGTACCAGGGCGCCTACAAGGTCAGCCGCGAACTGCTGCAGGAGTTCGGCGACCGCCGCGTGATCGACACCCCGATCACCGAGCACGGCTTCGCAGGCCTGGGCGTCGGCGCGGCGATGGCGGGCCTCAAGCCCATCGTCGAGTTCATGACCTGGAACTTCGCGATGCAGGCCATCGACCAGATCATCAATTCGGCCGCCAAGACCCTCTATATGTCCGGCGGCCAGATCAAATCCTCGATCGTCTTCCGCGGTCCCAACGGCGCCGCCTCCCGCGTCGGCGCCCAGCACAGCCAGGACTACAGCGCCTGGTACGGCCAGGTTCCGGGCCTGAAGGTGGTTGCGCCCTACGACGCCGCCGACGCCAAGGGCCTGCTGAAGGCGGCCATCCGCGATCCCAACCCTGTCGTCTTCCTCGAGCATGAGATGATGTACGGCGTCGAGTTCGACATTCCCGACGTCGAGGACTGGGTCGTCCCCATCGGCAAGGCCAAGGTCCGCCGCGAGGGCGCAGATGTCACCATCACCGCCCACAGCCGCATGGTCGGCCTGGCCCTGAAGGCGGCCGAGGAACTGGCCGCCGAGGGCATTGATGCGGAGGTCATCGACCTGCGCACCATCCGACCGCTCGATCACGAAACCATCGTCGAGAGCGTGAAGAAGACCAACCGCATCGTCTGCACCGAGGAAGGCTGGGGCCCGATGGGCGTCGGCGCCGAGATCGTGGCCCGGGTGATCGAACACGCCTTCGACTACCTCGACGCCCCGCCGGCCCGGGTGCACCAGGAAGACGTGCCGCTCCCCTATGCGGCCAATCTGGAGGCGCTGTCGCTGCCGTCGGTCGACAAGATCGTCAAGGCGGCCAAGGCGGTCTGCTACAAGTGACCAAGGGCGCAACCAGCTGGCATGCCGGCGGTTGCCATTGCGGCGCCGTGCGGTTCGAGGCGGCCCTGCCGGCCGTCGTCGAGGCGCAGAGCTGCAACTGCTCAATGTGCCAGAAGGTCGGCTTCATCCACGTCATCGTGCCGGAAAGCCGCTTCCGACTGACGCAGGGCGCGGACGCGATCACGACCTACACCTTCAATACTGGCGTGGCCCAGCACACCTTCTGCAAGATCTGCGGAGTGAAGCCCTTCTACCGTCCGCGCTCCAACCCCGACGGCTGGTCGGTCAACGCCCGCTGCCTGGACGACGCCTCCGGCATCGACCTGCGGATCGAAGCGTTCGACGGCCAGAACTGGGAAGCCCATGCGGCCGACCTGGCGCATCTGTCCAGGGAGGAAGCCTGATGGTTAGCCCGGGCGCAGGTGAATATGGAGCGCTGTCGGCGCCGCCTCCGCTCCCTTCCCCCTGGAGGGGGGAAGGGCCGGGGATGGGGGTGGCGGCCGTTGCGGGAGGCGCGGATTTTCCCGTCGCCCATCTGCACCGGGCCAGTCCCCCGTCGCATTCGGCGATAGCCAAAGACCCCGGCAACGCGCGTGGCGCGAACACCTCCACCCCCATCCCCAACCCTTCCCCCCTCCAGGGGGAAGGGAGCGTTAGGCCGCTGCGCCAAGCGTTCGAGAGAGCAAGCAATGTCCATTGAAATCCTGATGCCCGCCCTGTCGCCGACCATGGAAGAGGGGTCGCTGGCCAAGTGGCACGTCAAGGTCGGCGATACGGTCAAGGCCGGCGACGTGATCGCCGAGATCGAGACCGACAAGGCCACCATGGAGGTCGAGGCGGTCGATGAGGGGACCGTCGAGGCCCTGCTGGTCGACGCCGGAACCGAAGGGGTCAAGGTCAACGCGCCGATCGCCCGCCTGTCCGGCGACGACGCCGCTCCCGCGCCCAAAGCCGAGGCGCCCAAGGCCGAGGACAAGCCCGAGCCCAAGGCTGACAAGCCGCCGCCGCCCGCCGCGCCGTCCCAGGCCGCCGGGGAAACCGGCGCGACGTCCAAGGCGCCGCCAGCGCCGGTCAGCGCCTCCGGCGACCGGGTGATGGCCTCGCCCCTGGCCCGTCGCCTGGCCCAGGCGGCCGGGCTGGACCTCGCCGCGATCAAGGGCAGCGGCCCGCACGGCCGGGTGGTCAAGGCGGACGTCGACGCCGCCCGCGGCAAGGCGCCGGCCGCGCCCGCGTCCGCCGGCGAGGCGGCTCCCGCCACCGCCGCGCCGCGTCAGACCCAGACCCTGGCCCAGATGGGCATTCCCGACGGCAGCTACGACCTCGTGCCGCTGGACGGCATGCGCAAGACCATCGCCCGCCGGATGACAGACAGCTTCCGCGACATCCCCCACTTCCCCCTGACCATCGATCTGGAGATCGACGGCCTGCTGGCGGCGCGGGCGAAGATCAATGCGATGCTGGAGAAGGACGGCGGCAAGGTCTCGGTCAACGACCTGGTGTTGAAGGCGGTCGCGGTGGCGCTGAAGCGGGTGCCGGAAGCCAACGCCAGCTATTCGCCCGAAGGCATCGCCATGCACCACCACGCCGACATCGCCATGGCGGTGGCCATCGACGGCGGCCTGATCACCCCGATCATCCGCAAGGCCGACACCAAGGGCCTGGCGCAGATCGCCGCCGAGGCCAAGGACCTGGCCGGCCGGGCCCGCGACCGCAAGCTCAAGCCCGAGGAATTCCAGGGCGGCACCTTCTCGGTCTCGAACCTGGGCATGATGGGCATCAAGTCCTTCGCCTCGATCATCAATGAGCCGCAGGGCTGCATCATGAGCGTCGGCGCCGGCGAGCAGCGGCCGGTGGTGAAGAACGGCGAGCTGGCCATCGCCACGGTGATGACCGTGACCCTGACCTGCGACCACCGGGTGGTGGACGGCGCCATCGGCTCGAAGTTCCTGCAGGTGTTCAAGTCGCTGATCGAAGACCCGCTGACGATGATTGTTTGAAAATTGTCCCCTCCCAAGCCCGCTCATCCCGGCGAAGGCCGGGACCCAGCCGCCAGAGCGCGGGCTTTCCGGGATGATCCGCCGACACCATCGATGAATCTGGATCCCGGCCCTCGCCGGGAAGAGCGGAAGAAGGGGAGGCTGGCGCCCCTGAATCCGGCATTTGAATTCGGAGTGAACCCGTGAGCGATTTCGACCTCATTGTCATCGGCGCCGGTCCCGGCGGTTATGTGGCGGCGATCCGCGCCAGCCAGCTGGGCCTGAAGACCGCCATTGTCGAACGCGAGAACCTGGGCGGCATCTGCCTGAACTGGGGATGCATTCCCACCAAGGCCCTGCTCAAGAGCGGCGAGGTCTATGAGCAGCTGGGCCACCTCGACGCCTATGGTCTGTCGGTGACAGGGCGGTCGTTCGACTTCGCCAAGGTGGTGGAGCGGTCGCGCGGCGTGGCCAAGCAGCTGACCGCCGGCGTCGCCTTCCTGATGAAGAAGCACAAGATCGAGGTCATCGAAGGCGCGGCCAAGCTCGAGAAGGGGCAGGGCGCCCCCAAGGTCGTCGTCGCCCTGAAGGCCGGCGGCAGCCGCACCGTCACGGCGAAGAGCGTGATCCTGGCCACTGGCGCCCGCGCCCGCACCATTCCGGCCATCGGCGCCGTGCCCGACGGCAAGGCCATCTGGGCCTACCGCGAGGCCCTGACCCCCAAGGCCTGCCCCAAGAGCCTGGTGGTCATCGGCTCGGGCGCCATCGGCATCGAGTTCGCCAGCTTCTATCGCGCCCTTGGGGCCGAGGTGACGGTGGTCGAGGCCGTCGACCGCATCATGCCGGTCGAGGACGAGGAGATCTCCAAGGCCGCCCAGAAGGCCTTCGAAAAGCGCGGCATCAAGTTCCGCGTCGGCGCCAAGGTCTCCAAGGTCGAGAAGACCAAGGGCGGCGTCAGCGTCGCTGTCGAGGCCGGCGGCAAGGCCGAGACCCTTGAGGCCGAGGTTTGTATCGTCGCCGTCGGCATCGCCGCCAATACCGAGGACCTGGGGCTGGAGGCCCTGGGCCTGAAGCTGGACCGTGGCCATGTCGTCGCCGACAAGCACGGGGCCACCAACGTGGCGGGGCTCTACGCCATCGGCGACGTCGCCGGCGCCCCCTGGCTGGCCCACAAGGCGATGCACGACGGCGTCCACTGCGTCGAGCACATCGCCGGGGTGAAGACCCCGACCGTCACCGCCCCGGTGCCCGGCTGCACCTACGCCAACCCGCAAGTCGCCTCCGTCGGACTGACCGAAGCGGCCGCCAAGGCCGCCGGCCATGAGGTCAAGGTCGGCCGCTTCCCCTTCAAGGTGAACGGCAAGGCCATCGCCGCCAGCGAGACCGAGGGCTTCGCCAAGACCGTGTTCGACGCGAAGACCGGCGCGCTACTGGGCGCCCACATGATCGGCCATGAGGTCACCGAGATGATCCAGGGCTACACCATCGCCATGACCATGGAAGGCACCGAGGAGGACCTGTTCGCCACCGTCTTCCCGCACCCGACCATGAGCGAGGCCATGCACGAGGCCGCCCTCGACGCCTTCGGCAAGCCGCTGCACATCTGATGATCCGCCGCGCCCGGCCGGACGACCGCGCGGCGCTCGTCCGGCTGATGGAAGAGAGCAACGGCTACGAGGCGCCGGCCGCCCGGGCGATGATCGCCGAGTTCACGCCGCGCTGGACCTTCACCGAGGCTGACGAAGTCTGGCTCGACGAGGAGGCCGGCGAGGTGCTCGGTTTCCACCAGCTGATCCCGCACGGTCCGGGCGTCCTCGAACTGGACCTCTTCTTCACCGCCAACGCCGCCCAGGGCCGCGGTGTCGGTCGCCACCTGTTCGACCACATGGCGGAGCGGGCGAGGGCGCTCGGCGCGACATCGGTGGTGATCAGCTCCAACCCCCGGGCCGGCGACTTCTACCGCCGCATGGGCGCCGTCGACATCGGCGTCTCGCCGCCGGTCGGGGCCATAACCTGGGAGCGGCCGAAGTTTCGGCTGGATCTGTAGGAACTCCTCGTGGCCGTCATCCTGGGCCTCCGTGCCCAGGATTCCTTTGCCCGCGCCGCGAACGATAGGGCGTCGGCGCACTTTCGGCGAACCTTCGCGGGTCGACTTGCCATGGGTCCTGGGCACGAGGCCCAGGATGACGGGCGGCCGCTAGCTGCGCACCTTCACGAACGACCCCGGTGCGTCCTCGATCGGCTTGAGCGGCCCTTTCGCCGGGTCGCGGGCCGGGACCATCCCGCCAGACCGCTCGTTCAGCCAGGCCGCCCAGTGCGGCCACCAGCTGCCGGGGTGCTCGACGGCGGACGCGCGCCATTCCTCAACCGTTTCCGGCAGTTCGGGGTTGGTCCAGTGCTGGTACTTCTTCGCGTCCGGGTGGTTGATCACCCCGGCGATATGGCCGCTGCCGGCCATGGTGAAGGTCACCGGGCCCCCGAACAGGCGGGCGCCGCGATAGATGCTGCGGAACGGGGCGATGTGGTCGTCGCGGGACGACTGCACATAGATCGGCGTCTTGACCTTGCCCAGGTCGAGGGTCTCGCCGGCCAAGGTCAGCTTGCCCTGGGCCAGCTCGTTGTCCTTGTAGAAATGGCGCAGATAGAAGAGGTGCAGGGCCTTGGGCATCCGCGTCTGGTCGCTGTTCCAGAACAGCAGGTCGAAGGGCTTGGGCTCCTTGCCCATCAGGTAGTTGTTGACGAAGAACGACCAGATCAGGTCGTTGCCGCGCAGGGAATTGAAGGTGTCGGCCATCGACTTGCCGGGCAGGAAGCCCCCCGACTTGTCCATCTGGGCCTCGATGTCCTTCAGCCAGGCGTCGTCGACGAACAGGCGCAGATCGCCGGCCTCGGTGAAGTCCTGCTGGGCGGCGAAGAAGGTGGCCGAATTGATCCGCTTGTCGCCGGTGGCCGCCATATGGGCCAGGGCGCAGGACAGCAGGGTGCCGCCGATGCAATACCCCACGGTATTTACGCGGTCAGTCTGGCACTGCTTCATCACCTGGGCGGTGGCGTCATAGATGCCCTCCGTCAGGTAATCCTCGAAGGTCTTGGCCGCGAGGGTCTCGTCGGGATTGACCCAGCTGGTGACGAAGACGGTGAAGCCCTGGGCGCTCAGCCAGCGGATCAGGCTGTTATCGGGCCTCAGGTCGGTGATGTAGAACTTGTTGATCCACGGCGTGAACAGCAGCAGCGGGATCTCCCGCACCTGCTCCGTCGATGGCGCGTACTGCAGCAGCTGCAGGATGTCGTTCTGATAGACCACCTTGCCGGGCGCAGTGGCGACGTTCTGGCCGACGACGAACTCGTCCATGTCAGTCTGGCTGATCGACAGCTGGCCGCCGCCCCGGGCCAGATCCTCGGAAAACTGCTCCATCCCCCGCACCAGGCTCTCGCCGTTGGTGGCCACTGCCTCGCGCAGGGCGGCGGGGTTGCTGAGCAGGAAGTTGGACGGGCTGACCGCGTCGGTCAGCATGCGGGTGAAGAACTCCACCCGGCGCTTTTCCAGCGGATCGACGCCCTCGACGTCGGCGACCAAGTTGTTCATCCAGTTCGAGGTCAGCAGGTAGGACTGCTTCATCACGTCGAAGACCGGATTCTCGCCCCAGTCGGGATCGCTGAAGCGCTTGTCGCCCTTGGCCGGGGCGACCACCGGCTCGACGGTCTCGCCGGCCATGCGCCGGGCGGTGTTCTGCCACAGGTCGAGATAGCGCGAGAACAGATCGGCCTGGGCCCGCAGCATCCGGTCGGGCTCCTGGGCCAGCTTGCTCATCACCTGGCTCATCGCCGGGCCGACATGGAAGGGGTCGGTATTGAGCGCCGAGGGGGCGTCCGCCTGGCGCAGGGCCGCCTCGGCGATGGCGCCCTGGGCGGTGAGGGCGGCGCGGGCGAGGTTGGCCGACAGCTTCTCGAACTGTTCGCGCTGTTCGCGGGGAATGAAGCTGGCGGGGTCGGGCAGGGGGGAGGAAGCGGTCGCCTGCTGCGCGGCCTGGCGGCGGTCATCCGCGGAAGGAGCGGGCGCGGGCTTCTCGGCGGCGACCTTCGGCGCGGCCTTGGCGGCCTTGGGCGCTTTTGGCGCGGCCTCGGGCTTGGCCGTCTTGGACGTCGCGGTCTTGGACTTCACGGTCTGGGGCGTTCCGCCCCTGGCGGCGGGCTTGGCGGCTGTCTTGCCTGAAGGCGCGGGCTTGGTCGGCCTGGCCATGGGGGTGTCCTCCTGAGGAAGGGCGCGGGCTCGCCCTTTCGTTCGCCGCAATCATCGCATATGACCGGACTTGTGATGAACGGCCAAGCCCGCGATTTGTTGTTGCGCCGAAAGGTGATGGTTTCCCGGGCCGCGATGCTGGCCCTGGGCGCGGCCTCGCTCGCCGCCTGCGCGGCGCCCGGCGCCCGCTCGCCGTTCGTGCAGGCGCCGATCAACAAGACCTCGCCGGCCGCCGAGCAGATCGAGGCCGTCCTGGCCCGGCCCGGCGGCTTTCCGACCTTCGCCTCCATCCCGCCGAGCCCTGCCGACGCGCCGGATCCGGCAGCGATCAAGGCCCGGGTCGAGGACCAGCAGGCCGAGGCCCTCTACACCCAGCGCATGACCGCGCCGGAGACCTGGACCCTGCGCGACAGCGAGGGTTTCGCCCGCCAGGCGCGGGCCGATGCCGCCGCCGGCGACATCCATCCGCCGACCGACGCCGAGATCGCCGAGTCGGAAGCCTTCGCCAAGGCCATGCGCGCCCGAGCTAAGCCGCCCCCGCGGCCCCGGTAAGTCCCGGCGGCGGGGGCATAATCTTCCAGAAACCTGCTTGGCGGCGCCCTGTCCGGGGGCTATCCATGCGCGACATCCGCTCCCCACGCGCCGAAAGCGGCGCACGAGCCCCACATGAACACCGACTTTCACCGCATCCGACGCCTGCCGCCCTATGTCTTTGAAGAGGTCAACCGCATCAAGGCGCGGCTGCGCGGCGAGGGCGTCGACATCATCGATTTCGGCATGGGCAATCCCGACATGCCGACCCCGCGACACATCGTCGACAAGCTGGTCGAGACCGCCCGCGATCCCAAGGCCGGCCGCTACAGCGCCTCCAAGGGCATAATCGGCCTGCGCCGGGCCATGGCCGGCTACTACGGCCGCCGCTACGGGGTGAAGCTGAACCCCGACACCGAGGTGATCGCCACCCTCGGCTCCAAGGAAGGCTTCGCTAACCTCGCCAACGCCCTGACCGCGCCGGGCGACGTCATCATCTGTCCCAACCCGGCCTATCCGATCCACGCCTTCGGCTTCATCATGGCCGGCGGGGTGATCCGCCATGTGCCCGCCCTGTCGCCGGAAGAGTATCTGTCGGGCATCGGCCGGGCGGTGAAGCATTCGGCCCCGCCGCCCAGCATCATGATCCTCAGCTACCCGTCCAACCCGACGGCGCAGTGGGTCGATCTGGACTTCTACAAGGACGCCATCCAGCTGGCGAAACGCCACGACATGCTGGTGATTTCCGACGTCGCCTATTCGGAGATCTACTTCGACGACAACCCGCCGCCCTCGGTGCTGCAGGTCGAGGGGGCGATGGACTGCGCGGTCGAGGTCAACAGCCTGTCGAAGACCTACGCCATGGCCGGCTGGCGGGTCGGGATGGTGGTCGGCAACGCGCGGATGTGCGCGGCCCTGGCGCGGGTGAAGTCCTATCTCGACTACGGCGCCTTTACGCCCATCCAGGTGGCCGCGGCGGCGGCGCTGAACGGCCCGCAGGACTGCGTCGCCGAGATCCGCGGCATCTACAAGGCCCGTCGCGACACCCTGGTCAAATCGATGAAGCTGGCCGGCTGGGACATTCCCTCGCCGCCGGCCTCGATGTTCGCCTGGGCCCCCATCCCGGAGAAATTCCGTGATGTCGGCTCGATGGAGTTCGCCAAGCTGCTGGTCGAGGAGGCGGGCGTCGCCGTGGCCCCGGGCTCGGGCTTTGGCGAATACGGCGAGGGCTATGTGCGCATCGGCCTGGTCGAGAACGAGCAGCGCATCCGCCAGGCGGCCCGCAATGTGAAGAAGTTCCTCGGCAATGCGGACGAGATCCTGGCCCGGTCGCACAACGCCCTGGCGGCCCAGTAGGAAGACAGCATGACCCGGAAAACCTGGCGCATCGGCGTGGCCGGTCTCGGCACCGTCGGCGGCGGCCTCCTCGAGTTCCTGCTGGCCCAGCCGGACTTCGCGCCGGCCGGCGACCGGGCGGTGGTCACCGCCGTCTCGGCCCGCAACCGCAGCCGGGCCCGCGCGGTGGACATCTCCGGCCTCGCCTGGTTCGACGATCCCGTGGCCCTGGCCTCCAGCCCCGAGATCGACATCTTCGTCGAGCTGGTCGGCGGCTCTGACGGTCCGGCGAAGGCGGCGGTGGAGGCGGCCCTGAAGGCCGGCAAGCCGGTGGTCACCGCCAACAAGGCCCTGATCGCCGAACACGGCGCCGAACTGGCGGCCCTGGCGGAGGCGGCCGGGGCGCCGCTGCTGTTCGAGGCGGCGGTGATGGGCGGCACGCCGGCGGTGAAGATGCTGCGCGAGGCGATGGTCGGCGACGATGTCTCGGCCATGGCCGGCATTCTCAACGGCACCTGCAACTTCATTCTCAGCGAGATGGAGGCCAAGGGCCGCGGCTTCGCCGACGTGCTGTCGGACGCCCAGCGGATGGGCTTCGCCGAAGCCGATCCGACCACCGACATCGGCGGCTTCGACGCCGCCCACAAGATCAGCATCCTGGCCGCCCTGGCCTTCGGTTGCGCCCCCAACTTCGCCGCCGCCGAGATCGAGGGCATCGGCCAGGTCGAACAGCTGGACATCGCCCTGGCCAGGGACCTTGGCTATCGCATCCGTCTGATCGCCTCGACCGAACGCACCGCCGACGGCGTGGCGGTGCGGGTGCATCCCTCGCTGGTCGCCTCCGGCCATCCGCTGGCCGACACCAAAGGCGCGACCAACGCCCTGTTCATCGAGGGCAGCCGGATCGGTCGCATCTTCATACAGGGGCCGGGCGCCGGGGCCGGGCCGACCGCGGCCGCCTGCGCCGCCGACATCGCCGATGTGATGACCGGAGCAAGGCGCCCGGTGTTCCAGGCGCCGGCCGGCCAGCTGAAACCCTTCATCGCCGTCGCCCCCACGCGCCGGGTGGGCAAGGCCTATCTGCGGCTGCTGGTGAAGGACCAGCCCGGGGTGATCGCGGCGGTGTCCGAAACCCTGGCCGAGTGCGGGGTCTCCATCGACAGCTTCCTGCAGAAGCCCGTCGAGGACGCCGGCGGCGTGCCGATCGTGCTGACCACCCACGCGGTGGCCGAGTCGGTGCTGACCGACGCCATCAACCGCATCGAGCGGCTGGAGGCGGTGATCGAGCGGCCAAGGTTGCTGCGGATCGCCCGGATCTGACGGTTCCGAGGGGGCAAAACCGCCCATTGACCCCTCGTCAGGGGCCTCAACAGTCGCTATTCCCCCGCAACACTTGTAGACAACGCCCTCCAACGCGAGGGCCGGGAGACGCCTATATGAGTTCCGAAACGCTGGATCGCGGCCTGGTGCTGGACGCCGTGCGCGTCACCGAGGCCGCCGCCATCGCGTCCTGGTCCGAGGTCGGCCGGGGCGACGAGAAGGCCGCAGACCAGGCCGCCGTCGACGCCATGCGCAATGCGCTGAACGAGCTCGAAATCGATGGCGTGATCGTCATCGGCGAGGGCGAGCGGGACGAGGCGCCGATGCTCTATATCGGCGAAAAGGTCGGCAAGGGCGGTCCCCGCGTCGACATCGCCCTCGACCCGCTGGAAGGCACCACCCTGACCGCCAAGGCCATGGCCAACGCCCTGGCTGTCATGGCCTGGGCGCCGGCCGGGACGCTGCTGAACGCGCCCGACACCTATATGGACAAGATCGCCTGTGGCCCCGGCTATCCCGAAGGCATCCTCGACCTGGACAAGACCCCGGCCGAAAACGCGGCGGCCCTGGCCAAGGCGCGCGGCGTGCCGACCGAGCAGATCACGGTCTGTGTCCTGGACCGGCCGCGTCACGCCGAAATCATCGCCAGCCTGCGTTCGGTGGGCGCCCGGGTCTATCTGATCACCGACGGCGACGTCGCCGGGGTGATGAACACCGCCGACCCGGAAACCGGCATCGATCTCTACATCGGCCAGGGCGGCGCCCCCGAGGGCGTCCTGGCCTGCGCGGCGCTGAAATGCGTCGGCGGCCAGTTCCAGGGCCGCCTGGTGTTCCGCAACGCCGATGAGCGCGAGCGGGCCAAGCGGTGGGGCATTACCGATCTGGATCGCAAGTACGACCTCAACGACATCGTCAAGGCCGACGCCATCTTCGCCGCCACCGGCGTCACCTCCGGCGCCCTGCTGGACGGGGTGAAGTTCTCCGAGGGCTTCGTCCACACCCATTCGATCGTCATGAACTCCTCGACCCGCACGGTCCGCGAAGTGCGGATGAAGCGGCTCCTCTGACATGGCGGATGGCGCGGCGACCCCGGATTTCCTGGGCGTTCGCCGCTCCCTGACCGGACGCGCCTGGCGCCGCCGCCCCGCCGACGAGGCGGCGGTGAGGGCGCATCAGCTGGGCCATGGCCTGTCCGAGCCTCTGGCCCGGGCCCTGGCCTCGCGCGGCGTCGGAGCCGAGGCGGGCGGGGATTTCCTCAATCCCACCCTCAAGTCACTGTTTCCCGACCCGTCCAGCTTTCAGGACATGGATCTGGCCGCCCGCATCCTGGTCGATGCGGTGGAAAGCGGCCGGCCATGCGTGGTGTTCGCCGACTACGACGTCGACGGGGCCAGCAGCGCCGCCCAGATCGTCCGCTGGTTCCGCGCCATGGGCCGCGACCTGCCGATCTATGTGCCCGACCGTATCCTGGAGGGCTATGGCCCCAGCCCCGCCGCCTTCCGCAAGCTGAAGGAGCAGGGGGCCGAACTGGTCATCACCGTCGACTGCGGCGCGGCCGCCCATGACGCCCTGATCGAGGCGGCCCGGATCGGGCTCGACGTCGTGGTCATCGACCACCACCTGATGCGCGGCGACCCGCCGCCCGCCGCCGCCCTGGTCAATCCCAACCGGCCCGACGACACCTCCGGCCAGGGCCATCTGGCCGCCGCCGGGGTCGCCTTCGTGCTGCTGGCCGCCCTCAACCGCGAGGCCCGCAAGCGGGGGATGTTCGATCACCGCCCGGCGCCGGACGTCATGCAGTGGCTGGACCTGGCGGCCATGGGCGCCTTCTGCGACGTGACCTCCCTGACCGGCTTCAACCGGGCGCTGGCGTCCCAGGGGCTGAAGGTGATGTCCGGCTGGCGCAATCTCGGCCTCAAGGCCCTGCTGGATGTCGCCAAGTCGCAGGGACCGGCGACCAGCTTCCATGCCGGCTTCATCCTCGGACCGCGAATCAACGCGGGCGGACGCATCGGCCGCTCGGACCTGGGCGCGCGCCTGCTGAGCACCGAGGACCCCGAGGAGGCGACATCCCTGGCGCTCGAGCTGGACGCCCTCAACGCCTCGCGCAAGGAGGTCGAGAAGACGGTCATCGACGAGGCCACGGCGATGATCGAGCAGCAGAGCAATTTCGACCCGGACGCGCCGGTGATCGTCGTCGCCGGCGACGACTGGCATCCTGGCGTCGTCGGCATCGCCGCCGGGCGGCTGAGGGAGCGGTATCGCAAGCCGGTGATCGTTATCGGCGTCGACCGTCCGGCGGACATCGGCAAGGGCTCCGGCCGCTCCCAGCCCGGCGTGAACCTCGGGCGGGCCGTGCAGTCGGCGTTTGATGCGGGCATTCTGCTGGCCGGGGGCGGGCACGCCATGGCGGCGGGTCTGACCGTCCGTCCCGCCGCGGTGCCCGACTTGAGGTCCTTCCTGGCCGAGCAGCTGGCCGGCGAGATGATCGATGCGGCGGCTCAGGACGCCGTCGAGATCGATTCGTTGCTGGCCCCCGGCGGCGCCACCCGCGGCCTGTACGAGACCTTCCAGCGCCTGGCGCCCTACGGCCCCGGCAATCCCGAACCGGTTTTCGCCATCGCCGATGCGCGGGTCGAGCGGCCCATCGCCATGCGTGGCGGTCATGTGCGCGTGACCCTGGTCGATTCGGCCGGGGCGCGTCTGAAGGCGGTGGCCTGGCGCGCCGGAGAAACGGAAATGGGCCAGCGCCTGCTGGGCGGCGGGGGCGGACTGCATCTGGCCGGCCGGCTGAAACCCGATGACTGGCAGGGCCGGGAGGGTGTCGAGCTTGAGATCGAGGACGTCGCCGACCCCCGAATGGCCAGTTCGTGAATTTCTCCTTCGACCGGCCTTGCGCCGCCGGAAGAGGTTGGATATATCCCCGGCTCCTCGCCGCGCGCCCTTCGTCTATCGGTTAGGACCCCAGATTTTCAATCTGGTAAGAGGGGTTCGACTCCCCTAGGGCGTGCCACGAGGCCTTTTCCGGAAAAATCAAGCCATATCCCCATAATGGGTGCGGCAAAGTGTCGCGATAGACGGTTTGCGGCCCAATCGTCGCATATTCATCGATTGACGGCTCCCCTCTCAGGAGAACATTGTTCTCAATGAGGCGCTTGCGTCGGGAATCCGACCAAGCGGGGGAGCGTGATGTCGAGTTTGGAAATGCATACCGAGGATGTGCACGAAGAAGCCGTGCGACTCAGCGGTCGGATTAAGTGGTTCGACCTGGGCAAGGGATACGGGTTCATCGTTCCGGATGACCCTGACGTTACCGAACTTCGGGACGTTCTGCTGCATGTGACGTCGCTGCGGACCCTCGGCAAGGACTCGGTCCTCGAAGGCTCGCTCATCGTCTGTGACGCCGTAAAGCGGCCCAAGGGCTGGCAGGTCACCGATATCGTCGAACTGGACGAGGACGCCGCGCCGCCTCCGGCGCCGCGTCCGCAGCGTCATGACGAGGGCCGCCGCGAGTCTCGTGGCGGCGCCTCCAGGGAATCCCGCCAGCGCGCGACCCTGGTTGTCGCCGACGGACCGATGGAGCCGGCCACCGTAAAATGGTTCAACCGCACCAAGGGCTACGGTTTCGTGGTGCGCGACGATGCGCCGGGGGATATCTTCGTCCACATCGAGACCTTGCGCCGCAGCGGTCTTGATGACCTGCAGCCCGGAGAAGGCGTCCTGGTGCGCTTTGCCGAAGGGCCCAAGGGTCTGGTCGTGGCCCAGATCGAGGCGTCCTGAACGCTTCGGGTTCGGAGATTGCTTTCGTGTATTCGCTGACGGGTATCGCCGCCGGGAGCCGCCGCGCGGTCCGGCTTGGCAGAATTCTGCTCCTCGCCGCCGCGCTTGGCCTCACGGGGCCGATGCTGACCGCCTGTCAGGCCGCCTCGCCGCCAGCCGAGACCCTGATCTCGCCGCTGGAGCCGCTGACGATCGCCACGGCAAGCGGGCCGGTGAAGTTTCAGGTCGAGATCGCCGATGACGAGGCCGAGCGTCAGCACGGCCTGATGTTCCGCAAGAGTCTGGCGCCTGACCGGGGGATGCTGTTCGACTTCGGCGATTCCGCGCCCCGCGCCTTCTGGATGAAGAACACCCTCATCCCGCTGGACATCATCTATATCGCCGCCGACGGGACCATCGTCTCCATCGCCGCCATGGCCACCCCGCTGAACGAGACCCCGATCCCCTCGCACGGCGAGGCCTTCGGGGTGCTGGAGATCGCCGGCGGCCGGGCCGGGGAACTGGGCATCAAGCCGGGCGACAAGGTCAGCCATCGGATCTTCAAGGGTGGGTGACGGCGAGACGGCGGTTCCGCCGCCGCCGGAAGGCTTCGAACCTTCGGCGCGCGGTCCCTACACCACCCACAACGGCCCGATGTTTCACCGCAACGGGCCGGACGGCTTCCAGCACGCCTTCTTCGTCCTGCCGCGGCACTGCAACAGCATGGGCATTACCCATGGCGGCATGCTGGCGACCTTCATGGACGGCGTGCTGGCCCGGGCGGTTCACGGCGCCACCGGCGGCAAGGCGGCGGTGACGGTGCATCTGTCGCTGGACTACCTCTCCGCCGGACGGGCGGGGGAGTGGCTGATGGGCGAGGGCCGGGTCACCCGTCAGACCCGCGACCTGGTTTTTGTCGAGGGCCGCATCTTCCTGGGCGACCGCGACATCGTCCGGGCGACCGCCATCTTCAAGCCGATGCGCCGCAAGATCGACTGAGCGCTTCCGCTGCGGCCCGACCTGTGGCAAGCACCGCCGTTCCGATGCTGACGGGGCGTAGCGCAGCCTGGTAGCGCATCTGCTTTGGGAGCAGAGGGTCGCAGGTTCAAATCCTGCCGCCCCGACCATCATCGGCAGGACTGGATCAAGAGAGGCCGCCATGCTCGCCCGCATCTACCGCCCCGCCAAGACCGCCATGCAGTCGGGCAAGGCCAAGACCCATGAGTGGCTGCTGGAGTTCGAGCCGGCCGCCGCCAAGCGCAATGATCCCCTGACCGGCTGGACCCAGTCGACCGACATGAACGGCCAGGTGCGGCTGACTTTCGAGACCCGCGACGAGGCCGTCGCCTACGCCCAGAAGCACGGTATTTCCTTCCAGCTCGTCGAGCCCAAGGAGCCGAAGAAGATCATCAAGGCCTATGCGGACAATTTCGCGACGGGCCGCAGACAGCCCTGGACGCATTAGGGCGGGTGCGTCCTTCGACACGCCCGCCGCGCGGGCTACTCAGGATGACGAGCAGAGCGGACGCCATCCCATTTCGTCATGCTGAGTAGCGATCCGCGAGGATCGCGTGTCGAAACACGCAAACCCGGCGAGGCCGGCTTCTTCAAGCCCGCCAAAACCGGTATCAAGACCAACAGGACTCCATAGCTCAGCTGGATAGAGCATCCGCCTTCTAAGCGGACGGTCGTAGGTTCGAATCCTACTGGAGTCGCCAGGTCTTCTCGCGGCACGCCAACCGGTTCGCGGTTGGACAAAAGGCCTTAGCGACGACTTCCTGCGAAATCGATGTTCCGGCCGTCGGACGGTTGCCGCAGCCAGTCGTCCAGGCCTCGGGGCGCGACGGCGCGGCAGTAGCTGCCGTTTTCCTTGGTGTAGTCGGGCCGCCAGAAGGCGATCTCCTCGACGGGTTTGATGGTCCCGATCAGGGTCTCATCCGCCGCGGTGAAAATCGTCAGGGATTGGCCGGCCTTGACGATCTGATTTCCGCTCTGGGCGTAGTAGAGCCGGCCCCGGGGCATTGCGGCAAAACGCGGCCTGATGCAGTAGTCCACGGACGAGAAGTTCTGGACCACGACGACGTAGCTCCAGCCCTTTTCTCTCTCAGGATAGGCGAAGGCTTCGGAGATCGTCAGGCCGTACCACGGCTCATCGTCCAGCAGTCTTTCAGCGCCGCGCGAGTTTTCCTTCACGGTGTATCCGTCATAGGCGCCTCGTTTGGCCATCCCCTTGCGGATGATGTCCGCGGCGGAATCCTGGGCCCAGGCGGCGCCGCAGGCGCTCGACATCATCAGGGCGGCGATAAGCAATACCGGTTTCATGAACTCTCCCACTCCGACCAAGCCTCGGGGCCAGGCCGGCCGGGGGCAATCCCCATTTGATGGGTAAGGTCGCCCGCTCAGTCGGACGCCGCCTCATAGGCCGCAAGCGCCCCGGCGAGGTCGGCGATCAGATCAGCCTCGTCTTCGAGGCCGATGTGCAGCCGCATCAGCGGGCCCTCCAGCGCCTTGACGAAGCGGCGCGAGGCCAGCTGCGGGTCGCAGCGGATGGCCAGACTTTCAAAGCCGCCCCAGCTGAACCCCAGGCCGAACAGCTTCAGGGCGTCGAGGAAGGCGTGCTGGGCTTTCAGCGGTCCCGGCTTCATCACCACGCCGAACAGACCGCTGGCGCCGCTGTAGTCGCGGCGCCAGATGGCGTGACCGGGATCGTCGGGCAGGGCGGGGTGCAGGACCTTCAGGACCTGCGGCTGGTCGGCCAGCCAGCCGGCGATGGCGCGGGCGCTCTGGTCATGTCGCGCCAGGCGGGTCGGCAGGGTGCGCAGGCCGCGCAGCATGTCGTAGGCGGCCTCTCCGGTGACCGCCCAACCCAGGTCATGCACACCGGCCTCCAGCAGGGCGCCGAGGGCCGCATCGCCGGTGGCGGCGCTGCCCATGAAGATGTCGGAGTGACCGCAGACGTATTTGGTCAGGGCCTGGACGCTGATGTCGACGCCGTGCGCCAGCGGCTTGAAATACAGGCCCGCCGCCCAGGTGTTGTCGATCAGGGTCAGGACGCCCCGCGCGCGGGCGCCGGCGGCGATGGCCGGCACATCCTGCATCTCGAAGGTCAGGGAGCTGGGCGACTCCAGCAGGATCAGCCGGGTGTCGTCGGCGATCAGGGCCAAAACCTCTTGCGCCGACAGACGCGCGTCATGCAGTTGCACCCGGACGCCGAAGCGTTGCAGCACATTCTGGCAGAACTGCCGGGTCGGCTTGTAGGCGCCTTCGCTCAGCAGCACCGAATCGCCGGCCTTCAGCACCGCCAGCAGGGCGCCGGTCAGGGCGGCCAGGCCCGAGGGGTAGAGCTGGACGGCGGCTGCCCCCTCAAGTTCGGCCAGGGCCTCGATCAGGGCCGCCTGGGCCGCCAGTCCGGACCGGCCATAGCCGAGATCATCCTCATACAGAGCTTGCGAATTGGGCAGCAGCACCGTCGAACCGCGCTGAATCGGCGGGCCGACCGTGCGGGCCAGCGTCTCTGGCGTGCGACCGGCGTGAATCAGGCGGGTTTTCTCGTGCATGCGGGTTGCGGCCAGGGCGTCATGAGGGTGAAACTTGTTCCGGGCCAGTTAGGTCCAGTCACCATCCCGGATCAAGGAGTCGCCGCCGTGAAGCGTTTCGCCGTGCTTGCCCTCATCGCCCTGACGGCGACGGGCTGTGGGCGAAAACAGGCGGAACCGGTCCAGCCCGAGACCCCCGAGACCCTGATCACCCAGGGGCCCATGGCCACCGCCGCGGACAGTCCGACCCTGGCGGCCGTGAGGCGTCGCGGAGTGGTGCGATGCGGCGTCAATCCCGGCCTGGCCGGTTTCGGGGCGCGGGACGGGCGGGGCGTCTGGCGGGGCTTCGACGTGGACCTGTGCCGCGCCCTGGCGGCGGCGGTGCTGGGCGACTCCCGCAAGGTGCAGTTCGTGCCGGTGGCGGCCGAGGACCGGTTCAAGGCGCTGAAGGCCGGGCGCATCGACGTTCTCAACCGCAACACCAGCTGGACCCTCAGCCGCGACGCCGCCGAGGGGGTGGATTTCGTCCGCATCAGCTATTTCGACGGCCAGGGCTTCCTGGCGCGCAAGTCGCTCAACCTGCAGAGCGCGGCGGAACTGTCGGGCGCGCGCATCTGCGTCCAGGCGGGGACCACCTCGGAGCTCAATCTGGCCGACTATTTCAAGATCCGCGGCATCCACATGACCCCGGTGCCCGCCAGTTCGGCGGTTGATGCGCGCAACCGCTATCAGCGGGAGGAGTGCGACGCCCTGACCGCCGACATCTCCAGCCTCGCCTCGACCCGGGCGGTGCTGGACAATCCCGGCGCCCATGTGCTGCTGCCCGACGTGATCTCCAAGGAGCCGATGGGACCGGTGGTGCGGCAGGGCGACGACGGCTGGACCGACATCGTCCGCTGGACCCTGAACGCGATGATCCTGGCCGAGGAGCTGGGCCTCGATTCCAAAACGGTGAAGGCGGCGCGCGAAAGCTCGACCAATCCGGAAATCCGCCGGCTGCTGGGGGTCGATGACAAGCTGGGCGCGGGTCTGGGCCTCAAGGGGGACTGGGCCTATCAGATCATCAGCCAGGTCGGCTCCTACGGCGAGGTCTTCGACCGCAATCTGGGCGCGGCCTCCGGGCTGGACCTGGCGAGGGGTCAGAACGCCCTGTGGACGGCGGAAAAGCCCGGCCTGATGTATTCGCCGCCGGCCAGATAGGCTGGATGGTAAGCGACTAGGCCGCTGGTCCGGTCGCGACCTCGGTGTCGTCGCGGCCGCCCCATTCAGCCCAGGACCCGTCATAGACCGCCGTCCGGTCCTTGCCGAGACGCGCCAGGGCCAGGGCCAGGATGGCGGCGGTGATGCCCGAGCCGCAGGTGGTGACGATCGGACGGTCCAGGGCCACGCCCGCCGCCTCGAAAACGGCCTGCAGCTGTTCGGCGGTTTTCATCGTGCCGTCCGGCGCCAGGACGCTGGAGGCGGGGACATTGCGGGCGCCGGGCATATGGCCGCCGCGCAGGCCGGGCCGGGGCTCTGGGGCCTCGCCAGTGAAGCGGGCGGCCGGACGGGCGTCGACCAGCTGTTCGCGGCCGCTGGCCAGGGCGCGGCGGACCTGACCCAGGTCGCGGACCAGGTCATTGCTGTAGCGGGTGGTGAAGTGACGCTCGCGCGGCGGCGGCACGCCGTCCTCGATCGGCCGGCCCTCGGCAATCCACTTGGGCAGGCCGCCGTCGAGCACCGCCACATCCTCATGGCCCATGGCCCGGAAGGTCCACCAGACCCGCGCGGCGGAGAACAGGCCCTGGCTGTCGTAGATGATCAGCCGGGCGCCGTCGCCAAGGCCGATCTTGCGGACCCGCGAGGCGAACTTCACCGGCGAGGGCAGCATGTGCGGCAGGTCGCTGGTCTCGTCGACAATGTCGTCGATGTCGAAGAACACCGCTCCCGGGATGTGGGCCACCGCGAACTCAGCGCGGGGATCGCGGGACTCGCCGGGCAGGAACCAGCTGGCGTCGATGATGCGCACATCGGGCGCCTCAAGGTGTTCAGCCAGCCAGGCCGTGGAGACGAGCGGGTCCAGCGCCATGCGGAAGGGTCCTTGCTGAGGTTTCGCCGGCGCCGGGGTGACTCACCCCGAATGCGGCGAATGTGATCGATTTCAAAGCGTTGGAGCGGTCAGATGCGGCCGGTCCCGCGGACAGTCTAGCCTATTCCGGCCGTGAGCCAATCGGGAGTCGGCAGGCCCTTTTCGGACAGGAAGGCCGGATTGAACAGCTTGCTCTGGTAGCGCGAGCCGTGGTCGCACAGCACGGTCACGATGGTGTGGCCCGGTCCCAGCTCCCGCGCCAGGCGGATGGCGCCGGCGACGTTGATGCCGCTGGAGCCGCCCATCAACAGCCCCTCATGGCTGGCCAGGTCGAAGACGATGCGCAGCATCTCCTCGTCGCTGATGCGCCAGCTGTGGTCGGGACGAAAGCCTTCGAGGTTGGCGGTGATGCGGCCCTGTCCGATGCCTTCGGTGATCGAGCCGCCTTCGGCCTTCAATTCGCCGGTGGTGTAGTAGCTGTGCAGCGCCGCGCCGTAGGGGTCGGCCAGGCCGATGGCGACCTTGGGATTGCGCGCTCTCAGCGCCGCCGCAACCCCGGCCAGGGTTCCCCCCGAGCCGACCGCGCAGATGAAGCCGTCGACGGCGCCGGCGGTCTGCTCCCAGATTTCCGGGCCGGTGGTCTCTTCATGGGCCCGGCGGTTGGCGACATTGTCGAACTGATTGGCCCAGATGGCGCCGGCAGGCTCGCTGGCGTTCAGCTCCTCGGCCAGTCGCCCCGAATAGCGGACATAGTTGTCGGGGTTTGCGTAGGGCACGGCGTCGACCTCGACCAGCTCGGCGCCGGCCAGACGGATGGCGTCCTTCTTTTCCTGGCTCTGGGTCCGGGGCATGACGATGGTGGTGCGATAGCCCAGCGCCGAGGCGACCATGGCCAGGCCGATGCCGGTATTGCCCGCCGTGCCCTCGACGATCCGGCCGCCAGGGCGCAGCCGACCGCTGTCGATGGCGTCCTGGATGATATAGCGGGCGGCCCGGTCCTTGACCGACTGGCCCGGGTTCATGAACTCGGCCTTGCCGAAAATCTCACAGCCGGTGGCCGCGCTGGCGGCCCGCAGGCGGATCAGGGGCGTATTGCCGATAGCCTCGATCACGCTTGGGTTTGCAGACATGCGAAGGGCCTCGACTGTTGCGTCCTCGCCCCTCTAGATCGTCATGCCGGCCGATAGCGCAAGGCCCGAAATTCTATCAGCCCCGAGAGAGTCCCAACTGGATGACGTTGGTTCGCTCGCTGCGGAAGCCGGCCTCGCAATAGGCCAGGTAGAAGCGCCACAGGCGGCGGAACCGCTCGTCAAAGCCCTGGGCGCGAACCTGATCCCACACCGCATCGAAGCGATGCAGCCACTGGTTCAGGGTGTCGGCGTAGCACTGGCCGAACCGGTTGACCCCGGTCCAGTCGAGCCCGGCGCGGTCGGTCTGTTCCTTCAGCTTCGCCTCGCTGGGCAACATGCCGCCCGGGAAGATGTAGCGCTGGATGAAGTCGGCGTGGCGCCGGTAATGGTCGAAGATCTCGTCGCGGATGGTGATGATCTGCAGGCCGGCCCGGCCGCCGGGCGACAGCACCTCGTGGATCTTGCCGAAATAGGTCGGCCAGTATTCCTGGCCGACGGCCTCGAACATCTCGATCGAGGCGACCCGGTCGAAACGGCCATCGACATCGCGATAGTCGATCAGCTGGATATCCGCCTTCTCGGACAGACCGGCCTTGAACATCCGCTCGCGGGCGTAGTCGTACTGGGCGCGGGAGATGGTGATGCCGGTCACCCGGGCCCCGACCTCGCGGGCGGCGAACTCGGCGAAACCGCCCCAGCCGCAGCCGATCTCCAGCACGGCCTGATCGGGTTTGAGGTCGATGGACCGGGCCAGGGCGGCGTATTTCTCGTGCTGCGCCTCTTCCAGCGGCTGGTCGGCGGTCTCGAACCGGGCCGAGGAGTAGGTCATCGTCCGGTCCAGCCACAGCTCGTAGAAGCTGTTGCCCAGGTCATAGTGGGCGTGGATGTTCTTGCGGGCGCCCTCGCGGTCGTTCCGCCGCATCAGATGGACGATGAAGTTGTAGGCCTTGACCAGCGGGTTGCCGGCCATGATCCGGCCGATCTGGTCGAGGTTGTAGGTAAAGGCGGTCAGCAGCGCGGGCAGGTCGGGCGTATCCCATTCCCCGGCCATGTAGCCCTCGGCGAAACCGATGTCGGCCGCCGACATCACCCGGCCGATGGCTCTGAAATCCTTGACGATCAATTCGGCGGTCGGGCCGGGCTTGCTGCCCCGGAAGGCCAGCCGGCGTCCGCTCGGCATGACGACGTCAAGGTTTCCCGTGGTCCAGTTGGTCCTGAGAACCTTCATGGCCGTGCGGAACGCCGCCGGCGCGGCCTTGAAGTCAGGCGTTTCCCAGACCGACGAGGTGGCGTTTGCGGCGATCTCGCTCATCTTCGCTCCTCTGACTTTTTCCGAAGCTTAACACTGTTTCGCGGTTGCGCGACCCCCGGCCGGTCAACCTGTGAGGGCTTGCCGATCAGGCGGCCTCGGCGGTGGGCGGGGTGGATGTCCGGGAGGGAGCAGCCGGTCGAACCGACTGTCCCGTGCTGGCCGCCGCCTTCGGCCCGGGCGGCCTGGCGCCGAAGGGCGCCCCCTTGATCCACAGGCGCAGCGCCTCCCAGTGGATCGCCAGCACGACCTTGGCGGTCATCAGCGGGATGGACCAGAACAGCGCCGCAAGCTTTTGATCGGACAGACTTTCCCGCCGCGCCTCCTGGGTTGCGACGAAGTCCGGCCGGCCGTCGACGGCCTTGACGATCTTCAGGTCGAAAGTCTCGGCCGGAGCGGCGATGTCGAAGCGGTATTCGCCCTCGACCTTGTAGAAGGGCGAGACATACAGGCGCTTGGCCGCCCGCTGCTGCTCACGCGCGCCGCCGCCGGCCGGAATCACATAGGCGTGGGTCTGGCCAAAGGTGTTGTTGACCTCATAGACCACCGCTTCCAGCTGCCCGTCGCCGGCATGGACGAAGAACAGCGACAGGGGATTGAACACGAAGCCCAGCACCCGGGGAAAACACAGCAGCCTGATGGTCGCCGCCTCGACGCGAAGCCCGGCCTCCTTCAGTCGGTCGGTCACCCAGGGGCGAAGCGAGCGGCTTTGCCGGTCGCCATGATCGCGGGGGTCAAAGCTCATGACCCCGAACCGCCCCAGCCGCATCAGTTTCAGGCCGGAGAAGGCCGCCTCGAGCCGGTCGATGTCGACCAGGATCTGGAACAGCCGATAGCGAAACGCATGGGGCCGCGGCGCAAAGCGCTTGTGCCAGGTGCTTCCGACATAGAGGCAGGCGGGGCGGTCGGAGGGGCTCATGCCGCCTCGACCCGGGGCGCGGCGGGCGTGCGGCCGTCGAAACTGGCGACCCGGTGATCGACGAAGTCCCATGGCACGCGGCCGCCCAGCTGCAGGGCGACCTTGACCCCCGAGGTGACGCCGTCCTCGTGGAAGCCGTAGCCCAGCCAGGCGCCGGCGTACCACACCCCGCCGCGCCCCTGGATCCGGCCGATGCGGCGCTGGGCGGCCAGGGCGTGGGTGTCGAACTGGGGATGGTCGTAGTCGAACTCGGCGATCACCAGCGCCGGGTCGGCGGGCGGGCCGTTGAGGGTGACAAACAGCGGCTCGGGGGTGGCGAGCATCTGCAGATTGTTCATCCAGTAGGTGACGTAAGGCGTTGATGTCGCTTTGCTATCGGCGATGTAGTTCCAGCTGCCCCAGGCCTGCCGGCGGCCAGGCATCAGGGCGGGGTCGCGGTGCAGCACCGCCTTGTTGGGCGCGTAGCGAACCGCGCCCAGGAACGCCCGCTCCTCGGGGTCGGCGTCCGACAGGAGGCGCAGGCTCTGGTCGGAATGGCAGGCGAGGATCACCTGGTCGAACCGCTCGACCGCGCCCCGGCTGTCCTTGATCATCACGCCGCGGGGATCACGCCAGACGCTTTCCGCGCCGGTTCCCAGCCGCACTCGGTCGCCGAGGATGGCGGCGATCTTCTCGACATAGGTCTGGCTGCCGCCGACCACCGTCTTCCACAGGGGCGGGGTAAATTGCAGCAGGCCGTGGTTGGACAGAAACCGCAGGAAGCTTTCGGCCGGGAAGTCGCCGATGCGGCCCTCGGTCGTCGACCAGATCGCCGCGCCCATCGGCAGCAGATAGCGGTCGCGGAACCCCTCGCAAAATCCCCTCAGCTTGAGATAGGCGCCCAGGGTCAGGTCCTTCAGGTCCGCCTTCAACAGGTCATTGCGCGCCAGGTCATTAAAGCGGCGGATGTCATTGAGCATGAACAGGAAAGACGGGTTCAGCAGATTGCGCTTCTGGGCGAAGACCCCGCGCGGAAAATTCGACGACCACTCCACGCCGCCGCCCGCGCAGGCAAAGCTCATGTCGGTGAGGCGGGTCTCGACGCCGAGGCTGTCCAGCAAGCCGACCAGGTTGGGATAGTTGCTCTCGTTGTAGACGATGAAGCCGGTGTCGACCGCCACGGCCTCGCCGGCGCAATCGACGACGACGGTATTGGCGTGGCCGCCCAGCCGCGCGTCCTTTTCGTAGAGCACGACCTCATGGACGTCCTTCAACGCCAGGGCCGCGCCCAGCCCCGAGACCCCCGAACCGATCACCGCGATCTTCACCTGGGCGTCTCTCCCTCGCCAGCGGCCTTGAGGGCCGAATAGGCCTCCAGCGCACGTTCACGGGCCTTGCCGTGATCGACGATGGGGTCCGGATAATGCGGTCCGGACCTGTCGTCGTCCGCCGCGAATAAATCAGATACGCCGCCTCCGGGGAGATGGATGACTTTGGTCGGCGAATTCCTCAGTTCGGGAACCCAGCGGCGGATGTAGTCCCCGTCCGGATCGAACTTCTGGCCCTGGGTCACCGGGTTGAAGATGCGGAAGTAGGGCGAGGCGTCGGCGCCCGATCCGGCGACCCACTGCCAGTTGGCGGCGTTCTGCGCCAGGTCGGCGTCGACCAGGGTGTCCCAGAACCAGGCCTCGCCCCGTCGCCAGTCGATCAACAGGTCCTTGATCAGAAAGGAGGCGGCGATCATCCGCACCCGGTTGTGCATATAGCCGGTGGCCCACAGTTCGCGCATGCCGGCGTCGACGATGGGGTAACCGGTCTCGCCCCGGGTCCAGGCCCGGAAGGCCGCCTCGTCGTCGCGCCAGACGAAGGCGTCCCATTCGGGCCTGAAGTTCTCCGTCGCCAGCTTCGGATTGTAGAACAGCAGGTGGTGGTGAAACTCGCGCCAGCCCAGCTCGGCGAGAAACTTGTCCACCTGGCCCTCGCTCGCCCCCCGGGCGGCGGCGGCCTGGGCGGCGCGCCACACCTGGCGGGGACCGATCTCGCCAAAATGCAGGTGCGGAGACAGGCGGGAGGTTCCGGGCCGGTCGGGCCGGTCGCGGTCCTCCCGGTAGCGGGCGACGCCGTCATCGAGGAACTCATCCAGGGCCTGGAGGGCGCCGGCCTCTCCGGGCGTCCAGTCGCCAAAGCCGCTCGACCAGTCGGGCGAAGTCGGGTGCAGGCCCCAGTCGTCTAGGTCATCGCTGCCCGGCCAGCTCCCGGGCGCCTCGAGCCGGTCCGGCGCCGGGGTGGTGGAAATAGAGCCGATCCGCTCACGCGCGGCGCGCCAGTAGGGGGTGTAGACCCGGTAGGGGGTTCCCGAGCCGCTGGCGATCTCCCAGGGCTCGTTCAGCAGGGCGGCGTTGAACGAGCGGCAGTCGACACCGTCCGCCTTCAGTCCGGCCTTCAGGCTCTTGTCGCGATCGATGACCGCTCCGTCGTAGAGACGGTTCCAGCAGACCGCCCCGGCGCCGGTCTCCTCGACCAGCTCCCGCACGATCTTCGCCGCCTCGCCACGCCGCAGGATCAGCTTCGACCCCCGCGCCTCAAGGTCCCGGGCCAGGGCGCGCAGGGACTTGTCCAGCCACCAGAGGGACGCGCCGCCCCTCTGTCGAACGGCCTCGGTCTCGTCGAGGATGAAGACCGGAATCACCGGCCCGGCGGCCGCCTCGGCGAGAGCCGGATTGTCGGCCAGTCTCAGGTCCTGGCGAAACCACATCAGGGTCGGGGAAGGGCGGGCGTTTTGGCTTGAAGACGTCACGGGGTTGCTACGCGCTCCATCGCTCGCCGGATCACCTTCGCGGCGGATCAATTCTTGACCGCCCCCACGTCAAAGCGCACAGCCTCACCGCATGGAACTGGCCGGTTTGCAAAACCTTCTGGACGCCGTCACCGGCGCCCGCGTCGCCTGCGTCGGCGATGTAATGATCGATCGCTTCGTCTATGGCGAGGTCAGCCGCACCAGCCCGGAGGCGCCGGTTCCGGTGTTGGCCCTGGGCCGCGAGACGGTGATGCTGGGCGGGGCCGGTAATGTGGCGCGCAACGTCGCGGCCCTTGGCGGCAAGGCGGCTCTGGCCGGAATGATCGGCGACGATCCCGCCGGTCGCGAAGCTCTGGGCCTGATCGGCGGCGAGCCCGGCATGGAAAGCCATCTGATCACCGACGCCGCCCGGCCGACCACGGTGAAGACCCGCTATGTCGCCGCCGGACAGCAGCTGCTGCGGGTCGATTCCGAGGATTCGGCCCCCGCGACCCGGGACACCGAAAGCAAGATCGTCGGCGCCGCCCGCTACGCCGCCGAGGGCGCCGGCGCTATCCTGCTGTCCGACTATGGCAAGGGCGCCGTGACCCAGAAGGTGATCGAGGCCTGTCTCGAGGCCCGCGCCGCCGGGGCGGTGCTGATCGTCGATTCCAAGGCCCGCAGCTTCGCCCGCTACGGCGCCGCCGACCTGGTCAAGCCCAACGCCTCCGAACTGGCCCGCGCCACCGACCTGCCGACCGAGACCGACGAGGAGGTCGAGGCGGCGCTGAAGCACGCCCTGGAGCTGTCACGCTGCAAGGCGGTTCTGGTCACCCGCGCCGCCAAGGGCATGAGCCTGGCCGTGCGCGGGGAGGGGGTGCGCCACTACCCCGGTCGTCCCCGCGAGGTGTTCGACGTGTCCGGCGCCGGCGACACCGCCCTGGCCGCCCTGGGCCTGGCCCTGGCCGCCGGCCAGACCATGGACGACGCCGTCAGCTTCGCCCTGCTGGCCAGCGGCGTGGTGGTCGGCAAGGCCGGCACCGCCACGGCCACGCCGCGCGAACTGGTCGAGGCCGAGATCGCCGCCCATCTGGCGCCGGCCGAGGCCAAGCTGGCCAGCCCGGCGCAGATGGCGGCCCAGGCCGCCGCTTGGCGCAACAAGGGTCTCAAGGTCGGCTTCACCAACGGCTGCTTCGACATCCTTCACAAGGGCCACGTGGCCTATCTGGCCCAGGCCCGCAGCTGGTGCGACCGGCTGATCGTGGCGGTCAACAGCGACAGTTCGGTGCGGGCCCTCAAGGGCGAGGGACGGCCGGTCAACGACCTGGAATCCCGCGCCGTAGTGCTGGCGGGCCTGGCCCATGTCGACCTCGTCACCGCCTTCGAGGAAGAGACGCCGATCGAGCTGATCCGCGCCGCCCGGCCCGATGTCCTGATCAAGGGCGCGGACTACACCGTCGAGGGCGTGGTGGGGCACGAGGATGTCCTGGGCTGGGGCGGCGAGGTGAAACTCGCCCCGCTGGTCGACGGCTATTCGACCACCGCGGCCATCGCCCGCATGACCTCCAGAACCTGAGAACGCCATGACCCGTCGTATTGCTTTCGTCACCGGCGGCGCCGGCTTCATCGGCTCCAACATCGTCGCCCGGCTCTGCGAGGACCCGACCCTCGACGTGGTGGTCTGCGACTGGCTGGGCAGCGCCGAGGGCGGCAAGTGGCGCAATATCGCCAAGCATCCGATCGGCGACTTCGTGCCGCCCGAAGAGATGTTCGACTGGCTCGAGAAGCGCTGGCGCGACATCGAGGTGGTCATCCACATGGGGGCCATCTCCTCGACCACCGAGGCCGACGCCGACAAGATCATCCAGACCAACTTCTGCCTCAGCCGCGACCTCTACCGCTGGTGCACCGACCGCCAGCGCCGGTTCATCTATGCGTCCAGCGCCGCGACCTATGGCGACGGCGGGGCCGGGTTCGAGGACAATGACGATCTGGACGCCCTGAAGGCCCTGCAGCCGCTGAACGCCTACGGCTGGTCCAAGGCCCTGTTCGATGTCTTCGCCGCCCGTCAGGCGGCGCGGGACTACAAGCCGCCGCAATGGGTCGGGCTGAAGTTCTTCAACGTCTACGGCCCCAACGAGCACCACAAGGACAGCATGAAGTCCGTCGCCGCCCAGATCTTTCCCAAGGTCCGGTCCGGCCACACCGTGCAGCTGTTCAAGAGCCACAATCCCGACTACGCCGACGGCGGCCAGCTGCGCGACTTCGTCTATGTGCGCGACGTCGCCGACGTCGTCGCCTGGCTGATGGAAAGCCCGGGCGTCAACGGCATCTACAATCTGGGCTCCGGCGCCGCGCGCACCTTCGCTGACATGGCCCAGGCGGTGTTCAAGGCCGCCGGCAAGCCGCCGCTGATCGACTATGTCGACATGCCCTACGGCATCCGCGACAAGTATCAGTACTTCACCCAGGCGCGGATGGATCGCCTCCGCGAGGCCGGATACCCGGGCCAGTTCACCCCGCTGGAAGATGGCATCACCGAGTATGTGACGAAGTATCTGACGGCCAGCGATCCCTATCGCTGAATTGCGGTCGCGCGCGGCGCGAGGGTGGAAGACGGGGCTTAACCCTCGCCGCGGCTCATGCGAGGTTGCGGCATGTTTGACAGACTGAAGGCCCTGAACCTGACCGGCGTCCGGCTCTGGATTGCCCTCGCCATCGCCGCCCTGGTGCTGATCCTCGGCGTCGGGCTGCTGGTCTTTCGCGTCGACATTCTCCGCACCTCGCTGGACCCGCGCGTGCCGTTCCAGACCTATGATCCGCCCAACGGTCCCGACTACAGCGAGGCGCGCGCCTGGGCCCTGATCCCCGGCGCTCCGGCCAACCCCCGCGCCGACGACCCGCCGGCCGACATCTTCTTCATCCACCCGACCACCTATGACGGCGGCGATCACTGGAACGGACCCTTCCGCGACGCGCGGGCGACCCGGATCAACAGCCAGGTGATGCTGCCCAACTACGCCGGCCCCTTCGCCAGCGCCGGGCGGGTGTTCGCGCCTCACTACCGTCAGGCCAGCCTCTACGCCCAGCTGACCCTGCGCGAGGACGCCCGCGAGGCGCGGGTCTTTGCCTATGGCGATGTTCTCGCTGCCTTCCGCAAATGGAAGGCCGACTATGGCGGCGAGCGGCCGTTCATCCTGGTCGGGGTGGAGCAGGGCGGGGTGCTGGCCGCCCGCCTGCTGGCCGAGGAGATCGCTCCGGACCCCGCGCTGATGAAGCGGTTGGCGGCCACCTATCTGATCGAGACCGTGGTTCCCGCCGACGCCTACGGGCCGGCCGCCACGCCGCCCGCCTGCACCCGCCGGACCGAGGCCGGCTGCGTCCTGGCCTGGAAGTCCGGCTCGGCGGTCGAGCGCGGGCGCATCCGTGAGCGGTCGCTGGTCTGGGACAAGGCGGGCCGGCTGGTCAGCCTCGCGGGCCGCCCGCCGCTGTGCGTCAATCCGCTGACCGGCGCGGTCACCGAAGACATGGTCGCGGCGCGCAACAACCTTGGGGCCGCCAACGCCACCGGCCTGGACTGGGGCGATCGCCCGCCGCTGGTCGCCCGCGCGGTCGAGGCGCAGTGCGAGGACGGGGTGCTCAAGGTCTCGCGGCCCAAGTCGAGGACCCTGCGGCGCAGCGGCGGCTGGGCCGACCGGTTGCGGATGCCGCCCTACAATCTGTTCTACGCCGACATCGAGGCCGACGCCCGCGCCCGGGTCGCCGCGCGGATGGGGCTGGCGGCCTTTCCGCAGATGGCGCCGCCGATCACCCGCTCGGTGCCCGTCCGCACCGTGCCAACCCACCGGATCAACTAGTCTGGCGCTCTTTTTCCGCTCACCCCGGCGAAGGCCGGGGCCCAGCCGCCTGAGCGCTGGCTTGTCGGGACAAATCGGCCGACCGGGTGATCAAATCTGGTCCCCGGCCTTCGCCGGGGCCGGGCGGAAGCACGGATAGTCCTCCGAAATCTGCCGGATCTCGTCAGGCGGTGAAAAGCATCCCGCGACTCATTCTGCGGAGCTGGATCAGGTCGAGCCCTGTTCCAGGGCTTTCAGGCCCGCGTAGTTGGGCTGATCGATGCGGACCTGGTCGATGATCGAGGCCTTGAAGTGGGCCAGCAGGGCCGGATCGGTGGGCGACAGCCGGCCTTCCCGGATCTTGGTGCAAAGCTCGCTGTTCAGCTCGGCCCAGTCGCCGTCATGGCCCAGCAGTTCGATCAGCCGCTCGACCTGGGCCGCCTCGGCTGCGGCCCCGCCGGCCATTTCCCGCTTGATCGCGGCGAGGGCGTTGACCGCCACCCGGGCGTGAAAGGCGTCGCGGTCCTTCAGCTGCGGACTGACCCGTTCCTCGATGAAGCGGATCACGCTGTCCATCAGTTCGGCGCTGGTGGGATGGGAGATCATGCGGCGGCCTCCAGCAGGGCGACCAGGTCGATCTCGGTCTCGCTGGTCCGGCGCCCGATCATCGCCCGCTCAACGGAAGGGTCGGAACCGGTGGCGTAGGCCAGGTACATCGTCAGGCACATGCAACCCCACTTCAGCGATCCCAGCATTTCCCAGTAGAGCACCCGCTGCAGCGACACCGGCTTGCCACCCGCCGCCTCATAGGCCTCCAGCAGGTCGGCATAGTCGCCGAACCCGCCGACCGGCTTTCCGCCGCCGAAACGCCAGCTGCGGGTGCAGATCCAGCCCAGGTCCTCGGCCGGATCGCCCAGATGCGCCAGTTCCCAGTCCAGCACGCCGGTCAGGCCCTGCTCCGGATGAACCATGATGTTGCCGTTGCGAAAATCGCCGTGCACCAGCACCGGCGCATCCAGCTGTGGCGCCCGGTCCCGTAGATAGCGGATCGCCGCCTCGAAGATCGGCCGCTCGGCTCCGGCGCCGCGATAGACGGATTCGTATTTCTCCAGCTCGGTCAAGGCGCTGGAGGTGGCAAGTTCAGGCAATCCTTCAAGAGGAATGCTGTGGATCGCCGCCAGGGCCTTGCCGCATTGCGCCGCCAGTCCGGGCCGCACGCCGGCGAAGGGCGGGTCACGGGCGATGCGCTTGCCAAGCGTCTCGCCTTCCAGCCGCCCCATCACATAGGCCTCGCCGATCTCGCTGTCGGGCGGGCTGACGGCCAGCACCTTCGGCACGGGGGCGCCGGCCCGGGTCGCGGCCTGGATCAGGGCGGCCTCGGTGGCCAGGGGAACGGCGTTGCCGCTGCCGGTGGCGCTCGGCGGCTTGCGGCGCAGGATCAGCGGCGCGCCGGAGTCGGTCTCGAACGCCCAGGTCTCCTGGCTGGCGCCGCCGGACAGCCGGCGCAGGTTGACGATGCTCCGCGCCCCGGCGTCGAGGGTCGGGGCGAGGGCGGACAGGGCCTGTTCCAGATCGCTCATGGTTTCCGATTCCGACCGCTCACGCGGCGTCAGTCAAACCCAATCGGCCGGACCTCCCAGGCCCGGCTTGCCAGACGCCGGCGTCCACGCCATCCTCGCCACGCTTTCACGCCCTTGTGGAAGGAGTCAAACCATGCAGGCCACCGCTAGCTGATCGTTCGCCCGGCGCCAGAGGCGCGCCGCGTGATCCATCGCCCAACGCCCGTCAGGGCGCGGTCTGTCGTGCGCGACGCGCCGGCCGGCCTGCATTGCACTCCATCTGAAAGCTTCCATGACCAGCACCCTCTGGCGTCATGCCGACTTCCTCAAGCTATGGGCGGCCCAGGCCGTCTCCGCCTTCGGCTCCCGCATCACCCGCGAGGGCCTGCCGATGGCCGCGGTCCTGACCCTCGACGCCCGGCCGGGCCAGCTGGGCCTGCTCGCGGCCCTCAGCCTCGGCCCCGGTGTCATCATCGGCCTGTTCGCCGGCGGCTGGGCCGACCGCCGCAGTCGCAGGCCGATCCTGATCGGGGCGGATATCGCCCGCGTCCTGCTGCTGTTCAGCGTGCCCCTGGCCGCCTGGACCCATCTGCTGGCCATGCCGCAGCTCTACATCGTGGCCGCCCTCGTCGGCGCGGCCAGCGTGGTGTTCGCCATCGCCGACCACGCCTACCTGCCGGTGCTGCTGGATCGCGAGCAGCTCCTCGAAGGCAACAGCAAGCTGGGGGTCACCGACTCCGTCGCCGAGATGGGCGGTCCGGCCCTGGCCGGCCTGCTGTTCCAGCTGTTCACCGCGCCTGTCGCCCTGCTGGCTAACGCCGGGACCTACCTCGTCTCCGCCCTGTTCCTGATGGGGATCGGCAAGGTCGAGACGCCGCCGACGGCGCCCAGGGTTCGCAAGCATCCGCTCGAGGATGTCGCCTTCGGCTTTTCGGCCGTCTGGCGCCAGCCCCTGATCCGGCCGCTATTGTTGATGACCGTGGTGCAGACCCTGTTCGGATCCTTCTTCTCCAGCCTCTATGTCCTCTTCTGCATCCGGACCATCGGCCTCTCGCCCGGCCTGCTGGGCGTCGCCATCGGCGTTGGCGGGTTCGCCGCCCTGCTTGGCGCCCTGCTGGTTCCCGTCGTCATCCGCATGCTGGGCTATGGCCGGGCGATCATTGTCACCGCCGTGCTGTCGGCCATCGGCGCCCTGATGACCCCCCTGGCGCCGGCCAGCCTGATCGCCGGGGCGGCGGTGTTGATCCTCGGCCAGTTCGTCGCCGACCTGTTCGGCGTGGCGGCGATGATCCCGGCCTCGACCCTGAGGCAGGCGGTGTTTCCGCCCGACATGTTGGGCCGCACCGCGGCGGTCTTCCATGTCGCGCGGGGAGGATTCGCCGTGGCCGGGGCCGTGGTCGGCGGTGTTCTGGGCGAGATGATCGGTGTGCGGGAGGCGCTGCTGATCGGCTGCCTCGGCATCCTGGCCGGACCCCTGATCCTGGTCGCCTCGCCGCTGCGGACGTTGCAGGCCTTGCCGGAATCCCCTTCGCAGTGAGCGGAGCGACGGGTGCGTTTGTCCTCCACCATCCGCCCAACCGCCACCCCCTCAGTCCCCCGGACCGGCCGGCTTCCAGTCGAACAATTCCTGCAGCATCCGCAGGGCCTCGCCGCGTTCCGTCCGCAGGGCCGGGTCGCGGGCGAGGATCAGACGGGCGTCGTCCGCGGCGACGGCGATCAGGTCGCGGTGGGCCACGGGGTCGGCCAGCTTGTAAGCCGGAAAGCCGCTCTGCTTGAGGCCTAGCGGATCGCCTCCGCCGCGCAGTTCCAGGTCCTTTTCGGCGATCTCGAAGCCGTCGTCGGTCTTGCGCAGGATGTCGAGGCGCTTTTCGGCGGTCTCGCCCAGGGGCGGGTCGTAGACCAGCAGGCAGCTGCTTTCCCGCCGCCCGCGTCCGACCCGGCCGCGCAGCTGGTGCAACTGGGCCAGACCGAACCGCTCGGCCTGTTCGATCACCATGATGGTGGCGTTGGGCACATTGACCCCCACCTCGACCACCGTGGTCGCCACCAGGATCGGCAGCCGGCCCTCGGCGAAATCGGCCATCACCTGGTCCTTCTCGGCGCCGGGCATCTGGCCGTGCACCAGCCCGACGTGACCGCCCATCGCCTGCCGCAGTTCGGCGGCGCGCTTTTCCGCCGCCATCAGGTCCATCTCCTCGGACTCCGAGACCAGCGGGCAAATCCAGAAGGCCTGGGCGCCCTCGGCCACCGCCGCCTTCAGCCGCGCGATCACCTGCGGCAGGCGCGGGGAGGGGACCGCCGCGGTCGCCACCGGCGTGCGGCCCGGCGGCTTCTCGTCGATCCGGCTGACGTCCAGGTCGCCGAACACCGTCAGCTCCAGCGTTCGCGGGATCGGCGTCGCCGACATGGCCAGCAGATGCACCGCCTCGCCCTTGTCCTGCAGCCGCTTGCGTTCATTGACCCCGAACCGGTGCTGCTCGTCGATCACGGCCAGGCTGAGGGCGCGGAACTTCACCTCGTCCTGGAACAGGGCGTGGGTGCCCACCGCCACCCCGGCGGTTCCGTCCATCAGGGCCATGACCTTCTCGGCCCGCACCCCGCCCTTGTCGCGGCCGGTCAGCAGGACCACCCGCACGCCGCGCGCCTCAAGCATCGGGGCGATGGTCTCGAAATGCTGCCGCGCCAGGATCTCGGTCGGGGCCATGAAGGCGGCCTGCTTCCCGGCGTCCAGCACATCGGCCATGGCCAGCATACAGACCACCGTCTTGCCGCTGCCGACATCCCCCTGCAGCAGCCGGCTCATCCGTTCGCCGCTGGCCAGGTCGCCGCGAATTTCCGACAGGGCGCGGATCTGCGCGCCGGTCAGCTTCCACGGGAGGTCCGCCTCCAGCCGTCCGGCCAGGGTTCCGGCCATGATCGGCGTGGCCGGGTGGGCGCGACGGGCGGCCTTGCGCTGGGCCAGCGCCAGCTGGTGGGCCAGCAGTTCGTCATAGCCCAGCCGCCGCCGCCCCGCCGACTGCGGCGACAACTCCGCCTCGCTGGCCGGGTTGTGCAGACTGTCCAGCGCCGCGCGCCAGGAGGGCCATTTTTCCCGCGCCAGCCAGGCGGTGTCCTGCCATTCAGGCAGGTCCGGCGCCCGCTCCAGCGCCTCATGCGCCAGCTTGCGCACGGTGCGAGGCGGCAGACCCGCCGTCGCCGGATAGATGGCCTCGATCTCCGGGACCTCGTCCGCCCGCTCGATGGGCAGCAGGTAGTCGGGGTGCACGATCTGCAGTTCCGAACCGAACCGCTCGACCTTGCCCGAGACGATCCGCTTGGCGCCGACCGGGTGCTGTCGTTCCAGATGCGGCCCGTGCCCTTTGAAGAAGGCCAGTGTGACAAAGCCGCTCTCGCCGTCGAAGGCCCGAATGCGCCAGGGCTGCTGCAGGGCCCGGGGCTTCATATGGCCGTCGATCTCGATCTTCAGGGTCGCCACCTCGCCCTCGACCAGGTTCATGAAGCTGGAGGGGCGGCGCTTGATCAGGCTGTGCGGCGCCAGAAACAGCAGGTCGCGCACCAGCGGCCCGGCCAGCTTCTCGACCAGCGGCGCGATCTTCGGCCCCACGCCCTTCAGCGAGGTCGCCGGCGCGAACAGGGGAAAGAGAATCTCGGGGCGCATCGGCGACAGGATAGCGCGGTTGCGCCGGCGCGCGCAGCCTGCCTGCTGGGGTCAGCGGTGGTCGGGTCAGAAACGCCGGAAGGCGGCAATCGCCTTCAGAAAATCCTCGTGCGTCCCGTATCCGCGATGATCGGCGATCTGCGGCTCCAGCGACGCCGCCTCCAGGATCCACCGCATCGCCGCCTTGTAGCGCTCGGTGCGGCGCCAGCGGGCGGTGTCCTCGATCATCGCCCGAAGCAACAGGGTCGCGGCCAGCGGCTGGCGGGCCTCCAGCATTCTCGCCGCCGGCTCCAGCACCTCGATCGCATCGCCCTTCAGTTCGCCCAGCCGCTCCATGACCAGCGCCGCCGCCTCGGTTCCCGCCGGCCATTCGGTGAAGAACCGCAGGGCGAACAGGGCCTTGGGAAACCCCCGGGCGTAGGCCATCGCCCGGTCCTCGGCCTCGACGTCGTCAAAGTCGCCCAGCCGCTTGAGATGTTCGCGCAGCATCAGGGCGTCCAGCCGCTCCTCGAAGCGGGCCCAGCGCACCTCCTGCGCCTCGTCGCCCCGCCCCTGGGCTTCCAGCGCCTGCAGCCAGGCCCTGTCCCAGTCGATCGCGCCCAGGGTGCGCACGTCCCGCCGGGGGCGCGCCCGTTCCAGCGCCGCCACCGCCTCGTCGATCCGGCCGGCCGCGATCAGCCGTCCGGCGATCTGCGCCCCGACCCAGGGGTCGGCAGTTTCGGTCGAACTCCAGGTGGCGACATAGCCCTCGATGTCGCCCATGGCGTCGGCGATCAGTTGAATGCAACGCCGCAGGGGCTGGCTGGTGCGGGCGCGGCGGTTCATCACCTGGGTGATCCTGTCCCGCAGCCAGATCATCGCCGGGCGGTCCAGCGCCGGCAGCACGCCGCCGACCATGCCCTCCGCCAGCCCCAGCTCATCGGCCGTCACCGCATCGAACACCCGCTCGGCCAGACCCTGCGGCGTGGCCCTGGCCGCCTGGGCCAGCGGCCCCAGATCGGCCACCGCCGCCTGCAGCACGGCCTCGACCTCGCCCTTGCTGTCGTCGACGCGGTCCATCACCGGTTCGGCCAGGGCGATCAGCCGCCACAGCAGCTCCAGCGCCACGAAGGGGTTGAGCTCCGCCATCGGCCCGGCGATGGCCGCCCTCAGCTGGCGGAACTCCCGGGTGAACTCGCCATAGCGCCGCCAGGTGATGCGGGTGCGCTTCTCGGCGATGGCGGCCATGCGCTTGTCCAGCTCTCCGGCCAGATCCTCTGGCCCGGCCTCGCCGGCCAGCTCCAGCCGCAGCCGCCGCTTGATCGCCGCCTGCCCCTCGGTGATCTCCATCATCAGCGCGGCCAGCCGGGGCGCCCCCAGGCTTTCCAGGTTGGCGGCGTTGAGCGTCTTCTTCGAGCCGGTGCGTTTGGCGGGCGCCTTCATCGGTCCCGGATAGCGGAGGTTGCCTCAGACACAAAGCACCACGCCCTTTCCGCTGGCCTCAATCGACCCCCCGCCCTATATCCGGCCGCTTCATGGACGAGACTCGACTCAAGCGCATCAGGACGCGCGCCTGGCGCCGCGGCTTCCGGGAAATGGACCTCATTCTGGGGCCGTTCGCGGACCAGCACGCGCGGAGTCTGGATGAGGCCGAGCTGGCGGCCTTCGAGGCCCTGCTGGCCGCCGACGATCAGGACGTCTACGGCTGGATCATCGGCCGGGAACCGCCCGCGCCGGAGCACGATACCTCCCTGATGAAAAAGCTTCAGGCCTTCGACCCCAGCCAGGGCATTGACCGTGGCGCGTGACAACCGGGCGGGGCCCGATCTGAAAGCCGTCGCCAACGCCGACGGGCGCCTCGACCTGACCTCGACGCCCGAGGGCTACGACGCCCTGGTCATGGCCGACATCCTGCGGGCGCGGGGCGGGACGGCCCTGTTCGTCGCCCGCGACGGCGCCCGGGCCGAGGCCTTCGCCGGCGCCATGGCCTTCTTCGCGCCGGAGCTGGAGGTGGTCCAGTTCCCCAGCTGGGACTGCCTGCCCTACGACCGGGTCGGGCCGGCGCCGGCCATTTCCGCCTTGCGCATGGCCACCCTCTCGCGCCTGGCCGCCGGGGTTGATCCGAAGAAGCCGCTGCTGCTGGTCGCGGCCATGGCGGGGGTAATGCAGCGGGTCCCGCCGCGCGCCTCGGTGCTGGCCGCCAGCTACCAGACCCGCCCGGGCGCGACGGTGAAGATCGAGGACCTGGAGCGCTACTTCGCCATCAATGGCTATCAGCGCGCCTCCACGGTGTCGGAGCGCGGCGAGTTCGCCATTCGCGGCGGGGTCATCGACGTCTTCCCGCCCGGCGCCGAGGAGCCGGTGCGGCTGGACCTGTTCGGCGACACTCTGGAATCGATCCGGGGCTTCGATCCGGAAACCCAGCGCTCGACCCGTCAGCTGCATGACATCCGCCTGCTGCCGGTCAGCGAGGCCCTGGTCGACGCCGACTCCGTCGCCCGCTTCCGCAAGGGCTATGTCAGCGAGTTCGGCGCGCCCGGCGAGGACGCCCTCTACGCCGCCGTCAGCGAGGGCGGGCGGCGGGCGGGGATGGAGCACTGGTTGCCGCTGTTCTATCCGGGGCTCGAAACCCTGTTCGACTACCTGCCGGACAATGCCCTGATCGGCTTCGACCATCTGGTGATGGAGGCGCGCGACGAGCGGCTGAGCGTCATCACCGACGCCTATGACGCCCGCGCCGACGCCCTGCGCCGCGACAGCTATCGCCCGCTGAAGCCGGACGCCCTGTACCTGACCACCGGCCAGTTTGACTCGCTCGTCTCCCTCCGCCCGACCCGCTGGTTCACCCCCTTCCAGCATGAGGGGCCGGCGGTGGTCGACATGGGCGCGCGCCAGGGCCGCACCTTCGCCGCCGAGCGGGCGCAGGACAGCGTCAACCTCTTCGAGGCCACTGCCGCCCACGCCCGCGCCCTGTCGGAGGACGGCAAGCGGGTGCTGTTCGCCAGCTGGACCGAGGGCTCCTCCGAACGGCTCGGCCACATGCTGGCCGATCATGGCGTCTCGCGCCTGCCGCTGGCCAGATACTGGCAGGCCGCCAAGGCCAATGACCCCAAGGTCCCGCAACGGGTGGTCCTGCCCCTCGAAGGCGGCTTCGAGACCGACACCCTGGCCGTCATCTCCGAGACCGACATTCTCGGCGACCGCCTGGCCCGGCCGCGCAAGAAGCGCCGGGCGGCCAACTTCCTGGCCGAGGCCAGCGCCCTGACCCCCGGCGATCTGGTCGTCCACATCGATCACGGCATCGGCCGCTACGAGGGGCTCAAGACCCTCGAGGTCCAGCAGGCGCCGCACGACTGTCTAGAGCTGCAATACGGCGGCGAGGCCAAGCTCTATCTGCCGGTCGAGAACATCGACCTTCTGACCCGCTACGGCGCCGAGGGCGACGGGGTCCAGCTCGACAAGCTGGGCGGCGCCGCCTGGCAGTCGCGCAAGGCCAAGGCGAAGGAGCGGCTGCGGGTCATGGCCGAGGGCCTGATCGCCATCGCCGCGGCCCGGGCGACCAAGCAGGTGGAAGAGACCGATCCACCGTCCGGCGTGTTTGACGAGTTCTGCGCCCGCTTCCCCTATGAGGAGACGGACGATCAGCTGAACGCCATCGCCGACGTTCTCTCCGACCTCGGCTCCGGCAAGCCTATGGACCGGCTGATCTGCGGCGATGTCGGCTTCGGCAAGACCGAGGTCGCCCTGCGCGCCGCCTTTGTCATGGCCATGACCGGCCGCCAGGTCGCCGTCGTCTGCCCGACGACCCTGTTGGCCCGCCAGCACTTCAAGACCTTCACCGAGCGGTTCCAGGGCTGGCCGGTCAAGATCCGCCGCCTGTCGCGCCTGGCGCCCGCCGCCGAAGCCGCCGAGACCCGCGCCGGCCTGGCCAATGGCGAGTTCGAGATCGTCGTCGGCACCCATGCGGTGCTGTCCAAACAGGTCAGCTTCCGCGACCTGGGCCTGGTCATCGTCGACGAGGAGCAACACTTCGGGGTCAAGCACAAGGAGAAGCTGAAAGAGCTTCGCGCCGATGTGCACATGCTGACCCTGACCGCCACGCCCATCCCCCGCACCCTGCAGATGGCCCTGTCGGGCATCCGCGAGATGTCGATCATCGCCACCCCGCCGGTCGACCGGCTGGCGGTGCGCACCTACGTCATGCCCTGGGACGAGGTCTCCCTGCGCGAGGCCCTGCTGCGCGAGAAGTATCGCGGCGGCCAGAGCTACTTCGTCACCCCGCGCATCAAGGATCTGCCGGACCTCGAGAAGTTCCTCCGCACCAGCGTGCCGGAGGTGAAGTTCGTGGTCGGCCACGGCCAGATGGCCCCGACCCAGATCGAGGAGGTGATGACCGCCTTCTACGACGGCCAGTACGACGTGCTGCTGGCCACCACCATCGTCGAGAGCGGCCTCGATATCCCCTCGGCCAACACCATGATCATCCACCGGGCGGACATGTTCGGCCTGTCGCAGCTGTATCAGCTGCGCGGTCGCGTCGGCCGCTCAAAGGCTCGCGCCTACGCCTACATGACCACTCCGGTGGAGCGCCAGATCACCCTGTCGGCGGAAAAGCGCCTCAAGGTCCTGCAGTCCCTCGACAGCCTCGGCGCCGGCTTCCAGCTGGCCAGCCACGACCTCGACATCCGCGGCGGCGGCAATCTGCTCGGCGACGAACAGAGCGGCCATATCCGCGAGGTCGGGGTCGAGCTCTATCAGCAGATGCTGGAGGAGGCCGTGGCGGCGCTGAAGGAGCGGGCAGGGGAGAACGATCTCGCCGACCGGGGCTGGTCGCCGCAGATCAACACCGGCGCCGCCGTCCTCATCCCGGAAGACTACGTCCCCGACCTGACCGTCCGCCTGGCCCTCTACCGCCGCCTGTCAGAGGCCGAAAAGGCCGCCGACCGCGAGGCCCTGGCCGCCGAACTGATCGACCGCTTCGGCCCCCTGCCGCCCGAAACCGACAGCCTGCTGAAGGTGGTGGCCATCAAGGGCCTGTGCCGCGAGGCCAACGTCGCCAAGATCGACGTCGGCCCCAAGGGCGCGGTCATCCAGTTCCGCGACGATCACTTCGCCAATCCCGGCGCCCTGGTCGGCCATATCCAGAAGAACCAGAACATCTGGAAGCTTCGCCCCGATCAGAAGATCGTCGTCAAAGGCGAATGGGACACCCCCGCCGCCCGCCTCGACGCCGCCGAAAAGGTCCTGTCCCAACTGGCGAGGATGGCGAAAGCTTAAGGATATCCCTTCTCCCGCTTGCCGGGAGAAGGTGGCCTGCGAAGCAGGTCGGATGAGGGCAGCGCCGGCGTCCGAAAATTGGCGACAGCGACACCCGCGCCAGAACCCGCACAACCGCGGGGACCGGCGCTGACGCCGCTTCAGGATCGGGCGCTAACCCGCTGATCTCATTTGGGTTGGGCCAGTGCTGTCAGGCTGTGCGGATTTTTTCCGCGCCGGAACGTCGTGAAAATGTCGGCGAGGCGCCCTATGAGGTGCGCCACTCCGCACATCAGGACTGATTTCATGTCGCTACGCCGCTGGTCCAGCGCCCTTGCCGCTCTTGCCCTGCTCGCCACGCCGGCCATGGCCCTCGCCGCCGAGCCCAAGGCCCCGCCGAAGCTGGTGGTGGTGATAAGCGTCGATCAGTACAGCGCCAATCTGTTCGATCAGTATCGCGGCCGCTACACCGGGGGCCTGCGGACCCTGGCCGATGAGGGGCTGGTCTATATCAACGGCTACCAGAGCCACATGGGCACCGAGACCTGCCCCGGCCATTCGACCATCCTGACCGGCAAGCACCCCAACAAGACCGGCATCCCGGCCAATGACTGGCTGGATCCGGAGACCGGCGAGGAAGTCTACTGCTTCGCCAACCCGGCCAACGCCCTGGCCGACCCGCTGGGCGGCGGGAACGGGCCGGTCGGCCCCGACAACATGAAGGCCACCACCCTCGGCGACTGGCTGAAGGCCTCCGAACCGTCCAGCCGGGTGTTCGGCATCTCGGGCAAGGACCGGGGCGCCATCGCCCTGTCCGGCCACAAGGGCGACGGCGTCTTCTGGTGGCGCGACGGCTTTGGCTTCACCACCTTCGTCGAGCCCGGCCAGGACGCTCAGGCCCGGCTGGCCCCGGTCGCGCCGCTCAACGCCGAGCTCAAGGCCCGCTTCGCCGCCACGCCCCCCGTCTGGACCTACAGCCATGACGCCTGCCGCAAGCTGGAAGGCGACTATGTGATCGCCGGCGAGGCCTGGCACACCACCGTCCCGCCGAAGAAGTACAGCTTCGAGACCTCGCCCTTCCTCGACGAGGTGACTGTCGAGGGGGCCCTGCGCCTGTTGAAGGACCAGAAGCTGGGCGCCGGAGACACCACCGACATCCTGGCCATCAGCCTGTCCGGCACCGACCGCATCGGTCACGGCTTCGGCACCCAGGGGCCGGAGATGTGCGAGCAGATGTATCGCCTCGACGCCGCCCTCGGCACGCTGCTGTCGGCGCTGAAGGACGTGCCCGGCGGCGCCGTCGTGGTGCTGACCGCCGACCACGGCGGGTCGGACTTCCCCGAGCGGCTGGCCATGCGGGGCTACCCCGACGCCCGCCGCGTCGACTTCTCGATCCTGCCCCGCACCAACGCCGCCCTGAAGGCCCGCTTCAACCTGACCGTCGATCCGATCGCCTATGACGGCAGCGGCTTCAACATCGTCGGCGAGGGCAAAAAGCGACTGCCCCAGCCTCTGCGCGGCGAGGTCGCCCGGGCGGCGGTCGAGCTGCTGGCGGCGGAACCTGATGTCGCCGCCGCCTTCACCCTGGACGAGCTGCTGGCCACGCCGGACCCGGCGCCCGGCACGCCGCCGGAGATGTTCACCCTCAAGCAGCGCGCGGCCCTCAGCGCCGTGACCGGCCGCTCGCCCGATGTGGCGGTGATCCTGAAACCCGGCGTCTATCCGCTGCGGGCCAAGGTCGGCGGGGCGATCAGCACCCACGGCAGCGCCTGGGACTACGACCGCCGGGTGCCGATCCTGGTCTGGTGGCCGGGCGCGACCGGCCAGGAGCGCATGCTGCCCATCGACACCACCGACATCGCCCCGACCCTGGCCCATCTAATCGACGTCGAGGCCCCCGCCGACGTGGACGGCCGCTGCATCGATCTGGGCGGCTTCGCGGTGGACGCCTGCCCGGCCGCTCCGGTCGCCGCGCCGGCGCCCGCACCGACGCCGGTCGCCGCGCCCGCGCCTACCGAAAAGAAGAAAGCCGGCTTCCGCTGGCCGTGGGAAAAGAAGTCCTAGGCTGGCAGGCTAGAGAGCCAGCCGGTCAGCCCAGCATCCGGGCGGCGCGCGGGGCGAAGTAGGTGATGACCCCCGCGCAGCCGGCCCGCTTGAAGGCGCCAAGGCTCTCCAGGATCGCCCGCTCCTCGTCGATCCAGCCGTTCTGGGCGGCGGCCATGATCATCGCGTATTCGCCGCTGACCTGGAAGGCGAAGGTCGGCATGGCGAAGGTCTCGACCAGCCGCCTGGCGATGTCCAGATAGGGCATCCCCGGCTTGACCATCACCATGTCGGCCCCCTCGGCGATATCCAGCGCCACCTCGCGGATGGCCTCGTCGCTGTTGGCGGCGTCCATCTGGTAGGTCTTCTTGTCGCCGGGGTTGTCGATGTCGCCGCTGCCCAGCTTCCCCGAGCCGATGGCGTCACGATAGGGGCCATAGAAGGCCGAGGCGTATTTGGCGGCGTAGGACATGATCATCACGTCCTGCAGGCCTTCGGCCTCGAGGGCCGTCCGAATAGCCCCGACCCGGCCGTCCATCATATCCGACGGGGCCAGGATATCGCAGCCGGCCCGGGCCTGGACAAGGGCCTGCTGGACCAGCCGTTCGATGGTGGCGTCGTTGACGATCCTGCCGTCCTTCAGCACGCCGTCGTGGCCGTGGGTGGTGAAGGGGTCCAGGGCCACGTCGCACATGATGCCGACCTCGGGGGCGGCGGCCTTCATGGCCTTGATGGCCCGGCAAATGACCCCGTCCTCCTCGGCGGCGAGGGAGCCTTCGGCGTCCTTCCGGGCGCCGTCGATGTGCGGAAAGATGGCGATGCAGGGGATGCCCAGGTCCCGGGCCTCGACGGCGGCCTTCGCCGCTTCCTCGACGCTCAGCCGATCGACGCCCGGCATGGAGGCGACGGGAATTCGACCCTCGCCCTCGTGCACCACCATCGACCAGATCAGGTCCGCCGGGGTCAGGATGCTCTCGCGCACCATCCGCCGGGTCCAGTCGGCCTGGCGAAGACGACGCAGGCGGGTGGCGGGGTAAGGGGCGAGGGGAGGAATGGTCATGCCCGGGGTGTCGCGCAACGGGCGCGCCGGTGCAAGCGGCTCATTGCGCCGGTTGCGGCGGGGTCGCGGTGATCAGCCGGATGAAGCCGACCGCCGGCGCGACGAGGGCCCACAGGGTCATCAGCACCAGCGATACGCCCGAGGCGATGAACAGGCCGATGACCTGCGGCGTCAGGTCCATCTGCTCGACGTTGATATCGACCCCGGACGCCTCATCGACCGACACCTGGCCATTGCCCCAGATCTGGCCGGCGAAATCCAGCACCGCCCACAACCCGCAGACCCCGGCGATCAGCCCCAGCAGGAAGGCGATCCAGAAAATGCGGATCTGGAACCGGTAGTGGTTGTGCATCTGGGGCGAGGCGCCGCCTCTCTGGGCATAGGCGATGACCACCGCCACGATCCCCGGAACGCCGGCGAAGAACAGCGATGCGAACAGCAGGCCGTAGTTGATCAGACCCAGAACCCTGTCGGTTTCGAACCGGCTGGCTTCACCTTCGGTGACCGTCATGCCTTCTCCCCCGGGGCGACGCCGCCCGACATTGACAGCTTGGCCTGTCGGCGTCAGGTCATCAAGCCACAAGGAAAGAGGCAACTCTTCGCACCGATCGGGACTTACGAAGCATGGATTTCTCCCTCACCGACGATCAACGCGCCATCCAGGAGATGGCCCAGGCCTTCGCCAGGGATGAACTCGCCCCGCACGCCGCCAGATGGGACGAGGAAAGCCACTTCCCGGTCGACGTCCTTCGCCAGGCCGCCGCCCTCGGATTCGCCGGGGTCTATGTGCAGGAGGATGTCGGCGGCTCGGGCCTGTCGCGCCTCGACGCCAGCCTGATCTTCGAGGCCCTCAGCTACGGCTGCGTGCCGACGGCGGCCTATCTGACCATCCACAACATGGCCTCCTGGATGATCGACCGCTTCGCGTCCGACGAGCTGCGCAGGAAATACCTGCCCCGCCTGACGACCATGGAGCTGATCGCCAGCTATTGCCTCACCGAGCCGGGCAGCGGCTCCGACGCCGCGGCCATGCGCACTTCGGCCCGGCTGGACGGCGACCACTATGTCCTCAACGGCTCCAAGGCCTTCATCAGCGGCGCCGGCGTCTCCGACGTCTATGTCGTCATGGCCCGCAGCGGCGGCGACGGTCCCAAGGGCGTCTCGGCCTTCGTCGTCGAGAAGGCCTGGGAGGGCCTCAGCTTCGGGGCCAACGAGAAGAAGATGGGCTGGAAGTCGCAGCCGACCGCCCAGGTCAACTTCGACAACGTCCGCGTGCCGGTCGCCAACCGCATCGGCGGCGAGGGCGAAGGCTTCCGCTTCGCCATGATGGGGCTCGACGGCGGGCGTCTGAACATCGCCAGCTGCTCGCTGGGCGGCGCCGCCTTCGCCCTCGACACGGCCAAGGCCTACATGGAAAGCCGCAACCAGTTCGGTCGGCCGTTGAAGGACTTCCAGGCTCTGCAGTTCAAGATCGCCGACATGGCGACCGAACTTCAGGCCTCGCAGCTGATGGTCCGCAACGCCGCCAGCGCCCTCGACAACCGCGATCCCCAGGCCACCAAGCTGTGCGCCATGGCTAAGCGGTTCGCCACCGACAGCTGCTTCGAGGTGGCCAACAACGCCCTGCAGCTGCACGGCGGCTACGGCTATCTGGCCGACTATCCGATGGAGCGCATCGTCCGCGACCTGCGCGTCCACCAGATCCTCGAAGGCACCAACGAGATCATGCGGGTGATCATCGGCCGGGAGATGTTCCGGCAGTGACGAATGGTGACCGGCGACGCTTCATCGATCTCGTAACCGAAAAGCTGCACACGGACTGGGATCCGATCGGATGCGACGTGCCGTGGGACGAGTACAAGAGTTACGCCGGTCCGGTTATCTCAATGGTCGAGGCCGGTGAATCAGTGGAAGCCGTCGCCCGCTATCTGGCCGAAGTCCGCACGCTCAGCATTGGGCTCAGGCCTGACCCTGCGGCCGACCTTGCCGGTGCAAGGGCCGTTTACGCCATGATTTCGGAGTACACAGCGCCATGACCGAAGAGCCCGAGGTTCTGACTCGCATAGAAGGCGCCGTCGGCCGCATCACCCTGAACCGGCCCCGGGCGCTGCACGCGCTGACCAGCAAGATGTGCGCGGTGATGACCGAGGCCCTGCTGGCCTGGCGCGAGGACGCGGCGGTCCACACCATCCTCATCGATCACAGCGGCGAGCGTGGTTTCTGCGCCGGCGGCGACATCCGCATGCTGGCCGAGAGCGGCGCGGGGGACGGCAAGGAGGCCCGGGCCTTCTTCCACACCGAATACCGCCTGAACCATCTGCTGTTCACCTACCCCAAGCCGGTGGTCACGGTGATGGACGGGGTGACCATGGGCGGCGGGGTCGGTCTGGCCATGCCCTCCAGTGTCCGCATCGCCACCGAACGCACCACCTTCGCCATGCCCGAGACCGGCATCGGCCTGTTCCCCGATGTCGGCGGCGGCTGGTTCCTGCCCCGGCTGCCGGGCAAGGCCGGGCTGTGGCTGGCGATGACCGGGGCGCGGATCAAGGGCGCCGACTGCGTGCGGCTGGGTCTCGCCACCCACTACATGCCGTCGGAGCACGTCGAGGGCTTCAAGGCCGCGCTGATCGAGCACCCGGACGCCATCGCCGGCGCCCTGGCCCATTTCGTCCGCGATCCCGGCCCGGCGCCGCTCGAACCGCACCTGGCCGACATCGATCGTCTCTTCGGCCTGGGATCGGTGGAGGCCATCCTCGCCGCCCTGCTCGCCGACGGCGGCGAATGGGCGAGGGGACAGCTGGCCGTGCTGGCGACCAAGTCGCCCCAGACCCTCAAGGTCGCCTTCCGCCAGCTGGAGCATGGCGCGGCCTTCGACGACTTCGCCGACAACATGAAGATGGAGTACCGGATCGGCGCCCGCGTCGTGCAACGGCATGATTTCCTTGAGGGAGTCCGCGCCGTGATCATCGACAAGGACAACAACCCGCTGTGGAACCCGGCCTCGGTTGAGGCGGTCGGCGATGACCTGCTGGACGCCATTTTCGCGCCCTTGCCGGCGAATGAGGAATGGACTCCGCTGACTTGAGGCGCGGTTTGACCTATGGAAAGGGTCGGTCGGGGGACCGAGACAAGAACAGCGTCCAGGAGAGACCCATGAAACCCCGCGCCCATTGGCTCACCCTTGCGGCCGTTCTCGCCCTGTCCGCCTGCGCCACCGTCCCGCCGCCTCCGCCGCCGCCGATCGAGGTTGGCGCGCCGCTTCCGCTGTGGCTGGACAACGCGCTTCGCGACCCCTCCCGGCCCGCCGCCGACATGGCCCGCGACGCCCAGCGCCATCCCGGCGAGACGATGCTGTTCGCCCGCCTGCGCCCCGGGATGAAGGTCGCCGACCTGATTCCCGGGCAGGGCTATTTCACCCGGATCTTTTCCAAGGCCGTGGGACCCAGGGGCCGGGTCTACGCCTATGTCCCGGACGAGCTGACCAAGCTGGCCAAGCGCGAGCCCGCCGTCGCCGCCCTGGCTCGCGATCCGGAGTACGCCAACGTCCGGATGACCCTCGACACCCTGCCCAACTTCGGCGCGCCCGAACGGCTGGACATGGTCTTCACCGCCCAGAACTATCACGACATGCACGCCGACTTCATGGGCCCGGTGGACGTCGCGGCCGTCAATCGCCGGGTGTTTCAGGCCCTCAAGCCCGGCGGGCTCTATGTGATCATCGACCATCGGGCCAGGCCGGGCAGCGGCCTTGGCGTCACCAACACCCTGCACCGCATCGATCCGGCGATCGTTCGCCGGGAGGTCGAGGCGGCCGGGTTCATCTTTGACGGCGAGGCCTCCTTCCTCAGCTCGCCGAAGGACAATCTCACCCTGAACGTCTTCGACAAGTCGATCCGGGGGAACACCGACCAGTTCGTCTATCGCTTCAGAAAGCCTGGGAGGGCGCGCCGTTGAACAAGACCCTGATTGCATCCCTGACCGGGGCCATCGCCCTGGCCCTCGCCGGCGTGGTCAGCGCCGGCCCCGTCGCTGGCAACATCGCCGCCGCGGTCAGCGATCCGGCGCGTCCTGAAAAGGAAGTCGCCCGCGACGCCGCCCGCAAGCCCGCGGAAATCCTCGCCTTCGCCGACATCAAGCCGGGTGACAAGGTGGCCGACTTCGCCATGGGCGGCGGCTACTTCACCCGCCTGTTTTCGGTCGCCGTCGGGCCGACCGGCAAGGTCTACGCCTACCAGCCCGCCGAGTTCATCCAGTACGACGCCCAGTACGGCAAGGACCTGGAGACGGTCTCGGCCGCCTATGACAACGTCGAGCCGCTGAAGATGAGTCTCGGCGCCATGTCCTTCCCCGAGCCGCTGGACGTGATCTTCACCGCCCAGAACTACCACGACCTGTTCCTCGGCTTCATGCCGGAAACGGCCATCGCGGCGATCGACAAGGGCTTCTATGACAGCCTCAAGCCCGGCGGCGCCCTGGTGATCATCGACCACTACGCCGCCGACGACGCCGGCATCGACAGCACCAGCAAGCTGCACCGCATCAACATCGCCACGGTCAAGGCGCGGATGGCGGCGGTCGGGTTCGTGCTGGAATCGGAGGGGACCATGCTGCGCAATCCCGCCGATCCCCGGACGGTCAGCGTCTTTGACGACTCGATCAAGGGCAAGACCGACCAGTTCGTCCTGAAGTTCCGCAAACCCGCCTGAACCCATACCCGCCCCGGCCCCGGCCGGCGCCACGACAAGAGGTCTCCAGCTCAATGACCCGCATTGCATTCATCGGCGTCGGCAACATGGGCGCCGGCATGGCGTCAAACCAGGTCAAGGCGGGCAGGGCGGTCGCCGCCTTCGACCTGTCCTCCGCCGCTCTCGACCGGGCCGTGGCCGGGGGCTGCACGCCCGCCGCCTCGGTGGCCGAGGGGGTCAGGGACGCCGAGGTGGTGATCACCATGCTGCCGGCGGGCAAGCATGTTCGCGCCGTCTATGAGACCGACATCCTTCCCAACGCCGCCAAATCGGCGCTGCTGATCGACTGTTCGACCATCGACGTCGACAGCGCCCGCGCGGTTGGCGAAATGGCCCGCGCGGCCGGCTTCCGCTTCGCCGACGCTCCGGTCAGCGGCGGGATCATGGCGGCGGACGCCGGCACCCTGGCCTTCATGGTCGGCTGCGAGGAGGCCGACTTCGCCGCCTTCGAAACGGCGCTGACTCCCATGGCCCGGGCGGTTTTCCACGCCGGGGCGCTGGGCGCCGGCCAGGCGGCCAAGATCTGCAACAACATGGTGCTGGGCGTTTCGATGCTGGGCGTCTGCGAGGCCTTCGCCCTGGCCGAAAAGCTGGGCCTGGCGCCGGAAAAGTTCTTCGACATCGCCTCCAAGTCGTCCGGCCAGTGCTGGTCCCTGACCACCTACTGCCCCTGGCCGGGGCCGGTGGAGGCCGCCCCCTCCAATCGCGGCTACGAGGGGGGCTTCCTCACCGCCCTGATGCTGAAGGACCTCAAGCTGGCGCAGGACGCCGCGGCCAAGGCCAACGCCACAACGCCCATGGGCGCCCAGGCCGAGGCTCTGTTCGCGATGTTCGACGGCCTGGGCTACGGCCAGAAGGACTTCTCCGCCGTGCTGCAGCTGATGCGCGGCAAGCTCGGCGAACTGGCCTGACAAGCTGAGAACCATTCGCGCGAGACCCGCGACGATAGGCCCGATAGTGTGACTACGTAACTTTCCTTAATTGGACAGGGGCGAAGAACGGTGCAAAACCGCCGTTGTCGCCAGATTGCAACGAAAAGGGGCCGGCCGGGCGAGAGCTGCAAGGCCGGTACGTCATCGATGGACTACAAAGCTGCGTTCAGGACCGCCGTCGAACAGGTCCGGTCCGAAGGCCGATACCGGGTGTTCGCCGACCTCAAGCGCCATCGCGGCGCCTTCCCGCGCGCGACCTGGACCCGCGATGACGGCTCGACCAAGGACATCGTGGTCTGGTGCTCCAACGACTATCTGGGCCAGGGGCAGAACCCGGTGGTTCTCGAGGCCATGCACACGGCCATCGACGCCAACGGCTCCGGCTCGGGCGGCACCCGCAACATCTCCGGCACCACCCATCATCACGTCGAACTGGAACA
>JAHBYC010000012.1 GCA_019636175.1 Caulobacter sp. | reverse complement strand
CGCCGATGATGGGGTCGCCGGCGGGCGTGATCGGCGGCGGTGTTTCGGGTGTGCCTGCCGGCAGCGGCGCCGCCCCCTCCACCGCTTGCGTATTCGCAAGCGGTCCCCCTCCCCCAGTTGCGGCTTCGCCGCTGGGGGAGGAATGGCTGGGGAAGGAATGGGCGGCCAGGCCGAGGGCGACGTAGCATTGGTGTACGTCGGCGGCCTGGGCCTTGGCGTCCTCGAGGGCGTTGTGCAGGCTGGCGCGGGTCTTGTCCGGGGTGAAGCCGGCCAGGTCGTGGACGGTGCGGGTGTCGCGCGCGGCGTTGTAGCGCCAGGGCGCGGGCAGTCCGGTCGCGTCATAGGCGGCCTGGAGGATGACGGGGTCGAAGCTGGGGCCCTGGCTCCACAGGCGGTCTCCGGCCTGAGCCCGCCAGAAGGCGTTGAGCTCGGTCAGCGCGTCGAACAGGCCGATCTGGTCCGGCATCAGCGCGGCGCGCGCCGCCTCGGGCAGGGCGGCCCACCAGGCGACGGTGTCCGGATCGGCGACCAGGCCGAAGTGTTCGCAGCTGGCGCGCATGATGTTGCGATAGAAGGTTTCGCCGGTCTCGCCGGTGACCGGATCGAAGACCACCGCGCCGATCGAGAGGACGACGCAGCCGGGGCGGGTTCCCAGGGTTTCGATGTCGAGCATGATGTGGGCCATGGGTCAGGCCTCCCCGGAGGCGCTGGCGCCGACGCTCAGGATCCGCATCTGGGTGGCGACCAGGCGAAGGGCGGCGCGGGCGTCCGGGGGGAGGGCCAGCCAGGCGTCGGCCATCTCGCGGCCGCCGGTTTCGGCATGCAGTCTGTCGGCGACGCCGGCGGCGGGAGCGGTGTGGCCGCCGGTCTCCAGCCCCTCGAAGAACCAGCCGACCGGCGTCTCCAGCGCCTCGGCGATGGCGAACAGCTTGGAGGCCGAAACGCGGTTGGCGCCGCGCTCGTATTTCTGGATCTGCTGAAAGGTCAGCGCCAGGGCCTCGGCGAGGCCTTCCTGGGTGACGCCGAGCGCCTTGCGGCGGGCGCGGATCCGGCGGCCGACATGGATGTCGACGGGGTGAGCCTCGTCGGCGCGGTCGGCTATGCCGGCAGGTGTGCGGCGTGTCCGGCTTTCAACGGCCAGGGCGGGGGTTTGCATGGGCGGTTTCCTTGTGATGGTCAGGGACGAAAGCCGTCCGCCCAGGGCGGGAGGTCGGCGACGAAGGTCCAGGCCACGGCGGCCAGGGTCAGCAGGGCGATGCCCGCCAGCAAAGGCGCGTTGGCCTTGAGCCAGCCGGGCGTGGCGCGGCTGAGCTCCCCGGTGAGGATGCGTTCGCCGGCGATCAGGCAGGCTATCCCCAGGGCGATCATCAGGGCGGGGCCGATGGCGGCGCCGGCGGTCATCGCGGCCGCTCCGCATCGGTCGTCGGCTTGGTCATGCCCCGGGCGGCGTTGCGGAGGCGGTTGGCCTCGCCCATGCCCTCGGGGCTGAGCCAGTAGACGGTCCGCTGGCCCGTCCGGCCTGAGCCCTCGCGGGCGCTGACGGTCAGGCCCATGGCCTGCAGCCTGGCCATGGTTCCGGGGTTGATGTCCGGCGCGCGATAGACGTCCAGGGCGGTCCGGCGGGAACCGGCGGAGAAGCGGATCAGGAGCAGCAGCTGGGCCCGCTGGTGGGCGGTGAGGGCGGGGATGATCATGCGGCGACCCCTTCCTTCTGGGCCGCCGTCAGGAACGGGGCCAGGGTGAGGGCGGCGGCCTGCAGGGCTTTGGCCGAGGCGGCCAGCTCGTCGTCTCCCGCGCCCGTACAGTCGAGCAGGTTGTCGAGGACGCGGCGGGCCTCGCCGGCCGCGCGCCAGAGGTCGCCGGCCGCCTCGCGAAGTCCGGCGATGACGGGGTCGCCGATGGGCGTGGTCGGCGACGGTGTTTCGGGTGTGCTTGCCGGCAACGGCGCTGCCCCCTCCACCATCGCCTGCGGCGACGGTCCCCCTCCCCCAGTCGCGGCTTCACCGCTGGGGGAGAAATTGGCGTCGGGTTCGGCGTCGGGTTCGAGGGGGCGGGATTCGGGGCTGGGATTCTGGAGCCAGTCGGTGTTGTAGAGGGCGTCAAAGTCCCGCGGCGTCGAGGCGCGTTGGGCCTGCAGGTTCGAGAGATAGATGGTGTTGATCGGGCGGTGGATGCCGCGACCCTCGAGATAGGCGGCGCCCTGGGCGGTCAGGCAGACCCAGGGCAGGGTCGTGCCGCCGCCGGCGTCGATCAGGCCATCGCTCTTCAGGCCGGGGATCTGACGATCGAGCCAGTATTTGCCGACGTGGACGCCGGGCATGTCGTTGATCGAGACCATCGGCGCGCCGCGCGCCTGGGCCTGATCGATGGCGTGGGCCAGTTCGATCAGGATGATCTCGTCGGCGATGCAGCGGGCGGTTGGCCGGTCCTTCGAGGGGGCTTCCTCGGGCGGCTGTGCAGGGGGCTTGGCCGAACGGGGGGGGCTCGCGCCCCCTTCGCGGTTGAGGCGGCGCAGATACTCGTTGCGCCCGGTCATGTTGGGAAACCGCTTGCCGTCGACGACCAGGGGGTCGTTTGGATCAATGACGCCCAGGCGGACCGGCGGCTTGGGAGCAGCGGGGGGTGAGGTCGCCGGGTCCGCTTGCGGGCGGTTCAGCCAGCCGGTGATGTAGCTGTCATTGGCGCCGGCGGCGATGGCGCGGGACTGGCTGACGACCGTTTCGCGCAGGGCGGCGAGGCGGTCGCGTCGGCGCTCGGGCGGCTCGTTCGGGTCGGGGGCTTGGCCGAGGGCCTGGACCGTGTCCCAGGCCGCCTGATGCAGGATCGCCTCGACCGTGTCGCCGCGATAGGAGAAGCCCAGCATGCCGGCCTTGACCAGATCATAGTCGCCGCCGTGGTCATGCGGCCTCAGCACCGGAACGACGACGTCGCCGGCGGGCAGGGCGCCGCAACGATGAACCGCATAGTCGCAGACCTCGACCAGGCAGAGGGTCTGTTTGGCGGTCAGGCCGGGCTTCTTCTCGCGGACGCTGTCGCGCAGCTGTTCCCAGGTAAGACGGCCGGCCTCATGGGCGGCGATGGCGCCGTGGCTGGCCTCGCGGACCACCTTGATCTTGTCCTGGACGTCCTTGACGCCGGTCTCGGAGCCCTCGCGGGCGCGGCCCAGGGCGAAGGCGACGGCGCGGGCCGACTTGCCGGTCAGCTGGGCATAGAGGGCCAGGGCGCGGGCGTCTTCCCAGGGGGTGATGTCCTGGCGCTGGTGGTTCTCGATCAGGGCGACCTTCAGGCCCTCGGCGCGCAGGGCGGCGTCGTCAAGGCCGGGATCGACGGGGTGTTCCTTGTAGGGCAGGCCGTCCAGCAGGGCGGGCGGCAGGCGGCCCTCGCCGCTGAGCCGGTCGGCGGCTCGCCAGCGCCGGTGTCCGGCCCAGATGATGCGAACGCCGTTCGCATCCGGCGGAGAGACCGCGAGCGGCTGGAGAATGTCCCCGGCCTCGGCGATGCTGTCGGCGAGGGCGTCGTCCTCCAGGGCGGGATCATCGTCTCCGCGCGGGTTGTCCGGATTGGGGCGCAGATCCTCAATCGGCCAACGCGGCTGCTGGGTCGGGTCGGCGGCGCCGGCGAAGCCAAGGCCAGCCGCGACCAGCCCCTCGCCGATGTCGAGCGCCAGCAGGGCCTGGGCCCCAAAGGCGGTCAGGTGATAGGCGTCGCCCTCAAGGGTCAGGGCCCCGTCGTCGATCAGCCGGTTGAGGCTGCGCTTGAGGTTGTCGCGGCGGCTGTCGGGATTGAGGGCGGCCAGGTCGTCCAGTCCGACCGGCAGCTCGGCGGCATGGCGGTCGCGGATCTGGCGCATCAAGGGCGCGTTGGCCCCGGTGGCGGGCGAAGGCAGGATGGCGTTCATGATCAGTGGCTCCAGCTGCCGGCGAGCAGCATCAGCAGCGCGGCGGCGGCGATGAGGGTCAGGCCGAGGGAGACGGAGCGGGCCAGCGTCGAGGACTGGGCCCATTCGCCGGCGGTCACGCCGGCGAACCACCAGACGCCCAGGGCGAGGGGGACGGCGACAAAGAGGATGGCGGGGTCCATGATCAGCGCCCCCCGTTGGCGAGCAGGGCCTGTTCTTCCGGCGTCAGGACCAGGCCGGCGACGGCGCTTGAGGTCGGCCTCGCGCCAGTCGCCGGCCCGCTCGGCGTCGAAGCCGGAACGGGCGACGCGGGCCGCCTCGATGCGGACCAGGTCCCGTTCGGTCGGCGGCCTGCCTCGACGGCGCCGGGCGTGGCGCTCGGCGGTGGCGACCTGATAGCGGTTGGCGGGGTCTGGATAGCCGTCCGGGTAACCCTTCATGGCGGGTGCGCTCCTGTTGAAACCGGGGGTCAGTGGAAAGGGGGCGGGGGCCGCCAGCCGGCGTAGACGAGCCGGGCGCGGCCGATCTCCAGCCAGGGGCCGGTCATGCCGTCGACGCGGCAGAGGCGGGTGACGACGGGCGCGCCGGCCTCGAAGGTCTCGCGGACCACCCAGGCGCCGTCATGGGCGGCCTCTGCCCCGGTGAGGGCGGCGAAGGCCAGCTCGCCCGGCGCAACCCGCAGCGCCCGGCAGAGGGCGCGGACGACATCGGCGACGGTGGGGTCGGTCATGTCCTCGCTGGCCAGGCGGCAGACGCCGGGCCGGAAGCGCAGCAGGACGGGGCGGGCCGTCGCCCGGCGTGACGCATCGGGGAGCCCGGCGGCGGCGGGGTGGGGGCCCGTCGCCGCCGGGACCGACGCCGGGGCGGGTGCTGATCCTGACCTGTTGCTGGAAGGAAGGCGCCCCGGCGAGGGTTCAAAGGGGGAGTCGTCGGCGTCGGCGACGCCGATGTCGGGGCGGAGGCTCACGCCGCTGTCTCCCGGCGGGATTGCGCGAGGGCGACCAGCAGTGCGAGGCTGCGGGCATGAGCAAGCCCCTTCCACCCGAGATCAACGACCTGGCGCGGATTTACGCGCTCGAACACATGGTCACGACCCTCTGGTCCTTCCACGCCTTCGAGAAGGCCGCCGCCGACGGTCGAACGAATGAAGAGGTCGCGCTCGATCTGGCGTCCGGCATCCAGGGCACGGTGGTCGACGCCGGCGGAATGCCCGTCGCCTTTCGCGACCTGATGCGCGACCACGTCCGCAAACTGATGGACCGGGTGGTCGAGAACGCCCGACTGGCGGACTCGCTTGGCGTCGGCAAGCGTTAGCGTCGGACGCCGGACAAGATCGAACCGGCTGTTCATGCCGCGCCCGCCTGGAGCAGGGCCGCCCGGCGGGCCGAGGCTGTCGGACAGGCGAGAGCCTCGGCGTCGCAGGCGGCGCTGAGGAACAGGCTGGAGAGCAGCCGGGTCGCCTTGCCGCCGCCGTCCCATTCCAGGCAGCGGACCAGCAGGCGGATATCGTCGGGGCTCAGCAGATGACGGGCGCCGTCGAGATGCACGCCGACAACCGGGCGGCCGTCAACGGCCAGCGGCACCAGGCGGAAGGTGTGGGCCAGGGCCCGCTCGATGCCGAGCAACACATTGGCGAGCCGTTCGCTGACGGCGTCAGCCTGGATGTCGGCGGGGGTGGGGACGGCGTCAGACATCGGCGGCCTCGCCGGTCAGAAGCGCGGCCAAGGCGGCGGCGGCTTCGGCGTCCAACTCCATCCCGGCGATGATTTCGCCGTCCGTGGCGACCGTCAGGCGGCGAAGGCCGTCCTTGACCGGACCAACCGTCAGGGTTGTGAATGTCGCCTTCCAACAGGTCAGGCCGGTAGACGATGGCGTCGCGCGGCCCTGGGGAGGGACCGACATGCTGAGCATTTCCTTGGGGGACATTGATTTGGTCTTTCGCTCGTGGGAACTCGCCAGACCGCCCGGTCCGTGATCCAGCGTCCCCGGGCCTGAAGAGGGGGAGGCCATGAGCAAGGGCGACGGTCGGCGGGTTCGAATGGCGGCCGCGGCGCGGGTCGGGCGCGCCGCGCCGGGCTGGGTGTCCATCAGCGGTGGGGAGCCTGAGGACCCCGTCGAAATCGTTGTTGACGACCCGGGGGCGCTAGAGACGGCCCGCGCGCTTGTGGCGACGGTCGAGGGTCGGCCCGATCTCAGGCTCGGCGGTGAGGTCGCGTCGATGTCGATCCGCGCGCCGGATGGGCAAATTCCGGGGCGACTGACCTTGAATGTCAGCAGCGGGGGCAAGCAGGAGGCGGTGACGCTGCTCATCGACTGGCCCTCCCTTGTCCAGTTGGCGCGGGTTGCCGGACAGGCTCTGGACGCGGCGCGGCCTCCCGGGTCAGCCTGACGTCAAAGGGATTGGGTTCGAGGCGCACGCACAGTGGGCTCGCCCTCCAGGCGGCGAAGTGACGCTGATCCTCAATCAGTCGATCAAGGGTTGCGGCATCCGGCTGGCGCCCAGCGGTAAACAGATAGACGGCGCAGCGGCGGCGAATGCCGGACACCAGGGCGAAGCCCTCGCCGTCAGTCCCAGCGGCGGCCGCGCCGTTGGCGATCAGAGCCGCCGCGAAATCAGCGCCCGCCAGGTCGCAGGTCGGTTCGGTCCTCGATAGCCAGTCCCGAAAATCGGCCTCCAGCTCCGCGACCCGCAAAACGCCGGCGGGATCGGCGGCGAAGGCAAAGCGCAGCCAGACCCGCAGAGGTGCTGAACAGTGAAAGGCGACAGCGTCGGCCATTGCGGATCCCGCCCCCGCGCCGGTCCTGCGGGACCGTTGTTCTCAGCGCTGGCTCCTGAAGGGCGGCCCATCCGCCCCCGGCCGGCGCGGGGTGGCACAGACAGCAACTATTTTGTTTCTGTTGTCAACTAGGACGAAACGAAAAAGGGTTGCGTCTTATCTGTGCATCCGCGGTTCGCTCGTGCGTCTGCCTGCCGACCCTGCATTGCGATAGGATGGGTGCTCGTGGCCGGGTTGATTCGGCGTGGGGCGGCGAGGGACCGGGGATGGATGGTTTCGGGAAGGGGTTCTTTGGGTGCTTCGGCGTTCTGGCTGCCGTAGCTCTCGTCGCATTTGGCGTCGTCGCCGTCGCGACGTTCAATGCCGAGGTGAAGCGAAAAGCCGTGATTGATGGCACGGCGGCGCTCAATGACTACGCTGACTTTTGCCCGATGGCCTTTAACATAGCCTCACGGGCCGCACCTATTCGCGGGGCGATGGAGTCCGGTGACGTCCTGGATTTCGCATGGCAAGGCGCCAACCCGGAAATTATTTGCGACGGCGACCTGGGGCGCGGGTCTCGCGTGCTGGTGACCGTCAAGGTCATGTGCGGCGATCCGCTGGAACGCTTCTGCCTGTCCTTGCGCCGGGTGTCGGTCAACGGCGACCCGGTCTGGGCGCCTCCCGGTTCATGAAAGCTGGCGAATGACGTGCAGCACCAGGCCGCGAACCCGGATCTCGGCCTCCTCGTTCTCTGCAAGGCCATGCCGCAGTTCAAGGGGCTCAGTCCATCTGCGGTTTGAGCTGCGCGGCCAAAGGATGATACCGCCGCCGGTCACCTCTGCCTGCTTCAAAGTCAGTTCGCGTTCATGTCCGCCGGCGCGAAAGCGTTCTACCTCGACGATGTCACCGGTCGCGACCGGCCGGCCAATGCCGGCCATCTCGACGCAATGGACAAAGTCGCCGTTGAATATCCGCAGCTGGTCGACACTGTCGCCGACCACCTCTGTCAGCCACTGGTCGGCGTGCAGATAGCGGGGATCCTTGGCCGCGGGATAGCGGCGCGGATAATCCTGGATGAAGTCATCGGCCGCCAGCCAGGCGCCAGCCTGGGCCCGGTCGCGGATCGGCAGCAGCTGGCCCGAGGGGGCCGGGTGCAGAAAGGTCCGGCCTCCGGACGCTAACTCGGTGGCAGGCTGGCGTGCCGGGCTCCCGCCGGGGAGATTGGCCCGGGCGAGATCCAGTTCCTCGGGAGAGACGCCCATGGCGTCGGTGATCTTCTTGCGGATGGCGCGGCGCAGGATGCCCTGACGCTTGCCGCGCTCATAAAGGCCGAGGTTCTGAACCGTCCAGTCAAGCCGGTCGGCCAGCTGGGGTTGGGTCAGGTCAAGGCTGCTGCGGAGGGAGGCGACGGCCTTGCCCCAAAGCAGTTGCTCGGCTTCGTCCTCGGGCATGTCAGACATGCGCCAATTTTGAAGGTAGGGTCTGGTCGGCGCGAGCGACTGCAACATTTCGACCGCATAGAAACTGGAAGAGTTGTCAACAGCAACAAAATAGTTTCAGTCTCGGCGCCATGCGCTCTGATTCGTCGCCTCTGGCCGCCTCGCCCCCGCCCTCCGGGGCGGTCTCAGCCCCGCCCGCTCCGGCGGCGCGTCACCCCTTCGATCGCTGGCTATGGGAGCGGCGATTGAGCCAGCGGCAAGGGGCGAACCTGATCGGCGTCAGCAACACCTGGCTGGGCCGGTTTCTGCTGCCGGCGTCGGACCTCAAGTATGTGAAGCCCTCGCCGGAGATCATCGCCCTGATCGAGGATCTGACCGGTAGAGAGGTGTCGGCCAAGGATTGGCCGGACCCCGCCCCCGCCGAGGCCGAGACGAGGGCCGGGGCATGACGGATCAGCGCCCGCCCTCGACGATCCCCTCGGCGCGCATCAGATCGCCCAGGCCGACGCCGGCCGCCTTGCCTGACGCCAGCCGGCAGGTGGCGACCAGGCGGTCGAAGCTGACATGGTCGCCCAGGCAATCGACGCGGCGTCCCATGGCGACGCGGACCAAGGCGTCGCGGGCGGCGGCGCCGCCCGGGTCGTGCAGCTCCGGCGCATTGAAGTCGCCCAGGCGGACCTCGACCCAGAGGGCCGGCGGATCGGCGGGCGCCAGGCGAACGCAAAGGCTGTCGCCGTCGCCGACATACCGGACGGTCCCGGAGAAGGCCTGTCGCGGGGTCCAGCCGGGCGGCAGGCGACCGCTGTCGCTGATCGCCTTGCAGGGATCGGCCCGGGCCGGGGCGGCGATGGCGACCGCGGCGATGACGCCGGCGGCGCAGGCGAGGGGCAGGGCGATGCGCATGGCCCCAGGGTATCGCAGGAGCGGCCAATGAACACGACCCCCGTTGAGGACGCGTTGGCGCCGGTCTGGCTGAGGCAGGCCATTGGCCGGGGACTGGCCAGGATCGCCCGGGCCCGGCATCGGGCCTGGATGGACGCCGGCCAGCCGGTGTCCCTGACCGAATGGCGGCGCGCCCACCCGATTCCGGGCGACGCCGGCTGGACCCCGGCGCAGACGCCGAGGCTCAATCCGCCGGTGGACTGGACGGCGATGCTGTCCGCCGTCGGCGCGGCCCGGCTGGCGGCCCTGGGGATCAGTCCAGCCCCGCCCCCGGCGGAGGTGCGGCCATGAGCGGCGAGATCAACGCCCCCTCGACCGATGACCTGGCCCCGGCCCTTCAGCGCCTGTGGACGTTTTCAGCCAAACTTGAGGCTCTTAAGGCTGCGCTGCACTCCGGCTACCGGTCTGTCCGGCTGTTCACGATCACGCCGGAGCCGGATGCCGCCCAGTCTTCGGTCGTCAACCTGTCCTTGGCGCTGAGCGACGAGGGGGCGGCGCTGGTCAGGATGGCCCAGACCGGCTGTCTCGATGTCGAGGGCATTGACCGGGTGTTGTTGGTGCTGCTGGCCGGCGACATGGGCGCCGCGTCGCCGGACTGGGCGGCGAATCTCAATCTGCTCGACCGGGAAGCCGGCGACGACTGGGAATCCCGTCTGGACGCTCTGGCCGTCGAGCGCGCGAAGATGCACGCCCTAGATTTGGGGAAATTTCGCTGGCGGCGGCAGTCGGCTTTCGACCTGGCCAAGCATGCGCTCAAGGTCCTGCTGCGTCGGATCCAGCGGCTTTTCTTCATCGAGGAGCGGATCGATAGCGTGGCGACGGATCCGCTCCAGGCGCGCCAGGGGATCGTCGCCGGCGACAGCCGCCTCGTAGGTGAGGGCGAGGATCAGGCGGCGGTAGACCTGGACCTCGCGGGTAAGGGCAATGATCTCGTCCGTCAGACGAGAGGCGGCGCGATCATCCATCTCAGTTCTCCTGTTGGTTCGCACAACAACAGGGAACCACACCCCGGCGAGTCGGAGCAAAACGCCCGGCCCGCCGGGGTGGACGGGGGGGCTGCGTCATGACCCGCCGTTTGAAGGCCAGCGAGGCGGCCGTCGCCGACGCTTCCTCGACCGACGATCTGGCGGCTTTCGACCCGCTGCGGCCCCCCGCCGGGTTGAGCGCGTCCGATTACCTGATCGCCAACCTGTGCGCGGCCCGGATGCGGGCGCCCTTTTCGGCCCGGCGCCATGCGCGCTGGGTGGCGGAGGGGCGGCGGGGAACGCTTATCGATTGGATCCGTCGCCACCCCATTCCGGGAGATCCGACATGGTCATCGCCAGCTCCATCATATGGACCTCCAGCTCCATCGGGCGGGGAGACTTGTCTCGAGGATGACTGTCCCGGCGATCCTGAAGGTCGGCGAGCAATCGCTCGTACCCAACAGGCGACAACTGCCGCAGTTGGGACAGACAGAAAATCAGTAACCGGTGGTGCGCGCCAATGTGCTCGTTCATCGCCTCAAGAGCATTCTCGTCCATCATCTTCTCCTGTTTGTCTTGACAACAACAGGGAACCACACCCCGGAGAGTCGGCCCAAAACGCCCGGCCCGCCGGGGTGGACGGGGGATCTGCGTCATGACCCGCCGGCTCAAGGCGCGCGAGGCCGCCGTCGCCGACGCCCGCGATATCGCCAAGTGGCGGCGGCTGATCGCCGCCCTTCGGGCCGCCATCGACTGCCCGGGCGAGACCCGCGAGCTGGTCAAGGCCCGCAACGCCACCCGCAGCAAATGCGCCGTGCCGCGCGGGCAGTTCTGGGTCGGCTCCCCGTTTCATCGCCTGAGCCAGATGGCGGTGCACTGGACCAGCGTCACTCCGGCGGCGCGGCGGGATCTGGCCGGCGAGGCGGCGGCGCTGTGCGACCGCTGCGAAAGCATCATCGACGCCCAGGACGCCGAAGGGCGCCGGGCGGACCTGGAGGGCTGAACGGTGACCTCTCTGCATAGTGAAACCCTGCCCGGCGTGAACAACGAGGGGCATGTTCGGGCGGTGTTGGCGGCGCGCGAGGGCGGCTTCGCCGGCGGCGGCATGGCGGCGGTCGCGCTGCCGCCGGTCAAGTCCGCGCCCGGACGGCGACAGATCTCGGCCATTCCAACGCCCCAGCTGACGCCGGGCGTCCCCGCCGGCCAGCCGCCGAAGTTCGCCCTGGTCGACCCCAAGAAGCTGCTGGTGGACGAGAGCTATCAGCGCGGGCTGTCCAACCGGTCGGTCAAGCTGATCCGGCGGATCGTCGGGGGGTGGGACTGGCGCAAGTACAAGCCGCCGGTGGTCGCCCCGACGGTGCTCGGCCTCGAGGTGATCGACGGCCAGCACACGGCGATCGCGGCGGCCTGTCATCCGGGCATCGGCGATATCCTGGTGATGGTCGTCGAGGCCGCGACGCGGGAGGCCCGGGCGGCGGCGTTCGTCGGCCATAACCGCGAGCGCCTGAACCTGACGCCGATGCAGGTGCACCACGCTGCCGCGATCAGCGGCGACGGCGCGGCGGCGGCGATCGAGGAGGCCTGCCGGGTCGCGGGGGTCGTGATCCTGAAAACCAATCCCTCGGACGGCTTCCGGCCCGGGCAGACCGTCGCCATCGCGGCGATCGGGGCCCTGGTCAAGCGTCGGGGTCCGGACAAGGCGGCGGCGGTGCTGAAGGTGCTGGTCGAGGCCGGGTGCGCGCCGGTGTCCGCCGACTGGATCAAGGCCGCCGACGAGCTGATCAATGGCGCCGAGTATGCCGGCGAGGTCGGGGTCGAGGCCCTGGCGGCGATGATCGGCAAGGATCGGGAGCTGCTGGAGCGCGACGCGGCCCTGACCGCGACGGCGCACCGAACCCAGATCTGGCGCGCCCTGGTCGTGGTGACCTATCGGCGCCTTCCAAAGAGCCGGCGAAAGGCCGCCCAGAAATGAGCTGGGACGCCGGGCAGGTCCCGAACAAACTCATTCACTGGTCGTCGGCTGAGGACGCGCTGCTGCGCCGCGCCCTGAGCGACGGGCGGCCCGACCCGGTGGGACGGACCGCTCGCGCGACCGGACGCAGCGAGAACTCGGTGCGGTCGAGGATGCGGCTGCTGGGCCTCAAGCCGCCCGGCGCGCCGGCCATCGTTCCGACCATCGACAAGCCGCCCCGCCCGTGGCGCGGGCGCGGCGCGCCGGCGCTGTCGCGCGTCGGCGAGCGGGCCGGGGTTGAGACGCTGAAACCGATAACGGGGGCGCGGCTGCGCTACGCGACCTGGTTCCACCGCGCCCACTGGCCGGTCGAGGAAATCGCCGCCCTGTTCGACGTGGACGCCGGCGACCTGCAGCGGGCGCTGGATAGCGGGCGCGTGCTTTCGGTGGGGGAGTCCGTGCATTGAGGTGGCGGGAGGGTTTGCCTGTGTGGTCGTTGCGGGATCTGGATCGGCTCAAGGTCCGGTCGCGGCGCAAGGGCGCGCGGTTCTCGCTGATGGATCTGGCGGTCGAGTTCGGCGTCAGCACCCTGGACATCGACATCGCCCTGTTTGCCCTGGCCGGTCGCACGCCGCTGGAAGCCCTCGAGCGGATGGAGCGGCTGTCATGAATGCGAGCGCCGTTCGCATCCTCGCGCCCGCGACCCGACAGGCCATGCCGCCGCCCGCGCCGTCGCCGGTTTATCGGCGGGCGGCGCTGATGAGCGCGCACCGGGTGTCGCCGGTGGATGACGCCGACTTCTATCCGACGCCGCCCTGGGGCGCGCGGGCCGGGGCCGAGCTGGTCCAGGCGCTGGATCCGGGCGGCTGGACGGCGGCCGATCCCTGTTGCGGGGCGGGCCACATGGTCCATGGGCTGGCGGACTATTTCCCGCGGGTCATCGGCAGCGACCTCTACGCCTATGACGGCAATCCGCTGTTCGATTTCGTCGGCGGGACGGCCTATCCGCGCGCCGTCGACTGGTTCTTCTTCAATCCGCCGTTCAACCGGCTGGCCGAGTTCATCGAGACGGGACTCGCGCAGGCGCGGCGAGGGGTCGCCTGCCTGATGCGGGTGGCCGGGCTGGAGACCACCGGCCGCTTCGACCTGATGCACGGCGCCGGCGGCCATGACGTCTTCGCCCCCTTCGCCGAGCGGTTGCCGATGCACAAGGGCCGCTGGGAGCCGGAGGGCAGCTCGGCAGCCTTCTACGCCTGGCATGTCTGGACCAAGCCCTGCGTCGGCTTGGTCAAGCCGGTGCTGCTGGGCGCGCCCCGGGCGGTGACCGTGCCGATCGGGCCGGGGACGCGGACCCGGCTGACGCGGGACAGCGACGCGGTGTTGTTCGGGGTGCGGGGATGACGCTGACCAAAAGCGCCAAGGCCGCCCTCGACTGGCTGGGCAAGCACAACGGCGACGGGCTGTTCGACCGCCATGGCGTGGTGCTGGCCGGCGGCGAGACCGCGCCCTTCATGCGGATGACCTGGAACCAGCTGCGCGACGCGGGGCTGGTCGAATTCTACAACCCGACCGGCAAGGGTCGCGGCCGCCTGCGGCTGACGGACGCGGGGCGGGCGGCATGAGCGGGCCGTCGGATCTCGCCACCGCCGCCCTGGCCTATGCCGCGCGGGGGATCGGCGTCTTTCCCCTGCGCGAGCGGGAGAAGGAGCCGGTCGCCAAGGGTGGCTTCAAACAGGCCTCGGCCGATCGCGACCAGGTGGCGCGCTGGTGGCGAGGGCGGCCCAGGCAGAACATCGGCATCGCCACCGGGCCTTCCGCCGGGTTCTGGGTGCTGGATCTGGATGGGCCGGAGGCTGAGGCGGCGCTGGCGGCGCTGGTCGCGCAACATGGCCCGCTGCCGGCGACGGCCGAGCAATCGACGGGGAAGGGCCGGCATGTCTGTTTCGCCTGGGATCCGGCGGCCCGCGAGATCCGCAACCGCTCGCGGCTGTTCGGCGCGCCGATCGATGTGCGGGGCGCCGGCGGCTATATCGTCGCGCCGCCCTCGATCCATCCCAGCGGCCGGCAGTATGCCTGGACGCCCGGGCGGGCGCCGGAAGAGGTCGGCTTCGCGGCCGCGCCGGACTGGCTGACGCAGCTGGTGCTGCCGGCCGAGCCCGTGGCGACTCCGGTGGCGCCGCCCACCCGGCGCGATGGCCGGGCCAGCCGGTTCGGCGAGGCGGTGCTGGACACCGCCTGCGGCGTCATCGCCGGCGCCCGAGTCGGGGCGCGGGATTCCACCCTGTATCGCACCGCCTGCAAGATCGGCGGGCTGGTGGCGTCGGGCCACATCGACCAGGCCTATGCCCGCGACACCCTGATCAGCGTCGGCCGGACGCATGTGCCCTCGGCGATGACCGAGGCGCAGCTGGTGCGGCAGGTCGAACGGGCGCTGGCTTGGGCCGCTTCGAGGCCCTGGGGGCCGGACGAGACCGCCCCGCGGCGGCCTTCCTTGCGGGTGGCGCCGGCGGCCCGGTCGCCGATCGCCCGGGCCGTGGCGCGACAGGACGGCGTCGAGGCCTGGAACCGGGCAGGGGTGTGGAGCGGCGCGGCCAGCCTGGCCTGGTTCGAGCGGCGGGGACTGGATCCGGATGGCCTGGACCGTAGCGCCCTGCGCTGGTCCGGCGCGGCGGCGGTGCTGGGCCTGATGGAAGGACCCGGCGGCGCGGTGCGCGGGGCCCTGCTGGAGAACCGCATCGGCGACCAGAGACTGGCGGGAGAGACCGCCGGCCTGGTCGGGATTCTCGTCTGGCCGGCCGGCGTCGACCAGATCCTGGTAGCCAGCCGTATCGATGACGCCTGGGCGCTGGGGTCGGCGGCTCGCGCCGGCGGCGAGGAAATGGCGGTCGTGGTGGCCCCGCGCCTGTCGACCCTGGCCGGGGCGCCGATGGGCGATCGCTGGGGCCGCAGCCAGGCGGAGACGCCCCTGCCGGATCCGGAGCAGCCGCCCTGGACCTGGCCCGGCATGGCCCGGGTCTGGCTGGCGGTGCGGCGGGACGTGCGGGGGCCGCCCCTGCCACAGCGGCGACAGATGGGCGGCACGGTGCGCCGGCGGCTCGATGGCGACGAGGCCTGGCGATTTTGGGGCGCGCTGGCCGAGGCCGGCTGGCGCGCGGCCGGCGCGGGCGCGGTGAAGGTGATGGCCCCCTCGGCGGGGCGGGTCGGGTTTTGTGAGATGGGCGGGGTGACGTCGTGAGTATCGGTGAGGGTCCATTCGGAGGTCTGGCGAGGGAAGGGGCGACGGCGCCCGACCTGGCCGAGCTGGCCGGCTATCCGATGAACGACCTGGGCAACGCCCAGCGCCTGATCCGGCTGGTCGGCGGCAAGATCAGCGCCGATGGCGTGATCGATCACGACCATTCGACGCTGCTGTTCCTGCGCAACCGGGGCTGGATCGCCTTCAACGGGCGCTATTGGGACCTGACCGGCGGCGAGGAGGCGGCCCGACGATGGGCGCACAAGGTGGCCAGCGGGCTGGTCGCGCAGATGGCCCTCGCGATCGCCAATGGGGTAACGGGTAAGGACTGGACCACCTTTGCCCGCACCTCGGGCTCCAGCGGATCCTCGGCGGCGATGTTGGCCCAGGCGGCCAGTTATCTGGCGGTGGATTTGTCGGCCTTCGACCGCGATCCGCTGGCGCTGAACGTGGCCAACGGCACCTTGAAGTTCAGCCGCGACGCCGGCGGGGCCTTCGTGCGGTTTCAGGACCGGCACGACCCGGCCGACCGGATCACCCGCATCTGCGAGGCGGCCTATGAACCGGGCTCGCCGCGGCGGCTGTGGGACGCTCACGTCGCCTGGTGCCAGCCTGCCGAGGAGATGCAGCACTATCTGCGCAAGCTGATGGGCTACAGCCTGACCGGATCGACCAAGGAACAGGTGTTCGCCATCCTGCAGGGCAAGGGCGGCGACGGCAAATCGACGCTGGTCAACGCGATCCGCGATGTGGTTGGCAGCTACAGCGTCGGGGCCGGTATCGAGACCTTCCTCGACAGCGGGATGCGGCGAGGGGCCGAGGCCAGTCCGGACCTGGCGCGGCTGGCCGGAGACAGCCGGCTGATCTGCACGGCCGAGCCGCCGCGCGGGTCAAAACTGGCCAGCGCGACGATCAAGGCCTTCACCGGCGGGGGGACCATTCAGGCGCGCGAGCTGCGCCAAGGGATCTTCGAGTTCACGCCGATCGGCAAGGTCGTGCTGGAGTGCAACAGCCGGCCGCAGATCAACGACACCGACGACGGCATCTGGCGGCGGATCCGCATCGTGCTGTTCGAGCACCAGATCGCCCGCGAGAACATGGACCTGGACCTGCCCGAGAAGCTGCGGGCGGAGCGGTCGGGGATTCTCGACTGGCTGGTCGAGGGGATCATCGCCTGGATGGACGAGGGGCTGAAGACGCCCGAGGCCGTGCAGGCGGCGATCGACGACTATCGAAGGGGGTCGAACCCTTTTTCCGAATGGTTCGCCGACTGCGTGGTCCAGGATCCCGAGGCGCGGACCGAGGCTTCGGCCCTGTTCCGCAGCTACAAGGACTGGTGCGAGGCCAACGGGGTGGAGCGGCCGATGGCCCAGACCTCGTTCGGCCGCGCGATGGGCGACCTTCAGATCCTGACAGCCGGAAAGAACGCGGCGGGCCGCGTGGTGCGGCGCGGGGCCAGGCTGCGCGACGACTACCGGGCGCCGGTCGACGGGGTCAGCCCCGGCGGGTCGTTCGCGGCGGAGGACATCAATTGGGACCGATAGCGGAGCGAACGGACAGTTACGGACAGTCCGGACAGTTCCGGGGTGTGTTCAAGGGCGCGACAGACGGTTGACTGTCTGTCGCGCGAATGACTGTCCGGCGCGTAAGACGTTGAGAAGGCGAAGAAAACAGACATTCCGGAGGGTCCGGACAGTTCTACGGGGTCCAGCCGATGCGCGCATTGCGCGGGGCGGCGATGCGGGCGCGGTGCGTCTGTCCGTGGGGCGGTGGCGAGTGTGGCGTGGTCCAGGTCGGGAAGGAATTGAAGATGGATAGTGTTTTGAGAAAAGAGGTCCCGGAAGGGCGTTGGCACGTTGTGCAGGTCAACGCCAAGCGGGAGACCTGGGCGATGCAGAACCTGCAGGGGCATGGCCATGAGGTCTATCTGCCGACGGTTCGAAAGACTGTTCGCGACGTGATCCAGCGGCGCGGGCGGCGTAAGTCGTTGGCCCCGACCCTGGCGATGGTGCCGGCGTTCCCCGGCTATCTGTTCGTCTTCGTCCGCGCGGCGCGGGAATGGCCCAGCATCCTGACCACCCATGGCGTAAAGGGCGCAATCAGCACGGCCGCGAGCGGCGCGCCGTCCTGTGTTCCGACGCGCGAGGTCGAGGCCTTGAAAGCAGCCGAGGAGAAGGGGCTGAACGAGCTGATGAGCGAGGCCGAGCTTGACGCGCGCCTGGCCCAGTTGGACGAGGGTGATCCCTGCCGGGTCCAGATGGACGGTGCGCTGGGCTGGCTGCGGGCCGTCTATGCCGGGCCCGTTGACGATGAACGGTGCGCGGTCCTAGTGTCGTTGTGCGGACGCGATTCGCGTGTACCGATCTCCAAGGCTCGAGTGTCCGCATGAGCCAAGACGGCGCGCACAGGCATTGACCCGGCGGGAGCCTGCACCGAAGTGCATGGCCAAGTCGGGACGCATGAAGAAACAGCCCGCCCGGTTCGCCGAGGCGGGCTTTTCGTTGCCTGATGGTGTGGCCTCGGCCTGTTTCCTGGGCTGGCGCGGGCCGTGGCCCATCCTCGGCCCGCGCCCTTTTGATGCGAACGCCGCTCGCATCGGCCCCGAAAAGCGACATCTGCGAACCAGTCGCGCTTGACACCCGCAGGACCGGCCCCCCGCCCCCTCGTGGGTCCTTCCCAGCCCGGCCGCCGTATACGGCAATTCTGGGCGTCGGGGTTTTGGGTTGGGGATATTTGATTTCGGTAGCACGAACCGCGCACGGGTTCGGCCAAACGCACGGGTTTCGCACGCATGGGCGCACGGGAGACGGTGCCGGAAGGCTGGGTGACGGTTGCTGAGGCCGCCCAGGCGCTGAGCCGGGCGGGTGATCGGATCGATGCGTCAAACGTGTCGCGATATCTGGCGCGGTTCAGGGACCTGCCGCAGGAAAAGATCGGCAAGTTCAGGTTCGTGGATCTGAACGCCCTGGCGCGGCATCGGCAGACGAACGTGCTGGTGGGGGAGAAACAGGCGGCGCGGGATATGCCGGAGCCGCAGCTGGTGCTGCAGCCGAGGCCTTCGGCTCGGGTGTCGCGGGTTGATGACGACGAGGCGGACGAGATCGCGCCGGCGTCGTCGGAGCTGAACCAGGCCAACGTCCATCTGAAGCGGCTGAAGATCCGCGAGGCCGAATTGGACCTGGCCGAGCGCGAGGGGCACCTGGTGCCTGATAGCGAGGTCATGGTCCTGGTGTCGGGCGTCCTGCAGACGCTGGTGTCGGAGCTGGAGCGGGGCGAGACGGCGCTGGCGTCCAGCCACGGGCGGGAAGTCGCCGCGGCGGCGCGGCGGATCCGCAAGGCGGCCCAGGCCAAGGCGTCGGAAAAGCTGATCGAGCTGGCGAAGCGGCATCTGCCGGCGCACCTGGCGGTTCAGGCGAGCGCGACACCGACCGAGGAACCGGCCCAGGCGGCTTGAGCACACCATGGCGTTTGACGCGGACCTGTCGGTCGCCGGCGCGGCGGTGCTGCTGCGGGTGGCCCTGGACTATGCTCCGGCCCCGGAGTCGCGGATCAGCGAATGGGTCGACGAGGGGCACGTCATCCTCAACGCCGCGACCCGCTCGCCGCGCGAGGGGCCAGTCAGTTTCGAGGGCGTAGAGTACATCCGCGAGCCGCTGGACCGGCTGCACCCCGACGATCCGGCCGAACGCGTCACGGTGCGCGGCGGCGCCCAGTCGGCAAAGTCCCTGATCGGGCAGCTGTGGGTCTGCTGGTCGATCGCCAACCATCCCCGGTCCTTCGCCATCGGCCTGCCGACCGGCGGCGAGGTGATCAAGTACAACGACTACAAGCTCCAGCCGCTGCTGGACGCCAGCCCGCTGCTGAAGCCGAAAGTCCGGCCGGTCGGCATCAAGGGTTCGGAGGGATCGAACGCCCGCAAGAAGCGGCTGTACACCGGCGCCGACATCCTGCTGTTCAACCTGGGTTCGCCCGCCGAGCTGCAGATGATCTCCTCGGGCAACATGATCCTGGAGGAGGTCGCCAACGCCCCGAAAGAAGTTGGCTCCCGGGGCGCGCCGATTCCGCAGGCCCGCGCCCGTCAGGACGCCTATTCGGTGGTCGGGTCAAAGGAGCTGATGGTCTCGACGCCCGGCGAGCAGGGCGAGTGCGTCGTCACCGACGCCGAGGAGAAGGGCACCCGGTCGCGCTACTATGGCCGGTGCGTCCACTGCCTCGGATCCTTCCGCTTCGAGCCCGAGGGGTTGGTCACCGGCGTCGGGATGACGCCGCACTTTGTCTGTCCGGGCTGCGGCGGGGTGATCGAGGACCGCGACCGGGCGTTCTGGCGGGGTGACGGCTATCGCTGGGTTCCGGACTTCCGGTCCGAGGATCCCGAGGCCAATCCGCAGCCGCCGGCGTTCATCGAGAACGAGGAGGAACTGGCGCGCTGGCGGGCCCGCGATGTCGAGGGCCGTCAGCCCAGCTACTACGTCTGGCAGGCTATGTGCGGGCTGATCAGCCTGGACAAGATCGCCCTGTCCATCATGGAGGCCAAGAAGCCGGCCGAGCTGATGACGCTCGAGCAGCAGACCTTCGGACGCGCCTATGACCCGGCGGTGGAGACGGTCGATTGGGAAGAGCTGCACAAGCTGCGGGAGGGATACGACCAGGCCGTCGTGCCGGACGGCGCCGAGCTCCTGACCGGCTTCTGCGACGTCCAGGGGAGCTGGCTGCAATGGGGGGTGATCGCCTGGGGTCCGGGCGGAGAGTGGTGGGTGGTCGATCGGGGGATCATTTCCGGCGACACCTCCAGCACCGAGCCGTGGCTGGAACTGGACGAGGTGATCCGGCGGACCTATCCGCACGCCGGCGGCGGCGAACTGGAGATCGAGGCCTTTGGCGTCGACACCGGCTATCGCACGGCCAAGGTCTACAACTTCTGCCGCGGCCGCTCGACGGTCTACGCGATGGATGGGCGGCCCGGGTGGAAGATCCCGATCGTCGGCAAGGCCAAGGTGGTGAAGATCGTCGAGAACGGACGGATCAAGGGCCGGGTCAAGCTATGGCCGACCGGCACCTGGGAGCTGAAAAGCCTTCTGGCCTGGTCGCTGAAGCTGTCGATCGACGCCGGCTATCAGGTCCGGGTCCAGGGCCGGGGTCACTGGTCGCTGGCCGAGGATGAGACCTGGGCGCGGCAGATCACCGCCGAGGGGCTGAGCGAGAAAAAGGACGCCAAGACCGGCGATATCAAGCGCTGGTGGGCGGTCCTGGCCGGAGACGGCCGCAACGAGGAAACCGATATCTGGGTCGGGGCTCGCGCCCTGGCCTGGAGTCTGGGGGTCGGCGCCGCCCGCAGGGATGGACGACCTGGCGAGCGGATCGACTGGGAATCACGCGCCCAGGCGCGGGGCCAGGCCCCGCCTGATCTCTTCAACGCGGCGGTCCCTTCGAGCACGGGCCCCTCCGCCGCGACGAAGACGCCGACCCCCGGAGCGTCCACGCCCGAACCTGACAAGCCGGTCGCCCCGCGCCGGTTTTTTCCCAAGCGATAGGAGGCCGACGTGGCGCTGAGCACTGAAGACGCCGCCGCGCTGGTCAGTCTGAGGGTCGCCTACCGGTCCCTGATCGCCGGCGAGAAGGTCGCCAAAGTCACCGCGTTCGGTCGAACCGTCGAATATGCGCAAGGCGACACGCGCCGGCTGAAGGCGGAGATCGATCGCCTGGAGGCGCTCGACTCGGACGGCGGACGCAAACGCGGCGCCTTCCGCTTCCTGGTCCGCTGATGTCGGACGGTCCGGTCAAGCCGCCGTTCGCGCCCAGCCTGTCCGAGCTGCTGGCGGCGCTGCCGCGCCGGATCGACCAGGTCGCCGATCATGTCGCCGATCCGCGCCCGACTCCGCCGCAGATCTTCACCGCCGCCGGCTGGCGGCCGCTGTATCCCCGGAGGCGCAAGTGAGCCTGACCTATGCCGACGGGCGACCGATCACCGCCGATGACGTCCGCCGGGCCCGGGCGCAGGCGAGCACGCCGGTCAATGAACTGAACCGCCCGCACCAGGCGGCCTCGCGCCACGGCACCTTCATGAGCCAGTGGCGGCCGTCGCTACGGTCGGCCGACGCCGACTGGTTGAATGACCGGGACATGTCGGTGGCCCGGGCCCGGGACACCTCGCGCAACGATCCGATCGGCGGCGCCGCGCTGCATCGCCGGATCAATTCCACGGTCGGCTTTCACTGGCGGCTGTCGTCCAAGCCGAACGCCCGCGCCCTGGGGATCAGCTTCGAGGCTGCGCTGGAGCTGGGCCGGCAGATCGAGAGCAAGTGGAAGTATTACGCTTCCGGGGTTCACTTTCAGGCGGACGCCACGCGCAAGCTGACCTTCGGCCAGCTGCTGCGAATGAGCGCGGCCCATATCTTTCAGGATGGGGAGGCGGTCGGCCTTGTCGAGTGGGCCGGGGATGAGCCCACCCTCTACAAGACCCGGCTGCGGGTGGTGGATCCCGACAGGCTGTCCAATCCCAACGGCAAGCCCGACAGCGACCGACTGCGCGGCGGTGTGGAAACCAACGCCCATGATGTTCCGATCGGCTACTGGATCCGCGAGGGCCATCCCTCGGATCTGGGCGGCCGGGCCAACATGGTCTGGCACCGCTGGGACCGGTTCGCCACGCCGGCCGGACGGCCCCAGGTGCTGCACGCCTTCGATCAGCTGCGGGCCGGCCAGACCCGGGGCGTCACGCGCCTGGTGCAGGCGCTGAAAGCCTTCCGGGCCTTCGGCAAATACACCGATCACACCCTCGAGGCGGCGGCGCTGAACGCGTTGTTCCTGGGCTTCGTCAAATCCAACGCCGGCCCCTCGGCCGTCAAGGAAGGCTTCGAGTCGGATGACGTCGCCGCCTTCGCCGCGGAACGCGAGGATTTCTACGCCGAGAACCCGGTGATGGTCGATGGCGTGCAGATGCAGGTCCTGGGTCTGGACGACGAGGTCCAGATGCAGACCACGGCCCGCGACACCTCCGGGTTCGAAGGCTTCTCGCGGTCGATCCTGCGGCTGATTTCGGCCAGCCTGGGTGTGACCTATGAAGAGCTGAGCATGGACTTCAGCCAGACGAACTATTCGTCAGCGCGGGCGGCCATGCTGATCGCCTGGAACGAGACGCTCGGCTTTCGCGAGCTGCTGCGGATCCAGATCGCCCAACCCTTCTTCGTGGCCTGGCTGGAAGAGGCCTTTGACATCGGCGAGCTGGTTCCGCCGCCGGGGGCGCCGGACTTTCATGAAGCCCCGGACGCCTATGCCGACGGGCGCTGGATCGGTCCGGCGCGCGGCTACATCGACCCGACCAAGGAAATCGACGCCGCCGCCGCCCGGATCGAGGCCAATATCTCGACGCTGGAAGACGAATGCGCCGACCAGGGCGGGGACTGGGAAGAGCGCCTCGAACAGACGGCCCGCGAGATGCGCAAGAAGGAAGAGCTGGGCCTGCCGTTGACCACGGCGACCCATGGGCCCGCCGGCGGCGCGCCGTTGGCCCAGACCGCCGAACAAGACCGCCAGCGCGACGCCCGGCCCTAGCCGCGTCGTCGCCCAACCTTCGATGCGAACGCCGTTCGCATCGCCATTCTCCGAGGTTCTCAATGTCCGGACGCCTGTCCTCCATGGCCGCCCGCCACGCGGGACGGCCCCTGCTGCTGACCCCCCGCGCCGCCGAGGAGCTGGCCGGGAGGATCCGCGCCGTTGACTCGCGCGCCTTCGAGCGCCCCGGGCGACTGGCGGCGCTGTTTCGCGTCCTGTCCGGCTCGCGACAACCCCAGGCGATGGATGACGCCGAGGACTATACGCCCGTGCCGATGCAGGAGCGGCTGGCCTATGCCCCGCTGTGGGCCGGGGAGCCGGACGATGTCGGCTTCTGCTGGAGCCTGAAGGACGGGGTGGCTCTGATGCAGGCCGACACCGCCCTGACCGATCGCGGCGAGGAGTTCTGCGGCGAGGTCTATCACGGCTATGACACCCTGCTGGCGGCGATGCGGGAAGCCGCGGCCGACGAGCGGGTGCGGGCGACGTTTCTGCGGCTGAGTAGCCCGGGCGGGGTCGTGGCCGGGGGCCTGCCGGCGCTGGCCAAGTTCATGCGCGAGAACCGGGCCGCCGCCGGCGGCAAGCCGATCTGGGTCTATGCCGACATGGCCTGCTCGGCGGCCTACTGGATCGCCGCCCAGGCCGACCGGATCCTCGCGCCCAACGTCGGGCTGATCGGTTCGATCGGCGCGGTGCTGGTTCATGAAAACTGGTCGGGCGCACTGGCCGAGGCGGGGATCGAGATCACCGCCATTCAGTTCGGCGACAAGAAGACCGAAGGGGCCTGGTGGGGGGCGTTGTCGCCGACCGCCAAGGCCGACCTGCAGGCCGAGATCGACCAGTGCGGTCGCAACTTCATCGCCGACGTCGTCGCCGGCCGTCCGGTGGTGACCGCCGAGGCGGCCCTGGCGACCCAGGCGGGGGTCTATCTGGGCGACCATGACGATCCCGCCCGGTCGGCCCTGGCCCTGAACCTGATCGATGAAATCGCCTCGGAGGAAGAGGCCTTCATGGCGCTGCGCGACCTGGTCGCCACGCCATCAACCGTTTCGGCCGCCGGATCCGGAGCGCTTGCTTCGGCCCGGACCGGCCGGAGTCCCGGGGCCATCGCCGCCCCAGCTGCAGCGAAGGAGAACACCGTGAAACGCAGCACGTTGCTGGCGGCCCTGACAGCCGCCGGCGTCAAGCCCCAGACCCTGGCCAGTGTGGAGGCCGAAATGCCGGCCGATCCCGAAGAGGCCGCGCCGGATCCCGAGGACGAGGAGGAAGCGCTGCCGGACGCCGGCGCTGCGCCGCCCTCGCCTGAGCAGGATCCGCCGGTCGACGCCAAGGTCGCCGAGAGCATCCTCGACCTGCCCGAGGCCAAGGGGCGCGAGGCCATGGCCCGCAAGCTGGCCTTCACCCCGGGCATGACCCTGGAGACCGCTCGGGGCCTGCTGGCCTCGGCCCCTCGCGGCGGTGGCCTGGCGGCCGAAATGGCCGGCGCCCGGCGTCTGGGGGCCGACACGCCGACTCCGCCCAGCGGCGAGGTCCGGATCGACGTCAAGGGCGTTTATGCCCGCCGCGCCGCCCGGCGCAAAGCCAAGACCGGCTGAGCCCGAACGCCTGAAATCCCCAAATCGGGGCCGCCGCGCCAAACAACTGGCCGCCCCAGAAGCGAGAGACTGACATGACCACTCTGACCGAAGCCCGGCGCGCCGGGGAATTCATCCTGAGCGAAGCCCCCGGCTATCGTTCCCGCGAGGTTGTCACCATCGCGGCCAGCCAGACCCTGGTCGCCGGCGCGGTGCTGGGAAAGGTGACGCAGGGGGCCAAGACCGCCGCCGGCGCCGCCGGAACTCCGGCGCCCGCCGGCGCCACCATCACCGCCGCGCCGACGGCCGCCCTGAACACCAAGACCGGGGTTCACCGGTTCGAGTGCATCGTCGGCGGCGCGGGAACGGCGTCGAAGTGGCGTCACACCGATCCCGACGGCGTCGTGATCGGCGTTGCCACGGCAGGGTCGGCCTATGCCGGCGGCGGCCTGTCGGGGCTGACGATCACTGACTCCGGCACCGATCCGACCGCCGGCGAGGCCTTCGACGTGACGGTCACGACCGCCGCCGCATCCGGTCAGTACAAGATCCACGACCCCGAAGGGATCGACGGCACCGAAACGGTCGCCGGGCTGCTGTATGACGCGGTGACCACCGGCGTCGGCGAAACTCCGGAAGCGACGATCATCGCTCGGGACGCCGAGGTGAAACTGGCTCTGCTCGGCTGGGACGACCACGACGCCGGCGAGAAGACCGCCGCCGTCGCCGCGCTGGCCACGATCGGCATCATCGCCCGCAGCTGACGCGGGCCACTCCATCAACACCCTTGAATGGGACCGCTCGCCAAAGCGCCGGCCGTCCCGGAAACGAAGAGACCCCTGATGTCCCTCGCCAATGTTTTCAACAGCGACCTGTTCGGCATGACGGCGCTGACCGCTGCGATCAATGCCAGCGAAACCCCGCCCGGACGACTGGCCGAACTGGGCCTGTTCGAGGAGAAGGGGGAAACCACGACCTCCGTCGTCATCGAACGCAAGGGCTCGACTCTGTCGATCGTGCCGTCCAAGCCGCGCGGCGGAGACCCGACGCCGATGAGCACGAACGGGCGGACGGGCATCAGCCTGAACATTCCGCATGTTCCGGCGCGCGACCGGCTTCTGGCCGACGAGATTCAGAACGTCCGGGCCTTCGGGTCGGACAATGAGCTCGAAGGCGTGGCGCAGCGCCGCGACGAAAAGCTGATGAACATGAACCTGGCCCTGGACAACACCGAGGAATATCATCGCCTCGGCGCCATCCAGGGTCTGATCCTCGATGCCGACGGCGGGACCATCTACGATCTGTTCGACGAGTTCGGGGTGACCGAGCCGGACACGGTGTTTCTCGATCTGGAAGCGGCCTGGGCCAGCACCGATGGCGGCGTGATCCGGGGCAAGCTGCAGGATGTGAAGACCAACATCCGCAAGGCGCTGAAGAACTCGATCTCCATCAGCAGCCTGTGGGCGCCCTGCGGTGATGAGTTCTTCAAGCTGATCTCCAACCACCCGGAGATCCGCGAGACCTATATGGCCCAGCAGGCCGCCAACGACCTGCGCAACTCCGGCGCCAACGACAGCTTCACCTATGGCGGGGTCACCTTCGAGCTGTATCCCGGCTATGGCGATGTCGAGCTGCCGGAAGACGAATGCCGGTTCGTGCCGATGGGCGTGCCCGGCCTGTTCATCAGCCGATATGCCCCGGCGCCCTGGTTCAGCGCCGTCAACTCCATCGGCCTGCCGCGCTATGCGATGGCGACGCCGGATCCGACGGGCGAGAAGTACATCGACCTCGAGGCCCAGACCAACGGCCTGCACATCTGCACGCGGCCGGAAGTGCTGTTCACCGGAAGCAAGGCCGCCAGCTGATCGGCCATTCAACGTGACGGATCCGCCGCCGCCCTTGATCCGGGCGGCGGCGGTATCTCCGACCGCCTCGCGGGGCGGTCCGACATACCCTGATCCCTCTTGAAACCCGATGGGAGCGCCCAGATGAACCCGAACACCCCGACCCCTGAAGCCTCGCTGCTGCCCGAGCCGACGCCTCAGGCGCAGGTCGCTTCGACCGCGCCCGAGGCGTCGGCCGCCGCCGACAAGGCCGCCGCCGACAAGGCCGCCGCCGACAAGGCCGCCGCCGACAAGGCCAAGCCGAAGAAGGCGCGCCGGGGTCCGCCGGCTGACGGCGGCGACGAGGCCCGGGTCACGGTCATCCTCTCGACGTCCCGTCTGTCGGACAAGGACGGAAACCCGCTTCGCCGCGGCCGCGCGGTCAGCGTGCCCGAGCGGCGGCTGCATCGACTGCTGTCGGCCGGCAAGGTTCGCGAGGCCAGCGACAGCGCCATCGCCTCGGCCCTGAAGCTGGGGCCGCTGGCCGAGCTGGCCTGACCGCCCGGTGCCGGACTTCCTCGACCATCTGGCGGCCGCCGACGCGGCGATCGTCGCCCATGTCTTCACGCCGGGAGCGGTCCGCCCGGTCGTCGGCGACGACCTGGATCCGGTGGGCGTCTGCATCGAGCAGCCGGCGGAAGAAGCCCAGCTGCAGCAGGGCCGGCTGGTGCGGACCAGGCCGGTCGCCTGGCTGTCCAGGGCCGAGGTCGCGGCGCTGGCGCGCGGCGACCTAGTCGAGGGCGAGGGGCGGCGCTGGAAGATCGCCTCGGCGCCGACCCGTCCGGGCGATGGCCGGTTCTGGCGGGCCGAGGTCGAGGACCAGGGCCTGCTGTCCTGACAAGAGCGATGCGAACGGCGTTCGCATGGCGGGAGGATGGCGATGAAGGGCGGCCTTGGACTGCAACTGCGCGTCGCTCTGGAGGGCGATTTCGACAAGGAGGTCGGGCTGGGGCTGGCGCGAACCGAACGCGCCCTGGCGGCCGCCGTGTTCGACTATACCGACCAGATCGTCGACGACTGGCGCGCGGATATCGAGCGATCGGGCCTGGCCAACGGCGAGGCCCTGGGTCGAACGGTCAAGTCCCGCCACTATCGCAACAAGGGCCTGAACCCGGCGGGCCTGGCCTATTCCAGCTTTCCGGTGATCCAGAGGGCGTTCGAATCCGAAGGCGTCATTCGGTCGCCGATCGGCAAGTTCCTGCTGATCCCGAACCCAGATGTATGGCCGGGCGGGCGGGTGCAGATCCCGAGGGGCCGCTACAAGGGCAGCAAGACCACCTTGTTCCAGGCCGAGCGGGCGTTCGGCAAACTCAGGCTGGTCTATCGCCGGGATGGGCCCTCCCTGCTGGTCGCGGACGCCCGAGAGAGCGCGGGACGAAGCGGCGGCGGCGTTCCGGGTCACGACCCGCAGACCATTATCGTCTTCTTTCTGGTCAAACAGGCCAGGTCCCCGCGCCTGCTGCGCGGCGCCGAGATCCGGGCCCGGGCGGAACGGGAGTCGGGGGCGCGGGTGTCGGCCCTGTTCATCAAGCATTTCGAGACCGACAGCCGAACGGGCCCGGGTGCGAACGATGGAGCCGCTGAATGACCGCGCCGATCGAGACCGCCTATGCCGCCCTGGCGGCGGCCCTGGCCGATGGACTGGTCGCCGCGGGCTTTCTCGCCGACGCCGGCGACATGCAGATCGATCCGCCTTTCGCTGTCGAACCTGATGGCGACGAAACAGAGTCGCGCCGCGCCGCCGAGCTGTTCCGCCTCGAGACCAGACCGGTTCGGGACGTGATCGGAGGGGGCGTGCGCCGCTATGTCGTCGAACGCGGCTGCCGACTGGAGCTGGCGTCCTTCGGTCCGCTGGCCGACGGCGAGGCCAGCCACGAGGACCAGCTGGGAGCGGTGTTCAACGCCCTGGCGCCGCTGCCGGGAACCGACCCGACCCTTGGCCAGACCTGCGAGCGGCTGATGCTGACCGAAGCCCTGGACGACGATCTGCCGCCGAACGGGCTGAAGAAGATGATCACCTTCGTGATCCGGCTGCGTTCGGGCGACCCGCTCGGCCGCACCGCCCCCTGACCCTCAAGTCGAACCGGAGACCGCCATGGCCCGCAGCCCGTCCCCCTCCGCCGCCTCCCGTTCCGCTGCCTCCCCCTCCGCAGCCTCAATGGCCAACCTCGACCGCGACGGCGATGGGGCCCCCGGCGGGTCGCTTCCGCGCCGGACGCCTCTGGTCGACCTGAAGACCGGCGTCATCGTCGTCGCCGAGGCGGCGGTCGCGACGGCGCGGCTTGCGGACGGCTCGGCGCGCCGGGCGAGCGCCCGCGACCTACGGATCGCCGGTCGGTCCGACCTGATTTCCTGACCCTCCCGGGCGGCCCTCCGCCGCCCGGCCCCATCAAGCCCTCGCCAGATCGGAGTCTTCCATGGCCAATGACGTCTATTACGGCGCGGACGCCGAGTGCCGCATCGGCATCCGCGCGGACAAGGACACGGCGCCGACCGCCTGGTTCAACGTCGAGTTCAACCGGGTGACCATCAGCCCCCAGACCGACAAGCCGCGCCGGCCCAGGCTGGGCGCCGCGCGGCAGAACAGCCGCGACCCGCTGCGTCCGCGCGAGGGCCTGCAGCGCTTTTCGATGGATGTCACCATCGACGCCGACACCCTGATGCTGCCGCGCTGGCTGAGGCTGGCGCTGGGGGCGCCGACGACCAGCGGCCCGGACACCGGCCTCTACACCCATGTCTGGTCCAGCGGCGCCAAGACCGAGATCTATTTCGACGCCGCCTTCCGGCTGGGTTCGGAGAAGGTGACCTGGGTCAAGGCCTGTTCGCTCGGCGCCCTGTCGACCGACTGGAGCGGCGACCAGGCGCAGGACTTCGATATCCAGCTGACCTTCATGGCGCTGGATCGCAGCCGGGACGCCGACTGGCCGAGCGGCACGGTCACGGCGGTGACCACGCCCTCGCCGATCCTTCGCCCCTCGGCCCTGTTCGACGACGTCGCCGCCGACCAACTGCCCAGCGGGGGCTTCACCTGGGACCGCAACCTGCAGGCGGACTTCTATGCGACGACCGGTTCGGCCTCGAAGCTGGCCAGCTATCTGCGGCCGGGCGAGGCGCCGTCGCATTCGGCCCGGGCGACCTTGCGGGGGCATGGATCGGACTATGAGGATCTGGCCGACGCCGGCGACGAGTTTTCGGCCGAGCTGCGATACCTGGGGGTGACGACGGGTCACGAGATCCGCTTTGCCCATCCCCAGGCCAACATGAACCCGATCCCCGCCGACATCGGCACGGGCGTGTTCGAGCGGGCGCTGTCCTGGACGGCGCACCAGTCCGACGACACGCCGGCCTGCCAGGTGACGGTGATCAATAACGTCGCGGCCTACGCATGATCCGGGTCTCCTCCCTGACCGACCCGGTCACCGTCTCCCTGGCGGCGCCCTACAGCGGGGTCACGATCACCCTGCGGCGGTTGAGCACGGTCGATTTCGCCCGCTGTTCGGCCCGGGCGGCGGACATCGTCCGCGACACCGCCGCGTTGTCGACCGTCATCACCCGGCACAATCTGGCCGAGACGGCCGCCGACCTGAACCGCGCCCTGAACGATCTGGCCTTCCAGGCCGGGTTCGCCGCCTGGCTGGCCTCGGTCGAGTGCGCCCTGGCGGCGGTCATCAGCTGGACCGGGATCGTGGGCGAGGCGGGCGAAGCGGCCCCTCTGCCCGCGCGCCTGTCGCATGTGGCGGGGGTCGTCTCTCCGGCGGACCCCGCCGACCTGGCCGCGCGGATCACGATGGAGACCCTGCTGCTGGACCAGGCCTTCGAGCGGCAATTGACGGGGCATATCGACCTGGCGGCGCGGATTCTGGTCTGCGAGGGAAACGCCTAAGGGCTCTCGGAGCATGGTTCGGCGGCGGCTCGGCCGACGACCCCCGAGGGCCCGAATGGTGCCGAAACTGCGCCCGAACCGGCGAGGCCTGCGCAACCGGCGGCCTCGACCGGGCCGGCAAGCCCTGCCCCCTGACCAAACACGCGCCGCAGACCGAAGAGGGGGCGGCGGTGTGGCGGGCGGTGAAGGGCGGCGGGGTGTGGACGGGCGGCGGGATGACGCCGACCCGGCTGGATCGCGCCGCGGTGCTGCGGCGCACAGGCGACCTGGCCCAGGCCTGGGTCACCGAAGAGTTGCTCGACGCTTTCGAGCCGGCCGCCCTCGGGGCGCTGCACCGGACGGGGAAGACCCGTCGCGAACCTGATGACAAGGAAAACTGAGCCATGACCGGTGAAAAGAAGGGCGTCGGCGTCCGGGTCTATGTGGACGGCGAGGCGACCGCCAAGCGCAGCTTCGACGAGATCGCCGACAGCGGCAAAAAGATGTTCGCCGAGATCGCGATGGGGTCAAAAACGGCCGCCCCGGCGGTCGAGGGGTTGAACGCAGCGTCCGGCGCCGCGCGAAAGAGCGTTGCGGGTTTGGCCGGGGTGGCTGAGGGCGCCGGCTCTGCGTTGATGGCGCTGGGACCAGCCGGGGTGGCAGCCGCCGGAGCGTTGGTCGCGATGAAGGCGGTGAGTTTTGGGATTGAGAAGGCCCGCGAAGCGATGGATTTCGCCGGCGAACTGACCAACACCGCCAAGGCGCTGAATGTTACGACCGACGCCCTGCAGGAATGGCGGTTTGTCCTGAAGTCCACCGGCAGCGACAGCGAGGACGCTGATCGTGCGCTGGAGCAGTTCCGCGTGACGCTGGGCAAGGCCAGGTCCGGGCTGGACAAGGGTTCGGTCAAGGTGTTCGAGGCCCTGGGCATGGACGAGGCCGGATTGGAGGCCTTCGGCTCGACGGAAGACGCATTCGACGAGGTCATCAAACGGGTCTCGCAGCTGAAGGATGAGGCCGAGCAGGCGGCGATCGCTGACAAGCTCGGCCTTTCTGACATGCTTCCGGCGATCCGGCTTGGCGCCAGTGGCATCGCCCATCTGCGCGACGAGGCGCACCGGCTGGGCGTGGTGATGGACGACGAACTGGTCCGTCGAGCGGGCGAGGCTCAAGACCAGTTCGATACCCTCTCACAGGTCATCGACGTGCAGATGAAGCAAGCATTCGTTGATCTGGCTCCAGCTATCGTCGCAATCGTCGGGCTGGTGGCCGATCTCGCCCGGGCGATGTCGGATCTTGCCGACAGTTGGCGCGATCTGGATCATAAATCGACCGAGGGGCTGAGAAAGCAGCTGACCGAGTTGAAGGGTGAGCGGAACCGGCTCGGCATTGCCGAAATGCTGGGCAAGAAGACCGCTGGTCCGTACGGCACATCCGCGGAGCGGGCGGTCCAGATGTCGGCTATGAACGCCGGCGACACATCAATGACGGCCGTTCCGATTAAGTCGGCGCTGACTGACCTCGACGGCCGAATCGATGATCTCGAAAAGCGGCTAAAGGATCGGGAGCCTCCGCCCAAACCGAAGACCAAACCGGGTTCCGTTCACAACGGCACTCCGTCGGGCGCCAAGTCCGGCCCGACGCCGGAGGAACAGGCCGCCGCCCTGAAGGCCATCGAGCTCGAACAGCAGCTGGCGGTGGCGCGGGCGCGGGGGGATGACGCGGCGACCGAGATGCTGGCCTCCGAGCAGTTCCTGGCCGCCCAGCGGGACCGCTATGTCAAGGCCGGGCTGAGCCTGGCCGAGGCGCAGGCCCGGGCCCAGGACGACGCCGACGCCCGCGCCCGGGCGGCCAACCTGAAGACCGCCCGCGACATCGAGGAAGACTGGATCAAGGCCAACACCGTCAAGGCCGAAAGCGGCGCGGGCATTGCGCCCATGCTGCCGACCGACGTGACCATCGGCCAGGACGGCGGGCTGTGGACCGCCGAACAGAAGGCCGCCTGGGCCCGGGATGTCGGCGACGCGACCGCCCAGGGCCTGGACGCCGCCCTGCACGGTGATTTCTGGGACTTCATGAAGCAGCGCTTCTATCAGGCCTCGCTTGATGGCCTGAGCAATGGCATCCAGCAGGCCCTGGCCGCCGCCGACTTCAACGCCGGCGCCAGCGCCGGCGGCAACAGCTGGTCAGGCATGTTCGCCGCCGGGTTCAACTATCTGTTCGGGTCCGGGCAGTCGTCGGGTCGGGCCGCCGGCGGCGGGATGAGCAGCGGCTGGCGGTATGGCTATGGCGAGCACGGGCGGCCGGAGCTGGCGATGCTGTCGGGCAATGGCTATGTCGCCGACTATGAGGCGACGCAGCGGATGCTGACGGACGCCATCGCCGCAGCAGGCGGCGGGGGCGGCCAAGGCCCCAGGCGGGTCGATGTCTACCTGAAATCAGAGGTGCAGATCCCGTCCGGCCATGTCTCGGACCGGCAGCTGGCCGCCGTGATCCAGGCCGCCCATGACGACGCCATCAAGCAGGCCCTGAAACACTCGGGGGCGGCGGTCGGCAAGCAACAGGCGGACGCCCGCTTTCTGAAAGGCTGATCAGACGTGGACGAGTTTCCGGTCACCAACTTCCCGGTGGAAAAGCTGCGCTGGCGTCCGGCCAGCGTCAGCACCAGCGGCGGACAGACGCTGACCGGACCGGGGCAGGATGCGTCCTGGGACGGCGGCGGCTGGTGGGTCGCCGAGCTGGTCGGTATCGACCTGGGCGACGAACAGGCCCTCCGGGCGATCCGGGCCCTGCTGCTGCTGGCTCTTGGCGGCGTCACGCGCTTCATCGTGCCGATGCTCGACTGGCCGCTGTCGCCGGCGCTCAGCAGCGTGCCGCACGGGGATGGGTCGCCCTTCGCCGACAGTTCCGAATATGTCAGCGGCGCCGTGGCGGCGCATCTGGCGGCGGACGTGTCCCTGCGCGACACGACCATTGACCTTTATCTGGATCCGGAGACGGCGGGGCCGCTTCAAGGCGGGGAGGTCTTCACCCTGGTCTATCCGACGCACGGGCCCCGGATCCACATGATCGGCAAGGTCGATTCGGTGACGGACGATGTCTACACCGTCTTCATTCGCCCGCCGATCCGGGAGGACCTGGCCGCCGAGGCGGAAGTCGACTTCAACCGTCCTCGCTGCGTGATGAAGCTGAATGATCCGGACGGCGAGGCCTGGCCGTGGATCGTGCCGGGCTGGGAAGGAAAGACCGACCTTCGCTTCGCTGAAGCCTTCGACGAGCTGAGCTGAGAGGCCGCCATGTGGATTACCGAAGCGGCGGCCGCGGCCGCGTCCGCCGGCGGCGTGAAGCCGGCCATGTTCCTCCGTATCGCGGCTGATCCGATCATCCGGGCCTGGTCCGGCGTCGGCGATTTTCGCCTGTCGGCCGACACGATCGAGACCGAAGACGGCGCGATCTACAAGGGCGTCGGTCGCCTGGCCGAGTGGCCGGCCTTCGACGTGCTGTTCAACGGCGAGGCGGGGCGACTGTCGATCACCATGTCCGGCGTCGACGCCGCGCTGCAGGACCTGGCCGAGGACTCGGCCGCCGATATCGATCAGGCGGCGTGCCATCTGGGGGTCCTGTTCCTGGACGAACGGGACCAGCCGATCGCCGCGCCGCTGTGGGTCGTCGAAGGGGAAATGGAAGACCTGGAGACGGACCGCCGCGCCGGGCTGAGAACGGTCACCGTCACGATCGGCTATGGTCCCCTGGACAGACGCAGGCCCCTGCTGGGTTACTGGAGCCCGGCGGATCAGGAGGCGCGCTCGCCCGGCGACCTGTTCTGTTCTCGAACCCCCCTCTACGCGGAAGGCAGCGAGGTGACTTGGCCGAGGTGGTGATCCGCCGGGAGGCGAGGATCGCGCTGCTCGAGGCCTGGGTGGCGGGAGCCGAACTGCGGACCTGGGCGCACGGCGAATGGGACTGCCTGATGGCCCCCTGCGACTGGGCCCGGGCCCTGACCGGGGTTGATCCCGCCCAGCCCTGGCGCGGGCGCTATGACAGCGCCGCCGGGGCGAACGCCATCCTGACCGCCGCCGGCGGCATGGCCCGGCTCGTCGATCGCCGGTTGCGCGCGTTGGGCTGGATCCGGGTGCGGGAGCCCCGATCCGGCGACTTCGGCGTCGTCACCCTGGCCGACAGCGGCGCGACGCGGTTTGGAGCGGTCCGGTATGGCGGTCGCTGGGTCATCGCGACGGCCGACGGAATGTTGACCTGCATGGCTCGCGCCAGAGCGGCCTGGACAGCGCCGGAGCATTGTCATGGCTGAGTATATCGCCAACCTCGCCGTCACCGCCGCCCAGTATCTGGGATCCAACGCCGCGGTGACCGCCGTGGTCGCCAATGTGGCCTATTTCGGATCCCAGGCGCTGATCAGCTATGGATCGTCGGCGCTGGCGGCCCCCGATATTCCCAAGGGCGGCGCCGGGGCGTCGGTGTTCAACCAGACGCAGCCGCCGAGGCGCAGGCTGCTGAACCGCGCGCGGATGGGCGGCCCCCGGATGCTGCGCGAGGCGCGCAAGAACCTCTATCAGGTGATGGCGACCTGCCAGGCGCCGGTGCTGCGCATCGACGCCTACTGGCTGCATGACGACCCGGTCACCGTCGATGGATCGGACAGGGTGGTGTTTTCCGGCAGTCCGGCGAACAAGTACAAGGGCAACGGGGTCTGGATCCTCAACCGCCTGGGTGCGGCGACCGAGACCAGCTATTCGGGCGAGGGACCCTGGAACACCGAAACCCTGGGCGACCTGGGCGCCGGCGTCTGGACCTCGGCGCACAGGGGTGATGGCGTTTGCAGCCATCTGCTGGTCTGCGCCGCCGTCGAACAGAACGACTTTCGCAAGGTCTATCCCTACGGCCACCCCATGCTGTCGACCCTGCCGGTCGGCGCCGTCTACGACTGGCGCAAGGACAGCACCCGGGGCGGCAGCGGCGCCCATCGCCTCGACGACTGGTCAACCTGGGAGGAAAGCTGGAACCCGATCCTGTGGCTGGCGCTGACCGAGGCCGGCCCGGTCGAGCGCGAGGATTTCGTCGAGCGTTTCGAACGCAAGGTGCTGGCCCAGGTCGCCTCCTGGACCCAGGCGGCGGACGATTGCGAGGATCAGATCTACACGGTCGCGACGGGAACCTATGAGGACCGCTACCGGATCGCCGGCTGGTACTATGACATCAACGACGTCGCGGACGTCCGAAAGCGCATTCTGGCGACCTGCGACGGCTTCCTGATGCAGGGCGGCAGCGGGTCGCTTCACGTTCAGGTCGGCAAGTGGCGGGCGCCGACGATGACGCTGCCCAGGGCGCACATCAAGGCGCTCCGCTGGCGGCGCCTCAAACGCGCTGACGAGGCGATCAATCAACTGGTCATCAGCTATCTGTCGCCGCAGCACAAGTGGACGGTGGTGCCCGGTGAGGTCTGGGAAGACGCCGACGATATCGCCCTGCGGGGTCTCAAGTCGGCGGATTTCACGGCCGACTGGACCCCCAGCCATTCCCAGGCCCGGCGTCTGGCGAAGATCCTCCAGAAGCGCACCATGGCCGACGGGCAGGGCGTTGTTCAGACGACGCTGTATGGACTGAACATTCCCTATTCCGAACCCGCCGAGGGCGAAGCGCCAAATCGCCGATGGGTCAATCTGGAAAGGGAGCGCGCGGACGGAACGGTCGAGACCCTTCCCGTCGAGATCATCGGCTCCCCGCGCGTGGACATGCGGGCCCTGACCGTCGAGTTCGACATCCGCCGGGCCGACTCCACCGCCTATGACTGGGATCCGCCGACCGAAGAGGGCGCGCCGGCCGACCCCGATCTGACCGGCGTCGACAGTCTGTTCGCGGCCGCGCCGATGCGGGGCGAGATGGTCACCACCTCGACCTTCGACGCCATCCTCTACTGACCGGAAAGGGCCCCCGCGATGTGGGATGTCGGCGAGCTGGTCACTGTGACCGGCGAAAGCTTCGCTGCCGCGCTGTCGATCGACGCCGGCGACGTCTCCCGCGAAGGGGAGATCAATCAGCGTCTGATCGGCAGGCCGATCCGGGTCCGGGGGCGACTGCGTCGGACCAGCACCGGCGTGACGGCGATCGATATCGGCCTGGAAACCCAGGACGCGGCGCGCGCCGGGACCGACACGACCCTCTATTCGGTGGCCCTGGGCGCGGCCGGGACCTGGGTTGATTTCGATGGCTGGATCACGCCCGACTCCGACCAGGTGTGGGGGCGGCCCTACATCTCGGTCAGCGGCACGTCCGGCGCGGCCGAGATCGGCGAGGTGTTCCTGCAGCGCAGCCCCCAGGGCCTGATCGGCGCCGCCGACACCGCCCCGGGCGACTTCACCAACAGCTGGCCGACCCGGGCAACGTCGACGGTGACCTATACCAACAGCGACACGACGGGAAACCTGCTGTTCGAAAAGGCGATCATCACCCGCGGCGGGCCGATCGAGATCATCCTGTCCTATGACATCAAGTTCAGCTCGGGTGATCCGCTCGACACCCTGATCTATATCGACGCGACCTATGCCGGCGGGGCCACGCCAACCGGCTATCGGCGCAAGGCGACCTGGGCGACAGGCACGGCCGAGACGACCAGGCACACCATCACCATCCATGAGCCGGTCGGCGATCCGCAGGACCTGGTCGGCGATCCGCCGCTGAGCGCCGGCGCCCATACCATCCGGGTCTATATCCGCAATGCGACCAACCAGTCGGTCGAGATCGACGACCGGTCGCTGCAGGTCCGCGAGTTCGTCACCGACGTCGTCTGAGCCGCCCGCCATTGATGCGAACGCCGTTCGCATGGGCGGCGGCGGCCCACCTTTTTCCATTCAGTCAGTAGGGATTTTGTCATGGGTCTTATCCGCGACACGGCGGCGGCTGTCTGGCGCGCCTTCAACACCGACGGGGTCCCGGCGACCGGCGTCCATGAGCCGGTCAAGAGCGAGATCATCGCGCTGATGGGCAATGTCGAGGACGCTGTCGTCGCGACCGAGCTGGCCGGGGCGGTAGAGGTCAAATACGCGACCAAGGCTCTGATGGACGCGGACACCAGCCAGGCCGACGGGACGCTGGCTCTGGTGCTGCTCGACAGCACGACGGCGAACAACGGCTATTGGGTGTGGGATGACGGTGGAAGTCAGTGGGTCCGCTCTCCGATGCTGGATCCTGCCGACGTCATCGCCGATGCCCAGGCTGAGGCGGTGGCGGCGGTCGAGGCGGAGGGCGAGTCCCAGATCGCCTCCATCCTGTCCCTGTCCGTCATCGACACTCTCTCGCCGCTCGCGGGCTATGAGGAAGGCTGGGTCTTCTGCGACGCCAACGGCTGGGCCGATCCCCAGGACTATGTGCACCGGACCGGCCTGGTCGGCTCGGTGGTGCGGATCAAGATCCCGGGCGCCGACTTCTCCGGCCTGGCCGGAGCCATCCGGATTGCGGAGCCGGCGCTTCCCTCCGACTTCCTGTTCGCTCACGACGCGCGCCAGGGCGACGGCTTCTATGTGCCGAACATCGTCACCGGCTCGCCCACCGCCTTCGGCGGCAACATCTTCGGCTTTCCGACCGGCGACATCCGCAACGCCTCGGGAAGTCAGTCGGCGCCGGCGATCACCAAGTTCTACGCCACCGGCCCGGGCGGAAACACCACGGCGGCGCGGGTTCTCTATGGCTCCACCGGCGCGACCTTCAGCCTGATCAACGCCGGGACCACGGCGCCGGGAACCACGCCCCCGGCGGGCACCTACTATGCCCGGCTCATGGCCAAGTCGAACACCGGCTCGTCGCAGGCGGCGCGGATCGGCTGCGCCCTGACGCCGACCGACGAGACGAATATCACCATCACCACCTCGTGGCAGCAGTTCACCTTCACCTTCACTTCTGATGGGACCAATTACAGCACGGTCGCCCTGCGCGGCGACGGGTCCAACCTGCTCGACATTCTGGTCGACGAGATCGAGATCAAGACAGTCGCCCTGGCGCCGACATTTTCCGACGTCCGCGACTGGGCCATCCGGCGCCGGGCGGCCTTGCCAGGCGGCCTGCTCTATGACGCCGACGGCGCGCTGGACAATGTGACCAACAACGGCACCGCCCGGGCCGGGGGCTATTCGATCATCGCCGGGCCGAAGATGACCACGGCGGTGGATGGCAGCGATGGCCAGCTGGTCGAGGAATACACCTACTTCGTCACTTTCAAGCAGACGACCGCCGGCAACGTCGCTGTCATCGCCAGCACCGAGACCGACGCCGCCCTGCCTCTACCGGCGAACACCCTGTCAATCGGCGTCGCCGCCGACGGAACCTTGAACACCCAGCCTGTATCCATGGCCGGCGCCCTGGATTTCGTCGTCACGGGCAAGGGCTACATGACGATCATGATGCGCGTGAAGCCGGGCGAGAGGGCCTGCAATCTCAACGACGTCATCATCCGATGGGGCAACACCGCCTCCTTCACTCCGCGCGAAATCCGCCACTTCCTGCTTGGCGGCTCGGCCAACACCACCCAGCTGATCGGCTCCATCGTCGCGGACGGGTTCGTCAATCGCTACATCACCGAGGACGAGGTGATCGAGGTCAACAACTGGATCCGCTACAACTTCACCGGCGCCGTCGCCCCGACGGTGTTCCCCGAGTGGATCTTCGGCATCGGCGACAGCCGCACCGCCGCCGCCGCGCCGTCCGGCGACAGCTATTTCGACCTTCAGGGCATCGGCAACCTGTTCCAGGGCGGAACCAAACAGGCCCTGGTCCGCAACTGCGCCCAGTCGGGATACGGCGCGGCCAATATCCTGGCGATGCTAACGGCCAACAATCCGACGGCCGGACTGCCGGTCGGTCCCGGCGGTCTCGTGCAGCGCATCGCCGAAGCCGCCGCCGGCGGGTCGCCCTCCATCGTCGTCTATGGTCCATGCGGCGTGAACAACAACGCGACCGTCATCGCCGACCCGGCGGCCTATTTCACGGCCAGCGTTCTGCCGATCTGGCAGACCGTCAAGGCCACAGGGTCCAAGCTGGTCGTCTGCACTGAACTGAACGCGGCGGGCATCGCCGGATGGGATACGGCGCGCCAGGCCCTGAACGACATCATGCGCGCCAACAGCAGCGAATATGACGCCTTGGCGGACATCGGTGCGCTCGACCTCGGCTATCACAACGACGGCGGCATCGGCGACGCCAACGCCTTCTGGAACGACGACCTGCATAACACCCAAGCCGGTCACGACTATATGGCTCCGACCCTCACCGCCGCGCTGGCTACGCTGGGCGTCTGACACATCGGAAATCGACATAGCCGGGCCGCTGGGAGACCTCCTCGACATAGGTCATCCCCAGCTTCGAGCACCGCGCCCTGACCATCCTGTAGGACTCCGGCGTCGCCACGATTGTCCATGAGGTCCGGTGAGCTCGCGACCATTGCACCACGGCAAAGACACCGGCTGCGACGATGGCCACCGCCAACACGGCCGCCGCCCTCATAAGTGGATCAATCATCGACCGCACACCTAAGTTTAGTGGCGTGCGCGGTCGCTGAGCAAGCCACTTGTGACGGTCACCCTGTTTCCAGCTTTCAACAATCCGGAGGGCGCCATGCCTTATCGAGACCCCGCCTGGTGGGCGGCCCTGCGCGACCAGGCGGGCGCTCTGGCCGGGGGCGGGCTGGCGGCGATGCTGCACCTGGCCCTGACCCTGGCGGCGCCCCGGCCCTGGCCGAAAGGGATGCTGACGGCCGCCGCGATCGAGGCCTTTCTGGCCCTGGTCGCCGGCTTCATCGCCGGCGTGTTCATTGGCCCGCTGGTCGGTCACTTCCTGGGCGTCAGCGGGGCCGAGGCGCTGGGCGGCATCAAGACCATCATCGGCGTGGTCGCGTGGAAGGCGCTGCCCGTCGTCCGCGACGGCGCGGGCAACCTGTTGGCCGGCTGGATGAAGCGCAAATCGGAGAGCCTGTAATGGACGCCTTCCCCAACCTCGAGGGGCTGGCGCCCCAGAACCTGCTGACCGCCGCCGCCTATTTCATCGCCTTCAGCCTGATCATCCTGCGCACCCTGCTGCAGAACCCGGCCCTGAGCTGGGGGCCCTCGGCGCCGTTCTATGAGCGGCTGGCCTTCGAGCTGCTCGCGGCGGCGGCCGGGATCCGCGGCTGGCTGATCTTCGTCGATGTGCTGCGTCCCACGGCGACCGAGACGGCCCTGGCCCTGACCCTGGCGGCGGTGGCGGCGGTGGGGCTGTGGAAGCTGGTCTCGCGAGAGATCGACGCCCGTCTGACGGACCTGATCACCCGGGGCTGGGGCTGAGGGGCGAACGGGGTTCGCATTCATCATCACAAAGGAGGATGGCCATGCGGCTTTCCGAACACTTCAGCCTGGACGAGGCGATCAAGTCCGACACCGCCCACCGGCTGGGCATCGACAACAGCCCGACGCCGGCGCACCTGCTCCACCTGAAGCATTCCGCCGCCGGTATGGAGCGGGTGCGGGCGCTGCTCGGCGGCCGGGCGATCATCGCCACCAGCGTCTATCGCGGGGCGGCGCTGAACCAGGCCGTGGGCGGGGTGTCTGGTAGCGCCCACACCGAAGGCTGGGCCTGGGACTTCCACCATGCCGTCCTGAGCGACCTGGCGGCGGCGCGGCTGCTGGCCGAGAAGGCGGACGAGCTGGACTTCGACCAGCTGATCTATGAGCGGGGACGCTGCGTCCACATCAGCTTCGATCCCCGCGCCGGCCGGGGCGGGCCGCGCCGGCAGGTGCTGAGCCAGCCCGGCGGGCCGGGGTCGCGGGTGATCGTGGGGATCGTGTCGTGACCGCCGCCCTGATCAGCCTCGCTGGCCGCTACTGGTATGTGCTGGCCATCGCCGCTCTACTGGCCTTCGGCGGGGTGCAGACGGCGCGCCTGAGCCACGCCAAGGCCGACCAGGTCAACCCCGCCACCGGGGCCAAGTGGAAGGTCGAGGCGACGCGGGACGGCAAGCTGCTGGCCGCCGCCGTTCGCGACCTCGGCCAGTGCCGGGAGAACGAGGCGACCCAGGAGGCCGCCATCAACCGCCAGAACGGCGAGATTGCTGCCTGGAAGGCCGAGGGTGACCGTCTGGCCGCCGAGGCCCGCGCCGCCGCCGAGAAGGCCGCCAGCGCCCGCAAGAGCGCCGAGAAGGCCGCCGCCGCCATCCTGGCCGCTCGCGCGGGCCCTGACGCCTGTCAGAGCGCCCGGGCGCTTATCGAGGAGAGCCTGAAATGAACCGCACCCTGCTGGCCATCGCGGCCGTCATCCTCTGGCCCCTGCTGACCGCCGGCAGCTGCGCCACCACCGGCGCCGTCGAACCGAAGGTCGAGGTCCGGATCGTCAAGGTTCCGGTGGTCGTGCCGTGCGAGCCTGACCCCGGCCCGCTACCGGCCTATCCCGACAGCGACGAGGCGCTCCGCGCGGCGCCGGGCCTGTTCGAAAAGGTGCAGCTGCTGCTGGCCGGCCGGAAGCTGACGAGGGCCGACCTCAAGGCCGACCGCGAGGCCCGGCGCCGGTGCGCCGGCTGGCGACCGCCGGATCCTGGGTAGGGATCGCGGAAAAAATCCATCGAGAAACGCCCCTTGGCTCTTGCCTTGGGGCGTTTTGCGTTGATGCCAGCTTTGCGGGTGGGTATCCGAGAGGCACACCAATTGGATGTAGCCTTTTGAAGCGCACTTCTGAAGCTGATCGACAGCGCATAGTTCGGCGAAACCGTCGGCGTGAAGAAAATCGCCTCCGCAAGGTTCGTCGAGGTCGGCAGCGGCGACTTTCCATCAGTCGGATCGCCCCTTCCTGGCAGGCGATCACCCGTCACTACCGGGTCTTGGTCGCTCCACCGAGGCTGGGGTTCGCAAGTGTTTCGGAACTTGAGCAGACGCTCGGCTACCTCGCTCGGGTACGCCACGCCGCAATTAAGGGGCGGCGCGGCGCCTTTATGGACCTTTCCAGAGTTACGGAAATATCCCCCGTAGTCAGCCTGATCCTCACCGCAGAGGTAGAGCGGTGCCTGTATTTGAAGGCCCGCAGCGTCTGGGGGTCAGAGCCGATGTCTGGGGATGCGCAACTGGTCCTCAGCTCGATGGGCTTCTACGACGCGATCGGCGCCCCGGTCCGCCCTGGCGAGCCACGAGCCGTTGCCGCAATTCGTGTCCGTTCTGGGGATGCCAGTTCCCCGGGCGCGCAAAGCAGACTCCGTGATATCGCGCGCATAGCGACCCCGGTTTTTCAAAGTGAAGCATTTACAAACCGGACGTTGGGAGCGCTGAACGAAGCCCTGATGAACGTCCAGATGCATGCCTATCGTTCAGACTTGGTGGACCCTGCCGATTGCATTCCAGGGCGATGGTGGTGTGGCGGCGTGGCGTCGCGCGACCATAGGAAACTGTATCTCTTCTATATGGACCACGGCGTTGGGATTCCGGCGACCGCACGGAATATCGTCGGTGACGGAGCTGACCAAAGGAGATCTCTTCTCCGAAGGTTGTTGGGAAGAGAGGCCCAGGTCGCGAGCGACGAGGAGGTCATTCGCGCCGTCGTCGAGGAACGGAAGTCAAGCACCGGGCTTACCCACCATGGGCGCGGCCTAGACAGTATGCTGCGCCTGATTGATCGCGCTGGCCAAGGCACCCTCATGATTTTCAGCGGAAATGGCTTCTACGCCTACAAACGGACATCAACTGATGATGTATTTCAGGGCGAGCAATCACTCTCCTTTCGCTTTCCCGGAACATTGATTATGTGGGAAGCGGTTTGCACGGATGGTGTCGGTGACGACGAGGCTAATTGACCAAATGCGAAGGATTGAAATTAGCAAATTCAGTCGCTTCCCCTTCGGCAGGTTGCCATCGCATGGCCCCAATAGCGGTGAACGCTTTCGGGAGGAGCTGTTGATGCCAGCAATCCGAGACGAGGATCGGGTCGTTGTCGTCTTGGACGGTGCGAATGGGCTGTCGCCGTCATTCCTCGAAGAGGCGTTCGGGGGGTTAGTTCGCTTGGGCGTTTCAGCTGCAGAGATCCACGACAAGGTGGAAATCGTCTCTGATAGTGATCCGAGTTACATCCCCGAAATTTGGGGGTATGTCGACGATGCCGCAGCCCACGCCGGATGATCTCATTCTGAAGTTGGGTTTAGCCCTTCTCGGTCCGATATTGTCAGTGTGCTTTGGTTTCGCCGGCGGTCTCGTTTCAGATCGGCTCAGGTTCCCCATATCGGAGATTGATGCGGAGCTCCGCCGCCTTGAGGACCTGGGGGATGATATGATTGGTCTCGTCGCCTCGATCAGAATGTCAGGCGAGGCTGCGACCAAAATTAGTGGCATCACCGGCGCACTGCAAAAGCGACATCGCCTCGGGCAGAATCTGACGAGATTACTGAGGCATAAGTCGGATTGGTCCCTCATTGAGGTTGGTCTTGGAGGACTTTCCAGTGTCTTGGGTAAGCTAGAGGCAGTCGTGCTGGCGCCGGCTCCTGCTCCGAGATTTCTGGGGAGGGCCCAAGGCCCAGTCCTGCCGGACGGTTTTGACGAAGAAGTGCAAACTGCGATATCTGATCTGCGCCACGGCGTGACCAAGGCCCTGGCCAAAGATTTTGCCTGGACGGTCCTGCGGAAGCGGAAAATACCGGGATAGACGTCCGTTGGCTTAGGTCGAAGGTCTATTGTCGTTGGACGAGCTCGAACTCCGCATCGCAGCCCTCGAAACCGCCTGGATCGAGACCATGGGCCTGGTCGATCCTGCTGCGTTGGCCGATGCCGCGCGGTCGCTGCGCGAGCGGGTGGCCGAGGGCGACCCGGAGCCGGACGAGAAGGCGATCCGCCTGAGCGCCGCTCAGCTGTGCGAGGACGCCGCCCGCCGCTGGCGGCCGCCGATCGGCTAGAGACCGGTCAAGACGAGGGAGTGCGGGCACCGAGCAGGTCTGCCGGATGGCGGGGCTTGCCGGTGATCGCTGTTTCGACATCGTCCAGCGCCTTCCGGGCGGCGGAGATGGCGTCGTATTCCGGGCTGAGCGGGCGGACCTTCTGTTGCCACTGCCTCAGCCTGCTGCGCGACTCCTGAAGCCCCAGGCGGACCTCGGAGACGGAGACGCCCGGATAGTGCTGGCGCATGGTCAGGGCTTCAGCGGCACGACGACACCGCCGTCGATGATGCGGCCGACGATCGGCAGGGTCTGGACCGTGCGACGGCGCTGCCGGGCGGGCGTGGGGTTGTCGTTGGCCGGGCGGGGCAGGAAGACGGGGGCGGGCGGAGGCATGCGCCGATCCTAGCGCCAGGCGTGGCCCGCAGACAAGAACGCAATGGGAACAAATGCGCCCGACCCTAGCAGGCTATAGCGTAGGGCAGGGCCCTGGATGTCTGTCTTTGCGCGAACCGGCCCCCAGCCACCAGGTCCGACCGCCGGATCAGGCCGCGGCGGATTTGGTCGCCGACTCTTCAGTTCCGTTCAGAACCTGGTCCAGAACCGTCAGCAGGCGCTCGGCCTTGATCGGTTTTTCGACGCAATCGTTCATGCCCGCCTCGAGATAGCCGCGCACGTCGGCGGGATCGGCATTGGCGGTGAGGGCCACGATGGGCACCTGTCCGGCGGCGCCGGGCAGGGCGCGAATGGCGCGCGTGGCCGCCACGCCGTCCATGCGCGGCATCTTGATATCCATCAGGATCAGGTCGAACCCGCGCTGGCTCGCCGCCTCGACCGCCTCGACGCCGTCGACCACCTGCTCGCTGGTGCAGTCGAACATCTCGCACAGGGCCTCGGCCACCATGCGGTTGGTGGCGTTGTCGTCAACGATCAGGATATGGGCCGTCGCCGAGGTGAAGGCGGCGGTCTCGGCCGGGCTGGCTTCCGCGGCTTCCGGGGCGATCATCTCGAAGATGACGCTGGCGCCGGAGCCTGGGTTGGCTTCCGCCCGGATGACGCCGTTCATCGCCGCGGCGAGGCTCGCGGCGTGGGCCATCCCGAGGCCAACGGCCAGCGGCGCCCCGCTCTGCAACGGGTCAAAGATGTGGGCCAGCCGGGCCGGTTCGATGACGCCGCCCGCGTCACGCACCCGACCTTCCAGCGTCAGGCCCTCAAGCGCCGGCCGGGCGGACAGGGTCACCTCGACCGCGCCGCGCCGGGTGGCGTCCAGCGCCCGCTCGATCAGGCCGTCGAACACCTCGGCAAGGGCGTTGTCGTCGATGTCGGCGACAAGGTCCGGGGCGCCGTCATAGGCGGTCAGCAGGGTGACGCCGGCGTCGGCGGCGCGACAGGCCCACCGAGCCTCAATGCCGTCCATGACGTCTCGCAGAATGGTGGGCTTGGGGGCCAGGGCGCCAAGACCAAGCTCGGTCGCATGCATCCCGGCCGCGCGGCGCATCAGCCGCTGGACATCGCCGAAACAGGCTTCAAGCGCCTTGGCGCAGCTGCGGCTGTCGGCCGGAAGCGACTGGCGAAGAAGGCCTTCGACAAAGGTCTGCGCGCCCTCCAGTTGCCGGACCACCTCAGCGGCCAGGGTCTGGGTCAGGGCCGCGCCGGCCTCGCGGTTCGCCCGCGCGCGACCGCTGCGATGGGACAGCAAGGTCAGGGCGTCCCCGACCCCCAGATAGGCGCCGTCCCTGGTGACGACGAAGCCTCGTGTCAGAGCGGCGGGATCGGTTGCAAGGAGGTCCTCGCGAAACTGGGATGCCAGGACGTGGCCTTCGACGACAAGCGGCCCCGCTGTCATCGCATCGCGAACGAGAACGTGGTCGGTCAGGGCGCCGGGCAGGGTGGAGAGGGCCTCGACCGCCTCGCGCCGGATCAACCCGACCGGACGCAGGCTGCCATCGACGACCGCCAGCAGGGCGGCGTCAGGGTCGGCCTGAAAGACGGCGATAAGGCTCGCAATCGTGCTGTCGGCGGCGACGGGCGCGCGACGGTCGATCAGGCGGTCAAGTGAAGCCATGGGGGCTGCTTCTGGTCTCATTACGCCCGCGCGACGACAAGCGACGGCAGGCCTGGCCCCTGATCATGCACGTTTGCGCTTTCAGACAGGTTAAGCGTGCAGAACGGCAAAGAAAAACGGCGGGAACCAGAGGTTCCCGCCGCTCAGTAACTTTGAGTCTGACTCGGCTCTAGCGGCCGAACGCGTAGGTGAACGACACCCCGAAGGTGCGGGGGTCGGTGTAGAAGGCGTTCCGATACAGGCCCGAGCTGTCGTCGGTCAGGTAGGTATCGGTGATCGCTTCTTCATCGGTCAGGTTCTTCACGAACGCTTCGAAGGTCAGCCCGAGGTTCGGGTTGGACACCGTGAAGGTCATGTTGACGTTGTCCCAACCCCGGATCTTGTCAGCGTTGCTGTTGTAGATCCGCGAGAAGGTGTCGGTCTGCTTGTAGTAGTCGCCCCGCAGGGTCGCATCCCAGTCACCCAGTTCCCAGGTGTACTGGGCGCCGAGGGAGAGGGTGAACTCCGGCGAGTTCGGCAGTTCCTTGCCCTTCAGGTTGACCGCCACGCCATCGCTGGCCGGGCCGAAGGTGCCCGAGCAGGTGCCGAGGAGGAAGAAGGGCGTGGTGGCCGAAGAGGTGGCCAGAGCCGTCTGGGCGGTCGCCAGGGAAACCACGCAGTTGGAGGCTTGGCTCGACTTGACCACCACCAGGTTGGGATCGCCCTGGGTGCGGTCGAACACGTCGATCGAGCTGCCATTTTCGATGCGGGTGTGCAGGTAGCCGATGTTGGCGTTCAGGCGCAGGTTGTCGACCGGCTCCCAGAGGCTCTCGAACTCCAGACCCCAGATCTTGGCGTCGATGTTTTCGTTGATCGAGGTCCGGTTGACGATCTTGGAGACCTGGTAGCCCTTGTAGTCATAGGTGAAGCCCGTGAGGTTCAGGACCATGCGGCCGTCCAGCAGGGTGTTCTTCATCCCGACTTCATAGGCGTCCACGAATTCCGGCTCGAAGGACGCCGGGGGACAGGTCACCGTCGAGGAGCAGGCCGGGTTCAGACCGCCGGCCTTGTAGCCCCGCGAGTAGAAGCCGTAGATCAGGCTCTCGTTGGTGAAGCCCAGATCGGGCTTCCAGTCGAAGCCGAGGCGACCGGTGGTTTCCTTGAACTGCACTTCCAGGATCGGACGCGGGTCAGTGGCCGGCGGATCGCCGATGCCGCTACCCTTCTTGCCGAGGGTCACCTGGTGGTTCTCGACCAGCTTCTTGTCGTCGGTGTAGCGCAGGCCGGCGGTGATCTTGAAGTTGTCGAGGAGCTGCCAGTAGACCTCGCCGAACAGGGCGCGGGACTTCAGATGGTAGGGGCCGTAGTTGTCATAGTAGTTGTGGCCGCTGCGATCCGGGTTCTGGTTCGGGTCGATGTAGACGCAGTTGGTGTTGTTGATGGGGCAGGGGTAAGGCACCGCCCCGCCGCTGCCGACATTCGTCAGATAGTTGGCCGCCTGGTAGTTGGCGGTGCCGGTATTGAACATCACGTAGTAGTCGCCGTCCGCCTTGAAGTCGAGGTAGATGGCGCCGACGTTGAAGTTCAGCGGGCCGTCGAAGTCCGACTGCAGGCGCAGTTCCTGGGTGAACTGCTTGGTTTCCGCCGCCGAGATGTCGAAGGTGGTGAAGCGGTTCTGGGTGCCGACCTGAGGATCGGTGACCACGCCTCCGGGGAACAGCGCGCCGTAGACCGCGCCGTAGACCGCGGGGCTCAGAGCCGGACCGCCGAGCAGCGGGCTGCTGCAGGGGGTGGCGTAGAAGTTACAGACATTCGGCGTCGCATTGAACGTCGTCGACGGCACAACCCGGTTGTAGTCCTGCCGGGTGTAGAGGCTCAGTTCGCTGTAGGACGTCAGCGAGGTCACCTGCAGGGCGTCGGTGACGTCCCACTGCACGTTGAACTCGAAGATGTCGGTGTTGGACTTGTAGATCGGGTCGAAGGGCGACTCGATGTTGCGAATGTCGGAGTCCTGCACCTTGCCGGCCAGGGCGTCGCCGGTTTGCAGGCCGGTCAGGGTCGCGAACAGACCGCCCAGGGTGGCCTGGGTGTTCAGGGTGCCGGTGGAAACGCCCGGATCATAGAGCGAGACGTTCTGACAGCCCTGGCTGAAGAAGCCGTGCTGGATCTGGGCGATGTTCGGGTCAGCCGAGTAGAGGCCGGTCAAGCCCGCATCACGGCCCGGATCCTTCTGGCAGAACTGTCGGCCGATCCGTGAACGCTTGTCGTTTTCCTCGAAGTGATCATAGAGGAACCAGGCGGTGAAATTGTCGGTCGGCGTGAACGCCAGGGTCGTGCGGATGTCCCACAGATCCCGGTTGTCGATGTCGTTCTTGGTGATCAGGTTGTCGCCGAAGCCGTCACGCTGCACCAGAACGCCGGCCACCCGGGCGGCGAACATGTCGCCGAGCGGCACGTTGATCATGGCCTTGGCCTTGACCGAATTGTAGTTGCCCAGCTCGATCTTGCCGAGGGCCTCGAAGTTGCCGGTCGGCTTGGCGGTGATCAGGTTGACCACGCCGCCGGTGGCGTTCCGGCCGTACAGGGTGCCCTGCGGACCGCGCAGAACCTCGACGCGCTCGACGTCGAAGAATTCAGCTTCGAACAGGTTGTTGGCCGTCAGAGGCGCGTTGTTCAGGTGGATGCCGGTGCCGGCGTCGCCCGAACCGGCGACCAGCTTGGAGCCGACGCCGCGGATCTGGAAGTTGTAGCCGGTGAAGTGGGACTTGGAGAAGTTGACGTTCGGAATGGCCAGAACCAGGTTCGGGCCGCCGTCGATCTTCTGCTTCTCGAGACCTTCCTGGCTGAAGGCGGAAACCGCGATCGGCACATCCTGGATGGCCTCTTCGCGCTTCTGCGCCGTGACGATCAGTTCACCGACGGTGGTCCCGCCGCCCGTGTCCTGGGCGAAAGCGGGCGCGGCGACGGCCATGATGGCCATGGCGGAAGCGCTGACAGCGAGCGCCTTCCGCAGGCGCAGAGTCTTTGACATTCTAACCCTCCCCGAGCGCCGCGGGCCTTTGATGGCCATTCTGCGGACGCCGTGTGTTTCCTCAATGCCGCGTCTTTGATTGCTGTCGGGGACGCGCGACACTCCCCCGCAGCTTCAGGAGATTGCATACGCGCGTATGGAAACTGTCAATGCCGACAACAAGGTGATCGCCGATAGGTGACCGCTTTTCACCTGACTGTGGCGAGGATATCGCGTTGAATTCCGGTCATTACGCGACTTCTTCCACGATCAGGAGAAATGACGTTGCGGCAGGTTCCGTAGGGGAAGACTGACTATTGAGCGAAGCTGTCAATATTCGCGGGGTGCGACGTCGGGAAACCGGACGGCTGAGTCGCGGCCGATCCCGGTTTGGTGCGGTTGCGTCGGTGGTGTAGAGGACAGTCGCCGCCTCCCTCCAAGCCTGTCCGCCGCCGTTTCATGACCTACCCATTCGTCGATCGCAGAGCGCCATGAGCTATTCGGTCAAGGAGATCTTCCTGACCCTGCAGGGCGAGGGCGGACAGGCGGGCCGGCCGGCGGTCTTCTGCCGCTTTGCCGGCTGTAACCTCTGGTCCGGCCGCGAGCAGGATCGCGCCATGGCGGTCTGCACCTTCTGTGACACCGATTTTGTCGGCATGGACGGCCCCGGGGGCGGCCGGTTCACAACCGCCGAACACCTGGCCGACGCCATTGAGGCGGCATGGGATGGCGGCGCCGCCGACCGGCTGGTGGTCTGCACCGGCGGGGAGCCGCTGCTGCAACTCGACCCGCGGCTGATCGACGCCCTGCACCAGCGCGGTTTTTCCATCGCCGTGGAGACCAACGGCACCCTGGCGGCGCCGGCGGGCATCGACTGGATCTGCGTCAGCCCCAAGGCCGACGCCGCCCTCGCCCAGACCTCGGGACAGGAGCTGAAGCTTGTCTGGCCCCAGGCCGGCGTGGACCCCGCCCGGTTCGCGGACCTCGATTTCGAACGCTTCTATCTGCAGCCGCTGGATGGCCCTGACCGGCAGGCGGCGACCCGGGCCTGCATCGCCTATTGCCTTTCCCACCCCAGGTGGCGTTTAAGCGTCCAGACTCACAAGTACCTCGGCATCGCCTGACCGTCCGGTCGCGCCAGCGCCGTCCTTAGCCCCCGACAGACATGACATCGCCCCTCTTCGAGATCACGAAGGCCGCCACCTTCGACGCCGCCCATCATTTCCCTAACGGCCCGGAAGGCAGCCCCTACACGCGGCTGCATGGCCATTCGTTCCGGGTCGAGGCGACCGTGCGCGGCGAGATCTCGGGGCCCATGGGCTGGGTTGCCGATCTTGGAGAGCTGGATGCGGCGCTCAAGGCCGTCGCGGCCGAACTCGACCACGGGCTGCTCAATGACAAACCCGGCCTGGACCTGCCGACGCTGGAGCATCTGTGCCTCTACTTCGCCAATGCGCTGAAGCCGGGCTACCCGGGCCTCTGTCGGGTGGTGATCTCGCGGCCGACCATCAATGAAAGCTGCGCGCTGCAGCTCTGAGGCCCGACTTCACTCTTCTTGGGACTTGTCGCGGCCTTGATCGGCCTCGCGACGCCATGGGCCGTCATAGGCGGGTTCGACCCTGCGTCGCCGGTCGGGCCCAAAATAGTCACCTGCCCGGATGAAAGCGCGGGGATGGTCGACGACCTGGGTGATCCGCTCGATGACGCCGCGCGCCGTCACCGGCTTGGCGAGGAACTCAGTGACCCCCGCGTCCCGGGCTTCACTGACCCGGCGTTGCGTCGAGTGGCCGGTGATCATCACGATCGGGATCATCTGGTTGGGACTGTCGGGCGACTGCCGGATCAGCCGGACAAAGTCGATGCCGTCCAGCGGCTGCATCGCCAGGTCGGTCATGACGATGTCGATCGACTGGTGACGCAACGCGGCCAGGGCCTCGGCGCCGTCGTTGGCCTCGAACACGTGCCGCACTCCGATGGCGCGCAGGATCTCGCCAATCAGCACCCGCATGTGGTGATTGTCATCGACCAAAAGGATTTTCAGCAGGTCAAATCGCAAGACGGGCCCGGTCTGGTAACCTTGTAATATTTCACAGGGATACGTGGCTAAGCTTTTGGCGGTCAACGAAAAAAGCCCGCCGAAACGCGACGGGCTTTCATCTTGTCGGGCAGCGAGAATTTACCGGGAATCAACCAGAACGAGTTCCGCGTCGGTGACTGCCCGCACAGTCAACGCCGGCTCGTCGCGGATCGCGGCTCCGTCCCGGGGTTCCAGCCGCACGCCGTTGAGCTCAACCTCTCCGACCGCGCTGACCAGATAGGCGTGGCGACCGGCGGCCAGACTGTAGCTGGCGGTCTCGCCGGCTTTCAGCGTGGCGCCCAGCACCCGGGCCTCGGCCCGGATCGGCAGGGCCCCGTCGTCACCAAGGCCGCTGGCGAGGGGCACAAAGCGACCCGAGCGATCGTGGCGCGGAAAGGGCTTGGCGCCCCAGGACGGCTCGCCGCCGCGGGTGCGCGGCTGGATCCACAGCTGGAACAGCGTCGTGGTCTCGTCTTCCAGATTGTATTCAGCGTGCCGGATGCCCGTTCCCGCGCTCATCACCTGAACGTCGCCCGCCGCCGTGCGGCCGGTGTTGCCCAGGCTGTCCTGGTGGGTGATCGCGCCGGTGCGAACATAGGTGATGATTTCCATGTCGGCGTGCGGATGCGGCGGAAAGCCGGACTTGGCGGCGATCTCGTCGTCATTCCAGACCCGCAGATCGCCCCAGCCCATGCGGGCCGGGTCGTGCCAGTTGGCGAATGAGAAGTGGTGGCGGGCGTTCAGCCAGCCATGGTTGGCATGGCCGAGCTGCGCGAAGGGGCGGCGGTCGATCATGGTGCAAGCTCCATCTGGCGGGTTGTTGACGCCATCGAGGAAGCAGATAGGAAGCGATCGATAAATTGCAACAGCTAGTGTGTCACTTTCCGGGCAGGATCGTCGGCTGGGGGCGGACTTCAGCCAACTTGGGCTCGGTGACGCAGGAAGGCGTCGGCCAGGACACAGGCGGTCATCGCCTCGACCACCGGCACGGCCCGCACCCCGACGCAGGGGTCGTGACGGCCCTTGGTGCGCAGTTCGACTTCCTCGCCGGCCTCGTTGAGGGTGCGGCGCGGGGTCAGGATCGAGGAGGTGGGCTTGAAGGCGACGCGGGCGGTCACCGGCTGGCCGGTGCTGATCCCGCCCAGAACCCCCCCGGCCTTGTTGCTGAGGAACATCGGACCGTCATTGCCCGCCCGCATCTCGTCGGCGTTCTCCTCGCCGGACAGGGCGGCGGCGGCGAACCCGGCGCCGATCTCCACGCCCTTGGCGGCGTTGATCGACATCAGCGCCCCGGCCAGCTCGGCGTCGAGCTTGCCATAGAGGGGGGCGCCCCAGCCGGCGGGCACGCCCTCGGCCTCGACATGGACGATGGCGCCGGTGGAGGAGCCCGCTTTCCGCACCGTGTCCAGATAGCTGTCCCACAGCGTCGCCGCCTCGGCGTCCGGCGACCAGAAGCTGTTCTGGCCGGTCTGGTTCCAGTCCCAGCGGGACTCATCGATCGCATGGGGCCCAACCTGGACCAGGGCCCCGCGCACGGTCACCCCGGATATCACCTTGCGGGCGATAGCCCCGGCGGCGACCCGGGCGGCGGTTTCGCGGGCGCTGGAGCGTCCGCCGCCGCGGTAGTCCCGACGACCGTATTTGGCGATGTAGCTGTAGTCGGCGTGGCCGGGCCGGAAGGCATGGGCGATCTCGCCGTAGTCCTTCGACCTCTGGTCCTCATTCTCGATCATCAGGGAGATCGGCGTCCCGGTCGTGACCCCTTCGAAGACCCCGGACAGGATCCGCACCGTATCGCTCTCGCGCCTCTGGGTGACATGACGGCTCTGGCCGGGCTTCCGCTGGTCCAGGAAGGTCTGGATGTCGGCTTCCTCCAGGGCGATCCCGGGAGGGCAGCCATCGACGACGCAGCCGAGCGCCGGCCCATGGCTTTCGCCCCAGGTGGTGACGCGGAACAGGTGGCCGAAGGTGTTGTGCGACATGGTGGACTGGCTCTTAGAGAGAGCGGCTCGAAGAGGGAACCCGGTTATCGGTCCAAAGGCCCGGCAAGGACAAGCCGCAGCGCCGCTAGGCCGTCGCCTGCGGCGTCCAGTTGGCCTGAAAGGCGCGGAGGCGGCTGCGGGCGCCGCTCTCGGGCCGGGCGGCCGGGCGCAGACGCACGAACAGATCACCGGCCGCATGCGGTCCCCGGGCGGGCAGGCCCTGACCGCTCAGCCGCACCAGGCCCCGCGCCAGGGCCCGGCGGCCGATCCAGATCTCGCGCGGGCCGCCGGGGGTGTCGAGGTCCAGGCGTCCGCCATGCGGGGTGTCGCCCGGCAGGTCTGTGGTCAGCCAGAGGTCGTCCCCGCGCAGGGTCAGGCCAGATTCTCCGCGCACGGCGACGGTCAGCATCGCGGCGCCCGCCCGCACCCTGTCGCCGGCTCTCAGCCCCGCCGGCAGGCCGACCTTCAGGCGCCGGCCGTCGGCCAGAGTGACCATCACCTCGCCGCCGGAAGCGGCAAGGGCCGGGGTGATGGTCAGGGTGTCGGTCTCGGCGCTTGCGGCCGGCGCGATCGCCGATGGCGGCGACGGTTGTACGTCGGGCGAGGCCTTGAGCAACTCATAGGCGGCGACGACCGCCCGCAGGCTCTCGGCGTCGCCGCCGGGTCGGTCGGGGTGGGTCGCCTTGACGGCCTGGCGAAAGGCCGCCCGCAGCCCGGCCGCGTCAGGCTCCGCGCGCAGCCCAAGCCGCGCCAGCGCCTCGCGGCGCTCCCTGTCTGTCCTCGCCACCATCATGGCCCCATGTTCTTTTGCCGCAACTGTGGGGGCACAGAGTCAATTCGAGGTTAAGCCTGCTGGACGGATGACGGACGGGGGCGCCGGGTCTACATAGCCGCCATGGCCAAAGCCCCCCTGATCCCCGCCTCGCCCAGCGCCGACGACTACGTCGCCCAGGTCGCCGCCGCCGAACCGTTGCCCCTGCTGCCGGAGGCCGATCCGTTCCAGCTGTTCGAGACCTGGCTGAAGGCGGCGGTGGACAGCGAGCCCAATGACGCCAACGCCATGACCCTGGCGACCGTCGACGCCGACGGCCTGCCCGACGCGCGGATGGTCCTGCTCAAGGATGTCAGTCCCGAGGGCTTCACCTTCTACACCAACCTGGAGAGCGCCAAGGGGCGGGAGCTGGCGGCCAATCCCAGGGCGGCCCTGCTGTTCCATTGGAAAAGCCTGCGTCGGCAGGTCCGCGTTCGCGGCGCGGTCGAACCGGTCAGCGAGGCGGAGGCCGACGCCTATCACGCCACCCGCGCCCGCCACAGTCAGCTGGGCGCCTGGGCCTCGGACCAGTCGCGACCGATGGTCGACCGGTTCGCGCTCGAAAAGCGCGTCGCCGAGATGGGTCTGAAGTTCGGGCTGGGAAAGGTGCCCCGTCCGCCGCACTGGTCCGGCTTCCGGGTCCGGCCCCAGGCCATCGAGTTCTGGCGCGACAGGCCCTTCCGCCTTCACGAGCGGCTGGTCTTCACCCGCTCGGACGGCGGCTGGACGACCTCGCGGTTGTTCCCCTGAGGCGTCCGAGGCGCCGCCGTCAGGCGGCGACCGCGCCGTAGCGGGCCAGGAAGGTCTCAACGGCGTCGGCGCAGATCGTATCCAGCGGCCGCATGGGCAGTTTCTCGTCTCCGGCGACAAGGCCGTAGACCAGGGTGGTGTGTTCGATCATGCCCAGAAGCTGGCCGGCGGCCCAGGCCGGCTTTTCGACGGTCAGCAGGCCCTCCTCGACCAGCTGGCCGATGATGGTGATGGCGCTGCCGCCAAGGGTCATGCGCGAGCGCCTGCGGAAGTAGTCCGCAAGGTCGGTGACGCGGCGCCGCTCACCCATGACCATCCGGAACACCGCCCGTGACACCGGGTCGCTGTAGAAGCGGGCGTAGGCGGTGGCGAAGGCCATCAGCCGTTCGCGGGCGCCGCCGACCTCGGCGCGGGTCTGTTCGACGTCATGGGCCAGCTCGGCCACGGCGTCCTCGACCACCGCCGCGAACAGGTCCGACTTGCTGGGAAAATGGGCGTACAGCGTCGCCGTCGAGGCGCCCGCCTCCCTCGCGACCGCCTCCATGCCGGCGCCCGCATAGCCTTCGCGCAGGAACACCGCGCGGCCGGCCAGAAGAATGTCGCGGCGCTTGCGCTCGGAGCGCCGGCCTTCAGGCTTTGCGTCCATGACCCCTCGAGTGAACGTTGATCTCTCTCCCTTGCCGCGAAAGGGTTCGCCTCGCAAGGGAACGGCGAGAGGACGGGCGAAGATTGCCTGTGATATGGACGCCCGATGACCATATCGTCCGCCGCGAACGCCGAAACCGCCCGCCTGGAAGCCCTGCAGGAAGCCGAGGTGACCGCCTGGCTGGGCGCGCGCGCCGACCGGGTCATCGAAACCAGCTGCGCCCGGGTCTATCTGACCGGCGATCTGGCCCTGAAGGTCAAGCGGCCGGTCAATTTCGGCTTCCTGAACTACGAGACCCGCGCCTTGCGCCACTGGGCGCTGGAACGGGAGCTGGCCTTCAACCGGGCCGCCGCGCCGGACATCTACCGCCGGGTGGGAGCCGTGACCCGCACCGCCGATGGCGGGCTTGAACTGGACGGGGAGGGCGAGGTCATCGAGTCGGTGCTGGAGATGCGCCGGTTCGACGAGAATGCGGTGCTGGCTGAACAGCCCTATGCGGTCGATGGCGACCTCGCCGACCAGCTGGGTCGGGCCGTCGCCCGCTTCCATGCCGATGCGCCGGTCGCCGGCAAGGCCGAGCCGGGCGGCGGAATGAGCTACACGATCCGCTCCAACGCCGCCCTCCTGAAGGACCTCGCCCCCCGTCTGGGTCGCGAACCGGTCGAGGCCCTTATCGCCGCCACCGACGCCGAGCGCGACAGGCTGGAGGGCCTGCTGTCCGACCGGCTCGAGGGCGGGTGGGTGCGCCGCTGTCACGGGGACCTGCACCTGGGCAACATCCTGCTGGAAGATGGCCGGCCGATCCTGTTCGACTGCATCGAGTTCAACGACACCCTGTCGGAAATCGACATCCTCTACGACGTCGCCTTCCTGCTGATGGACCTTGACTTCCGTCGCCGCCGCGATGCCGCGGTCCGGGTGCTGTCCGCCTGGCTGGACGAGGGGGCGCGGCGGCTGCCCGGCGGCCTGTGGCGGGGTCTCGAAGCCCTGCCGCTGGCCCTGTCCGTGCGCGCCGGCGTGCGTTGCCATGTCCAGGCTCACGGCGGCGACGATGACGCGGCGCGGGCCTATCTGTCGGCGGCCATCGCCCACCTGACCCCGGTCAAGCCGGCCCTTGTCGCGGTTGGCGGTCTCTCCGGTTCGGGCAAGTCGACCTTCGCCCGCATCGCCGCGCCGGGTCTTGGCGCGGCGCCGGGGGCGGTGATCCTGCGCAGCGACGAGATCCGCAAGCGGCTGTGGGGCCTGGGCCCGCTGGACCGCCTGCCGGCCCAGGCCTACGCCCCCGAGGTCAGCCCGCGGGTCTATGGAGAGATGTTCGATAACGCCGGGGCGCTGCTGGCCGCCGGCCGGGCGGTGATTCTGGACGCGGTCTTCCTCAAGCCCGAGGAACGCGCCGCTGCCGCCCGGGTCGCCGCCGCCGCCGGCGTTCCGTTCGAAGGTCTGTGGCTTGAGGCGCCGCAACCGCTTCTGGAGCAACGCATCAACCATCGCACCGGTGACGCATCCGACGCCGATGTCGCGGTGCTGCATGGCCAGTTGACCCGCGACCTGGGCGAGATGACCTGGCGGCGGGTGGATTCCGACGGCGCCTTCGAACCCGCCGCCGAAGCCCTGGTCAGGCGGCTGAACGCCTGACCCGGTTGGCGGTTGACCATGCGCCTCCTGTGCGCACAGTGGGGTTTTCAGACCCCCGGAGCCGAAGCCACGCATGGACCGATCGCGTCGGGCGATGATCGTCACCCTGGCCGCTGGGGGCCTTTTGGCTACGGCCGCCCCGGTCCTGGCGGCTGAGGTTGATGCAGTCGATCCGGTCGGCGAGACCCCGGGTTGGTCCGGCGTTGAACTGGCGCGGGATGGAGCGGCCTGGCGGATCGTGATGCTGGAGCCTCTGGGACCGGCCGCGAGGGCCGGGTTGCGCCCAGGCGATCTGGTCGCCGGCTGGTCGGGCGGGTCGCTTGAGGCGCTCTCGCCGTCCCTGGCGGGGCCGGCCGGAGACCGCTTTGACCTCACCACCATCAGGGCCGGCGTTCCCCGGCCGGTCTGTATCATTCTGGAACAGCCTGATCCCGAGGTTCGCCCGTAGGAGGCGCCCGTTTGCCTAAGCCCGCGGCGACCACTAGCTTGGGCGGTTCAGGGAGCTCCACGACAAGGGAAGATCAAGTATGCGCGGCCTAATGCAGGACTCGGCCCTTACGGTCGACAAGATCCTGGACCACGCGAAGAACTGGCACGGCGACCGTGAGGTCGTCTCGCGTTCGGTCGAGGGACCGATCGTCCGCATCACCTACGCCGAGATTCACAGCCGGGCCAAGCGGGTGTCGAACCTGCTTCTGGGCCTTGGCGTCCAGCTTGGCGACCGGGTCGCCACCCTGGCCTGGAACACCGCCCGCCATATGGAAGCCTGGTACGGCATCATGGGCATCGGCGCGGTCTGCCACACCCTCAATCCGCGCCTGCATCCCGACCAGATCGCCTGGATCATCAACCACGCCGAAGACAAGGTCATCTTCGTCGATCTGACCTTCGTGCCGATCCTGGAGCAGATCCTCGCCGGCTGTCCGAGCGTCGAGCAGGTCGTGATCATGACCGATCAGGCCCACATGCCCGGCTTCAAGATCCAGGGCGTGGCCGGAATGAAGTTCGGCGGGGCCCACTGCTACGAGAACGCCATCGCCGGTCAGTCCGAGCTCTGCGCCTGGGGCGGGTTCGACGAGAACACCGCCTGTGGCCTCTGCTACACCTCGGGCACCACGGGCGATCCCAAGGGGGTGCTCTATTCGCACCGCTCCAACTACATCCACGCCCTGGTCGGCCTGCAGACCGATGTGCTGGGCATGTCGGCGGTCGATACCGTCCTGCCGGTGGTGCCGATGTTCCACGCCAACGCCTGGGGCACCGCCTTCGCCTGCCCCGCGGTCGGCGCCAAGATGGTCATGCCGGGTCCGAAGATGGACGGCGCCGCCATCTATGAGCTGCTCGATTCCGAGGAAGTGACCTTCTCGGCGGCGGTTCCCACGGTCTGGCAGATGCTGCTGGCCCACCTCGACGCAGAGAACCTCAAGCTGCCGCACCTAGGCAAGGTGGTGATCGGCGGCTCGGCCTGTCCGGAAGCCATCATTCGCGGCTTCAAGGAACGCTACGACGTCGACGTCCTGCACGCCTGGGGCATGACCGAAACCTCGCCGCTCGGAACGCTGGGCTCGCCCAACGCCCGGGTCGCCAAGCTCTCCTACGACGAGCAGATGCCCTACAAGCTCAAGCAGGGCCGCCCGCCGCTGGGCATCGAGATGAAGCTGGTCGACGATGACGGCGCCCAGCTGCCGCATGACGGCCAGACCTTCGGCCACCTCATGGTCAAGGGGCCGTTCGTCGTCGGGGAATACTTCAAGGGCGCCGGCGGGCAGATTCTCGACGCCGAGGGCTTCTTCGACACCGGCGATGTCGCCACCATCGATTCCGAAGGCTTCATGCAGATCACCGACCGCGCCAAGGACGTGATCAAGTCCGGTGGCGAGTGGATCAGCACCATCGACATCGAGAACATCGCCATGGGCCATCCCAAGGCGGCCAATGCGGCGGTCATCGGCATCGCCCATCCCAAGTGGGACGAGCGGCCCCTGCTGCTGGTCCAGCTGAAGCCCGGGGTCGAGGCCACCAAGGAGGAATTCATCGAGTTCCTGCAGGGCAAGATCGCCAAATGGTGGATGCCCGACGATGTGGTCTTCGTGGACGACATCCCGCTGGGCGCCACCGGCAAGATCGACAAGAAGGTGCTGCGCGCCCGGTTCGCCGACTACCAGCTGCCCGAGATTCCCATCGCCGCCGCCATGGCCGCCGCCGCCGCGGCGACGCCCAGCGTGGCGATGCGCGCCGACCCCGATCCCGTGCTGCATGCGCCCGAGCCCGAAGAGGCCCCGCCGCATGCCGGGGACGGGGAGGGCGCCGACCCTTTTGACTCCGCGACGGCCGCCGACGCCGGGGCGGCCGTCGCCGATGAGTCCAACGACGGACATCCGCGGATCGCCGAGGCGGAGTTCGAACCGGCTCATCCGGACCCGGCCCATGCCGCCGAGCCCGAGACCCGCGTCGAGACGGTCGCCGAAACCCGTCCCGAGGCGCCTCTGGCCGAGGCGCTGATCGCCGGGGCCGCCGCCGCGGCGGCCGGCGGCGCCGTCGCCGCCGTTTTCAACAAGGAAGCGTCCGGGGACGCCGCGCCGACGGAGCCTGGCCCGGCAGGCGTCCGGGCGTCCGAAACCCCGCCAGAGACCAAAGCCATGGACTCCAAACCCGTTGATCCCGCCCAGCCGCCGCAGGACGGCGAACCGCCGGTCGATCTGCCCCTGGCCTGGGCCCCCGGCGGCGCCGAGCCGCCGCGCACCGAACATATCGCCAGCAAACCCGCCAAGGGTGGAAAGGGCGAGGACGGCGAGGTGGCCGAGGCGCTGCCCGGGATGCCGGGCCTGACCCCGCTGGGCGCCATGCCCGGCAAGGACGAGCCGGTCCAGACCCGCGCGGTGGGCGGCAAGGCCGAGCCCCTGGCCTTTCCCGCCAGCCTCAAGGCGGCCGACACCCCGCCTCCCAAGGCTTCGCCGGTCACCGAGGACTCGCCTCTGGCCTTCACGCCGGTCCCGGCGGGCGGGGTCAAGAGCAAGCCCAAGGGCGGCGTGGCCGGTCACTACCTGACTCTCGCCCTGATGATCGCCCTGGCCCCGGTCGCGATCATCGCCGTCGGCGCCGCCGGCATGCACCTGGGCGCCTGGGACTGGCGCGACGGCTTCGTCTCGGTGATGGTCAACGGCCCGGCCCCGAACCTCGGCTGGGCCCCGGCCGCGGCCCTGCTCAGTGTCCTGACCAGCTTCATCGGCCTGCTGGTCGCCGCTTTCGGCGGCTGGCGCCACTACTGGCGTCGGGCCATGCTGGCGATGGGCGTCACCGTCGCCACCATCGCCGCCTTCGCCGGGATGATCGTTCTCGGCGGCCAGGCGCCGCGCATCCATGATGTCGCCACCGACTGGTCCGATCCGCTGCTGTTCTCGCCGAAGATCATGGCCGCGCGCGGACCGGACGCGAATATCGTCGAGCCCAACCCGGTCGTCCCCCTGGACGCCGGCGCCTATGCGGGCCGCTCGATCGCCGACATCAACAGCGAGACCTGCCCGGCGGCGCGGCCGGCGATCCTGTCGGTTCCCCCGGCCCAGGCCTACGCCGCGGCCAAGGAAGCACTCCTGGCCCAGGGACTGATCCTGGTCACCGACAACCCCGCCGCCGGTCGTCTCGAGGCGACGGCCACCAGCCTGATCTACGGTTTCAAGGACGACATCGTGGTGCGGGTCCGCGCCCAGGGCGTCGGCTCGCGGATCGACATGCGCTCCATCAGCCGGGTCGGGCTCAGCGACATCGGGGCAAACTGCAAGCGCATCGGCAAGCTGACCGCGGCTCTGGCCCCGGCGTCCTGACCACGTCCGGTCGCCGGCCGCCAGGCGCGCCGGCGGCCGGGATCAGCCGGCCAGGCGATAGTCGCTGTCGAGGGTGGGCGCGCCGTCGCAAAGCACCCGGCCGTCCTTCACCAGCTGGATCATGTGGGCCATGACCGAATGGGCCGCGGCGGGGTGCAGCCGGGAATCGACGTCCTTGTAGAGCACCGGCACCATGACCTTGATGCGCGACAGGCCATCGCCGACGGCGGCCAGGATCTGGGACTCGCGGGCGCGGCGGTGTTCGATATAGGCCTGGATGAACGGCGCGGGGTCGGTGACCGGCGGTCCATGCGTCGGCCACAGGGTCGAGAACTCCCGCGCCTTGATCTTGTCGAGACTGTCGAAATAGTCGCCCATGTCGCCGTCCGGCGGACTGATCACCGTGGTCGACCAACCCATGATGTGGTCGCCGGAGAACAGGGCGTTCTCTTCCAGCAGGGCGTAGCAGAGGTGGTTGGAGGTGTGGCCGGGGGTCGGGATGGCCTCGATGGTCCAGTCGCCGCCCTTGAACAGCCCGCCCTCGCAGAGGCCGACGTCGGGTCTGAAGCTGCGATCGTCCCCCGCCTCCATCCGCACTTCCGACTCGGTCGGAACGCCGGCCTTGGCGCAGGCGTAGATGGTCGCCCCGGTCCGTTCGGCCAGCGGGCGGGCGAGGGGGGAATGGTCGGCGTGATTGTGGGTCACGAAGATATGGGTGATCCGCTCTCCGGCCGTCGCCGCCAGCAGGGCCTCCAGATGATCGTCCATGTCCGGGCCGGGGTCGATCACCGCCACATCGCCGTTGCCGATGATGTAGGTGCCGGTGCCCTTGTAGGTGAACGGGCCGGCATTGTTGGCGACCACGCGGCGGATCAGCGGGGAAACGCGATCACACGCCCCGTACTCGAACTCGATCTCTCTTACGAACGGTATCATTCGGCGTCCGCCCCGGATTCGCTGTTGATAAGACCGAGGAATGCCGTCGCGAGCAAGCGTGTTGCACTCAATTTGTCGCGCAACGGCAGGCTGATGGGCGGCCCCATGTCGGTCTTGTTGACGTCTACCACATAGAGCCGGCCATCCTTGTCCCGCAGGATGTCCAGCCCGCCCCAGTCCAGCGCCATCGCCTTGCAGAAGGCCTCGATGGTCCGCAGTTCCTCGGGGGAAAACACCGCCTGCGGGGTGGTCAGGCTGACGGCCGTATTGTGGTTGCCGAACCGCACCGAGGTCGGTCGCCGCTTGATGAAGACGGTCACCGGCCGACCGCCGACGCAGGGGGTGCGCAGGTCGGCGACCAGGTCCCCCTCGGTGTTGTCGATCAGCTTCTGATAGGTCTTGCCCGGCAGGGCGGGGCAGGGCGCCTGGACAATGCGGCCGTCATGCACGCCGTTGTCCTCGCCCTTTTCCACCAGCGGCCCGGAGGCGGTCGTCGGATCGACGGCAAGGGCGTAGCCGAAGGTCTGCTCGAACACCCTGGCCACATGGCTCTTGGTCACGTCCGTGCAGCCCCAGTTGAAGCGGCGGTGCGGACCGGCGTTGGGCGGCGAGCCTCGCGCGCTGTCGTCGAAATAGAAGGCCGCCTGGGCCTCGTCCGGCGTGCGGGCGATCCTCGCCCCCGACCAGGCCGCCGCGGCCCAGACGAGATACCAGGGACGGGGCCGGTCCGGCGCGAACCAGACGCGCGGGCCGGGTCGCACCATCCCGGTCCAGGCCGCCTTCAGCCGCACCGGCACGAAATAGATGAACCAGATCACGGCTTCGGCCACGAGGGCGCCGTCCAGGGGCATGTCCACCCCCGTCTTGTGCACCCTGATCCGCCCGCCCGAAAAAGCGAAATCGGAACCCCAGAACGATCCCGCCATGAACTACTCCGCGCCCCCGCGGCGCCTCGGGATCGTTAATTAGGCTAATTCGCATCACGCACAAACGACTTGCCCGCGAGGCGTGCGTGATCGGCCCGAAAGTTGCGCCTGACCCGCCAAAACAGTGGGAGTTTTCGCGCGATGGCCCTTGATACCTTCATTTTTGTCTCAAAACGGCTCCAACGCGCCGCGTTCGCGATCCTCTGTCTCATGGCGGCGCAACTGGTCCTGGCTTCCTGCGAGCCGGAACCTTCGGCCATGGCGGCGCGCGTTTCCCTCGACGGCCGCTGACCCTGAGGCCGCTCTCCGCTTGAGGCCCCCGCCAAATTCCCCTTAATGCCGCCATGGCGGATTCATCCCTGGAAACCCTGCTCGGCGAGGCGGCCGCCCTGCGACGCGCCGGCCGTGATCGTGAGGCCGAGGCGGCCTATGAGCGGCTGCTGGCCCGCCATCCCGATCTGCCCGACAGCTGGTACAATCTGGCCCTGCTGCAACGCCGCGCCGGCCGGTTCGACGCCGCCCTGGCCTCCTATCAGCAGGCGCTGGGCCGCCGGGTCAGCGGACCGGAGGAGGTCCACCTCAATCGCGGGGTCATCTACGCCGACGACCTGCGCCGCCCCGAAGACGCCGAGCGGGAACTGGCGGCGGCTCTGAAACTCAATCCGCGCTACGTCCCGGCGCTGCTCAACCTGGGAAACCTGCACGAGGATCGCGGACGCAAGGCCGCGGCGCTGGACGCCTACGCCCGCATTCTCGCCCTGGATCCCGGCCATCCCGAGGCCCTGGCCCGCACCGCCGGCCTGTCGGCGGCGACCGGGGCCGACGATCCGATGATCGGACGCCTGCGCCAGGCCATCGTCCGCCCGGGCCTGGCGGCCGAAGACCGCGCCAGCCTCGCCTTTTCCCTTGGCCGCCTGCTCGACGGCGCCGGCGCCTTCGATCCGGCGTTCGAGGCCTATCGCCAGGCCAACGATTTCAGCCGGGCGGCCGCCCAGGGCCGGGCCCGCTATGACCGCGCCGCCCAGGAACGTCTGGTCGACAGTCTGATCGCCGCCTTTCCCCTGTCGGACGGCCCTTCGCCCGCGGCCGCCGCGGATCGCCCGCCGCCGATATTCATCTGCGGCATGTTCCGCTCGGGCTCCACCCTGGCCGAACAGGTCCTGGCCAGTCACCCGGACGTAACCTCCGGCGGCGAGCTGGACCTTCTGCCGGCCATGGTGCGGCGGCTCTCACCCTGGCCCGCCTCCCTGCCGCATCTCGGTCCGGGCGATCTGACGGGTCTGGCGAACGGCTATCTGGACGCCCTGCGGGCCCTGTTCCCCGAGGCCGTCCGGATCACCGACAAGCGGCCCGACAACTTCCTGCATGTCGGGCTGATCAAGCGGCTGTTCCCCGACGCCCGCATCGTCCACACCGTGCGCGCGCCGCTGGATAACGCCCTGTCGGTCTGGTTCCTCCACCTGGACCAGAGCATGGCCTACGCCCTCGACCTCGGCGACATCGGCCACTACCTGGCCCAGGAACGGCGCTTGATGGCCCACTGGAAGGCGCTCTGGCCGGACGACATCCTCACCTTCGAGTACGACGCCTTCGTCCGCGCGCCGCGACCGGCCACGGAGGCGCTCCTGGCCTTCTGTGGCCTGGCCTGGGACGAGGCCTGCCTGGCCTTTCACAAGACCGACAGCAATGTGAAGACCGCCAGCGTCTGGCAGGTTCGTGAACCGCTGTATCAGCGGGCGTCGGGCCGCTGGAAGAACTACCGGGCCCGGCTGGAGCCGCTCAGGACCTGGCTGGAGGGGCAGGGGCTCTCGACCCCCGATGACCCCTAGCCCGGCAACACCGAGGACAGGTCGTATCCCGCCGCCGCCGCCTGATCGAGCAGTTCCTGCCGTGTCTGGGCGCCGGCCAGGGCCTGGCCGATGCTCCAGGTGACGATCGAGCGCGTGCCCGAACGACAGAAGGCCAGAACGGGTCCGTCGGCGGAGGCGACCGCGGCCCGCTGCTGCTCGACCTGATCGGGCGTCGGCCCGCCCTGGACGGGAATGTGCACGTAATCCAGGCCCGCCGCCCGCACCGCCTGTTCCATCTCCAGGCTGGTCGGCTGGCCCGGCGCCTCGCCGTCGGGGCGGTTGTTGATCACCATCCGGAACCCGCGCGCGGCGGCCTCGGCCATCTGGCCGGGGTCCATCTGGGGAGAAACGGCATAGTTGGCGGTCACCTGGCGGATATCGGTCATGCTGCGTTCATCCAAAAACAGGCCTAATGGTAAATCCGACGTCGCGTCGGCCCCCGGCCTTGCTGCTGTAAAATCGGCGGGTCGGCGGATCAATGCCGCAGTTTGGCCTCCGGTTCGTTGACAACATCGGTCCGGACGCGACAGGTAGCAACGCCCGCGTCTTCCGGCGGGCCAGTTCAGGGTCGATATGCTTCGTTATCTTTTCCGACGCCTGATGGTCGGCATCCCGACCCTGTTTCTGGTGGTCACCCTCGCCTTCTTCATGATGCGCGCGGCGCCCGGAAGTCCCTTCGTCAACGAGCGCCAGCTGACCCCCGAGGTCCAGAAGGTGGTCGAGGCCAAGTACGGTTTCGACCGGCCGCTCTACGAACAGTACGGCCGCTATCTCGCCGATGCGGTGCGCGGGGACTTCGGCCCGTCGCTGAAATATCGGGACAAGTCGGTGCTCTCGATCCTGGGCGAGAACTACAAGGTCAGCCTTTGGCTCGGCCTGTCGGCGATCCTGCTGGCCTCGATCGTCGGCGTCTGTCTCGGCGTGCTGGCGGCCCTGCGACAGAACCGGTCAATCGACTACGCAACCATGGGCATCGCCATCCTCGGGGTCTGTATCCCGACCTTCGTCACCGCCCCGCTGCTGGTTCTGCTGTTCGGCTCGATCCTGGGCTGGTTGCCGATCGCCGGCTGGGGGTGGACAAAGGTCGGGGCTCTGGAGTTTCCAAGTCTCAAGAACATGATCCTGCCGGTGACGGTGCTGGCCCTGCCGCAGATCGCCATCATTTCGCGCCTGGTGCGGGCCGGCATGATCGAGGTGCTGCGCTCCAACTATGTGCGCACCGCCCGGGCCAAGGGCCTTCCGGAATGGCTGATTGTCCGCAAGCATGCCCTTCGCGCCGCCATCCTGCCCCTGGTCAGCTATCTGGGCCCGGCCTGCGCCGGCCTGCTGACCGGCTCGCTGGTGGTCGAGAAGATCTTCAATCTGCCCGGCCTTGGAAAGTTCTTCGTCATCAGCGCGCTGCAGCGCGACTACACGGTGGTGATGGGCATGGTGATCTTCTACGCCGCCCTGATCCTGGTTCTGAATCTGCTCGCCGACATGATCTATGCGGCGCTTGATCCCCGCGTGAGGCTGTCATGAGCGTGTCGGCGATGATCCCCGGCTCGCCCGAGCGGGCCGAACTTCTCGAACGGGCGGTCAAGGGCCGGTCCCTGTGGGACGACGCCCGCCGTCGGCTGCTGCGCAACAAGGCGGCCGTGGCCGGCATGATCGTCCTGGGCCTCATGCTGCTGTTGTCGTTGCTGGGCCCGCTGCTGGTCCCCTTCGCCTACGACACCGTGACCAAGACCGATGTCTGGGCCGAGCCGGGCGTTCGCGGTCACCTGATCGGCGCCGATTCCCTTGGCCGCGACCTGCTGGCGCGGCTGTTCGCCGGCCTTGGGGTGTCTCTTGGCATCGGCGTGGTCGCGGCCGCGGTGTCGCTGATCATCGGCGTCGCCTGGGGAGCCACCGCCGGCTACATCGGCGGCAAGGTCGACGAGGTGATGATGCGCGTCGTCGACACCCTCTACAGCCTGCCCTTCATCTTCTTCGTGATCCTGCTGACGGTGGTGTTCGGCAAGAACATCTTCCTGATCTTCCTGGCCATCGGCGCGGTGGAATGGCTGACCATGGCCCGTATCGTTCGCGGCCAGACCCTCAGCCTGAAGCAGAAGGAATTCATCGAGGCGGCGCGGGCGGCGGGGCTGCGGCCGGCGGCCATCATCTTCCGCCACATCGTGCCCAATCTTCTGGGACCGGTGGTGGTCTATGTGACCCTGACCATCCCGGCGATCATCATCGCCGAGAGCTTCCTCAGCTTCCTCGGCCTTGGCGTCCAGGCCCCGATGGCCTCGCTTGGCACCCTGATCGCCGGCGGCGCCCAGGACATGGAAATGGCGCCCTGGCTGCTGATCTTCCCGTCGGTGACGATGGTCGTGACCCTGATGGCCTTCAACTTCATCGGCGACGGGCTTCGCGACGCGATCGACCCGAAGGATCGCTGATGGCCTCAGTTCTGACGTTTGGCGCGGATGGTCCCGAGGCTTTCAACCTTGAGGAAGAAGCTTCCCAGGCTGGCGGCGCGGATCTCCACCTTGTCCCCGGCGCTCGGCGGCCGGCGGAACTTCTCGGTGTCGATCTGGGTCCAGACGGCGCCGTCCTCCAGAATCACCGTCCATTTTCCGCGAGCGTCCTGACGCGCCGATCCGACGGTCGAGTCGATCTTCTTGAGGGCCTCGGGCTCCTCGCCCTGGGTGAGGAAGGAGGGCATGCGGAAGTTGAAGCCGAAGGCGGCCTTGCGGGCCTCCTGGACCTGGGCGCGGTCGACAACCACCACATCGCCCTTGGCCTCTGCGGCGTCGAGCGCGGCGGTGGCGGCGTCGTAACAAGCCAGCCGCTGGGTCGGATCGGCGATCGCGCGGCAGTCGACGACCGCCTTCAGGGCGCCGGCCCGTTCCATCTTTGTCTGGGCGGCCGCCGACCCGGCCAGAGCAACCACCAGACCGGCAGCTGCCAGTCCAATTCCCAACCCTGCGGGGCGTAGCGTCATGACCGTCTCCAACTCAAATCCTGCCGTCATTGAAAGCTCCCCGCGCGTGATCCGCAATCTCTTCCTGACGACCGTGGCCATTCTAGGTCTGGCGGGCCTCGCCGCCTGTGGCGAACAGCCGGTGTCCCGGCCGCCCTGTCCGGATGGCAAGATCTGCCTGACCATCGGCAACACCAACGATCCGGCCACCCTCGACCCCCACAGGTCGACCGGCACCTGGGAAGATCGCATCCAGAGCGATCTGTTCATGGGCCTGACCCAGTCAGCGGCCGACGGCAGCAAGATTCCCGGCATGGCGGAGAGCTGGGAAGTCACTCCAGACGGCCTGACCTGGACATTCCATCTGCGCAAGGCGCTCTGGTCGGATGGCGTGCCAGTGACCGCGGGAGACTTTGTCTTCTCGCTGCGCCGGGTGCTCGACCCCAAGACGGCGTCGGAATACGCCTCCATCCTGTTCCTGATCCAGAACGCCGAGGCGGTGAACAACGGCAAGGCGCCGTTGGAAGCTCTTGGCGTGCGCGCCATCGATGACCGCACCCTGGAGATCAAACTGACCCATCCGGCGCCCTATCTGCCGGAACTGACCGGCCACCACGTCCTCTATCCGGTGCCCGAGCATGTGGTGAGGAAGTACGGCGACTCCTGGGTCCAGCCGGGAAAGCTGGTCGGGAACGGGCCCTACAAGCTGGTCTCCTGGAAGCTGGGAGACAACGTCCACATCGTGAAGAACCCGACCTTCTTCGAGGCCGACAAGGTTTGTGTCGACGAGGTGCGCTTCTACCCGACCACCGACGCCATCTCCGCCGAGCGGCGGGTGGCCCGCGGCGAACTGGACGCCAACACCGACATCCAGTCCAACCGCATCGCCCGGCTGCGCAAGGCCATGCCGGGCTATGTGCGCACCAACACCTACCTCGGCGTCACCTACCTCGCGTTCAACCGGGGCCCCAAGACCAAGGTCCCCGCGTTCCGCGATGTGCGCGTGCGTCAGGCCCTGACCATGGCGATCGACCGCGACTTCATCACCAAGGGGCTGCTGCGCGGCGGGCAGGAGCCGGCCAACACCATGGTTCCGCCCGGCGTGGCCAGCTACAAGCCCTCGCCCGGCCCTTACTGGGCGTCCTGGCCGCTCGAAAAGCGTCAGGCGGAGGCGCGCCGCCTGCTGGCGGAGGCCGGCTACGGGCCGGGCCATCCCCTGAAATTCGAGCTGAAACACCGCAATTCGGCCGACCCCATGCAATTCACCCCCGCCCTGCAGGCGGACTGGAAGCTCGTCGGGGTCGAGGCGACGCTGGCGCAGCAGGAAGGCCAGATTTCCTACGCCGACTATCGGGTGCGGAATTTCCAGGTCGCCGACGCGGCCTGGGTCGCCGACTACAACGACCCCACCAGTTTCCTGGATCTCCAGCGCTCCAACTATGGCCCGCAGAACTACGGCGACTACGACAACCCCGCCTATGATGCGCTGATGGCCAAGGCGGACAATGAACCGAACGCCGAAAAGCGCGCTGTCTATCTCCAGCAGGCCGAGACGATGATGCTGACCGACGCGCCGATCTCGCCCATCTACTTCTATATCAACAAGAACCTGGTGAACCCGAAGATCACCGGCTGGGTCGACAACATCGTCGACCAGCACCGCACGCGCTGGCTTTGCGTCAAGGGCGCCCGCTGAGTCGCAAACTCCACCAAACTCGAAGACAGCGGCGCCATGATTGCGTCACGGGCAGGGCGCCGTTCGTCGGCGGCGCCGGCCCAATTCGCCTGTCAGGAAGCCGATTTCGGCGAAAATCGCGCATATGGGGGCGTCCTGTGGCGCGGATGCGACAATCTCGCGTCGTAATCATTACGATCCGGCAATGAGCGTTGACCCGGCTTTGCCTCGCGGCCTATTCCTGCAGGTAACCGGCCGTTTCTAACGTCCGGGAGGCCCGAATTCACGCTTTTGAGGGGAGCGCCACCGTCAATGGACGGGGCGCTGGCTCGGAGGGATTAAGTTGAGAAAACACACCACGCGAGGCCGCCTGCTGGCGTCCACGATGATCTGCGGCGCTGCGTTCGCCACCTTTGCGGTCGCCGCTCCGGCGTTCGCCCAGGACAGCGAAGTCGACGCCGTCTTCGTGACCGGCTCGCGCATTCCGCAGCCCAACCTCGTCACCACCAGCCCGGTCACCCAGGTTACCGCTGACGACATCACCAACACCGGTGTGAACCGCGTTGAAGACCTGGTGAACCAGCTGCCGCAGGCCTTCGCCGCGCAGAACTCCTCGGTCTCCAACGGCGCCTCCGGCACCGCCACCGTCGACCTCCGCGCCCTTGGCTCGGTGCGCACCCTGGTGCTGGTCGATGGTCGCCGCCTGCCTTACGGCTCGCCGAACGATCCGGCCGCCGACCTCAACCAGATCCCCTCGGCCCTGGTCGAGCGGGTTGAAGTGCTGACCGGCGGCGCCTCGGCCGTTTACGGTTCGGACGCCATCGCCGGCGTCGTCAACTTCATCATGAAGAAGGACTTCGAAGGCGTTCAGCTCTCGGGTCAGTACAGCTTCTACCAGCACAACAACGACTTCAATGGCGTCGGCAAGGTCCGCGAGGAAGTCACCCGTCGCGCCCTGACCAACCCGTCGCAGTTCCAACTGCCTGACGACAACGTCATCGACGGCTACGGCAAGGAAGTCTCCCTGCTGATGGGTGTCAGCGCTCCGGACGACCGCGGCAACATCACCGCCTACGTCACCTACCGGAACAACGACTCCATCCTGCAGGCCGCCCGTGACTACTCGGCCTGCTCGATCGCCAACCCGGCGGCGGTTCGTCCGAACCAGTTCACCTGCGGCGGTTCCTCGACCTCCTACCCCGGCCGTTTCACCGACTTCGCGACCTTCGATTATTCGATCGATGCCGCGACCGGCAACACCTTCCGGGCCTGGAACGCCGGCACCGACCAGTACAACTATGGTCCGGTCAACTACTACCAGCGTCCTGACGAGCGTTACTCGCTCGGCGCCGTCGGCCGGTACGAAGTGAACGACAAGGTTGAGGTCTTCACTCAACTGATGTTCACCGACTACTCGACCGTCGCCCAGATCGCGCCGTCGGGCGACTTCTTCAGCACCGGCACCATCAACTGTGGCAACCCGCTGCTCTCGGCTCAGCAGTCCGCAGCCATCGGCTGCTCGGCTGCCGACATCGCCGCTGACAACACGACCGACCTCTACATCGGCCGTCGTAACGTTGAAGGCGGTGGCCGACAGGACGACCTGCGTTACCAGTCCTACCGTGGCGTCATCGGCGCTCGCGGCCAGCTGAACGACGCCTGGTCCTACGACGTCGCCGGCCAGTACAGCCGCGTGCAGCTGTCGCGCACCTACCAGAACGACTTCTCGGTCACCCGCCTGAACCGGGCCCTGGACGTTGTCAGCGTCGGTGGCGTGCCCACCTGCCGCTCGGTTGTGAACGGCACCGATCCGAACTGCGTGCCGTGGGATATCTTCACCATCGGCAACGTCGACTCGGCCGCTCTTGACTACCTGCAGGTGCCTGGCATCCAGCGGGCCGCCACCATTCAGCAAGTCGTCACCGCCTCGGTGGCCGGCGACCTGACGGGCTACGGCCTCAAGACCCCCTGGTCGACCAGCGGCTTCCAGGTTGCGTTCGGCGCCGAATATCGCCGTGACGCCCTTGAATCCACCACCGACAACGCTTTCGCCACCGGCGACCTCGCCGGTCAGGGCGGCCCGACCATCGGCCTCGCCGGTGTGACGGAAGTCTACGACCTGTTCTTTGAAGGCCGCATGCCGCTCGTCGAAGACATGCCGGGCGCCAAGCTCCTGTCGCTGGAAGTCGCCTATCGCTTCTCCGACTACGGTTCGGGCCAGAACACCGACACCTACAAGATCGGTGGTGACTGGGCCCCGACTGACGATCTGCGTATCCGCGCCAGCTACCAGCAGGCCGTTCGTGCGCCGAACGTCATCGAACTGTTCCAGGCCCAGGGCCTTGGCCTGTTCGACATCGATGAAGATCCCTGTGGTCCGGCCAAGACCGCGACCCTGGCCCAGTGCCAGGCGACCGGCGTGACTGCGGCCCAGTACGGCTCCGCGGCCCTCGACAGCCCGGCCGGTCAGTACAACTTCTTCGGTGGCGGCAACCCGAACCTGGCTCCGGAAACCGCCAAGACCTACACCCTTGGTGTGGTGTTCACCCCGAGCTTCGTCCCGGGCCTGAACGTCTCGGTCGACTACTTCAACATTGAAGTGCAAGACCTGGTCTCGACCGTTGGCGCCGACAACACCCTGAACGCTTGCTACAACGACAACCTGGCTTCGGCTTGCGCCCGTATTCACCGGAACGCGCTGGGCAACTTCTGGACCAACGGCGGCTTCATCGATGACTTCAACGTCAACATCGGTGGCCTGAAGACCTCCGGTTACGACTTCGTCGCCAACTACGGCTTCGGCATCGGCGAAATGGGCGACATCAGCCTGAACTTCGTCGGCACCCTGCTGGACGAGCTGGTCACCGATCCGGGTGAAGGCATCGCGCCCTTCGACTGCGTCGGCAAGTTCGCCCTGCGTTGCGGCACGCCGAAGCCCGAATGGCGCCACCGCGCCCGGGTTGGCTGGACCACCCCGTGGAACGTCGATGTCGCCATGACCTGGCGCTACATCGGTGAAGTCGAAATCGACGGCGGCGCGGGCACCCGCATCGACGGCAAGTTCGACGCCGAGAACTACTTCGACCTCTACGCTTCCTGGAAGGCCACCGACACGGCCAAGTTCCGGATCGGCGTGAACAACGTGCTGGACAACGATCCCCAGCTCTCGACCAGCGTCGGCACCACCGGCAACGGCAACACCTACCCGCAGACCTACGACTCCTTCGGTCGTTACGTCTTCATGGGCTTCACCCTGGACTTCTAAGTCCTTCAAGGTTGAAGAAGACTACGGAGGCGGCGGGCCATTGGCCCGCCGCCTTTCGTTTGGGCGCTGCTCCGGCGCCGCGCCATGCTTGATCTGACCGCGCCGCGCGAGGTCCTGGTCAGCTCCTTTCGAACCGTCCTCGCCTGTCACGGACCCGCCCTCCGTTCCCGCCGCGGGCCGCCGGGCGTCCCTCGGTCATCCTGGCCGAAGGGGAGGGGGCGGAACGACGGGCTGTCGGGTGCGGGCCCGGCCACCGTATTTCGGGCCGATCTCTCCACATCGCGACAGCGTCTTTTCATTCCATCCTGCCCCCGACGTCTGGGGCACGGCCGCGCGCCATCCAGGCTGGACGGCTGGCAGCGACGGCGGACCTGGATCGGAGCCGCGAGTGAGGCGGCCGCCAGGCGCAGTTTGAGGGCTGGCAACGTGGGGTGCAGCGCTCAGCGCGCTTCTGCGATCCGCCAGAGGACCGTGATGGCGCGTCGACTCACGGCTCTCGCTCGGAGGGCCAATTGAGCCGGCGGGTCTGCCGCCAATCCGCCTCCGCCTCCGCCATGTGACGGTCAGGAAGCCGCCACAGCCAAGAAAAAAGGGCGGGGATTGCTCCCCGCCCTTTCAGGTCTTCAATGGACTGGAGCCTAGAGGCCGCCAGGCCCGCATTCGGTCCGCAGATAGTTGTCCACCGCGGTCAGCACCTCGGCGATCTGGCCGGACATCCAGGTGTTTCCGCTGTGGCCCATGTCCTTCAGCTTGAGGAACTTGACTGGCTGGCCGGACTTCTGGGCCGCGGCGACGAAGCGTTCCGATTGCTCGATCGGCACGTTGGTGTCGCGGTCGCCGTGGTAGAGGAAGATCGGGATCTTGATCTCCCCGGCGTGATCCAGCGGCTCCAGACCATTGACGGTCGGACGCTGGAATTCCCGCTGGATGCGGTTCTGGTTGTTGCGCTCGCGGAAGCTTTCCAGCTCCGCCACGCCGGCGCCGGCCACCGAGCACTGGTAGATGCCGTTGGGGCGCACCGAGGCGGCCATGGCCGCGTAGCCGCCATAGCTGTAGCCGTGCATGGCGATCCGGTCAGGCGCGGCGATCTTCTGTTCGATCAGCCACTTGGCGCCGTCGTCCATGTCGTCCTGCATCTTTTGACCCCATTCGGAGTCGCCGGCGCGCCACAGCTTCTGGCCCCAGCCTTCCGAACCGCGATACTGCGGCTGCAGCACCACATAGCCGCGGGCGGCGAAGTACTGCACCCAGCCGCTGAAATCCCAGCCCATGTCGTCACGCGACCAGGGGCCGCCGTGGGGCAGGATGATGGTCGGGTAGGGGCCCGGGCCGTAGATCGAGGCCTTGGGCTTGGTCAGGAAGCCCGGCACCATCAGGCCGTCGCGGGCCGGATACTGCACCAGGGTGGTGTCGCCCAGGGTGCTGGTGTCCAGCCACGGGCGGGACTTGCCCAGCAAGGTGACCTTGGTTCCGTCGGTCAGCAGATAGTACTCCGGCGGCTGGTTTGAGCCGGACTTGACGACGATGACGTACTTCATGTCGTCGGACCAGCTGGTCATCTCGACATCGGCGCCGTCGGCGACCTTGAAGCGGGTCTTCTCGCCGGTGGCGATATCGACCCAGTTGACGGTGTTGGTGTTGATGCCGAACGCCTTGCGCAGGCCCTTGGCGATGGACGCCATCTTGCCGTCGACCCAGTAGGTCTCGGTGGTCGCGGCGTCATAGGTAAAGCCGAGAAGGCGGCCAAAGTCGGCCGGCGCGCGCGAGCGGCGCAGGCCGGTGGCGTCAAACAGCGGAATCTGGAAAGCCGGTTCGACGATCTTCCGGGCGGCGATGTCGTAGAGGAAGATGCCGACCTTGTCCTGGCCCTCATTGGTCTGGACGTAGATCAGGTTGGGATCGCTGGTGAAGCCGACAATTTCCTTCGGCTCGCGGTCGGCCGCGTACCAGCGGAAGTGCTCTTCCCAGTTACCGTTGGTGTTGCGGATCCACTGGGCGATGTAGACCTTGCCGTTGTCGAAATCGACCGACTGACGGGCGCGGACCTCGCCGTCGAGGTCAAACTGCTCGCCGCCGAACTTGTCCGATCCGGTGTACACCCGCCCCTTGGTGAACTTGTAGACGTTCAGCTTGTAGAGGTCGCCACGGATGCTCACCAGGATGTTGTTGGGGTCCTTGGGCAGGGTGTTGACCACCGCGACAAAGCCGCCCTCGTTCTGGTCGATCTCGCCGGAGGCGTCGCGGAAGCTCTTGCCCTCGACATCGCTGATGAAGGTGCGGAACAGGTGCCCGCTCGTCGAGCCGCTGGTGTAGGTCTGGCGAACGGTCATGGCGATGCGGTCGCTCTTTACGAATCGCACGCTCATACAGTCCGACTTGTCGCCGCATCCCAGGATGACCGGCTTCTGGTCCATCGCGTCGGTGCGCCAGATGGTGACATAGCTCTTGATGCCGTCGGGGGACGAGATGGCGGCGATATGCTTGCCGTCCGGCGACAGCGACACGCCGCCAATGGCCGCCTGACGCCCGAAGGCGTCGGCGCTCGGCGGGGTCTGGGCGAAGGCGGTCGGGGCGGCGCCGAGGCCTCCCGTTAGGGCCAGGGCGATCGCCAGGCCGAGACTCCTAAGACTGTTTTTCACTGTGTAACCTCGAGGTTTGTGGCCGCTCGCGCGATAGGGGAAACTCTGGCGTGGAACGATGGTATTTCGCTCAAAACCGCCCAAGCCTTCCCGCTCAGGGACCAATCTAGCCGGAAATCCCCGTGGGCCAAGCCAATCTTAACCCGGCGCCATTGTCGGCCTCCCGTCGAAATCGGGCGCCGGCTCGTCAAACTGTGGCGAGATTGTAACGCCCCCATGACGAATGGCCCCAAAGGCGTCATCATTGTTGTGACGCCCGGTGAAGCTGCCTAGTGTCGGCGAACCTCGCGGAGCCTCGTGTTCCGTGGCTGGCCGTCTGTGCGGCCGTGGGATCACTCGGGCTACTGGGGAAAGTGCTCAACATGCTGGATCGCAAGTTTTTGTTTGGAACGACCGTTATCGCTGGCCTCGCCGCCGCGGCTCTGGTCGCTCCGACTGTCGCCTCGGCTCAAACGGCTCCGGCCGCCCAGTCGACGACCGCCGCCACGACCGCGGCCGACGATGAAGATGAAGATGACGGCGACGTCTCCGCCCTGGTCATCACCGGATCGCGCATCAAGCGCTCGGAGTTCACCAGCTCCTCGCCGATCCAGGTGATCACCTCCGAGCAGTCGACCCTCGAAGGTCTCGTCGACACCGCTGAAATCCTCCAGCAGTCCTCGATCGCCAGCGGTTCGTTCCAGGTGAACAACCAGCTGACCGGCTACGTGACCGATGGCGGCCCCGGCGCCAACACCATCTCGCTGCGCGGTTTGGGCGCCACCCGCACCCTGGTTCTGCTGAACGGCAAGCGCGTCGGCCCCGCCGGCACCCGCGGCACCGTCGGCCCCGTCGACCTGAACGTGATCCCGAGCTCGATCGTCGAGCGCTACGAGATCCTGAAGGACGGCGCCTCGTCGATCTACGGCTCCGACGCCGTCGCCGGCGTTATCAACATCATCACCAAGACCAACCTCGACGGCATCGAGCTGAACGCCTACGCCAACGTCCCGTTCGAGACGGGCGGCGAGCAGTACCGTCTGAACGGCTCCTGGGGCATGACCTTCGACCGCGGCTACATCAACGCCTCGTTCGACTATCGCGACAGCAAGGTTCTGCACCGCGGTGATCGCGACGACACCGCCTGCTCGGCCGACTACCTGTTCAGCGGCACCGGCTACAAGAAGGGCGCCCGGGTTGACTATCCCAACACCGACCCCGGCCAGCCCTACGCCAACGACCAGTACAAGTGCTACGGCCTGTTCTCGCGCGTTCTGCGGACCCCGTCCTTCGGCGACGTGATCTACCAGGACGCCGGCGTCACCTACCCCACCGCCGCCCAGGGCAACAACGCGCCCGCGTCGGTCGGTGGCGATCTGTTCGCCCGTCAGGGTCGCTCCGGCTACCCTGCGACCTTCCCCTACGGTCACTATGACGCCTGGCCGAGCCAGCGGGCCTCGATCCTGAGCCCGGCGAAGGTCACCAGCGCCTACTTCAGCGGCGGGTTCGATATCGCCCCGACCGTCGAAGCCTACGGCGAATTCCTGATCAACCGCCGCGAATCGACCCAGTACGGCGCCCGTCAGTTCTTCCCGACGGTTCCGTCGACCTACCTCGGTCTCGACGCGACCCGTAAAGCGGCTTTCGCTCCGGCCGGCGGCAATTTCCTGCCGATCATCCCGCTGAAGTCCGACCGCGACCAGACTGTTGACTACTGGCGCACCGTTGTCGGCCTGCGTGGCGATATCGGTCGCTTCAGCTGGGACGTCTACTACCAGCACAGCGACTCGGACGCCGACTACGGCACCGACATCATCTACAACGACCGTGTTCTGGCCGTGACCGGCCGTCTCGGGACTGCTCCCTGCGTCGATCCGGGCGCGGGTGCGGGCAACATCTCGGGCTACAGCTGTACCGCTCTCCCGGGCGGCATCGACTGGACCGCGAAGCGCATCCTCGAAGGTCAGTTCAACGACGCCGAGCGCGCCTTCCTGTTCACCCACCAATACGGCAACACCACCTACAAGCAGGACATGGTTGAAGCGTCGATCTCCGGCGACCTGTTCAACCTGCCGGCCGGTCCGCTCGGCGCCGCCTTCGGCGTCACCTACCGCAAGGATCAGATCGACGACCAGCCGGGCTTCGACGAAGCCGCCGGCAACCTCTGGGGTTCCACGGCCGCCGGCCGCACCAAGGGTTCGGACAGCGTCTATGAAACCTTCGGCGAACTGGAAATCCCGATCCTGAAGGGCCTGCCGGGCATTGAAAGCCTGGATGCCCAGGTGTCGGGTCGTTACACCGACTACGACAGCTACGGCAGCGGTTCGACCTACAAGCTGGGTCTGAACTGGCAGATCACCCCGTCCTGGCGGATCCGCGGTTCGAAGGGCACCTCCTTCCGCGCCCCGGCCCTGTATGAGCTGTACCTGGCCAACCAGACCAGCTTCACCAACCAGGGCGCCGTCGATCCCTGCGGCACCTACGAAGACAACCCCAACCCGCTGATCCAGGCCAACTGTGCGGCGGCCGGCGTTCCGATCGGCTACATCCCGACCGGCTCCAGCGTCCTGGTCACCACCGGTGGCGGCGCGGGCGTCCTGAACGCTGAAACCTCCGACGCCTACACGGTTGGCGTGATCTGGACCCCCAGCTTCATCGACCTGTCGGTTGCCGTGGAATACTTCGACTACAAGGTGAACGACGAAATCCGTCAGTTCGGGTCGGCCAACATCGCCTACCAGTGCTACTCGTCGAACAGCTACCCCACCGACCCCTTCTGCACCCTGCTCACCCGGGCTCCGGCGACCGATCCGCTGCGTCCGAACCAGATCCTGACGATCAACAACAGCTATGTGAACGTCGCCGAGCAGATCAACCGCGGGATCGACCTGACCCTGCGCTACCAGCATGAGTTCGATGTGGGTCGCCTGACCTTCGACGGCCAGTTCACCTGGCAGACGAAGGACACCACCACCCTCCTCGGCGGCGCCGCCACGGAAGACTACAACGGCACCACCACCGAGCCGGACTTCACGGGCACCATGTCCCTGCGCTTCGACCGCGGCGACTGGACCGTGTTCTGGAACACCGACCTGATCGGCAAGCAGTCTGACACCGAAACCTTCGGTGGCGACGTCTTCGCCTACAGCCGCTACGCGGACCTGCCGAACGGCATCAACACCACCAACTGTAACGCGCCGAACAACTACTGCGTCTACTACAAGCAGTACGCCGAGTTCACTGCCTACCACTCGCTGTCGGTTCGGCGGAAGATGGATGACTGGACCTTCCAGGCCGGTATCCAGAACCTGTTCGACGAGCGTCCGCCGTCCGCTTCGGCCGGCCAGTTCCGCAGCGGCACCGCCGCTCTGAACCTCTACGACGTTCGTGGTCGTCGCGCCTTCATCGCGATCACCAAGCGCTGGTAGTTCCAGCGTCACAATCCGAGTGACCGGAGAGGCCGGCGGGGGAAACCCCGCCGGCCTTTTCCTTGTCCGCCCCGTCCCGAATTCCTCCCTGACGTCGTGCGCCTTGAGGCATCCACCCGGACCTCAGCGGTCCGGGACCCGTCCTCAGCTTTCCAGCGGCAGCCGCCTCCCAAGCCCGCCTCCCCGGCCAAGGCCGGGGCCCAGCCCCATGGACGCGGGCGATGCGGGCTCTCGGCGTCAAGGTCCGACACGGCCGCCCGGACCAGCTGGCCGCTACTTGCCAGCAGCCACCCTCAAGCCCGCTACCCCGGCGAAGGCCGGGGCCCAGCCGCGTGAATGCCGGCGGTGCAGGATGACCCATTCAAGATCAGGCGCGGACTTCCAGGCCGGGCTTCAGTCTCGAACCGGAAACCGGCCCCAAGCCCGCCTCCCCGGCGAAGGCCGGGGCCCAGCCCCATGGACGCGGGCGATGCGGGCTCTCGGCGTCAAGGTCCGGCACGGCCGCCCGGACCGGCTGTCCGTTGGTTGCCAGCAGCCACCCATTCGTCCGCTACCCCGGCGAAGGCCGGGGCCCAGCCGCGTGAACGCCGGCGGTGCAGGATGACCCATTCAAGATCAGGCGCGGACTTCCAGGCCGGGATTCAGGCTCGAACGGGAAACTGGCCACAAGCCCGCCACCCCGGCGTAGGCCGGGGCCCAGCCGCGAGACCGCAGGCGGTGCAGGACAGTCTCAGATCACAGGCCGCCCTCGGGGCGTGAACGAGCCGCCCCGATCCGCCCGCGCTCATGGCCCGGTCAGCCCCGCCGCGCCTTCGCACGACAGGGCAGGGGCGCTTATCGCGCGAGCTGGGGCGTGGGGGCCAGCACCGTGGCGCCGCGTTCCCGCAGCCGCGCCTGGGCCAGACGGTCCATGGCCGCTTCCGCCCTCGGATCGCCGAACACCCAGGCCGCGGCGGCCAAGGTCCTGACCGAGGTTGAGCTGACGCCGAACAGCCGCTCCAGGGCCTCGAAGGGCGACTTGGGCCCGCCGAACATCTTCAGCTTGACCTCGCCCTTGACGCCCGCCAGGCGCTTGGCCTCGTCGACGGCGTCGTAGAAGCCGCCGAGACGATCCACCAGCCCCAGTTGCTGGGCCTGGGCGCCGGTCCAGACCCGGCCCTTGGCCAGTTCCCTGACCTTTGCGGGCTCCATCTTGCGGCCCTCGGCCACGCGCTGGACGAAGCCGTCATAGATGGTGTCCATCCAGCCGGCGAAGGCCGCGCGCTGGGCCTGATTGAAATTGTCCTGGGTGCCGAAGGCGTCGGCATACTCGCCGCCGACACGCGTCTCCCGCACATCGACCCCGAAACGGCCGAGCGCGTCGCCCAGCACGAACTTGCCGCCATAGACGCCAATCGACCCCGTCAGGGTCGTGGGCTGGGCGACGATCCTGTCGGCCTGGGACGAGATCCAGTAGCCGCCCGAGGCCGCATAGGTCCCCATGCTGACCACCACCGGCTTGCCGGCTGCCCGGGCCGCCTTGACGGCCGCCAGGATCTGCTCGGAGGCGGTGTCGGAGCCGCCGGGAGAGGAGACGCGGAAGACGATCGCCTTGACGTTCTTGTCCTCGATCGCCTCGTAGAAGGCGTCGGAGATTTCGTCGGACCAGACGGTTTCCTCGCCACCGAACGGAGAGCCGCCGCCGCCGGCGCCGGTCATGATCGCTCCTTCGGCGCCGATGACCGCGATGGTCTGGCCTGATCCCATCGAGGCCTTGGGCGTGTATTCGTCGAAATCGACCAGCTTGGCGCCCTTGCCCGCCTTGGCCAGCAGGGCGTCGGAGGCGTCCTTCACCTGACCGACCTTGTCGATCAGCTTGCGCTCGCGGGCCTGGTCGGCCGACCACGGCCCGCCCTCGATGGCGCGCACCATCTCCTCGGGCGCGATCTTGCGGTCGCCGGCGGCGGTGACCAGGCTGGTGCGATAGATTGACCCCATCCAGGACAGCTGCGCCTCCTTGTGGGCCGGGGTGTAGTTGTCATGCAGGTAGGGATTGACCGCGTTCTTGTATTCCTTGCGCTGCTCGAAGTCGGCCTTCACGCCGTATTTGTCGAACAGGCGCTTGAAGAACATGTCCTCCACGGCCATGCCGGTCGCCTGGAAGGCCGCGCCGGGCTGCATCCACACCTCGCCGGAGGAGGCCGCCAGCATGTAGGTGGAGGTCACCGCGCCGGAGGGATAGAGGCCCTGGCTGTGGGCGATCATCGGCTTGCCGGTGGCGCGGAAGCGGCGGAACGCCTGGGCCAGTTCGTCGGCGGCGGCGGGGCTCATGCCACCCTCGGGCAGGCGCACGAACACGCCCTTGACCCGGTCGTCGGCGCCGGCGGCCTTGAGCTTCTCGATGATCGAGATCACCGAATCGCCGCCGCCGCCGAACGCGGCGAAGGGATTTTGCGAGTCCTGGTCGGAAAGACCGCCTCTCAGGTCCAGTTGCAGCACCGCCGCCGATGGCCTCGCCGGTCCCTCGGCGCTCTTCATGGCCGAGCCGACCAGTCCGGCGATGAGAATCGTCGGAATGACGACCATGAACAGGAGGAGGCCGACGAACACGCCGGCGACGGTCAGGAGGAACTGCTTCATCGATATCCCCAGGAAACTCTGCGCGGCAGGCTAAAGCTTTGCACGTTGCGGTCAAATGAAGACGACGCAACAAACCCCGGTAAGACCGGGCTTTTCACCGCTGTTGCGGCGTTTTTCAGCAGGGAAGGGA
>JAHBYC010000011.1 GCA_019636175.1 Caulobacter sp. | reverse complement strand
GTCGCAGCCCTTCCACGTGGCCGAGCAGTTCACCAACACCCCCGGCGCCTTCGTCGAGCTGAAGGACACCATCCGTTCGTTCAAAGCCATCTGCGACGGCGAGTACGACCACCTGCCGGAGGGCGCCTTCTACATGGTCGGCACCATCGAGGAAGCGGTGGCCAAGGCCGAGAAGATGGCGCAGGAAGCGTAAGCCAGCGATGGACGATGTCGCCGCCGGCTACTGCTGTGACGATATGGAGACCTGCCTCGGGGCGAGCTCCGAGGCGGCGCTGCTGGAACATGAAAGCGGTCTGATCCTGCTCAACGCGGGCCGGACCGAACAGGACGGTGAGGAGGGGAGCCTCTTCTTCACCGTCCAGTTCTGCCCCTTCTGCGGCACCGAGCTGCAGACGGATGAAGATATCGACGCCGCATTGGAGGCGGTGGAATAATGGCTGACAAGCTGCACTTTTCCCTGGTCGCTCCCGAGCGTGAAGTCTTCGCCGGCGATGTTGATCGCGTCGACGCTCCCGGCGTCGAGGGCGACTTCGGCGTGCTCGCCGGTCATGCCCCGTTCATGACGGCTCTGCGAGAAGGTATGGTGACGGTGGTCAACGGCGCCAGCACCCGCACCTTCGAGGTTCAGGGCGGCTTCGCCGACGTGACCCCGGCCGGCCTGACCATTCTGGCCGAGCACGCCGTCGAGGCGAGCTGAAAACTACTTTCGTCAATCTTTGACGGAGATTCAATCGTTGGCAGGTTGCAGCAGGCTGCTTCGCGGTCTTTGATGGCGACCGCCAGTCTGAAGGAAGGGTCTGATCCCATGCGCGCCGCCATTTTCGCCGTCCTCGCCGCCGGGTCCCTGACCGCCTCGGCTTTCGCCCAGGAAGCCCAGCCGGCCCCCGAACCCGCGCCCATGCCGATGCCTGCTCCCGAGCCGGCTCCGCCCGCCGATCCCGCCGTCCCGCCGGTGGTCGCGGTTCCCGCCGCGCCGGAAGCGCCCGTCGCGCCCCCGGTCCCCGAGCCGCCGCCGGCCCCGCCGCCCGCCCCGACCGAGGCCACCGCGGTGATGTTCCGCAGCCAGCTTGAAAACCTCTGCATGCCGTCGGTGCGCGGCGGCGAGCTCGAAAAGCTGGCGCCGGCCCTGGGCTACAAGAAGAAGCGCGGCCAGTTCGAGATGCAGTGGGCCAAGGGCTACAAGGCCTTTGTCAGCGACTCCAGCAGCAATCCGCGGGTCTGCACCGTGCTGATCCAGCATCCGATCGACGGGCTGGTGGCGACCATCGATGACCTGCACGCCTGGGCGATCTATCGGGGCTTCACCCTCGAGGACAACGCCAAGCGGACCACCGACATGGAACGCAGCACCCGCAAGTGGGAAAACAACACCGCCGAGGGCCGCGAAGTCCTGCTGCTGCTGACCACCCGCAAGGTCGGCGGCGAGCCCATCAACAAGAAGTACGATCAGACCGAACTGATCTACACCTTCATTCCCAACTAGGCTCGCTCCGGGACCTTGTCAGGAACATCGAGGCCGGCGGGTTCACCCCGCCGGCCTTTCAATTTTGGCGCCCAGCGAGCGCCGGGGAGGCGCGCCTTGGCCTGGATCCTTGTCATCATCGCCGGCCTGTTTGAAACCGGCTGGGCCGTCGGCCTGAAATTTTCAGAAGGCTTCACCCGGCTCTGGCCCTCAGTCTGGACGATCATCTGCCTGATCATCTCGATGGCCATGCTGGGCTGGTCGATCCGCAGCCTGCCGCTGGGAACCGCCTATGCGGTCTGGACCGGGATCGGCGCTGTGGGGACCGTGGTGGTCGGAATCCTGCTGTTCCGCGAGCCGGCGACGGTCGCGAGAGTGGCCTGTATCGGTCTGATCGTCGCCGGCATCGTCGGTCTTCGACTGTTCAGCAGTCCGTCGGCCTGAGCCCCCCTTCCGGATGATGCCGCCCGCCAGGGTCCCGATGACATTGCCAGTCCGGAAAGTCTGAAGCGGGTTGGAGGCGCAGATGCGAGGACTGATCGCGGTGGCGGGGCTGTTTCTGGCGGCCATGGGCCCGTCCGGGGCAAACGCCCAGGCCGTCGATCCCCTGAATGTCGCCGTGGGACGCGGCGTGGGCATCTGTCGAAACCTGGTTGAGGCGGGTCTGGAGCCGTCGGCGGTCGCCGCGGCGGTCCAGCGAGGGGGGCTGAACGCCTCGCCGGTCGTGCCGGCCCTGCTGGAGAGCAAACTGTTTCCCGACTCCGGCCCCATCGTCTGGCTGGGCCTGCAGTCGCCGAGGGGCGCGATCCTGATCGCCGTGGACCGCAGCCAGGCCACATGCAACGTCTTCCTGCTGGGCGTTCCAGGTCGCCCGGCGCTCAATGCGGTGGCGTCCGACCTGAGCGGCTGGAAGGAGTTTTCTCTCAACGATCCGATCCGCCGGTTGATGTATCTGCCCAAGGGCGGAGGACTGAACCTGGTGGTCGATATGCACGACGGCGGTCAGATTTCGGCGCCGCAGGCGATCGGGGCCCTGTTCCAGGTGAAGATCGTCAGGGACTAGACCGCCGCGGCCCCGGCAGTCCGCCGGTTGCTGGAGGCCTTTCCCCCGCTTTCTGGGGGCGCGTCGACCGCGGGAGCCCGGCACACTGGCGCCAGTGTTGTTCGTGTTGTGGAGTTTCGATGCGTAGCCTTCCCGCCCTGAGCGCCCTCCTGATCCTTCTCGCCGCCGGAGCCGCCACGGCCCAGGCCCCCAGGTCCATCGATACGGCGACCGAGCAAGCGGTCCGGACCTGCAACGCCATTGCCGCGGCCCGAGGCGAGCCGGGGGCCACAGCGGCCATCGCCCGGCGGGAGGGGTTAACCGGTTCGCCCGCCATCCATCCCATGCTGCAGAAAACCTTCTATCCGAACGCGACCCGGGTCGACTGGTGGGGCGTGGCGGCGGCGCCGGGGCAGCTGCTGGTCGCAGCCGAGCCAGGGCAGCCCAACTGCAAGGTCTTCGTGCTTGGCGTCGATGGCGGGCCGGTGATCGCCTTCGTGCTGGGCCGTCTCGAGGGCTGGAAGAGCTACCAGCCGCCGCAGCCGGTTCGGAAACTGATGTATCGCGACCTGAACGCCTCTGAACTGCAGGTGGTCGATGTCAGTCGGGGCGGCGAGATCAGGGGGCCGCAGTCGATCGGCGCGGTCTTCACCTCGAAGATCGTCAGCAAATAGCCGGTTACGCCGCGGTTCTTGACCGCCCCGCCAGCCAGTCGAGGCAACGGGCGGCCACCTCGTCCCAACCCGGCTCGCCGGGAAGCCAGTGGCTCATGTCGTCAAAGACGATGGTCTCGCCGCCAAGTCGGTTGGCGGTCTGGCGCACCGTGGAGGCAGGGTGGATGATGTCGCGGCCGCCCGCCACGGCCAGGACAGGAGCGTCCAGCCGGGACGGAGCCCGGGTGGTCATGAAGGGATCGAGCCACCAGTTCAGCGTTTCCCACAGCGCTCGCCCGCTTTCCGGCGTCATGCGGCCATAGAGGGTCTTGCGGGCGGCGCGGTCCAGCCGATCCAGGCTGTAGGTGCTGGCGAGGTGGTAGTCCGGCCCGATCGCCTGGAGCCAGAAGGGTCCCAGAGCGTAGAGGCTGACGGCCGACACGCCCTCTTCCATGGTCGAGCCATAGACCCCCCAGGGCGCCGACGGCGCCAGCAGGATCAGGGAGGCCAACGGGACCCGCGCGGCGGCCAGCTGCACCACCAGTCCGCCAAGCGAGTGGCCGATCAACACGGGTGGCGTCTCGCAGGCCCGGCACAGGGCGACAATCTCGTCGGCGTAGTCGCGCATCGACTGACCCGCGGGACTGACGCCGCTGGCGCGACCACCGAGATCGGGGGTCACAACCCTGTGGCCGGCGGCCTCGAAGGGCTTGCGGAAGTCGTCAAACACCCAGCCGCCGCAAAAGGCGCCGTGGACCATGATGACGGGCGGCTTCCGGCTCACCGGACGGCGGCCGTTGGCATGCGGCTGCGACGACTCAAGTCCTGGCCTTGCCCGTCGTCTTGCCGGTCGAACCGGCCGCCGTCTTGCTCGCCGCCGTCCTGGCGGGGGCTTTGGGCTTGGCCGCGGGCTTGGCTTTTGTCGCGGTCTTTGATTTCGGAGCCGAGGCGCCCGACGCCCCTGCCTTGGCAGGAGCCTTCCTGGCGGGCGCTTTCTTGGCCGGCGCCGGCTTGGCGGCGGGCCTGGCCGTTTCGACCTTGCCCTGCGGCGTTGCGGCCGCCTTGGACCGGGCCGGAGCCCTGGCCTTGACGGGCTTGCCAGCCGGTGGATCTGCGGTGATGTCCTTGCGGGACAGCCAGGCGGCAATATCGGAGATGACGTGGTCCGTCTCGGGCTCATCGACGAGCCAGTGACCGCTGTCGGGATACTCGAGATAGTCGCCGCCGATACGGTCGTACTTGGCCGCCACCTTGCGCACATCGGCAATGGGGGTGGTGCGGTCCCTGGCGCCGCCGATCGTCAGGACCGGGATGGCGATGCGGCTTTCGTCGATGAAGCCGATCCTGTGAGGGTCGCGATCCGGATAGGCCAGATCGGCATAGACCCCGCCGCTGTCGTAGACCGCCTGGGCATAGATGGCCGCGTGGCGCGCCTGGGCGACGCGATTGAGAACGCCCCAGTTGAACCCGGTGCGCCAGATCTTGTGTCCCTTGCGCTCCAGATTGCCGCCAAACAGGATGTTGGCGAAGGTGAAGGCTTGGCTGACGGAACTGCCGCTCCGGGCGTCGGCGGGAGAGGCCGGCGTCAACAGGATGGCCGCGCGACCAAGGCCCCGTTCCGCGAGCTTCTGGACGATCAGACTGCCCATCGAATGGCCCAGCAGGACTGGCGGCTGGCCGGTTTCGGCCTCAAGAGCGCGCGCCGTCGCCTCCATGGCGTCGACGTAGTCCTTGAGGCGAAGGTCGGAGAGATCGGCAGGTGGGTTCTCGCGGGTCCGCTTGTCGGCGAACAGGGTCGGCGCCTCCACCCGCCAGCCCTGGGCGCGGAATGCCGGCGCAAGCCGGTCGAAGGTGGCCGACGTGCCGCCCACCCCGTGGATCATCAGAATGGAACCGCTCATGGCCTGCCCCGCATACTGTCTGAACGCCTCGACAACCTGCTCATAGGCCGCGCGCTTGAACGGCACGATCAGCCCTGGCGTCTCGTCCAGCCGTCCCCAGCGCCAGGCATCAAACTCCGGCGGATTGTGGAGATCCAGCTGGACCTCCTTGTCCTTACCGGTAAAGCGAAAGGCGAACCAGACCTGCTTCTGGCCGCGCCAGCCCTTGGCGATCTTCGCCCCCCTGGCCTCGGGGGGAAAGTCATAGACGATCCAGCCACGGGTGCGGCCAAGCAGCTTGACCGAGGTGACGCCGGTTTCTTCCTCGAGTTCCCTCAGGGCCGCCGCCTTGAGGTCCTCGCCCTCATCAACGCCACCCTGCGGGAACTGCCAGCTATGATGGCCGTCGGTCTTGGCGCGGCGCCCCAGCCAGACGCGGCCATCGCGATGGAACAGAACCACCCCGACGTTGGGCCGGTGTTTGGGATAGTCGCTCAACGCCCGCTCAACAGGGCCGAGGCCGGGGCCAGCTGGAACCCACGCTCCTCAAGGGAGCGGGTCCAGACCGCGGCGCTCTCCAGCGTCACCGGATAGGCAAATCCCGAGCCCATGGCCTGGCCGCGAGAGCGGGCGCCGGCCTCGAGGGCGGCGAACTGCCGGGCGATGGCCTCGGCCGACAGATCCTCGTCGACGATGCGGTCGGCGGAGGCGCGGGGCGGGCCCATGCCGCGTCGGGCTGCCATGCCGTCATCGACGAAGGCGACGCCCCGCTGCTTGAGCGCGCCGCTGAAGGCGGACATGGCCGGGTTGGAGGTGACGAAGCGCGATCCCAGGTAGTTGGTGACGCCGAAGTAGCCGGTGGCGCGGGACAGCACCCACTCGGTCTTCTTGACGATCTCGCCCGGCGCGCCGCCGGCGAGCAGGGTGAAGGGGCCGGGATCGTTCTGGGGATAGTCGTTCGGCTCCATCGGGGTTTCGAGCAGCACCTCATGCCCATTGGCCCGGGCGAGATCGATCCACTGCTGCAGGCCATCGGCGTACGGGGCGAAGGAGAGGGTGACCTCGGGCGGCAGCAACTCGATGGCGCGGCGGGTATAGGCCGGATTGAGGCCAAGCCCGCCGATGATCAGCGCGACCTTCGGCTTGCCGTTGGATTTGAACGGGCGGGCGTAGGCCTGCCAGGGCGGGCGTCCATCGGCGCCGACGACCGGCAGCAGCGATCCGCCAGGACCGGGCGCCGTGAGGCCGGCGATGGGCGCCTGGGGCAGGGCGTTGACGACGGATACAGGCTGGCCGCCTTCGAGACGGCCGCCGTCGGGAAGGGTGATGATGGCCGAACCGCCGATGACGCCGCCGTCAGCCAGTTCGATCGGTTGCTCCGACAGTTCAAACTCGCCGGTGGAGACCGGGGCGCTGTCGGCTTCCGGCGCCAGGGCGTCCTTCCAGCCGGGCACCGAACCCCCGGCCGCGGCAGCGTGAGCGAGGTCCAGCCTGACAACGGGGGAGCCGGCCTTGGCGTCGCCCATGACCAGGACCAGCACGATCAGGGTCAACAGAAACAGGAGGGCCGCGCCGCCGGCGCCGAGGTAGGGATTGGAGGCGACCGTCATGGCGATGGCGCGCGCGCGACCAAGGCCTCCCGCGGAGGCGGGACGGGGCGCGGGCTGGGTGATCTGCGGCTTACGCGAAAACATGGACGAGCGGCGCCAGAAGCTGCGAAGGGTCGCGTCAGAAGGTGCCCGACTATGGTTAACGAAGTGCGTAACCGGGAGGCGCCGTCGGGCCCTCCCGGCATCGCGCCGCGCCCTATTTCTTCGGCGACGAACCCGGTTTGCCGGCCGCGCTGGCGAGCTTCGGAGCAGGCTTGGGCAGCTTGGGTGTCGCCATCACCGAGCCGTTCTTCAGCACATCGATCGCCCGGGTCAGCTGGAAGTCCTTCTTGACGTCGAAGCCTTCCGGCGGCGCTTCCGCGGGGGCGTGGGCCTCGCGGCGGATCTTGCCTTCCTCGGCGTCGAGAGAGTTGGGCAGGGAGGCCTCGCTGAACTGGAACGCGCGATTGGCGATCAGTTCGGCCTGCTCGCGGCTGGCGGCGACCTCGAGGTCGGGCTCGATGCCGGTCTTCTGGATCGAGCGACCGGCCGGGGTGTAGTAACGCGCCGTGGTCAGCTTCACCGCGCCGTCCGATCCGCCGCGAAGCGGGATCACCGTCTGGACCGAACCCTTGCCGAAGCTGGTCAGGCCGACGACCTCGGCGCGCTTGCGGTCCTGCAGGGCCCCGGCGACGATTTCCGCGGCGCTGGCCGAGCCGTTGTCGACCAGAACCACCATCGGAAGGCCATCAAGCAGGTCGCCCGGTCGCGCATTGTAGCGTTCGATGTCGCGGGGATCGCGACCGCGCTGGCTGACCACCTCGCCACCGTCCAGGAAGACATCAGCAACCCCGACCGCCTGATCGAGCAGGCCGCCCGGATTGCGGCGCAGGTCGAAGACCAGCCCCTTCATCCTGGGATTCTTCGCCTTCAGGTCCTTGATCGCGGCGACCACTTCATCGGTCGCCTTCTCATTGAAGGTCGAGAGTCGGACATAGCCGTAGTCGCCCTCAAGCCGTGAGGTGACGACCTTCTGCTTGATCACCTCGCGCACCAGGGTGACGTCGAAGGGATCGGTCTTTTCGCGGGCGATCGAAAGGGTGACCTTTTCGCCGGGCTTGCCGCGCATCTGCTTGACCGCCTCGCTCACCGGCAGCCCCAGAACGCTCTGGCCGTTGACGGCCGTGATGTAGTCGCCCGGCTTCAGGCCGGCGCGGTCGGCAGGCGTGCCGTCCATCGGCGAGACGATCTTGACGACGCCATCCTCGCTGGTGATCTCGATGCCAAGGCCGCCGTACTCGCCCTTGGTGGTTTCCTGCATGTCGTCGAAGCCGGCGGGGGCCAGATAGCCGGAATGCGGATCGAGCGAGGACAGCATGCCCTCGAGCGCCGCCTCGATCAGCTTCTTCTCATCGACCTCGGTCACATACTGCTTTTCGGTCATCTCCAGCACGTCGCCGAAGAGCTCGAGCATGCGGTAGGTCTCGGCCTTGGGCTGGGCGGTCGCCTGGGCCTGCTGGCTGATGTAGGCCATCGTCCCCGCGCCAAGAACAAAGGCGCAGGCGCCGATCATCAGATGCTTCTTGATCATGGCCGAACTGAAGACTCCCTTTGCGGCCTCTTGAAGGCCGCGGATCGCAACAAACCTAATCCCTTAAAGGGAATATATCTCTTAATGCGCCGACAGCCAGCGCGCCGGATCCACGGGCGCGCCGTCGCGCCGCAGTTCCAGGTAAAGTTCCGGCGTTCCAGCATCCGACGCCATGCGACCAACCGCCTCGCCGGAAACGACCTTGCCGCCGGCCGCGATGGTCGCCTGGTCCAGACCCGCCAGCACCAGATGGAAGCCCTCGTTTGTCCTGATGATCAGAATGACCCCCCATCCCGTGACCGGACCAGAGAATTCAACCCGCCCTTGAACCGGACTGACCACCTGCGCGCCGCTTTCGGCCCGCAGCCACAGGCCCGGGGAATTGGGTGAGGAATAGCCGCGAATGACAGGGCCGGGCACCGGGCGATGAAGGACGCCGGGTTCCGCGCCGACCGCCTTGCGCGGAAAGCTGTCGACCAGGCCGCCCGGAGATCCGACCTCCCGGCCGGCCGCCTGGGCGGACTGTGGATAGCGTTGCTCGATCTCGCGTTGCTGGGCGAGCAGCCGATCCAGATCGCCGCGCCGACCGGCCGCCTCGCTTTCGGCCGTGAGGACGGCGACGCTGGCGCCGGCCGCCTGGCGACGAAGGGTGGAAATCTCGCGGGCCTCGCCGGCAAAGGCCCGGGCCCGGCGTTCCAGTTCGGGCGTCATGGCCCGCATCAGGATGGCGGCGCGCACCGCGTCCCGCGCGTCGTCCGGCCGGACCAGGAGGGCCGGCGGCGGATCGCGCCGGAACAGGGTCAGGGCGGCAAACAGACCGCCCAGGCGTTGCCGCTCCCGACCGAGTTGGGCGGTCAGAGCCGTTTCCCGGGCGTTCAGCAGGGCCAGGCGGGCGCGGGCCGCCTCGACGTCGCGTCCGCCCCGGGCCTGGCTTGAGGCGATACGGCGCAGGTCTTCGCGGAGGGCGGCGATCTCCCGGCGGGCCGCCTCGCGACTGGCCGGATCGGCGTCGCCGGGCGTCAGCACCAGCATGGCCTGGGGCGAGGGCGCGTCGGCCGGCTCCTGCGCTACGCTGGCGGCGGAGAGGGCGCTGAGAGCCAGGATGGCGAGAAGAGCGGGCGCGCGCATGGAGCCATCGTTCTACACCAATCGCCCGGCGCGCGAAGCAATGTGTCGAGGCCTGACGTCAATCCCTGTGGTAGGGACTTCCCGACAGAATGGTCACGGCGCGATAGACCTGCTCGGCCAGCATGGCCCGGGCCAGGGCGTGCGGCCAGGTCTGCGGGCCGAAGGCGAGGGTCTCCTGGGCGGCCTCGAGGATCGCGCCGTCCAGGCCGTCAGCCCCGCCGATGATCAGAACCAGACGGCGAACGCCGCCGTCCCGCAGCGTCGCCACGCGGCCGGCGAAGGCGCGGCTGGTCCAGGCCTTGCCGTGCTCGTCGCAGGCAATGACATGAGCGTCCTTGAGGTGGGGAAGGAGAACCTCGGCCTCGGCGGCCTTGCCCGTTTTTCGGGCCTCGACCTCGACAATCTCGACCGGGCCCAGGCCAAGCGAGCGTCCAGAAGCCGTCGCCCTCTGGACGTAGTCGGCAGCCAGGGCGGCCTCGGTCGACCGCCCCAGCCGACCGATGGTCAGCAGCGTGATCTTCAGTTCGCCGCCTTGATGTGGTTGGAGTCGACCGACCAGATCTTCTCGATGTTGTAGAAGGACCGAACTTCGGGCCTGAACAGGTGAACCACCAGGTCGCCGGCGTCGATCAGCACCCAGTCGCAGTGCGGCAGGCCTTCGACCCGGGCCCGGCCGTGGCCGGCGTCCTTGAGGGCGCGAAGAACATGGTCGGCCAGAGCGCCGACGTGACGGTGGGAGCGACCGGACGCGACAATCAGCGAGTCGGCCATCGGGCTCTTGCCCTTCAAGTCGATGAGGACGATGTCCTGGGCCTTGTCGTCGTCGAGACGCGACATGATCAAATCCTCGAGCGAACCCGGCTTGGGTTCGTCGGTGGAGGCCAGTATTGCGGCCTCCTGCGCCTGGGGCGCCAACTCGCGGTTCAGCGGAGTGCTCCTTGTTGTCTCTCGCTACAAAGGAGAGCCATAGCAGGTTTTGCGGCCGCCGTCAGGGTGGATGATTGGCGCCCGGGCCCGTCCGCGCTTCCGACGCCCGCGCCGGCCTGCCTTGAGCGCCGCGCAGACCGCGCTGTTCGAACCAAATTTAAAGACCCTCGGGGTGAATATCATGGCCCATGCGCCCCACGCCGACCTCCATCTCCCGCAAATTCATGCTCAACGTGGGCCTGTTGTCGGTCGCCGTGACCCTTGTGGCCTTCGGCGCGGCCTTCTTCGCCTTCCAGCAGGAACTGGAACGCAGGGAGATCGCCTATCTCAGCGACTATGTGAACCAGCGCGCCAACCAGGAGGAACGGCGCTTTACCGACCTGGCCGACGCTCATCGCGACGCGGGCGCGGCGCTGAAGCTGCGGATGGCCCACCTGGGCGAGGCGCAGACCAATCGGCTTTTTGATGAGTATTTTCCGCTGCAGAAGGATGGAACCCGTCGAAGCCGCGACAGCGCATTCGACGGAAAGACCTCCGCCAATGGAGAATTCATCTATGGGTTGGGAGCCTTCATCGCTGACGGGGCTCACGTCAGCCTTGAGGAGAAGAAGGCCCTGGTCGCCGCCTATCGCGTCACGCCCAAGTTCGGAGAGGCTCTGGTCACGCGCTACGACAACTTCTACTTCTTCACGCCCAAGACCCGCGTTGTCGTCTTCGCTCCGAAGCGCCCCGACCGGCTGATGTTCTATCGTCGCGAGGCCCCCGCCGATCTGAGCATCGCCGGCGAGCAGATGACCCAGATCACCCTGCCAGCGATCAATCCCGCCCGGGGTATTCGCTGCACCAGCCTGCAGCGGTTGATTCAGGATAAGGAAGGCGACCGTCTGGCGACGGGATGCATGACGCCGGTCGATGTCGACGGACGTCATATCGGCGCCTTTGGCTCCTCGATCGAACTGTCCGGCTATTTCATGCGAGCGATTGGCGACACGAGCCGTGGCTCGGTGAATCTGATCACCACCGAGCAAGGCGAACTCATCGCCTATCCCGGCTTCGCCACGCCGGGCATGGCGTCAGAGGCGACCGTGGCCGCCTATGAGCGGGATATGCAGCTGCGCGAGCTGGTAAAGCGGATACGGGCGACAAAGGCCGACCGCGGCGTCATCCGCAGCCCGGATGGCCGCTACATTGTCGCCTTCGGCAAGCTGCGGGGGCCGGACTGGTATTTCATGATCCGCTATCCGGCCACCTCGGTGGCGATGGCGGCGGCCAAATCTGCGGCCTGGATCCTGGTGCTGGGGTTGATCGCCGCCGCTCTGCAGTGTGGCGTCGTTCTGGCGATGGCGCGAAAGACCATCGCCCAGCCATTGGGTCGACTGGCCGACTTCGCCGAGACTCGCCGTCGCGATCCACAGTCGCCCGTGCCGGACCCGGTCGCCGCTGAACTGGCCTCGGTCGAAGCCCGGTCCGACGAGATCGGCGCCCTGGCCCGCGCCCTGAAGGCGGCTCGCGACCAGGCCGCCCAGGTCATGGACGACCTGGAGAACCGTGTCCGTCTGCGCACCGCCGAACTGGAAAGGGCCAATCAGGAAAAATCACGGTTCCTGGCCAATATGAGCCACGAGCTGAGGACTCCGCTCAATGGCGTGGTGGCCGTTTCCGAGACCCTGGCGCGGGAGCAGACCACCACGCGCGGCCGCGAGCTGGCCGAACTGATCGTCTCCTCGGGCCGGCTTCTGGAACAGGTGCTGACCGATATCCTGGACTTCTCCAAAATCGAGGCCGGCGAGCTGCGGCTGGAAGTATCGAACTTTGATGTCCAGACCCTGGTCAACCACATTGGCGCCTTGCACGCCGAGTCGGCGGCGGCCAAAGGCCTGGCTCTCGACTGGACCGTTGAGGCGGACGCCGCCGGTCAATGGCGCGGTGATCCCGTGCGGATCACCCAGATTCTGTCCAACCTGCTGTCCAACGCGGTGAAGTTCACCCAGACCGGGCAGGTCAGCCTCGGCGTGGACCGACAGGGCAAGGATCTGGTTTTCAGCATTCGCGACACCGGAATCGGCTTCGATCTCGAAACGGGCCAGAGGCTGTTCCGCAGGTTCGAACAGGCCGACGCCTCGATCACCCGGCGGTTCGGCGGGACAGGACTGGGTCTGGCGATCTGCCGCTCGCTGGCGGACCTCATGGGCGGGCAGATTTCGGCCGCCTCCACGCCTGGAGAAGGGTCGGTCTTCACGGTGACCCTGCCGCTGGAACAGGTCGCCTCGATCGCCGCGCCTGCCGAGAACGGCCCGGCCAGCGCCCCTCAGGCGGAAGTGGACGGCGTGCATGTGTTGCTGGCCGAGGATCATCCGACCAATCAGAAGGTCGTCCGGCTGATCCTTGAGGCGGCCGGCGTTCGGCTCGACATCGTCGAGACCGGGCTCGCCGCGCTGGAGCGTCTGTCGGTGCAGGCCTACGACGTTGTCCTGATGGATATGCAGATGCCGGAGATGGACGGCCTGACCGCCACCCGCCGGCTGCGGGAGCGCGAGCGGGCGACTGGCCAGCCCCGGACCCCGGTGATCATGCTGACGGCCAATGCGCTGGACGATCACGTGCGCTCAAGCCTGGAGGCCGGCGCGGACGCCCATCTCTCCAAGCCGGTCCGGGCCGACAGCCTGCTGGCGGCGGTTGCGACGGCGCTGGAGCCGATCAATCCGGAGCTGGCCGAGGCCGGCTGACAGCCGGCGCCACGGTCTATCGCGCGCCGCGCAGCCGTTCCCGCATGGCTGTCGATGAGGCGAAGTTGAACGGACCTCGCAGATAGACCCAGGCCGGGGCGGCCATCGTCGGAAGCAGCGGCGCCTCGCGCGCCGGATGGCGGTAGGCGGCGAAGCGACGGGCGGCGGGCGAGAGTCTGGCCTTCAGGGACGCCCACGGCCGCGAGACGACGGCGACCGGAACCTCCCGCATCAACTGTGTCCAGCCACGCCAGCGGTGGACGTCCTTGAGGCTGTCCGCGCCCATGATCCAGACGAAGTGGACGCCGGGATAGCGCGCCTTCAGCAGGCGCAGGGTGTCGATGGTGTATTGCGAGCCCAGCCGGGTCTCGATGTCGCTGACAATCATGTCGGCGGTCCCGACCGCCTTCTGAACCTCGGCAATGCGCTGTTTCAACGGCGCCGTCTCGCGGCTGCTCTTCAGGGGATTCTGCGGCGAGACCAGCCAGATCACCCGGTCCAGGCCGAGGCGGGCCCTGGCGGTTCGGGCAACATGCAGATGGCCCTCATGAACCGGATTGAACGAGCCGCCGTAGAGGCCCACGCGCATTCCGGGCCTGAGGACGAAACCCGTCCGCAGGGCGGCCGGGCGGCCGGCCTCAGGGACGAGTCTGGCCGGTCCCGCGAACCACATACTTGAAGGTCGTCAGTTGTTCCGCGCCGACCGGTCCCCGGGCGTGCAGCCGGTCCGTGGCGATGCCGATCTCGGCTCCGAAGCCGAACTCTCCCCCGTCGGCAAACTGTGTCGAGGCGTTGACCAGCACGATGGCGCTGTCGACCTCTGCGATGAATTGCTCGGCCGCCGCGGCGTCCTCGGTGACGATGGCGTCAGTATGGCCCGAGCCGTAGGCGGCGATGTGGCGGGCCGCGCCCTCGACCCCGTCGACGATGGCTACGGCGATGGTCGGAGCCAGGTACTCGGTGGTCCAGTCGGCGGCCGTCGCCGCCTTCATCGTCGGCTCGATGGCCCGGGCGGCGGCGTCGCCCCGCATCTCGCACCGCTCGCGGATCAGGGCGTCGGCGATCGGCGGCAACAGGCGTTGGGCGGCCGCCCTGTCGATCAACAGGGTCTCGGCGGCGCCGCAGACGCTGACCCGGCGAAGCTTAGCGTTGACCACAATGTCGCGCGCCTTGGCGACATCGGCGGCGGCGTGAACGAATACGTGGTTGAGACCTTCGAGGTGGCCCAGCACCGGCGCGCGGGCTTCCGCCTGGACGCGGGCGACCAGACCCTTGCCTCCGCGCGGAATGATCAGGTCGATCTGGCGGTCGAGGCCGGTCAATAGCTCGCCGACAGCGTCGCGGTCGGTGGTGCGGACGATCTGGACGGCGCTCTCGGGCAGGCCGGCGGCCTTCAGCCCCTCGGCGACGCAGGCATGGATGGCCAGGTTGCTGGTGATGCACTCCGATCCGCCGCGAAGGATCACGGCGTTTCCCGCCCGCACGCAAAGGGCGGCGGCGTCGGCGGTGACGTTGGGCCGGCTCTCGTAGATCATGGCCACGACGCCGATGGGCGTTCGGACACGGGCGATGTCGAGGCCGTTGGGCTGCGTCCAGCGGGCAATCTCTGCGCCGACAGGGTCCGGAATGGCGGCGACGGTTTCGAGGGCCCTGGCCAGGTCCTCGATGCGGGCCTCGTCGAGCATCAGGCGGTCCAGCATCGGACCGGACACCCCGGCCGCCCTGGCGGCGGTCAGGTCACGGTCGTTGGCGGTCTGGATGGCGGCGGCGTTGTCTCGGATGGCCCGGGCCATGGCGGCGATTGCCTGCGTTCGTTGCGCGGGCGTCGCCAGTCGCAGGGCGCGAGCGCCCTCGCGCGCCGCCCGTCCCATGGCCAGCATCCTGCCCCGCAATGTCTGGCCGGCGTCGTCCATCCGCTCCGTGTCCGGATTTGCTCGTCGTGAGCATTAGACCGTTTGAGTTGGCGACGCCAATGGTCCTTGTCCCAGGAGGCGACCGACCCTGTTCAGTCGCCGTAGTCGAATTCGAACGTCGGGGTCTCGCCCGCCAGGCACTTTCCATTCACCGGCGCTGTCGGATCGCGGAAGAAATCGCGGACCATGCCCCGGGCGCACGGACTGCCGAAGCTGACCCCGTGGGTGACATTCGGGGCGATGAAGAGCTGGCCCCGGGAAAAGCGGTCGACAGCAGCCCTGGCCAGTTCCGGCGGACAGCCCGGATCGATCTCGGCGGCGAGGAACAGGGTCGGGACATCGCTGGACATGGCGATCCCGTCCGAGGGCCAGGGCTTGCCGACCGGCCAGGCCCGGCAGACGTCGAAGTAGCGGGTCATCGACGGGACGAGGAGGGCGGCGATGCGATCGTCGCCAACTTCCGCCACCTTGGCCTCGTCTTCAAAGGGAAACTCTTCCTTGCAGACGTGCGTCAGGTGCTGGCCTTCGTAATAGGGACTGCGTTCGGCGCGGTGGGCTTCCAGGGCCGAATAGTCGCCCTTGAACATCGCCTCCAGGTCCAGCGGCAGGCGGCGGGCGCCGGCATCGTCATAGGCCGCATCCATCAGAAAGCCGCCCAGATCATCGGCGGTGTAGAGGCGACGCTGGCCCTGCTGCGGTCCCGCGAGGAAGCGAACAGCGAGAGCTTCGGCATCGGCCGCCAGGGTGGGATAGCGGGCGTTGCAGACGGCGTCGGCCTGGCATTTGGCGATCACCAGCCTGACCGCGCCTGAGACCATCTGAGGTCCGCCCTGCGCCCAGCGGGCTTCCGGCGGCCAGGGCGAGTCCAGTCCGACCGCGCGGACGCCCTGAGGGGCGTGGCGCAGGATGGCCATGGCCGCGCTGGTGCCGTAGGAGGCGCCGAACAGGTCGATCTCCTTGTAGCCGAGAAGTTGGCGCAGATCCTGGACGTCCAGCGCCACTTCGCGCTCGTTGTAGCGGGACAGGTCGACGCCAGCGGCGGCATGGCGGGCGGCGCAAGCCTTCAGGGCGTCGGCGGCGCCGGGGCTCAAGGGGCCGGCATCGTTCATGGCGACATTGCCGCAGTCGAGCAGCGGCGAGGCCAGGCCCGAACCCCGCTCGTCGAAGAAGACCCAGTCCTGATCGACCGCGATCATGTCGCGCGCCAGGGGAGAGCGCAGCAGGCGGGTCGCCCTCTCGGCCGCGGCGCCGCCCGGTCCGCCCTGAAGGTAGAAGACAGGCGGCTGTCCGGGACGTGGGGCGGAGGCCTTGAGGATCACCACCGGGATGGCGACGCGGCGCTTGCTGGCGGTTCCCCTGGATTCGTCGACGACCAGAATGCCGCAAGAGACCCGCGCCGCGTCGGCGCCCAGATCGCCCAGGCACGGCGAGGGCAGATACTCCGGTTTGGCGGCGAAGGCGGGCGCGGCCAGGCCGATGGCCGAGGCGGCCAGAACCCCGGCGAGCAGATGGCGGATCATGTGCAATTTCCCCGATTTCGGTCTCAAGCTAGGCTCAACAGCGCCGGTTCGCAGGTGAATTCGACGACAGGTTCGGCTTTCCGCGTGCGTCAAACAACCGCTTGAATGCCGTTGCGTGAGGGCGCTTAGGTGGCGCGCGAAAAAGACCAACAGCTTCGCCCAGGAGACACACCATGCCCGAAGCCCTGATTATCGACGCCGTCCGCACCCCCCGGGGTATCGGCAAGATCGGCAAAGGCGCCCTCGCCGAAATTCACCCGCAGGAACTGGGCGCCACCGTCCTGAAGGCCCTGGCCGAGCGCAACAACATCAACACCGCCGATGTCGACGACATCTTCTGGGGCACCAGCAGCCAGGTCGGCATGCAGGGCGGAGACCTGGGCCGGATGTCGGCCCTTGCGGCCGGCTACAACATCAAGTCTTCGGCCATGACCCTCGACCGGTTCTGCGGTTCGGGGATCACGGCGGTGAATCTGGCGGCCCATTCGATCATGGCCGGCATGGAAGACTTGGTTATCGCCGGCGGCACCGAGATGATGTCGATGGCTGGTCGGCGGGCGCCGTCGGACGGCGCGCCGATGCTGATGGACCGGGGCAACAAGCATCTGCGCGAGATGCATCCCCAGTCGCACCAGGGCGTCTGCGCTGACGCCATCGCGACGCTGGAAGGCATCACCCGTGAGGACGTCGACGCCCTGGCGCTCGAAAGCCAGAAGCGGGCCGCCGCCGCCATCGCCGGCGGTCACTTCGACAAGAGCCTGGTGCCGGTCTATCACGCTGACGGCACTCTGGCCCTGGACAAGGAAGAATTCCCGCGTCCCGAGACCACCGCCGAAGGCCTGGCCGGCCTGAAACCGTCGTTCGCGGCCATGGCTGACGTTCCGCTGGACGAGGACGGCACCACCTTCCGCAAGCTGATCACGGCCGTCTATCCGGACCTCGACATCCAGTTCATGCACCACGCCGGCAACAGCTCGGGCGTCGTCGACGGTTCGGCGGCCCTGCTGCTGGCCTCGCCGGAATACGCCAAGAAGCACGGCCTCAAGGCCCGCGCCAAGGTGATCGCCACGGCCAACATGGGCGACAGCCCGACCCTGATGCTCAACGCGCCGGTTCCGGCGGCGAAGAAGGTGCTGGAGAAGGCCGGCCTGACCGTCGACGATATCGATCTGTGGGAAATCAACGAGGCCTTCGCCGTGGTCGCCGAAAAGTTTATCCGCGACCTGAAGCTCGACCGCTCGAAGGTTAATGTGAACGGCGGGGCCATGGCCCTGGGCCATCCGATCGGCGCGACCGGCGCCATCCTGATCGGCACCATGGTCGATGAACTGGAACGCCGCGGTCTCAAGCGCGGCCTGGTCACCATGTGCGCCGCCGGCGGCATGGCCCCGGCGATTATCGTCGAGCGCGTCGAAAGCTAGGCGCCGTCGACCGACGGGACGAGACGGGGCTCCGCGGCGACGCGGAGCCCTTTTTCGTCAGAGACCGATGCTGATGACCTCAAGCTCGGCTCCCGCGACCAGGGCGGTGTCGCCCTCGGACTTGCCCATCAGGGCGCGGGCGATGGGTGAGACATAGGAAATCGAGCCCCTAGCCGGATCGGCCTCATCCTCGCCAACGATCCGGAAGCTCTGGCGGCGGCCATCCTCGCGGTCGAAGGTGACAATACTGCCGAACTGCACCGTCTCGCAGCCGGTCGGCGGGTCCATCAGCTTGGCGCTGGCGCGGCGGGCGTTGAAGTAGCGCAGGTCGCGGGTGGCGCGGGCCATGGCGGTGCGATCGGCCTGGACATCGCCTTGCTGGGCGGCCGAGTAGGCGGCCTTGGCGGCGACCAGCGCCGCCTCGATCTGGGCCAGACCCCGGGCCGTGACCAGGTTGGCGTGGGGTGAGATGGGACGATCGGGAAGATCGGCGGCCGTGGCCTCCAGATCCCCCTCCTTGGTGAAGGCGACACTCATGGGGCGGATCATACGCCGAAGCCGGCGACGGCCAAAGGCCGGCCCGGCGGTTGGCCTGGCGGGACCAGGGGTCTAGGCTGGCGGTGCTGAAGAAAGGTCCTGTCATGCGTCTTCCTCCCGTCCTCGCCCTGTCATTTGTGATGGCGGCGGCTCCCGCCCTGGCCCTCGCCGCCGGACCGATCGACATGGCGCGGCTATCCCAGGCGACACGAGACCTGAGTTCCGAAGAGTTTCAGGGGCGGGCGCCGGGCTCGGAGACAGAGCAGAAAGTCGTCGACTACATCATCGGCCAGTTCAAGCTGGCGGGGCTGGAGCCCGCCGGCGAGAACGGCGGCTGGACCCAGAAGGTGCCGCTGGTGCGCACCCAGATCACAGCCGGCTCCACCTTGTCTGTTTCGGTGAACGGCGCACCTCGCGCCCTGGAGCAGCTGAAGGACATCTATGTCAGCACTGTTCGGCCGACCGATGAGATCACGGTGAAGGACGCGCCGATGGTGTTCGTCGGGTTCGGCGTGACGGCGCCCGAGCGCGGCTGGGACGACTTCAAGGACGTCGATGTGAAGGGCAAGATCGTCGTCTTCCTGGTCAACGATCCGGACTTCGAGGCGGAGCCTGGCGAGGCGGTGGCCGGCGTGTTCGGCTCACGGGCCATGACCTATTACGGGCGCTGGACCTACAAATATGAAGAGGCGGCCAGGCGTGGGGCGGCGGGGGCCTTGATCGTGCATGAGACGGCGGGGGCCGGCTATGGCTGGTCTACCGTCGCGGCGCCGCGAGGCGAGAACTTCGATGTGGCCAGGGAGGATGGCGGAGCCGGAAGGTTGCCCTTCCAGGGCTGGATCGCGCGGGACGTGGCCGTGGACCTGTTCAAACAGGCGGGTCTAGATCTTGAGGCCCTGAAGGTTCAGGCGCGGACCGCCGACTTCCATCCGGTGGAGATGAAAGGGCTGAGCTTCAGCGCCGATCTGAAGGTCGAGCATGCCAGCGTCGACAGCCAGAATGTGCTGGGCAAGATTCCGGGCGCCAAGCGTCCCATGGAGTCGGTGGCCTATTCGGCGCATTGGGACGCCTACGGCATGGCCGACACGCCGGACGCCAGCGGCCGCCGGATGCGGCCGGGGGCCGTGGACGACGCCATCGGCGTGGCCGGCCTGTTCGAAATCGCCCGGGCCTTCAAGGCCGGACCTCCGCCGGAGCGGACGGTGGTCTTCGCGGCCTGGACCGGAGAGGAGCGCGGTCTGTTGGGGTCGGAATATTTCGCCCAGCATCCGACTGTGCCGCTTGAGACCATGGCGGGCTCCTACACCATCGATGTGCTGCAGACGGCGGGGCCGTCGCGGGATGTCGTCCTGGTCGGCGCCGGACAGAATGAACTGGAGGACGGCCTGGCGACCGCGGCGACGGCGCAGGGGAGGACCATCACCCCCGATGCGAAGCCCGAGCGCGGCCTGTTCTATCGCGCCGATCATTTCTCTCTGGCCAAGCGCGGCGTGCCGGTGGTGCTGATGATGGCGCTGGGCGGCGGGGCCGATCTGGTCGTTGGCGGCCGTGAGGCCGGCGACAAATGGGTCAGCGACTATACCGCCAACTGCTACCACAGCACCTGCGATACCTGGAGCGGCTCCTGGGACCTGCGCGGGGCAGCCAAGGATGTGGAACTGGTGTTCGAGGCCGGCAAGGCCCTGGCCAATTCCAGCGCCTGGCCCGGCTGGAAGGCCGGGTCGGAGTTCGGCCCTGTACGGGAAAAGTCCGCCTCGGCGCGGTAGCGCCATCTGTCAGCGCCAGGCGGAGTGGGCTGGAACCGGTCGCCGCGCCCCGGTGTTTCCCTGTCATCCTGAACAGGAGGTGCAGAGATGACCGACAAGACCGACATCCAGGGCGAAGGCGACTACCGCTCGGCCAAACGCTACCAGGAAGCACAGCACGAGTTTGCCGAACACGGCCCCGTCGAGAAGAAGGCGGCTGAGGCGGAAGCGGCGCTGGACGGCGCTGAAGGCGAGGATCTGGAGAAGGCCCGCAAGGAAACCGGAAAGGTGAAGCCCCACTAAAGCAGGGCGCGATATGATGGAATCAGACCGCGCGGCTCCGTGTTCTGGCGGCCGCGCGCTTTGACCTGAGCGCCTTGCCGCAATCAGAATGCGCTGGCGACGCCGAGCCCGAAGGCTGGAGCGCGGGTTGGACAGTCAGGTTTCGGCCCAACGTCTCAACAGGTTGTGGTAGGCGCCGGTCAGGCTGATCAGGCTGGCGTGATCGTCGCCGACGTCTCCGCGCAAGCGCTGCAGCGCCATGTCCATGTCAAACAGGATCGATCTGGCCGAGTCGTCGCGGACATGGCTCTGGATCCAGAAGAAGCTGGCCGTGCGGGCGCCTCGGGTCACCGGGGTCACCTGATGAAGGCTGGTCGCGGGATAAAGGATCATCGACCCCGGCGGCAGCTTGACTGACTGCAGGCCATAGACGTCCTCGATCAGCAACTCGCCGCCGTCGTAGTCTTCTGGATCACTGAGGAAGAGGGTTGCCGACAGATCCGTCCTTAATCGTCCACCGCCCGGAAGGGGCCGGAGGGCGTTGTCGACATGCAGGCCGAAGCTGTGGCCGCCGCTGTAACGATTGAACAGCGGCGGGAATATCCGCGCCGGCAGGGCGGCCGACTGGAACAGGAGGTTGGCGGCGAGGGCCTGTTCGATTTCTCCACCCAATGTCCGCGCTGTCTCACAGGTCTGCGGCAGCTGCTGATTATGTTTGGCGAGGGCCGACTGATAGCCGGCGGTGATCTTTCCGTCCGCCCAGGGCGCGGCGGCGAGGGCGGCCTGAAAGCGGGCGACCTGTTCAGCGTTCAGCAGGGACTCGATCTGCAGCAGCATGCCGGGCTCTTAGCCTGATCGCGAATGACTATCAATTACACTTTTTACCGCACCCAGGGTGTCGTCAGCGTCTCGAAGACAAAGGCGGTGGTAATGTCGCGCCGCGTCCGTGGTTCGCAGGAGCTGGCTGCGATGCCAGGCTCTCAAGGCCTCCAGTTCGGCGCGGGCCACCACCCGGCATCCTGACGATCCACCAGCGGCGCCGGATAGGGGCAGGCGTCCCCCGAGGGCGAACATCTCTCCGCCGCACCGCCAATAGCGCGCGACATGGTCCGGCAGGATCAGCATGGCGCGGCGGCCTCAATCGGCCCGGCGATCAGGAAGGCGCGACCCTGGTGATGCAGCCATCCCTGGCGTGGCGCCGGCGGCGCGACGCGTCGGCAGAAGCGACGTCCCGCCCGATCAAAGGCGTAGACAAGTCCGCCGCCGACGGCCGGCTCGAAGAAGACGCGACCATAGTCAGGCTCAGGAGAGCCATCGGCTCGACGAGGGGGAATGGTGACGAACCAGGCCGGATCCGCAAGCGTTACGGGGCGCGACGAAAGGGCTGCAGGCGACAGCGGCGGCTCCTGTTCCGAAGGCGTGAAAACGGCGATCGCGCGAGGCGTCCCCGGATGTAATGGAAGTATAAAACTGTATAAAAATTACAGGCATTTGTCAACCTAATCCTGCGCCGATGATTCTGGCGGTCGCCTCGCTGTCTGAAGCAATTGACTGGAAGAGGCCCTGGCCAGGCGCCCGGGCCGACGGCGGTCGCTAGACCCGAAGACCCTCGAAGGGCAGGACCCAGAGAAGCTCGACATCCTCGATCGGCTCGTACCGCGTATTGATGCTTTCCAGGGTCCACAGACCCGGAGCGGCGCCCCGGCGCAGAATCTTGACCACTTTCCGGCCGTCGGCGAGTCGGGCCATGACCTCATGGCCAATCAGGGGCGTGGGGTCATCGTGACGCCGACCGAAGATCAGGCGTTCACCGTGACGAAAGCGCGGCATCATGCTCTCGCCGTCGACGGTCAGCACAATCCCGTCCTCGGGCACCGTCGGGTCCAGCCAGTCGGCGGCGGCGCCCATCTCGTAGTCGTCATCGAACAGGGCCTCTGCGCCGGCGGCGACCTTGCCCAGAACCGGCAGTCCCTGACGGCGGGCCTTCATGGGTCCCTTGCCGGCATAGAGCCACTCGGCCCGCACCCCGAAGGCGCGGGCGTAGTCCTCCGCCTTGCGAAAGGAGAAGCTGGCGTTGCCGTTTTCGTTGCTGGCGTAGGTATTGAGGTTCCAGCCGTAGGCCCGCGCCGCTTCAGCCGCCGAGGCCAGGCCCTTCCCGCGACGGGCGCGGCGCAGGCGATCAGCGGCGAGGGCATTGGGGTTCATGGCGTCGGACCTGGAATGGAATGTAGGAAAGCTACATTAAATCCTGTATGTTGTCTACAGATAGGGGTTGAGCAAAGCCTGTATTTTTCATACAGTGAGGACATGCGAACCCACAGCGACATCATCGCCGCCGCTGGCGGAGCCTCCCGGCTGGCGCGGGCCCTCAAGGCGCCACCGAACAGGGCTCATCAGTGGAAGCGGCTGGACTCGATCCCCCCTCGATACTGGCCGGCGCTGGCTGCCCGCGGGCTTGCCAGTCTTGAAGAGCTCGCGGCCGCGGCGGCGCGGCGAGGACAGGCCGCAAGGCCCTGATCCGCCGGGCTCGCACCCGCCCCCCAACAAGCTGGACCCGAAAAGTCATGTTCATGTCACCCGCATCCACCACGGCGGACGCCGCCCGCGCGCCTGCGTCTCTTCCCGTTCACAGGCGCCAGAGGGCCGAATGGCCGCCAGAGAGGCTGGATCAACTCCGGCAGCTGTTCGAGGCCGGTCTGTCCCATGCCCTGATCGCGGGTCGCATGGGCGTCGGCAAGGGGCCGATCAGCGCCAAGATCGCGCGGCTGGGCTGGCGACGCGGCGAAACCTCGACAACGGTTGTCCGGGCGGCGCCGGCGCCGCTGATTGTCGATCCACAGCGCATGAAGCGCCTTGAGCGCCTGGGCCCCTCGGACTGTCACTGGCCGACGACCGAGGACGTCGAGGGGGTGCAGCTGTTCTGCGGCATGCGCCGCCCGGACGGGCAGAGCTACTGCTCAAGCCATCAGGCCCGGGCGCACCGGCGGCCAGTCGCCTGGGAGCGCCAGGCGGTTGATCTCAAGCCTCGGCGGCGGCCGCATGAAGGCTTTGGATGGGAGCGGTTCGGACCAGACCGGACCGGCGCCTCGTCGAGCGGAGAGGCGTGACGCGTCACCGGGACGCGGGTCAGGAAAGGTCAATCATCTCATTGATCTTCGCCGCCAGAACCTCAAGCGAGAAGGGCTTGGTGATCATCGACATGTTGTCGCCAAGGAAGTCGGCGCGAACCGTGGCGTTCTCCGCATAGCCCGTGACGAACAGGATGGGCAGGGAGGGGCGATGAGTTCGAGCAAGCTCGGCCAGGCGACGCCCGTCCATGCCCGGGAGACCAACGTCCGAGACCATCAGCTGGACGGGCTGGTCCGAGGCCAGCACCGGGATGGCGGCGTCGGCGTCGCCAGCCTCGATGACGGTATAGGCAAGATCCGCAAGGACCTCGCGGACCAGCATGCGGACCGACGCATCATCCTCAACAACCAGAACAGTCTGGCCTGCACCGGCGCGGCGAGCCTTGGCGTCGGCGGGCCGGGCCTCTCCTTCGTCATCATCCGTCGCGGGAAGGTAGAGGTTGACGACCGTACCGGCGCCGGGCCGGCTCTCGATCCGCACCACGCCGCCCGACTGACGCGCGAAGCCATAGACCATCGATAGGCCAAGGCCGGTTCCCTCCCCGATCGGCTTGGTGGTGAAGAAGGGCTCGAAGACCTTTTCCAGCAGTTCCGGCGCCATGCCGACGCCGGTGTCGGACACCGCGATCAACACATACCGACCTGGCTTGACCCCGAAGTCGGCCGCTGCCTCGTCCGCGTCGAAGGCGACAACCGAGGTCTCCACGGTCAGCCGTCCGCCGTCCGGCATGGCGTCGCGCGCATTGATCGCCAGGTTGAGGATGGCGCTCTCGAGTTGATTGGCGTCGGCAACCACGCTCTTCACGTCCGCGCCCGTCCGGATATCGAGCGCGATGTTTTCCCGGACCGTGCGACGCAGCAGCTCCTCGAGCGACACCGCAAGGGCGTTGACGTCCAGCGGGCGGGGATCGAGCGATTGGCGACGGGAAAAGGCCAGCAGTCTCTGGGTCAGCGCCGCCGCACGCTGGGCCGAGGCCGTGGCGCCGTCCATGAAGCGGCCAACATCCTCCAGCCGGCCGCTGTCCAGCCTTCGGCGAACGATATCGAGGCCGCCGATCACGCCGGTCAGCATGTTGTTGAAGTCGTGGGCGATGCCGCCGGTCAACTGACCGACCGCCTCCATTTTCTGGCTCTGGCGCAGCGCGTCCTCGGCCAGGGCGCGGTTTGCCATCTCCGCTTCCAGCGCCGCGGTGCGGTCGGCGACCTTGTCTTCCAGGGTGCGGTTGAGGCGGTCCAGGTCGGCCATCCGATCCCGCATTTCGAACTGCTTCTGGCGAAGCCGCATGGCGGAGGCGACGGCGCTGATCAGCGAGGCTCGCCCCAGCGGTCGCTCAAGGACCAGATTGTTCGTCGCCAGGTCGAAGAGCTTGAGCCGGGAAGCCTCCACGCCGGAAACGCGACCTGAGCGCTGCGCCGTCAGCAGGACGAAGGGAACATCCGACCAGGAAGGCTGGGCCGCCAGCGCCGCCTTGAGCGGCGAGAGGTCGGAGGCCAGCGCCTCTTCGGTCAGAAGGATGACGCCGAGGTCGTCGTCGATGCTGTCGGCTATTGCCGGAAGGCCGCGGCAGATCGTGACGTTGTACCCCTCTGCTCGCAGCAATTCGGCCACGCTCTCGGCGTCGCGGCCATAGGGCGCGGACACAAGTACGCGAAAGCCTTCGGACGCGGACCTATGCGCCACCGCGGCGATCTTCCAGGAGTGGGGACATGGGCCCGGTATATTCCGGCGTGCCGGTCAGGACACCCTTGAAGTCCGACAGCGGCTCGCCAATCCGCACGCCGCCGGCGTCGATCCGCAGCTCACGGATGGTGTCCTCATGCCTTCCGCCGCGATTTTTGATGACCGAGATCGCCTTGCGGATCCGTCCGCCGGACTCGAAGAAGCGCAGCAGAAGGACGGAGTCGGCGACATAGGAGATGTTCAGGTTGGACGCCATCGCGCCCACCAGGCCTTCCTGCGGATTGATCAGGAGGGTTACGACGCCCTGCTGGCTGAGGTAGGACAGCAGTTCGTGCATTTGCAGGATGAGTTGCTGCTCCTGCGGCATGGCGGCCATGTAGCCGTTAAGGCTGTCGATGACGATCAGGCGGGCGTCGCGCTTCTCGACCTCGGCGCGGACACGGGCAGCGAATTCACCGGGAGAGATCTCGGCCGGATCAATCTGCTGAATGACCAAGCTGCCCGACTCGATGTGCTTTTCGAGGTCGATGTTGAACGCCCGCGCCCTGGCCAGCAGGGTGGCGATGCGCTCATCAAACTCATAGACCGTGCAGTGCTCTCCGCGTCGGCAGGCCGCATCGAGATACTGCAGGGCGATCGTGGTCTTGCCGCTGCCGGCCGGTCCGGTGATCAGGGTGCTGGTGCCCCGAAGCGGCCCTCCGTCGAGCAGTTGGTCGAGCTCCTTGACGCCGCTTGCCATCGGCTGGTCGGAGAAGGCGGCATGAAAGTCCGAAGCGACCAGCCGGGGATAGATTTCCAGTCCGCCCCGGCGAATGACGAAGTCGTGGAAGCCGGCGACAAAATCCACGCCACGAAGCTTTTGCACCTGCAGGCGCCGTCGCGCGGCCCCGAAGTCGAGGGTGAGGCGCTCAAGTGTAATGACACCGTGCGCCAGACTGTGCAGATGGGTGTCTCGCGTCCGGTCGCCGCTGGTCATGTCGTCGACCAGGATCACCGTCGCGTCCCGGCCGGAGAAATACTGTTTCAGCGCCAGCACCTGGCGCCGGTAGCGGAGCGCGTCCTGGGCCAGGAGCCGCATTTCGGAGAGGCTGTCGAACACCACGCGTTTGGGCCCGACCCGCTCTACCTCTTCCTGGATCAGTCGGACGGTTTCGCCCAGCTCCAGCTCCCAGGGATGCAGGATCGACTGGTCACGAGCCTCGCCGAGCACTTCGGACGCCGAGCTGAACTCAAAGACCTCAAAGGCGTCGAGGTCCCAGCCGTGGGACGCCGCGACAACGGCCAGCTCTTCGCGCGTTTCCGAGAGGGTGATGTAGAGGCCCTTTTCGCCCAGCCGGACCCCTTCGAGCAGGAACTGCAACGCAAGGGTCGTCTTGCCCGAGCCCGGCGCGCCTTCAAGAAGATAGAGCCTTTGAGAGGGCAGTCCCCCGGAGAGGATGGCGTCAAGCCCGGCGTTGCCCGTAGAAATGGTGTCAGTCGTCTTCATCTTTGTCCTTCTCGCGGACACAACGCGCAAGACGTCGATTCGGTCAGCGCCGCGCCGAAAAATCCTGTCGAGAATAGCGGCCCTGCCTTTTCTGCAATCAATCACCGATGTGAGTCAGGTCCGGCCGCGCCCAAGTTCATTCAGGTTCAGAAGGGCGCCTGGACCCGGCTTTCAAAGCAACGCCGCCCGGGTTCGCCCTGAAGCCTGCGTCCGTCTGTTCGGGGGCTGGCGGGATGAGGTCGCGGCCTCGCCGTGGGATAATAGGGGTCCGCTTCGATAAGGAGACTGCTGATGGAACCGGACCTCAAGCCGCCGCGCCCGGCCCCGCCGCCGCCCACCATCAATGACGCCCGCCTCCGCGCCGAGGACGAAGATCGCCTGCGACTGCGACAGGGCCGACGGTCGACCTTCCTGTCGACGGCGTCCGGTCGGGCGGAAGGGGGGATCGCTACGAAGGTTCTGATGGGGTAGCCGGCGCCGGCGCGCCGGCGCGCTGCCTACAGACGAACCAGCTGCGGCGCCTCTCCGGCGGGACGGTCGCCGATCCACAGCGTCGCCAGGTTGATGACGTCTTCAAGCGGCTCGTCGCCGTGGGAGGTGGTGGCGATGAACCTGGCGTCATCGGCGCCGTCGCCAACGATCAGGGCGTCGATCTCGTCCTCGACCGCGTCGCAGCCCGGGCCCGAGATGCAGATCAGTTCAACGCCGTCGGCAAGGCAGGTCTCGACGAACGGCTCCAGGGCGTCCGGCGTGGAAAGCGGCAGGACGAGGATGAGTTTGGCGGCGTAGGTCATCGGACTGTTGTCTGGCTCAGGGCGGCGCGGCGCTTGACCGGAGGCTAGAGGCTTTGCGGGGGCGTGAAGAGTAGGGCGGCGCCGGGCGAACGCCCTTCTCGTTCTGTATTTTTCCCACAGATAATTGCCCTGGTCGCAGCCCGTCGTGGGATAATGGGGGACGCTTCGATAAGGGGCGACCCCGAGCAATGGAGAGATGTGTGACCGACAGCCGGGCCGAGGAGATCTTGCGTCGTCAGGCGGCGATGGAGGCCGAACGGGCCGGGCTGGATGGCCAGTGCCAGGAGGTGGCTGAACGGGTGCTGACCCGGCAACAGGACTTCGCCGGGTCGCGCCAGCCGATCGGCGGCCGGCGGAACGACCGGGTATTCGATTCCACGGCGCCGCTCGCGCTGGACAAGTTCGCCGCCGCCATCGAGAGCATGCTGACCCCGCGCACCCAACGCTGGCATGAGCTTTCGATGCGCGACTGGCGGGGCGATGGCGGCCGTAACGGAGAGACGCCGGAGCCCGTGCGGCGCTGGCTGCAACAGGTGACGGAGACGCTGTTCTCGACCCGGTATGCCCCGGGCGCCAATTTCGCCAGTCAGGCTCATGAGACCTATGTCGGCCTCGGCGCGTTCGGCAACGGGGCGCTGTTCGTTGACGAGCTGCCGGGCGGTGGGCTGCGGTACAGGGCCATTCCTTTCGCCGAGACCTGGTTTGCCGAGAATTTCCAGGGCGTGGTGGACACCGTCCATCGCAAGTTCGAGCTTACCGCGCGCCAGTGGGTGCAGCGGTTCGGCGATGAAACCCCGGCCAGCATCGCCCGGGCGGCGGAAAGCGAGCCGCATCGCCGGTTCGAACTGATCCATTGTGTCTGCCCTCGAGAAGACGCCGACTGGAGCCGAAGGGACTGGCGCGGCATGGCCTTCGCCAGCCGTTATGTCGCCTTCGAGGGGCGAAAGCTGCTGCAGGAACAGGGCTATCGCACCCTGCGCTATGCGGTGGCGCGATATGTGACGGCTCCACGGGAGGTCTATGGCCGGGGTCCGGCGATGACGGTTCTGGCCGACATCAAGACGGTCAATGAACAGCAGAAGACCCTGCTGCGGACCGGACAGTTGATCGCCGAGCCGCCCTTGCTGCTCTCGGATGAAGGCGGTCTGACCAGTTTCAGGCTGCAGCCCCGTGCGATCAATCGGGGCGCGCTTGGCATGGATGGAACCGAACTGGTCCGCCCCCTGAACATCGGAGCCAACCTGCCGATCACCCTGGAGATGGTCGATCGCACGCGGGAGACCATCAACCAGGCCTTTATGGTCACCCTGTTCCAGATCCTGGTCGAGACGCCGCAGATGACGGCGACCGAAGCCATGCTGCGGGCGCAGGAAAAGGGCGCGCTGCTGGCGCCGGTGATGGGGCGCCTGCAGTCGGAGCTGCTGGCCCCCATGATCCAGGCCGAGCTGGATATTCTGGCCGCCGCCGGCGCCCTGCCCGAGATGCCGCCGGAGCTGGACGCGCTGGAAAATGTTGTCGCCGACATCGACTACACCTCGCCGCTGGCTCGGGCACAGAAGTCGGATGAAGGCGTGGCGATCCTGCGGCTGCTGGAGGATGCGGCGGCGGTCGGGCAATTCGACCCGGCGGCGGCGCGGATGATCAAGGGGCCCGAGACCTTGCGGCGACTGGCGGAGATCCGCGGCGCGCCGGCCGGCCTGCTGCACAGCGAAGAGGATATGGCCGCCATGGCCGCACAGGATGACCAGACCGCGAGGATGCAGGCCCTGCTGTCGGCGGCCGGACAGGCGGCCGGCGTGGCCAAGGATGCCGCGGCGGCGGGTCTGATCGGAGGGGCGCAATGAGCCCGCTGCATCCGCTGCTGCGCCGCAAGCGGGCCTATCAGAGCCTGTTTGCGGAAACCTCGGGCGGCGAGGCGAGGGCGGTGTTGGCCGATCTGAAGCGGTTCTGCATGGTTCCCGAAGCGCCCGTGGCGCGAAGCCCCGACGGCGCGGTGGACCCGCTGGCCTCGATGCGGCTGATCGGCCGGCAGGAAGTGTTCAACCGCATACGCGCCATGGTCGCCATCGACGACCGGGCCCTGTTCAACCTGAAGGAAGAGGTCGTGGATGAGTGACGCCGGGATGAGTGACCAAGGGCTGTCGATCGAAAGGGTGCTGGACCAGCCGGAAGAGGGCAGGCCTCCGGTCAGTCCCGAGGCTGAAGCGGGCCCCGGGGGAGGCCCCATCGCCTTCCTGGATCATTTCAGCGACGAGGAAACGCGCGGCTATATGGCCCGCAAGGGCTTCAAGGACGTTCAGGCCCTGGGGGCCAGCTTCGCCTCGCTTGAGCGGATGATGTCCAGCGACAGTCGTCGGGTGATGCTGCCGACCGGCGATGACGACGCCGAGGGCTATGAGCGGGTGTTCACCGCGCTCGGCCGGCCGCAGAGCGCCGAGGACTATGGCTTTGGCGAACTGGCCGGGGCCGATGCGGATTTCAGCCGGCAGGCGGCTGAATGGCTGCATGAGGCCGGAGTCGGCAAGGGCCGGGCCGGCGTGCTGGCCGAGAAATGGAACGCCTATGTGGCGGAACGGGCGAGCGCGGAAGAGGCGGCGTTTGAGGCGCAAAGCCGGTCCGACTGGATCGACCTGCAGCGAGACTGGGGGCCGAAGTTCGCCGAGAACACCGAGCAGTTCCGGCGCGGGGCGCTGTCTTTCGGACTGGACCGCCAGGAGATGGCGGCGATCGAGGCCGGTCTCGGCACCCGGCGGACCGTCGAGGTCTTCGCCCGCATCGGCCAGGCGCTTGGCGAGGACCGCTTCATCGAGGGCGAGGGCCGAGGCGGCTTTGGCATGAGCCGCGAGCAGGCCGAGAGCCGCATCGCCTCCCTGCGTCGCGACCAGGCATGGCAGGCCCGCTGGATGGCCGGCGGCGCCGATGAAAAGGCGGAATGGTCGCGACTGACGAAGATCGCGGGGGGATAGGCTCAAACGTCATCGCGCCCTGAATCTGGTAAAATGGGAGGCCGCTTCGATAAGGCGCTCCCTGTCAATACTCGGCCGCGATCGCGGCAAACGGACCCGCGTCGTCGCGGATAAGCCGATCGGTTCATTCACAAAACCCATCGGAGATCCACGTCCATGACGGACCTGTCCGCCAACTACCGCATCGAGTTCGCCAAGACGGCGAGCCTGCTTCTGCAACAGCGCGGAAGCAAGCTGCGCAACCACGTGATGGTCGGCATGCACAAGGGCGAGGGCGCCTCCCCCGTCGACCAGTACGGCGTCACTGAAGCGCGCGAGCGCACGGGCCGGGCCACGCCCAAGGAGAGCGCCAACACGCCGCTCGACCGTCGCTGGGCTTATCCGCGCTTCTTCGACTGGAGCGACATCATCGACAACATCGACCTGCTGCAGACCGCGTCCGATCCGCAGAACCCGCTGGTCCAGGCCTGCACTTCCAGCCTCGGTCGGCGCATCGACGACGAGATCATCCGCGCCTTCTTCGCCGACGCCCGCACCGGCAAGCAGGGCGGGACCACGACCGCCTTTCCCGCCAGCCAGCAGGTCGCCGCCGGGGGCGTCGGCCTGACGTTCGAAAAGCTGCGGGCGGCCAAGAAGATCCTGATGGCCAACGAGGTCGACCTGGCCAATGACCCGATCCTCTGTGTGGTCAATTCGGTGCAGCACGACGCCCTGCTGGGCGAGATCGAGATCACCAGCGCCGACTTCAACGGCGGCGACCGGCCGGTTCTGAAGGAAGGGATCATCACCCGCTTCCTGGGCATCGAGTTCGTTCATTGCGAACGGCTGACGCTGTCGGGCGCCAACCGCCGGGTGCCGATCTACGCCAAGAGCGGCATGCATCTGGGGATCTGGTCGGACGTGGCCACCGACATCGGCCCCCGCCGCGACCTGGAGGGCAATCCGATGGAAGTGACCGGCTCGGTGACCATCGGCGCCACCCGCACAGAGGAAAAGAAGGTCGTCGAGGTGCTCTGCGCCGAGAGCTGAGTCTGGGGGATCCTTCTCCCGATCATCGGGAGAAACTCACTCGGCGTAGCCGACGGATGAGGGCAGCGCCGACCTGTGAAGGTTTGTGACAGCGCTGAGTGCGCCAGAACGCGCGCGTCCTGATCCGCCGGCGCTGCCCTCATCCGACCCCGCGCTGCGGGGCCACCTTCTCCCGACGAGCGGGAGAAGGAACAAAATCAGAGGATATTTTTCATGGCTATCGCCAACAGCAAATCCACCGCCATCGCCAATCGGGACGCCAGTCCCCGGGTGCCCAGCCCGGCCCATCTGGTGCGGGGGCCGTTGTTCGAGGCCGTCGGCACGGTCGAAATCGCCGCCGCTGATGACAATGGCTCGGTCTACCGCATGGCGCGGCTCCGCAGCTCCGACCGTGTCAGCCAGATCCGGGTGTGGAGCGACGCCATCACCGGCGGCGCGGCTTTCGATCTGGGCCTGTACCGCACGGCCGACGACGGCGGGGCGGCGGTCGATGACGACCTGTTCGCCTCGGCCCTGGACTTTTCCTCCGCCGTCGGAGGAACCGATGTCACCTATGAGGCGTCCGCGTCGAACCACGACAAGATCGAGAAGCGCCTGTGGGAGCTGTTGGGCCTGAGCGCCGACCCGCAGATCGACTACGACCTGGCCTTCACCGCCGACACGGTGGGAACCGCCGCGGGGACGGTCAGCCTGCGCGTGCGCTTCACCGGCGGCTACTAGGCCCATGGCCGCGTCCCGGACCGCTATCGGCAACGCCGCCCTCGGCAAGCTGGGCCAGGGCGCGGTGCTGTCTTTCGACGATCCGGATGATCGGGCGCGCTGGCTGAAGAGCCGGTTCGACGACATCCGCGATCTTTGCCTTCGGGCCAATCGCTGGCATTTCGCCATGGCGCGGGCCCGCCTCAGCGCCGAGGCGACAGCGCCGGCCTTTGGCTATCAGCGGCAATTTCCGATGCCCGCAGATTGCCTGAGGCTGGCCGAGGTCGGCGGCGTCGCTTTCGACCCTGACAGCGGCAGTCCCGTCTATGCCCTGGAAGGCGGCCGCATCCTGACCGACGCCGCCGCACCGCTGGATATCCGATACGTCCGCCGCGTCGAGGACGTCGCGGGCTGGGACCCGCTGTTCGCCGAGGCCGTCGCCTGCCGCCTGGCCGCCGAACTGGCCGAGAAGCTGACCCAGTCGTCCACTAAGCGGGAGGCGGCGCTGCGCGACTACCAGCTGAGCCTGCGCGAGGCGTTTCGCGTCAACGCCATCGAGGCGGCCCCCGAGACCACGATCGACGGCGCCTGGCTGTCGGCCAGATTCTGAGCAGTGACCGATGAAAGCCAATCCCGCCATCACCTCGTTCAACGCGGGGCTGCTGTCGCCGCTGCTGGGCGGCCGGCCTGACCTGGAGCTTTGGCGTTCCGGCCTGAGCCGATGTGACAACATGATCCCCCGGGTGCAGGGGGCTCTTCAGCGGGCGGCGGGGTCGGTGTTCGTCGGGTCGGTCAAGGACAGTGACGGGCGCTGCTGGCTGGCTCCCTTCGTGTTCAGTCAGGGCGACGCCTTCATCCTGGAATTCGGGCCTGGCTATATCCGTTTCTTTCGCGGACGGGGCCGGCTGACCACCGGTCCGGTCGCGGCGTGGTCGGACGCCTCGGCCTACAGGCCCGGGGACCTCGCGGCGCTGGACGGGGTGATCTACAGCTGCGCCGCCGCCCACAGCGATCAGAGCCCACCCGACAGCAGCTATTGGCGGGCGCTGGAAGGCGAGATCTATGAAATCGCCAGTCCCTATCAGGTCGACGACCTGACCCGGGCCGATGGCAGCTTCGGCGTTCGCTTGGAGCAATCGGGGGACGTCGTCTATCTGGCCTGCGCCGGCCACCCGCCGATGACCCTGACCCGGCGATCCAATCTGCAATGGACGCTGGAAGCCTTCACCCCGCGCGGCGGACCGTTTCTGGACCAAAATCTGGACGAGGCCGTCACGGTGACGGCGTCGGGGACCATGACGGTCGGCGGAACCGTTACGCTGACGGCCAGTTCGGCGATCTTCGAGGCGGGCCATGTCGGCGCGTTGATGGAGATCGATCTGGAAGACGGGGCCGATGTGAAGGCCTGGCAGGTGCGGACCACGACCGATGTCGGCGACTATCGCAGGGTCGACTACCGCTTCTATCGCTGCACCCAGGTTGGACCGGTGGACACCAGCGACAAGCCCGCCATCTGCGGCGAGGAACTGCCCGTCCATACACGCGGCAAATACTGGGACGGCACGGGCGAGGAACAGAAGGGAGACGGAGCTGTCGGCTCGATCGGCGCGGAATGGGAGTATCTGCATTCCGGCTATGGGCATCTGCGGCTGACCGCCGTGACCAGCGGAACATCGGCCACCGGGATCGTTCTCTCCCGCCTGCCCGACGAGCTGGCCAGCCAGCCAAGCCATCGCTGGGCCTTCGGCGCTTGGTCGGCGGTCGCGGGGTGGCCGGACAACGTCTGCTTTTTTCGCGAGCGACTGACCTGGTTTCGCGGTCAGCAGGTCTGGCATTCGGTCGCCGGAGATTTCGCCAACTTCGAGGCCCGTGACCATGGCGAGGTCCTGCCGGACAGCGCGGTCGTGCTGTCGATCCAGTCCAGTCAGGGCAATCCCGTGGAATGGGCGACGCCGGTTGGACCCGTCCTGTTTGTCGGCACCAATGGCGGCGAACACAGTCTGAAGGCCCAGACCAACAGCCAGGCCTACGGGCCCGGCAACACCCAGCAGGATCCGGAGACGGCGTGGGGCGGCACTGGCGTCGAGCCGGTGGTGATCGGGGGCGGCGTTGTGTTCGTCGAGCGGCTGGGCCGTCGGCTTCGGCTGATGGCGCCGGGACAGGACCGTGCGTCCGCCCTGGATCTCAATCGCCATCGCGGTCTGATTGCACCGGTCATGGCCATGGCCTGGCAGCAGACTCCGCATGAGAGCCTGTGGTGCGTCACGGCGGAAGGCGGGCTGGAGGCTGTGACCCTGCAGCAGGAGGACCAGATCATCGCCTGGCGGCGGCACGACCTGGGCGGCGAGGTCGAGGCGGTGGCGGTGATCCCGGCGCCGGAAGAAGCCGGGCGGCGGCGGGACGATGTCTGGCTGATCGTCAGGCGACTGATCGACGGCCAGTGGCGCCGCTACGTCGAGGTGCTGGCGGCCGAGTATGAGGCCGGCGACGACCAGGCTTTGAGCATCTACGCGGCCAGCGCCCTGAGCTATCAAGGCGAGGCGAGCGCGGCGCTGTCAGGGCTTGAGCATCTGGAGGGGCGCATAGTCTGTGTAAAGGCTGACGGCGCGGCTCATCCGGACCGGATTGTCGAGGATGGCGCCATCACCCTTCAGGCCCCCGCGACCCGGGCTGTCGTTGGATTGGCCATGCCCTATGCAGCGGTGCTGACTCCGCTGGAGGCCGGGGCGGCGGCGGGGACCGCGCAAGGCCGCCAGAAGCGGATCCATCGGCTGACCGCACGCCTGCTGGACAGTCTGGGCGGTCGTTTCGGACCCGCGATCGGGCGAACCGATCCTCTGCAGCATCGCGGGCCTGCCGACATCATGGATGGTCCGCCGCCCCTGACCACCGGCGATGTGATGTTGAGCTTTCCCGGCGACTGCGACGGCGCGGCCACGATCGCATTGGAGGGGGAAGACGGCTTTCCCTTCACCCTGATCGGCCTGTACCCGGAGCTGGTCACCTATGAGGGCTAGGCTGGAGGTGGCGGCGTTTCGCGCGGCTCATCTTGATGCCCTGACCCTGCAGCCGGCCCAGGCCGCCTGGCGGGGACGGGTTGGGCCGGAGGCGACATCCGCGCTGGAGGCCGGCGGGTCGGCCTGGACACTGATCCGGGGCGGCCAGGTGGTCGGTTGCGGCGGGGTGATTGACCGAGGCTCGGGCCGCGGCGAGGCGTGGGCCCTGATCGCCAGGGACGCGGGACCGGCGATGCTGGCCGCGACAAGAATCGTTCGCCGATATTTCCAGACCGCGCCGTTTCGCCGGATTGAGGCGGTGACGGCCAACGCCTTCGCCCCCGCCCAGCGCTGGGCGGAGATGCTGGGCTTTCAGTCAGAGGGCGTCATGCAGGCCTATTGCGACGACGGCAGCGACGCCGAGCGGTGGGCGATCATCAATCAAAGGGAGACCGTTCAATGGCCTGGGCCGGAACCATTCTCAATATCGCCAGCGCGGTGACCGGCGTGGCCGGCAACGTCGCAGATGGCCAGGCCAGCGCGGCGCAGCGAGGCTATGGCGCCCTGGCGGCGCGGGAGAACGCCCGCACGGTCGGCGATCAGGCCGCAGCGCGGGAAGTGGCGTTGCGACGGGAGTCCCGCGAGACGCTGGGCGCCCAACGCGCGGCCATAGCGGAAAGCGGCGTGGGTGATGGCGGCGCCAACCGCTTGCTGATGGCGCAGGACGCCGCCCTTGCCGAGCTGGACGCCCTGAACCTGCGCTACGAGGGTCGGCTGAAGATGGCCGAATATGACAACCAGGCCGACCTCCTTGGAGCCGAACAGGTCAGCGGTGTGCAGCGCATATTCGGCAAGCGCGGCCTGGGTCGGCTGTCTCACTTCAACTGGGGATACGCCGGCAATTGGGGCGCTCCGGGATCCAATCAGGGAAGGGGTTGGTAGATGCCGATCAACAATAAGCCTCCCATTCGGAATGGCGATCAAAGACAGCCGGATTGCGTGGTGAAATCATGGTGACCATTCCACGCTATCGCCAGAGGACCCAGGTTCCGCTGGGCGGCCTGCAGTACAGCAGCGCCTTTGGGCGGACCGCAGGCGAGGACCTGCGTGACGCCAGCCAGGCCCTGGGCGCGGTCAGCTCCATAGTCGGTTCCGTGTCCGGATTGTTCGGCAAGGGGGGCCCCGCCGGCGCCGGCTCGGTCGGTGGAAGCGGCGCGGCGGGGGGGCGAAGTCTGGTTGACGCACAGGAGGCGTTGGCCAACTGGGGTGATCAGGCTGCGGCCCTGATGCGCGAAGCCGAGGCTGATCCAGAACAAGGCGGGTCGTCCCTGGAATCGGTGGCGACGGGGCTACAGGCGCTTGGCCAGAAGGTGGGTCAGGGTCTGAACGGGGCTGTCCGGCCCCTTTTCGAGGCGGAAATCGCGCAACGGCAAGACAGGTTGATCGCCGAGGCCTCGGCCCGCACCGCCCGCGCGCTCGACGCACGCGCCATCGAAGCTTCGGCGCGCCTCGAGGCCCAGGGGGTGGAGGATTATCTGCGGCAGGCCGATCTCGACGAGGGGCTGGGTCGCATGGCTCTGGCGTCCGCGGTGGCGCAGCGGGGGGCGAGATTGCGTGCGGTGGGCCATGACCAGGATCAGGTTCGCGACGGCCAGCGGCAGCTGCTGGCGGAGACCGAGGGTCGGCGTGTGGCCCAGCAAATCGCCAGCGATCCCGAGGCGGCCGCCGCGTTACTTGATCGGCAGGGCGGGGTGTTGCCGGAGACGGCGCGCAAAGCCCTGGCTGGCGCCATCGAGGCCGAACGTGTTCGCCGGGAAGCGGCCAAGGTAGTCGGCGACCTGGCCGGGGCGAGCGCGACGGTTGCGGACGACCTGGACGGGCTGCTGGAACGTAGCCGGGTCGCGGCCGGCGACGATCCGCTGCCGGCCGCCGCCTATCGCGGCGCGGCTATCGGCGCCTGGCGTACGGCGAGACGCATCCGCGAAGCCGATGAGGATGCTGCCTGGGACGGGGTCGCGCCCTATCTGTCGGCTGACTCCGGCGTCACCGCCTGGACCGATCTGCCCGGCGAGGTCTGGGCGGACCTGACGGATCGGCAGAAGGCGGCGGTGCAGTCGCACTTCGATGCGCCCTGGCGGGAGTCGGATCCGGAGGTGATGGGGGAGTTGGTATCGATCGCCAGCAGTGACATCGAATCCTTCTGCGCGCTCGATCTTGGAGGCCTGGTCGGCAAGCTGTCACCACGGGATGTTGGTCGTTGGAAGCAGCTTCAGTCGCTGGCCCGATCAGGCCAGCCCATTGCCGAAAAGGTGGCGTACGTCGCCCAGCAAGAGAGATCCGATGCTTTCCGTCGGATCATCGAGGGTGATCCTGTCTGGACTGGCCGTGGGCGACAAGCGCCCGGACCCGCCCCACTGCCCCGGCAAACGCGAGCCCTGAATCTCGACCTGGGCAAGGTTGAGGTAAATGATGGCTGGCAGGTTGATCCCAGGACGGGACGCTTCTTCAGACCGGCGCTCGGACCCGATGATGCCGCGGCCGGGTACCGCGCCTATGACCCGATCTACGCCTCCGATCTTGAAGCTCAGAGGGCGACGGAACGCCGGCTCAAGGTTGGCGAAGAGATCTTTGGCCAACGATCAAGTAAGGAAATCAAGATCCGAGAATCTGAAAAATATCGTCTTATGAATGACGATTATCCCGAGGGCTTTTACCCATATATGAAGATAAAAAGTTCTGTGGATTGGGATCGCATTGCCGTTTGGGAATCCAGTAGCACGTCTCCAAAAACCTCTCTCTATTTCCCAATGCCCGGGAAGAGCGGGCCGACAATTGGTCACGGCGCCGACATAGGCCAAAAGGCGCCGTGGGAAATTCGCAGCATGGGCCTGGATAGCGCCCTGACGAACAAGCTCCTGCCCTATGCCAATGTCCGGGGCGACGCCGCGAGGCGGCTTGTCGCGGAACGGCCATTGACCCTTAGCCGAGATGAAGTTGACCGGGTGGACGCGGCCTTCAGAGATTATGATCTCGGGCGCCTGATCAAGGCCTTCAACGCAGATTCCAAAATCGGCGACTTTCAGTCGCTGCCCGGCGCGGCCCAGACCGTGATCGCTTCGGTTTTCTTCAACTATGGCGGCCCCAAGAAAGCGCCCGTCTTCTGGGATCAGGTCACCCACGGTCATTGGGAAGACGCCTATAGAAACCTGATGGACTTCGGGGATGGTCAATACCGTCGCAAGGAAGAGGCGAAGCTGCTGCGCGACGCGCTCGATGAGCACGTGCTCAGAGATCCCAAGACGCCAGGGAGGGGCCCTGTACTGAGGGAGGTTCCTTGACTCCAGGCCAAATGTTCGCATTATGTTCTAGATGGGTTTGGGAGGCCAAGCCATGGACCGGGCGAAGGCCCTCACTACGCCCGTTGCGCCAATTCTGCTCTGCCTTGGGCTCTTGATCGGGTGTGGAAGAGCGGATGGCCGCGACAGCCCGTCGACGGACAATCCGGCGCCCCAGCGCGGGGCGACCTATCCAATAGAGACCCCTTCCGGAGACGGTCGTCGCTATTCAATGCAGCTTCCCGAAAAGGCGGTCGCGCGGCCTGCTGGACCCGTTGTCATGTTCTGGCCGCCGTCGCCCAAGGGGCCGCCGGAAGACTATGCCGTGCTGGATGAAGCGGCCGAGAAGGCATTTTCTTCGCGCCACGACTACGACTCCATTAAGCGAGACCTTTCCAGGTTTTTGGGAAGCCGGCGGGGAGACTATTTCTTCAAGGGGTTGATCAGCAAACAGGCAGCAGCTGGCCTCCAGGTGTCTTCGCCGACAATTGGAATTTCGGGAGGCGGTCGGGTGGCTTGGGGTCACCGAGGCCACGAAGGCAGCAGCCGCACAGCAGTAGTATACTCTTCAAAGGGGAGGTTGAGCGCTGTCTACTTATTCTATAGGGGCGATTGTGCCGAGGGAAATGAAATTGAGAAAGGTAAGTATTCGATATGTGATCGTTTGGCGGTATTCACGAGACGAAAAGATAAATTAAATAACTTAGAAATATTGAAAAATTTCACTGAATTTTTGTTGATGAAAGCCGATGATATCGGCCCAATCATGCTGTTTCAGGACGACTATACGGTAACCTATGTAGATTAGCGCTCCGATCGAGCGGCAATGGTCCGCTTGCGGGCCACTTCCGATGCCGCCGAGACAGCACCCGGCAATTGATGATCGGACCGCGTCTCAAGGCCGCTATGACTTGCGCTGATGTCGCCCTAGACTCCGCTCTGTGGGATAATAGGCGACCGTCGCGTCTCTAGCGTTTGGCGCCCAATTCGGGCCCGGCCAAACGCTTTGCTTCCGGGTTCGGACCGGGATTAGAGGGCCGGACTTCTGCCGCATGCTCGACCTGCCCACAGGTTCACCCAGCCGCAGGAAGTTCTTTATTTGTTCGCTTTGGTGTGGCAGTCTGATCTCACATCAGTGAGAGCAATGCGGATGAAGCGTGCGTTCCAGTTAGCCACGGTGGTCGCGCTGGCGGTTAGCGCCGGAGCCGCTACGGCCTCGCAGCCTGCGCCGAACCTGCGTTGCGCGTCCGCCATGTGTCACAGCGATACCGCGATGGCGAGGCTGACCCCAGGCTATCGGGAATGCATGGGCGAGAAGGCGGCGTTGCAGCGGGAACCTGAGGCTTTGCTAGGCTGTGCTGACGCAGAACTGACGCGTCAGGAAGCGACGTTGAACCGCCTGGACGGCTTGACGGATATGCCTCTTCAGCGAGAGGAGGCCGGCATTGTCGCCGCCAACCGTGCGAACTGGTCGATGATGCGGGAGAGATTCTGCGCAGCGATCGGTCTGGATTATGAGGGCCGTGCACGGGATGCCGTGGAGCGGCAATGCAAAGTCTACATCACAATCGAACGGATCATCTTCCTTGAGCATGTGGCTGCAACACAGTCGTGGTTCTGATGCGTAACCTGATTGTCCTGATGTTGCTAATGGGTCTGGGTCTGGCTGCCTGCGGACAAAAATGTCCTGTCCCGCAATCAGAGGGGGCGTTACGAGTTCCGCTTACCCCTGAACCAGACGACAACTGGATGCCGCTGGAATGCGTTGGCGACTGCGCGGTCGCCGAGCGCGGCCTCCGGCCATCCTACAAGGTGTGTCTGGACAAGAGCGGCGGCATCACCTCCCTCATGATCGACTGCATGAATGTCGAGTACCGATACCAGGAACATTTGCTGAACCAGACTTTCCAGCGTGTGCGTAGCAAGGCCTCTCCTTCCCGGCGGGTGCGGCTGGAAGACTCTCAAGCCGCGTGGCGAGAGGCGGAAGACCTTCGGGCCCGTGACGTGGGCTTTCAGTCCGGCACAGGCAGTGGCGGATGGCTCATAATGACCGAGGCGAGCGTGATGTTGGTCGTCCAGCGCCGCGCGGATCTTGAACGGTTTGAGGCCGGTGATCTGAAGGCTCCCGCCCGACCCTGAGCGAACGACCTTTGGAGTAGAATCTACCTACCGCCTTGATCGAGACGCGGTCTTTTCTTTGTTCGCGCTTGGAGGTGTTGGCGATGAGACAGGCGATTTGGCTGCTGGCGGCGATTCTGGTGGCCTGCGGCCAGGTGGAAACGTCATCCGCCCCGCCGACCGGCTGTATTGCCTGTCCAGACTCAAGGCCAGAATTCAATCCAGCACCCGATGGCGGCAGACCCAGCGCCGAACGATCCGGCGCCTTCCGGGGCGCTGCAAGAGCTGAAGCCAGCGCCGCGGATGGCGGTTCGCTCCGAAGCCGAGATCATTGCCTGGCATGAAGCGCGGCGACGTGATGTCTACTGCAGCCCCTTTTCGCTGTTTGACGGCGAGGCTGACAGGAACGGCGCGGAGCTCGCGGAAGCGATGCGCAGGGGCGACAAGGTGGCTGCCCGGCGGGCACTTTCCGGTGGTGCGGCGACTTTCGCCAGTCTGTCGCCCGGGCAGAAGCGCTGGATCGACCGGACCCGACTGTCCGGCCGGCTGAACGATGCGGCGCAATTGGGCAACCTGGGCAGGGTCAAGCGATTGCTCGCTCAGGGCGCGGATCCCAATATCGCCTTCGAGAACGACTCCAGTCTAAGCGCTGTCGCCATCGCGGCGCGCGGCGCTGCTGAACGCAGGTGCTGATGCCGATCTCGCCTCGCCGGTCAGCGGCGACACGCCATTGATGTATGCCGCGCGAATGAACAGTCCGCAGCGTATCAGGATGCTCCTGAAACATGGCGCCAATCCCGACGCCAGGAACAAGCAGGGCAAAACGGCGGCCGATCTGGCCAAGCGCATCGGTGCGCCGCACGCATACGCCACCCTGAAACGCGCCGCCGGAAAGAGACCCGCCGGCTGATTTCGCCCTGCGGATACTTTCGTGGGATAATAGACCCCGCTTCGATAGCGTCCCGCGCCCAGCTCTGGCGCGCCAAACCCGACCAACCGGACCCGCCGCGACTGTGTCGCGAGCCGGACAAGCCGCTCCCCCAAGCCAATGACAGGCGCGCCTTGCGCCCATGGGAGTCGCATGACCGTCACCACCCCTTCCGCGCGCTTTGTGAGCTATGCCGGCGACGGCGGCTCCGGACCGTTCGCCATTCCGTTTCGCTTTGTCGAGACGGGGGACATCCGCGCCACACTGACCACGGCCGAGGGGGTCAGCAGCCCCCTGGGGGGTCTGACCGTGAGCGGCGCGGGGGAGGCGGAGGGCGGTTCGGTGACGACGGCCCTGGCCGTGGCGCCGGGCGAGACCCTGACGCTGTGGAGCGACACGGCCGTCATACAGCCGGCGGACTATATCGCCGCCGACGCCTTTCCGGCCGAGACGCATGAGGCGGCGCTGGACCGGCTGACCCTGATCGCCCAGGACCAGGCGCGGGACATCGGGCGCAGCTTGACCGCGCCGCTGGGCGAGAGTCTGGGCGAGCTGGCGCCTGCGGCGACGCGCAAGGGAACGGTGCTGAGCTTCGATGCCGACACCGGGGCGCCGCGGACCGATCTGACCTACGCCGGGCTGGTCAGTGAGATCGCCGGGGCCATCGACGGGGTCGCCACGGCGACAGGGGCGGTCGAGGCGGCGGGAGCGGCCCAGATCGCGCTGGTGGCCACCCAGGGCGCCGCCAGCGCCGGCGCCCTGGCCGACCAGACGACCATCGCGCTCGACGGCGTCGCGGCTGCGGCGCTTGAGGGGGCCTCGGCGCTGGGCCTGACGGCGGGCGGCTTCCTTGATGCGGTGTCGGCGGAGGCGGGCCATGACGAGGGCTGGGCCATCACCGACCCTGACGGTTGGACCGTGCCGGCCTGGTATACCGCCAACAGCGGCGTTGTCGGCACGGTGGTGCGGCAAAAGGTTCCCGGCGCGGACTTTTCAGGACTGCCCTCCGCCTTTCGCATTTTCGAGCCGCCGCCGGTTCTGCCCTATGACATCAACATCATCGTCATTTCCGGGCAGTCCAACTCCGAGGACGCTGACGCCGTGCCGATGCTGCCCCGCACGACCAGCGATATGGTCGTCATGCTGGACGCCATTCGACCGAGGCATTTTGGCGGGACATTCGGCCTCGACGGGTTCACCCCGGCCGCGAGCGTCGAATTCATTTCCGGAACCAGCCACTGGGGCGGCAATCTGGCCCCGGCGGTCGGGGACATGCTCGAGCAGCTGATCGCCGAGGTGAACGGAAAGACCTACGCCGCGCACGGCAAGCAGGTGCTGCCCGTTCACATCGGCCAGTCGTCCTCATCAATCGCGCAGATCAGCCATGGGACCAGCCTGTTCACGACGATCGAGGCCTGGTTTACCGCGGCCAAGGCGGCGGCGGTGGCGCAGGGCAAGTCCATCGGGATCATCGCCGGCGCCCATCTGTGGGGCGCCAACGGCTACGACAACAATATCGGCGAGACCCAGGCCCGCAGCGACATCTTCAACTACTGGAAGGCCGGCGGCGACGTTCACCAGTATCTGCAACAGGCCATCCTTGGCCTGAGCGTCGATTTCCCGGTCGGCATTGTCGGAAGTCATGCCCATCTTCGCGGCGGCAACGACATTACGCCCTTCGTGGCCAACGCCGAGGCCTGGCTGGTCGCGACCTATCCGGACAAGTTCCAGATGGTGAACGGCGAAGGCCAGTTCTTCTTCAACGGGCGGGGGCGGGGTTTTGGCGGCTCGGGGGTTCACCATGCGGCGGTCGAGGCCGCCCTGATCGGGGCCCATATCGGTTGGTGGGTGCATCAGGTCGTGACGCAGGGAGCGGCCTGGAACAGCTGTATCCCGACCCTTGCCCGCACCGGAGACAGTCAGGTCACCCTGTCCGGCCTGCCGGCGGCGGGTTGGGCCTGGGACTTCTACGCCACTGGACTGCCGCCAACCTACGCCCAGGCCAATCATGGCTGGTTCTTCTATGACCCCGCCGCCCCGACCACCGAGATCGCGCTGACGCGGCCGCCTTACCCAGGGGCGGCCGGAACCCTGGTCGCTGATACGGTGGCGACCCTGCCCGCCAACCTGTCGGTCCGCCATGGGGCCAGAGCCTCCGCGTCGACGATCGCTGGAAACGATATCTGGCGACCGAACGACGGACCAAGCTTCGAGATCAACGGCGCGACCTACGCGCTTCACCGCAACATCCCCGTCTTCGACAAGGTGGTTCCCTGATGACCCTCTGGGCTCCCGACAGCACGAACCTGGTGTTCGAGCATCAGTTTGGCGGCGACAGCACCGCTTCTCTCCTCAACCATGTTACCGGAACCACGACGGCCAGCCTGATCGGCGGCCCGACCTATGGGACCGGCTACATGGACATCAACGGCAATCCAGCCAGCCCGAAGGGTATCGACTATGGCTTCGCGGTCACGCAGGAGGAGGCCACGATCATCGCGGTGGTCGACCCAAACAGCGGGGTCGGGATCGTCTCGTCGGTAGGGACCAATCCGGCGCTGGCCGCGACCGGTCGGGTCTGGTTCGATGCCTACCCGGCGGCCGGCGCGACCCTGAGCATCAATGGCCAGGCCATTACGTTTGTCAGCAGCGGCGCGACCGGCATGCAGGTGACAATCGGCGCCGGGCCGCAGGCGACCGCCCTGGCGACGACCGCCCTGATCAACGCCAACCCTGTGACCTTCGCCGTTTCCGCCTTCTGTCCCTCCGGAAACAGCGTGATGGAACTGACCGCCCTGACGGCAGGCAGCGCAGGCAACAGCATCGCCGTGTCGACCTCGTCGGGTGGGATTAGGATCACTCCCGCCGGACAGCCCAGCACTACGTCGTCTCTCGGATCTGGCTCTGATGGAGTGGTCGTAAGTGCCGGAATAGTTCAAAGTTCGTCCAACATTACTGGTCGAAATTCCGCAGAGGGTGGCGGTGGGCTAGCGACTATTACTGTTCCGGCGGTCTCTGAATATGTCTACATTTCAACAGTGCTACGCCAGCGGGATTTTCCCGAAGTTAGACTAACACTCGGTGGTTCCCTTGGAGCTCGTGGTGTCGGAACAACTGCGGGACGTGACAGGGCTTCCTCGGCATCGCTGTCATCTGCGCTGCCAGGCGCCGGCACTGGCAACGCAAAGATCGCCTATGCCGCTTTGTTCGATGGCCGCGCTCTCACCGACGCCGAAGATCTCGCCCACTATGCGGCCGTCAAGACCGCCGCCGCCGGGGTCGGGATCAGCGTGGCGTGATGGCGCCGCGAAAGCTGATCCGGGACCTCTTCACCGGGCCCGACGGGCAGACGTGGGCGATCGGCCGGGTCTACAGTCTGCCGATGCTGCTGGCGGGGCTGGCCCTGCCCTTTGTCATGATCTGGCGGGCGCAGCCGCTCGACCTGCTTGCGGCCCTGACCGGCTATGGCGCGCTGGGCGGCGGTCTGTGGGCCCTCATAGGCGGCACCAACAGCGCCGAACCCAAACCTTCGGGAACGGCTGACACGAATTTCCCTTCGAAGGGAGGTTGAGGCATGTGGACCTATCGCCAGTCCAGCGGCCTCCTGCTGCATGACGGCCTTCGGATCGGCCGGGGCTACAGCGGGGCCGGCGTCGATCGGGCCGAGGGGCGGGACAATCCTGAAATGGATGCCTTCGTGGCTCGCGGACCGATCCCGCGGGGCCTTTGGCGCATCGGTCGGCCGCGCAACAGTCGCCGGGTTGGTCTGCATGCGATGGACCTGACCCCGGTCGGGCATGACGCCCACGGGCGATCCGCCTTCATGATCCATGGCGACAATGCCGCCGGGAACGCTTCGCGAGGCTGCATCATCCTGTCCCGGCCCTTGCGCGAGCGGATCAGCGCCAGCGGCGACCGGGACCTGGAGGTGGAGCGATGACGGCGGACTGGACAGCGCTCCTGCGCAGGACCGCGGGGCCGCTGATTATCCTGACCGCGGTGACGATCTTCGTCCTGCTGCTGTGGGCCGCATTTGCCTATGTCGGCGGGCGCCGGCAGGCGGACTCGGCCGCGCGAATCCAGGCGGGGGCGGCGATTGCCAGCGCCCGGAGCAATTCCGCGGACGCCGCGGCCGAAGCGGTTGCGGCGATGGCCCAGAGACAGGCGGACCGAGCTGTTCGCGAAATGGAGAGTCGAGATGAAATCCTGTCGACGCCGGACGCCAGGGCCTCTGCGGGTGCTGCCGGCCATGCTGGCCTTGTCAGCCTGTGCCGGGGGGCCCTCTACCGTGACCATCCCGGTTGTTCTGGATTGCGGCGGGCGGATTCCGCCCCAGCTGCGCGCTGACACAGCCGGCGCGCCCCCGCCGGCGGACAACAGCGTCGGCGGTTGGGTCGCCTTCGCCGATGCCCAGACCGGCCGGCTGGAAGCCGCCAATGACCGCAGTGCGACGATGCTGTGGATTCTGGACCGCTGCGAGGCGGAGGCGCGGGCGACAGCCACCAGCCTGGTCAGGCGGCGTCCCTGGTGGCGGCGACTCATCGAAGGATCCGGTCGGTGAGCGAAGGGCGTCTGAGCCTGGCAGGAGCCTACCAACGCCTCGCCGCCCACGAGGACCTCTGTGCCGAGCGCTATCGCGGCATCAACGAAAAGCTGTCCTGGATCCTCGGCGGCCTTGCAACCATGGTGCTGGCGCTTCTGGCTTGGGCTCTGGTCCAGCTCTATGCGCTTGAGCCGCTGCGCAGCCCGCCGCCTTCCCCTGCCTCGCCGCATCGCACTGCCGCCGGCTGTCGGCGCGATAATGAGACTCCGGTGAAAATTGACGGCGGGCAGGGGGCCGCGCGCATTGTCGTCGTCGCATGGCGAGGTTAAGGGAAAGGCGCTCCCAACTGGAAGGCCTGTGACCATGAGCGACGGCGAGACCACGGTGCGTGTGCCAACTGTGCTTGATCGGGCCGACCGGGCCCGACTGGTGCTGGAGCCGTTTCCGCACATCGTCGTCGAGAACGCGCTTCCGGATGAAGTCTACCAGGCGCTCTCATCGGCCTTCCCTCCGTTGTCCGATCTGCCTTCCGACCTCGCGGGGACCAACAACAAGCGGTTCAACCTCTATTCGTCCTGGGGGCCGACCGAGCTACCCAAGGACCAGACGCCGGCGGCCTGGCAGGATTTCCTGAAAGCCCACACCAGCACTGACTTTGTCCGCAAGATCTTTGATCTGTTTTCCGATGTGACCCTACCGGGTGAAACGCCCGGGTCGCGCAGGATCAATCCCGACAGTCTTGGCGAGGGTCTGGCCAGCCGGCTGCGGCTGCCCGAGACCGTGGCCGAAGAAGACATTATCGCCAGGGCGACCGTGGCCATCAACACGCCGGTCGCTACGCCCACCAGCGTTCGCGGTCCCCATGTCGACAGTCTCTGGAAGGCCTATGTCGGCCTCTACTACGTGCGGGCGCCGGGCGACAATTCCACCGGAGGCGACCTGTCGCTCTACCGCTGGAAGCCGGGCGCGAAGCAGGATCCCTGGACCCGCAAGGCGGACGAGAGCCTGGTGGAGGAGTTCGCCACCATCCGTTACGCGCCCAATACCTATGTGCTGATGCTGAATACCCATGACAGCCTGCACGGCGTCACGGTGCGACAGCCCACTCCGCATGTGCGCCGGTTCGCCGTGACCTCCGGATGGTTCCCCGGCGTTGACGAGGGCAGCCTGCTCGGCCGGCGTCGCGGCATTGTCGAGCGGCTCAAGGGACTTGTCCGCCCCCTCGTCGCCAAGCCCACGGTGGCCGAGTATCAGGACTGACAATAGACTGATCTGCCCTCTATATCGGGCGATCCAAACTGACCAAGAAGGGGCTACCAGTGTCGAGTGAAATTCTTGCCATCAAAGATTGGCGACACCCGTTCCCCGTCGAAGGCCTTTCGCTCACTCGTCCTTGGTATGGGGCTTGGCATCCTTGGCGCCTTTCGGTTGACCAGCCGCTGATCAAGGAGGTTGTTGGTGACCTAAAGGGCAAGCGAGTGCTCGACGTCGCTTGCAACGACGCTTGGTATGCTTTCCGCTATGCGCAAGAGGGAGCTGATGCTGTTGGTATCGATGGGCGGCCAGAGCCCATTGAAAGAGCCGCGCTGATCAAGAACCATTTTCAGCTTGATAATCTCAAACTTCTGGTCGGAGATATCGAAGATAGATCTGTGCCTCTTGGCACATTCGACGTGACACTTTTCTACGGTATTCTATATCACCTGGCAGATCCAATCACGGTGCTAAAGCGCCTTGGAGATATTACAGAAAGTGTAATATCTGTTCAGACCTTTATCCACGCGCTCGACCCAGCTCCGGAGCTTAAGCTCATCCGTGAGCCAGTTGAAGAAGAGGCGAATGGACTTACAAATCTGGTCACTGTTCCGACGCAGGCGGCAGTTGCCGATATGTTGAACTTTGCTGGCTTCGATCGCGTTTATAGAATTATGCCAAATGACTACAGCTTGGCGAAGAAGAACAATAGTAATGCGGCTGAGCAATGGGCCTTTTTTATAGGAATCAAGGGTCAGAAGGAATTGAAGGGTCCGGGAATATTTGAGATCACAAGAAATTCGCCACCGTTGAATCACTTCGGTCCTGTTTCGCAAGTGGTCGCCCGAGCCAAGCGTGCAGTGAAAAGATTGCTTGGAAAATTCTAAATCTTTGAATTAGTTCATTGCTTGAGTGCCTTTTTGGGAAGGTGCTCCTAAGGGATGAGTGGGCTCTTTTCTGTTGGCTAGCGCCATAAAACTTCTGTGTGACTTGCTGACGCGGGCTTTGTCGAACCAGCGCCTTCAGCACATGGCGATCTCAGCCGGCATTTTGATCGTCAATCTCGGCGCGGCCTATCTGCTGTCGGCCTTCCTGGCCCACACCCTGGGGGCCTCCGGGTTTGGCCTGTATTCCTTCGTCATCTCGGTCGTCACCATCCTGACGATTCCGGCGCTGTTCGGCCTGCCGACCCTGGTGGCCAAGGAAATGGCCGCGGGCGTGGCCAAGGGAGACTACTCGCTCATCGAGGGGCTGGTGCGGCGTAGCCGACAGTTTGTCAGCGTCTCCTCGGCCCTAATGATTCTGGCGGGTCTTGGCTATCTGGCCGTGACTTCCGAGGACGGTATCCGGTCGATTGATCCCACCTATCTCTGGGCCATTCCCCTTGTCGCCTTGATCTCCTGGGCGGGGATTACCGCCGCCAGCCTGCGCGGTCTGGGTCGGGTTGCGGAAAGTCAGTGGCCGGAACAGGTTCTGCGGCCGGTGACCCTGCTGATTCTGGCCGGCGTTTTCGTCTGGCTGAACAAGGCGGCCTTTACCCCGGCGGTGGCCATCGCCCTGACCGTGGCCTCGGCGATCCTGTCGCTGTCAGTCAATCTTTTCCAGTGGCGGCGCAACAAGCCCGAGGCGCTGAAAGGCGTCGCGCCGCAGTATGCCGACGGCCGCTGGATCAAGACAATCATCCCGATGGGACTGACGGTCGGAATCCTGGTGCTTAATGCCCAGGTCGGGATCGTACTGATCGGCCTTTTGTCGTCCCATGCCGATGTGGCGATCTTCAGGGTTTCGTCCCAGACGGCTCAGCTATGCGCCCTCGGCTATACGGCGGTGATCATGAATGTCGCCCCCCGCATCGCCGCCGCCTCCGCGCGGGGCGACATCAGCCAGATGAAAAACACCATCCTGCAGGGCGCCGTCTTCGCCACGGCATTCGCAATTCCGCCGGCCCTGATCATGGTCCTTGCCGGTGGGCGGCTGCTGTCCTTCCTGTTCAGCCCACCATTCAGCGCCGGATGGAGCAGCCTGAGCATCATGGCCGTCGGCCAGGTGCTGAACGCCGCCTTCGGCTGCGCATCGGTGACCCTGAACATGACAGGGCACGAACGCGACTGCACTAAGGCCTTCTTCCTCGGCCTGGCGGCGCAGGTGCTGTTGTGCGTCGTCCTGATTCCGTCGTTCGGCGTTACCGGCGCGGCGATCGCCAGCGTCGCAGGGGTGCTGGTGTCCAACGTCACCCTGTGGCTGGTGGCGAGGATGCGAACCGGCATCGACGCCGGCGTCTGGGCCTGGCGTCCCTAGAGCACGATGCGATTGGACGGAACCGTCTAATCGTTGAATCGTGCTCTACGTGTTTCGTTCAGAGCCTGTTCCCTTTCGGCGGTTCCGCCAAAAGGGAACAGGCTCTAGGGCGTCGCCGCTCCGCCGGCGGACGACCGGCCGGGCAGGCCTTGAACAGCGGCCTGCATCTGCGGCGCGATCAAGCGACCGAGATAGCGTGAGCCGGCAAGGGTCAGATGCCCGCCGTCGTATTGCATCGGCGCGCCGTCCGGCGTTCGGGTCCTGCAAGGCGCGGCGTCGTCCCCCGGACATAGCGCACGATACAGCGAGACGAAGGGCGCGCCGCTTTCGGCCGCGACCTTCTCAAGACGCCGGTCCGCGATCGGCGCCAGGTCCATCCTGTGCCGCTGTGGCAAGGTGGGATCGGCGCGGGTTTCGGCGTTGATCAGCAGTCGGGGCAGTTCCTGGTCGTATCTCGGCACGGGCCCCAGCAGGATGACGGGGACGCCCTGGGCCTTGAGAAATTTCAGAGTGGCGGCCAGCGGCTTGACGTCGGCCGGTTCCCAACGTGCGGCGAGGATGACCGCGTCGGGGCGATGCTGTGGCAGCCAGGTCTGGAATATCCGCTGCAGATGTCTGCGACAGATTCCGTCGGCGCTGTCGCTCGGCCAGGTAGGACGGCAGCCGCCGGCGCTGGCCTGCATGATATTCGCGCCCGGCAGGGCGGACGAAAGCCCCGCCCACAGGTGCGCCGAATGGCTGTCGCCCAGCAGCAGCAGATTGGGTCGGTCCTCCGCCAGGACGAGACACCGCCCGGCGTCGACCTCGCGTCGCAGACCGATCCCGGCCATGCATGCCGGATCACGCATGGTCAGGGCCCCGTCCTGGGCCAGATAGCCGGCAGTCTGGTTGGCTTGCGGCGACATCCGGGCCGGGAATCCGTCCGCCACAATCAGGACCGCGGCCAGCATGGTCAGGGTCGCTGCACCCGCCGCACCCAGGGCAAAGACGGCCCGTCGGCTCAGCCAGGACCGGTTGCGGAACGGTCGCTCGACAAAGCGCCAGGACAGCCAGGCCAGCGCAACGGAAACAGCGACCAGCAGCAGCTTTTCAAGCTTGGGGTCCAGCCCCTCGCCGAGGAAGAAACTGGCGCGTTGCAGAACGATCACCGGCCAGTGCCACAGGTACAGCGAATAGGAGATCAGCCCGAAGAAGACGACCGGGGGCGTCGACAGCAGCCGGGCGGTCCAGGTCGGGGCGTCATCCCGTCTCGAGCCGGCATGCAGGATGGCGGCGGCGCCAAGGCAGGGCGCCAGGGCCGCGAAACCCGGGAACGGCGTCTCGGCGTCATAGAGGACGACAGCCGCGGCGATAGCCAACAGACCGCCGGCGGCCAGGACCTCTCGCAGGATCCGGCCACGCGGGGCGGGGACTGCTCCGACGGCCAGCAGAGCGCCGAGCGCCAGCTCCCAGGCGCGGGTATGCAACAGATAGAAACTGGCCGTCGGCTGGTAGAGCGCGCCCCAGCAGGCCCAGGCGAATGACGCCGCGGCGACCAGGGCCAGGGTCGCCTTGACCCGAACAGGAACGCCCACAGGCTGACCGCTGACGGCCTGCGCCGACGCCCTGCCCGCGCCTCGCCAGAGCAGGGCCATGGCGAGCGGCATGACCATGTAGAACTGTTCCTCGACCCCCAGGGACCAAGTGTGCAGAAGCGGCAACTGGTGCGCGGCGAGTCCGAAATAGTCGGTCCCCAGCCAGAACTGCACGTTGGAGACGGAAAACACCGCGGAAACCAGCGTCCTGGCGAAATCGACGACCTCGCCGGGAGTCAGCAGGAGGCTCACGGCGAGCGCGGTGAGGCCCAACATCGCGAACAGGGCGGGGAAGATCCGCCGCACCCGACGCTCATAGAACCCGGCGAGGGACAGGCCGCCATCGCGCCCCAGTTCGTCGGCGACGATTCCGGTGATCAGGAAGCCGGAGATGACGAAGAAGACGTCAACCCCGACAAAACCTCCAGGCGTCTGGGAAAACCCCGCATGGAAGGTCAGCACCGGCAGGACGGCGACCGCCCTCAAACCGTCGATGTCGGAACGATGTTTCAAGAAGCGCCCTTAAGACCGTTGCCGTGCGCTTGTAGTGCAGGCTGGTCCTCCGCGCACCCGTCAATACGCCCCGGTGTGTCGAACCGTCCCCTCTGTTTCGGCGTATTCCAGCGATATGATGAACAGATGGACCGTGACCTCCAGGATTTCGTTCAGCGTACCTTTGCCTGCTCGCCGGAAGCAGCCGCCGCCATCGCCGGCCGTGCGGCCCGCAGGGCCTATGCCGCGCGGGAGGTTGTCCTGCGCCAGGGCGATGCCTGCTCCGACACCTGGCTGGTCATGGCCGGGCGGGCGCAGGCCCTGGTCTATGGCGCCGAGGGGCAGCTGGTGATGCTGCAGGAATACGGCGAGGGCGACCTGTTCGGAGCCATCGCGCGACTTGATCCGGAGCCGCATGAAGCGGACGTGGTGGCGGTGGAATCCCTCCGCGCGGCGCTGTTCCTGGCCGCGGACTTTCTGGACCTGATCGAGACCCACAGCGCTGTCGGCCTTGCGGTTTCACGTCTGCTGTTGAGACAGCTGCGCGCGGCCACGGGTCGAATGGTGGCTCAGACGACCCTGTCCGCCGTCGGGCGGGTCCATGCCGAACTGCTGCGTCTGGCTGACCCGCCGGACAGCGCCGGCGTGCGATCAATCCGCCCGGTCCCGGTCTTTTCCGCCATGGCCGTCCGCTTGCAGACCACGCGGGAAACCGTTTCGCGGACCGTCAATGCGCTTGAGCGGCGCGGCATCGTTGTCCGGGACGACGGCGTCCTGCGGATCATCGCGCCACGGCGCCTCGAAGGCATGGTGATCTAGGACGTTCGGGTCAGCCCGACGGATAGGCTGAAGACCGAGCGGTCCTGGTCATCGCCCAATTCGTCGATCTCGGCTGGCGGCAGCTCGCCGACCGGCTCGCCGGAGCAGGCGCCGTCGTCCGCCCCGGCGCACAGAGCCGCTGCAAAGGTCGCCGTCGCCAGCGCCGCGCCGGGAGGGACCGAGGCCATCAACCGTCTCGCCGTCTCGACGGGTGGGCCGACGATCAACATGGGCCCGTCGGTCAAGGGCACGGCCTGGGCGGTCCCCGCCGCGGCCGCGATCCGGCCGCCCTTGAGAAACGGCATGGCCAGCCGCGCGGCGGCGGCGGCGGTCTCGCAGTCGCCAAAGGCCAGAAGAAGCCCTGTTCCGCTCCAGACCGGCGGCGCGTCCGGTAGACGTGAAGCGGTCCCCAGCGCCGCCCACAGATCCGGCAGGCGTCTGGAAAAGGCCTGGTCATCGTCTCCCGGCGCAAGAGCGAGTACGGCGACAAAGCGTTCTCCGGGTGTCGGCTTCAGCACCGAGGTCTGCGGCACGGGCCGAACCCTCGGGGAGGCCAGGACCAGGCTCCGCCGACCGGCCTTGTCCCAGGCCGTAGCCGTCCAGGCGCTTCCGCCCGTCCCGCCGGCGGCGCTCCTCTCTTCCGGGTCCAGGATGATCAACTGGAGCGCCTCGGTGGCCAGCAATCTAGCCTGCATCGCGGCCCGACCCATGGCGACCTGCGCCGCCAGCATCAGGGTCAGGGGCCCAGGAAGGGCGCTGGTGGGCCCTACGGAGGTCACCGTCTCGGCCCGGGCCAGCACTTCGTCGAATCTGGCGTCCCAATCCCCGCCCAGACTTGCAACGCTCAGGGCGCGGAAGACTTCGCGGCCAGTCGGCAGGACCAGGTGCAATTCGGCCCCATGCGCCAGCAAGGCTTCAGCGATGACGATATCGGCCCCAGCGGCGAGGGCGCCGTATCCGAAGCCAATCTTTTCGACCCGCAACATTTCACGGATTTGGCCGGCGAGGGCGGCGTCCTGGGGGTCAACGCCCAGATGGCCGGCGAAATGCAGAACGCGTGGCGGCCGGAGGGGGGCAAGCCAGGAAGCGTCCCGGTTCTCCCGCTCGAGGATCAGGGCGAACTGGCGCAGGGTCGAGGCGTGATCCTCCCAGGCCCTCGGAGCCAGGGCGATGGCCGCCTTGAGACTTTCGCGCGCCTGATGATGCCGCCCGAGCAACAGTTCAGCCTCGGCCCGCGTCGCCTGGCGCCAATAGGGCGTATCTGGCTCGCTGTCGCGCTGGTCCAGGCGGCTCATGACCTTGGCGGCGAGCGCCCGGGCACGATCAGGATCACCCGCCAGCAGGGACAGGCTGGCCGCGTTGATCAGCGGGTAGGTGCCCCAGCTGATGGCGCCCGCCGCATCATAGGCCTCCGCGGACCGGGCGTAGAGCGCCCGCCGCTCTTCTCCTTCCGCCAGGCGCGCCTGGTCCTTCAGCAAGCGCCCCTTCAGCGACAGGACGGCTGGATCGTCGGTCCGCTCGTCCAGACCGGCCTCCTGAAACAGCCGAAGGGCATGTTCCAGGGCGCCGGCGCGGGCATGGGCGACAATCGAAAGAAGGGATGCGGTCAAGCTGACGAACTCACGGAATACTGCCGCCGCCCTGATCGGGAATGCTGGGATCGAAGATGGTCCGCATTCGCTGGCCGGTCTCGGGGTCTATGAAGTCGATATAGAAGTTGAACCTGCGGGCGTAGTAGCCGACGTCGTTTTTCGGCCGCGCCAGCACCGACCAGTAGACCAGTCGACAATTTTTAGGCGCTTCAGACCCGGGAAGGGTCCAGTTCCCATCGCGGTCGACGAAGTACAGGCTGCAGTTTTCCAGGGGATCCTGCGGCACCGTCTCGACCTTGGCGGTGACGGCCGGCGCGCCAGGGGAGAATTCCCAGTCGATATCATTGTCCAGCTGCATGATCAGAATGCGCGGCTGGTTCTCCGCCGCCCCTGGCACGCAGTTGGGAAGCTCGATGTTCCACATCCGGTCGGTCAGGGTGCTGTCGGGCTTGATCTGGTAGTCGAGAATCTTGGGGATGTAGTCCCTTGGGTCGGCCTGAAAGGTGTCGGCTTTCGGCACATCGACTGCAAACTGCAGTCCTTTCAGCGGCGTGCCTTCCTTGTCCAGGCGCGGCAGGATGGTGAGCACGCGATGCTCGATCCAGGTGACCCCTTTCAGCTCCTTGGCGGGATCGGGCTCGATCGGCACATCGATGAGGATATCTTCGGATCTGGGAGAGATAATCATTTCCTTTGGTCCTGCCTCAGTTGAGCCTCGATAACGGGAATAGCGCGGTCGGCGTAGGCGGCCTGTTCTCGCCAGCGCTTGTTCTGCGGATCCATCGTGGACAGCGCGCGAAACGTGGTCCTGGCGACCAGGAGGTTGGCCCTGGCTTCCGCCAGATCCCCCCGGCGATAGGCAACGAACGCCAGCCCGCGATGCGAAATCCCCCAGTTGTCGCGCAGTTCGGCGTTCTCAGGATCGGACTTCATCAGACTCCGGAGTATATCGACCTGCCGCAACCTGCTCTCCCGCGCGGCCGCATAGTCGCCGACCTCGACCTGGACATCGGCCAGTCGGGCCCAGTTGGTTGCGACATCCAGCGACAGACCTCGATCGTCGGGCGACCGGGCCGAAGCCTTGAGCATGCCGTCAATGGCCGCGCGGCATTCCTTCAGAGCCCTCTTCGGCGCCGCCTCCTGCTGCAGGCTGAGGGCGCATAGGTTTCCATCGGCGTAGGCGGCCTCGCGCAGGGACCGGACCGAGCCCGGTTCGGCCGCCAGCAGACGGCGGGTCAGGGCGCGGTACTCCTCCAGACCTTTTCGGGCCTGCGGCGTACGGTGGCGCAGATAGTCGATATAGCCGCGCCAGTAGGCGCTTTGGGCATGGGCGAAGAGGCGATCGGGATTGTCCGGCGCGTCGGCCAGCAGAGTGTCGGTAACCCGCCAGGCTTCGCCGAAGATCTTCTCGGCCCCGGTGAGGTCGTTGCGCGCGGCGTCGTCCTCGCCAAGAGCGTGCAGCAGTCTGGCCCGACGTTCCAGGGAGTCCGCCGGCAGACTGCCAAGGTCCTGCGCGCCGTAGTAGGCCAGCGCCTGCTTGGTCACCGTCGTCATCAAGGGTAACCGCCCCACCCCTTTCAGCTGCACGCGCAAGTCGGTCAGCATGAAATCCACCAGCTTTTCGGCCTCGGCTCTCTGCCGATCCGCCTCCGAACGCGCGTTCAGGGCGAAGGCCGTCATCCCACCCATGGCTATCACCGCGGCGACAGCGACGGTCGTGACCGCCATCACACCGCGCAGGCGCCGCTGGGCGTCGCGTTGAATAAGCTGATCGACGCCGACGCCAGCCATGCCGGCGACCAGCTTGAGAATCGCCAGGCGTTCGCCGTCACCGGACCTGCGGAAGTCCGCGGCCAGCGGCTCCAGCCCGCCGGCGGACAGCGCGGGTGGAAAGGCGTCGGCGGGTTCACCGCGCAGCAGGGCCGCAAGGATCGGCCGATCAGGGTGCAACGCCCGAAAAGTCTCGATTTCGCGGCCGACCCAGGGGGATGCCGCCGCGTCCGGCGAGCAGATGATGATCAAGCTTTCAGAATTGGCGAGTGCGGCCTGGACTTGGACGCTGAGGTCATGTGCGGCGGGAAGTTCTTCGCGGTCCTTGAAGATCGGCGTCAGTCGTCCGCCGCCGCCGATTCGCCTCGGCAACCGGTAGCCTTCCAGACGCCGATGCAGGCGTGCCGCGAAGGCAGCGTCCCGGTGACTGTAGCTGATGAAGGCGCGATAGCGGACGCTCGCGGCCACCTGCCCATCCATGTGACTCATTCCCGGACCGCCATATCGCGAAGCGTGGCAGAGGCTGAGAGTCGGCACAACGTCAGAGTTAACAGGCGTAATTCTACCCGCGAGCCGACGGCCGGTGTGGGCTCCTCAGAATCCGTGAAATCTTGCGAACGCGTCCACCGGTTCGCGCTCCGCTTCCAGGCGGTTCACCGGCGCCGCCTCATCGGGCCATCCCAGAGACATGCCGCAGATGATGTACTCGTCCTCTGGTACATCCAGGACCCGCCGCGTCACGGTCCAGAAGTTGTTCCACGCGCCCTGGGCGCAGGTGCCAAGGCCGCGTTCCGCGGCGGCCAGCATCAGGGTCTGCATGAACATCCCCACGTCCAGAAAGCTCATGGCGTCGAGGTCGCGGTCGATGGTGAAGATCAGGCCGACGGGGGCGTCGAAGAACTGATAGTTGCGGCCCCACTGCCGCCAGTTTGCCGCCTGATCCCCCTTGGGAATCTCCAGCAGGCCGTACATGGCCTTTCCAAGGGTTCGCATCCGGCCAAGGTAGGGATCGCGCCGGGCGCCGGACTTGCGGGGAAATTCCGCCGCGGCGTCCGTGGGGTCCGTCTCGCGGTGAGCCAGCACCTCCTGCTCAAGTCGCCGTCTCACCTCGCCGGCGACGACATGAACCTTCCAGGGTTGAATGTTGGTGCCGGAGGGCGCGCGTCGGGCGTCTTCAAGCAAGTCCCGGATCAGCGCCTCCGGCACGGGATCGGACTTGAAGGCGCGTATGGACTTTCGGGCGCGCAGGGCGTCGGACAGGGGCACTGTATTCTGCTCCGGGAGGTTGGGTCCCGACCATGCCAGTATCCGGGCCCGGCAGGCCAGTGCGACGTCGGCGACCCGCGACCTTTCAAGGCCGGATCATACCTTGCCCGCGGCCTTGTCCTTGGCCGCCTTCTTCGCCTGCTCTTCGCGCAGGCCGGCGGCGGAAACCTCGATGAAGCTGACCTTCACGCCCGCCTTGGCGCCGCTGGCCAGTTCCGCGGCATCCCAGTTGGACAGGCGAATGCAGCCGTGACTGAAGGTCTTGCCGATCTTGGTGGGATCAGGCGCGCCGTGAATGCCGAAGGTCTCCTTCGACAGGGCGATCCAGGTTCCGCCGACAGGATTGTTCGGACCCGCCGCCAGGGTCAACTTTCCCTTCACGCCGGGCTGGCTGTAGGTCAGCCGCTTGGGATCGAAGGTGTAGGTAGGCGCGTCCGACACCCCGGTGACCTTCAGCACGCCCTCCGGCGCCGGACGTTCCTCGCTGCCGATGGTCGCGGGATAGAAGGCCAACAGATTGCCGTTGGCGTCATAGGCGCGCAACGCCTTGTCCGCCTTGTCGACCTCGATCAGGGCCACCTCGGCGTCCAGCTTGTCCGCGCCGGGCTGGACGACGACCAGGGTTGTTCCCGCCTTCGAAAAGTCCGCATCCGGATTGAGCTGACTGAGCAGGTCCTCGGTCATGTGAAACTTCTCGGCGAGGGCCTCTTTCGGGGACTGGTATCCCATGGCCTTGAGTTTCGTCTGCTCGGTCATGCTGTCGGGAAGCGTGACAAAGGGTCCTTTTTCGTCCTCCTCGGTGATCACATACTCGCCCAGCACCGGGCGGGGATCGGCCAGGGTCAGCTTCTGGAACACCGCCTCGTCCAGCTCGCCGTCGACGGGCAGACCATTGGCCTGTTCATAGGCGGCGACCGCCTGACGCAGGTTCTCTCCGGCCGTGCCATCGATGACGCCGGGTGAAAAGCGGGCGCGGTCAAGCAGGACCTGCGCTCGGAGCACGGCGGGCGCCCGCTGGTCTGGCGCGCTCGGCGTCTCCGCGAAGGCCGCGGTATTGACCTGGCCGGGGTTGAGCCCGCCGGCGAGCGAGGGCGCCGGAACCGAGGAGGCCTCCTGGGGCGGAATCGGCGGGCCCTTGTTTTCCTCTCCGCAGGCGGAAAGCGTCAGAAGGGAGAGAAGGGCTGTGGCGCTGGCGAGAATGGGCTTGTGCATGCAGCCGGAATTCGCCGCCGGGCGGTCGGTTCCTTGCGTCCGGCTCAGATCGGCTCGCCGGTCCATTCCCAGTGCCAGGGCTCATAGGGGTAATTGACGAAGCCGAACCGGGAGGCGTTGCGGACCATCCAGCGATAGGCGTCGCTGCGCGACTGGGCCAGACGGTTGAAGTCGGCGGTCGAGGCGGGATTACCGCCGGGCGCCATGCCGACATGGATATCCAGCGCCAGGCCGGTGCGGTGGGCCGAGCATTGGGTTCGTCGCACGCCGTCGCAGTTGCCTTCGCCCAGACACCGGGCGGCGTCGGCCTCGGGGTCGCGATAGGCTGAGAAGATTTTCATGGCGTTCGGCTGTCGGAAGATCCGCGGCGCCTCGGCGCGGGCCGCCGCTGTCATCCTGCGGTAGGCCGCCAGGGCTCCGGGCCGCAGTCGCATGGGACGGCCATAGCTTTCGGACAGCGATGCCGTCGCAAGCGCCGCGTCCGCCGGGGGCGGGGGGCAGTCCTCTGGCCGGATGCGGGAAAAGGGCCGGCGACGATGCCAGGCCTGTTTCATGACGTCGAAGTCCGCCGGGTTCATCACCCCATTGGCCCGCCGTCCCTTGCGCCGCTGCCAGGCGGCCAGCGCCTCTGCGAAGCCCGGCTCTGCCGGTCCGCACCGGGTGGCGATCTCTTCGGCGATCAGCGGGACATAGATTTCCCAGCCGATTTCCTCCGGGCCGAAAGGCGACCAGACCAGCGTTGTCAGGGAGCGGGCGTTTTCCTGGGGCGCGTCCGGGAACCGCCCCGGCCTGTCGCAGCCGCCCCGGTCAGTGATCGCTGGACTGACAGGGTCATTCACGCGGCTGGCGAAGGACTCGCCGACATAGGGTTCGGGCAGGCTGGCCGGCGCCGCATCGGCTGCAGGCGCCGGCGTCGACGGCCGCAGGATCAGCCAGCCGGCAAAGAGGATCGCGACCAGCACGATTGCAGCGGCGGCGGTCCATCCCAGGACGCGCAACGTCCCGCTGACAATGGCGCCCAGCAAGCCCACGAGCCCCCGCATCATATCCTCCGCTGCCTATCGGCCCATGGCGGGGTCAGCGCGTCAATCGCCGGATGGTTCATCCATCCAGCGAAGAGCGCCCCGCGCCGCCGCCGCGCCGGTGGCGAAACAGGCCTGCAGGAGATAGCCCCCGGTCGGGGCCTCCCAGTCGAGCATCTCCCCGGCCGCGAACACGCCGGGCAGGGCCTTGAGCATCAAATGCTCGTCCAGGCTTTCCAGAGCCACGCCGCCGGCGCTGGAAATGGCCCGTTCCAGCCCCTCGTGGCCCGTCAGGGTAAAGGGGACGCCCTTGATCAGCCGGGCCAGGTCGCCGGCCCCCTCGGGCAGGGACCCACCGGTCGCTTCCCGCAAAAGGTTGATGGCCTGGGGCGACAGGCCGGCGGTCTTCCGCAGGTGGTTGGTCAGGCTTTGGCTGCCGCGCGGGCGGGCGATCCGGCCGGTCAGCTGGCCCACGCTCTGGTCTGGCTTGAGGTCCAGCGTGATCCTGGCGGCGCCCCCTGTGGCCATGGTCTCTCTCAGGTCGGAGGAGAGCGCGTAGATGGCCCCGCCTTCCAGGCCATAGGCGGCGATCAGGGCTTCGCCGCGCACCGTCCGGTCGCCGTGGCTTATGGCGATGGCCTTGAGCGGCTGACCCGCGAACCGGGCGGAAAAGGTCGCACTCCAGTCCAGCCGGACCCCGACATTGCTGGGGCTCAGCGGCCGCACGTCTACCCCTCGGGCCGCCAGCAGAGGAACCCAGCCGCCGTCTGACCCCAGCCGGGACCAGCTGGCGCCGCCCATGGACAGAATGGTCGCGTCAGGCCGGGCGATCGTGTCGCCATCAGGGCCGGAGAACTCAAGGGCGCCGTCCCCGGACCACCCCTGCCAGGCGCTGCGCAGGGCAAACCGGACCCCGGCCGCATCCAGCCTTGCCAGCCAGGCGCGCAACAGTGGCGAGGCCTTCATCACCCTGGGGAACACCCGTCCGCTCGATCCCGTGAACAGCGGCTGACCCAGCGTCTCGGCCCAGGCCGAAAGAGCCTGGGGATCAAGCGCCGCAATGTGCGGCGACAGCCAGTTCCGCGCCGCGCCATAGCGGGAAAGGAAACGATCCAATGGTTCCGAATGGGTGAGGTTCAGCCCGCCCCGCCCGGCCATCAGAAACTTGCGACCGGCCGACGCCATCCGGTCATGCACCGTCACGGCCACGCCCCGGGCGGCAAGCGTCTCCGCCGCCATCAGGCCGGCCGGGCCCGCGCCAATGATGGCGACCGTTCTGGGGATGGTGCGCATGTCGGCTCTAGTAGAGGGCGAAGGCGCCGGCGTCGACTGCCGCCTCCCAGGCCTGTGAAGAGGCGTGATGGAGCCTTCCTGGCCGCAGTCCGGTTCTAGATGGCCGGAATTTATTCTTCGCCGGGGTGAACCCGTTCCGGTTTGGCGCGCTTCCAGTCTCACGACAAAACACTGGAGGGACCACCCATGCGTATTCTGATCACCGCCGCCGCCGCTTTCGGCGCCCTGTCGCTCGCCGCCTGTGGCAGCCCCGCGGAAAAGGCCGCCGACCAGAAGGCCGACGCCATCGAGGCGCAGGGCGAGCAAACAGCTGACAGCCTTGAGAAACAGGCCGATGTGGCCAAGGACACGGCTGAGGCCCAAGGCCAGGCCCAGGCCGATGCGCTCAACGAAAAGGCCGACCAGGTCGAGAAGTCCGCTGACGCCAAGGCCGACGCGGTGCGGGAAAATGCCGACGGCCACTGAGTTCCTCGTCTCGCGATACAGTCTGATGGCGCCCTCCGGTCCCGGCCGGAGGGAGTTTTCATTGTGAAATCTCGCGGCGGCGGGATGACGCCCTCCGCGAACCTGCCAAGATGATGGTCCTAGGAGGACCATCAGACATGACCGAGCCGCAATCCGCCGATCCCAACGCCGACCAGATCGCCTACTGGAACGACAAGGCTGGCGAGACCTGGGCCAGGTTGCAGGGCCTGCTGGATCGCCAGATCGCGCCGCTGGGCGCCCGGGCCATGGCCGCCCTGGACCCCCGGGGCGGCGAAACCCTGCTGGATATCGGCTGCGGTTGCGGCGACACCACCCTGGCGCTGGCCCGAGCCGTGGGTGGCGAAGGCGCCGTGGCGGGCGTCGACATTTCCTTGCCCATGCTGCAGGTCGCCGGCCGCCGCATCGAGGCGGAGGGTCTGACCCAGGCGGGGGTCATCGAAGCCGACGCCCAGATCCACGATTTCGGCGCCGAGACGGTCGACGGGGTTTTTTCCCGCTTCGGGGTGATGTTCTTTCATCAGCCGGAAGCGGCCTTCGCCAATTTCTATCGCGCCCTGAAGCGGGGCGGTCGACTGGCCTTTGTCTGCTGGCGTCCGCTGACCGAAAATCCGTGGATGCTGGCCCCGCTGTCAGCCGCCCTGAAGGTGGTCCCCGCGCCGCCGCCGCCGACCGATCCGCTGGCCCCTGGCCCATTTGCCTTTTCTGATCCGGATCGGGTTCGAACCATCCTTGCCGGGGTCGGGTTCAGCGACATCGTCATCAAGCCCTACGACCTGGCGATCGGGGGCCATGATCTGGAAAATGCCCTGCTGCTGGCGCAGAAGGTTGGCCCTGGGGCGTTGCTGCTGCGCGAAAATCCCGATCGCAAGGACGCCATCGTGGCCGCGCTGAAGGAGACCCTTCAGGCGCATCTGGGTCCGGATGGCGTGTTCTTCGAGTCCGCCACCTGGATCGTTACGGCGCACAAGGCCTGATCGCGCCGGGAAGCCTTCAGGGCGCGACCGAGAAGCCGCTGTCGGGATCGATCCACATCATCCGGCGTCGCGATTCCGGACGGGGGACGCCGTCCACCGAGGTCTCGACCGCCATCTGATCGCCGTCCGGCAGATAGCGCGAGCAGGACTGTTTGCCGAAATCCTCCTGCCAGGCCTGCCGCATGGCGGCGTTGACCTCGCTGACCTCCTCTGGCCGCGCGGGCTGGCCGTCGATGGTCAGCTGGCTGATGCGGGTGTTCCTGAGGTCTCCACACACCTGACCGTCTCTCACGGCGACCGGGGTTTCCGTGCGCAGAATCATCAAGGGGCTGGAGCCCAGCCGCACATCGGCCACGGCAAGGATTCCACCGTCCGGAAGGAAGACAAACCGGGAGATCGCACCACAGCGTCGGCTGGCGATGTCGGGGTTCTGACATTGCACCCGCCCTGACCGGGCCGGCGCAAGAGGGTCGGCCGCGACGCCGCCCGCCAGGCCCGGGCGCGGTTTGGCAGGCGGCCTGGTCGGCGCGCGGGCCGCGGGACGCGTTTCCCGCGGAGGCGCCGGCGGCGGTCCGGCGGGCGGCGGCGAGGCGGCCAGGGCGGCCAGGACGATCAGGGTGGTCAGCATTCACCGACTTCGCGCCGGTTCGCCGTCTCTGTCCAGTCTTCACCGGTCCTGGCGCTGACGTTGCGGGCGCCTTGCCCCCGTCGGACAGGCCGTTGATAGTCGGTACGCAGCCCATCACAGAAGCGCCGAACGGCGACGCGGGCGGCAGGGAGACGGACCCATGGAACAGCCCTCCGGCGCCGGCGCGCGCGCCTCGCGCGGCGACTATGTGTTGCTGGTCATGCTGATGTTGATGAATGTCCTCAACTTCGTGGACCGTCAGCTGCTGTCCAGCTTCTCCAATTTCATCGTGCCGGACCTCCAGCTGACCAACACCGAATTTGGTCTGCTCACCGGTCTGGTGTTCCTGATCTTCTACGCTATCGCCGGCCTGTTCATGGGCGCCCTGGCCGACCTGGTGAACCGGCCCCGCCTGATCGCGGTGGCGATGTTCGGCTGGAGTTTGCTGACGGCCGCCTCGGGTCTGGCGAAGGGCTTTGTCAGTCTCGCCCTGCCGCGCATCTTCATCGGCGTTGGCGAATCGGCCCTGACGCCCACGGCCATGTCGCTGCTGGCCGACCGTTTCCCGCCGGAGCGACGCGGCTTTGCGTCCGGCTTCTACTACATGGGGGTGCCTCTGGGGGTCGGGGTCAGCCTGCTGGTGGCGGGATTCCTGGGCCCGGCCATCGGATGGCGAAACTGCTTCTACCTGCTGGGCGCCATAGGGATCGCCTTTTCCCTGCTGATCCTGACCGTCCGCGAGACCCGACCCTCCCGCAAGGCCGGCGCCGCGATGGCCGGGGCGGAGGCCGCCCCGAGACCGGCCGAACTGATCGGCGTCTTCCTGCGAGCCCTTGTCGCCTCACGGCCGTTGCAACTGGTCATTCTGGGCGGCGTCTGCATCCATTTCATCCTTGGCGCGGCGGCCTTCGACCAGCTGTGGCTGGTCCATGAGCGCGGATTCGAGCGGGCCAATATCGCGGTCATCAGCGGTCTGTTCGCCACCGTCTTCGGCGTCGCGGGCAATCTGTTCGGCGGCGGGCTCAGCGACCTGTTCGCGCGAAAGACCGGCCAGAACCGGGCGATGTTCATGGTTCTGGTCCTGCTGGTGCTGCTGCCAGTCAACCTGACCTACCGGTTGATCCCGGCCGATAATCCGCTGTTCTGGGTCTGTGTCGCGGTCGCCTATTTCCAGCTTGGGGTCTTCTATGGGCCGACCTTCTCGGCCGTGCAGGAGCTCTGTCCGCCCCAGGTCCGCTCCACGGTGGTGGCCTTCTACCTGCTGACCCTCAATGTGGTCGGTCTTGGCCTTGGCATCACCGGGTCCGGCATTCTGGTCGATCACCTGATCAAGGCCGGAGTGGCTCAGCCCTACAGCTGGACGCTCTTTGCGTTTACGGCGCTCTCGGCCCTGGCCATACCCTGCTACTTCTTCGCGGCCAGGGCGGCGAAACGCGGGAAACTGGGGTAAGAGCCGCCGCGTCCGCTGATCCGACGCGGCGCTGAACGGGAGCCGTCATGGCCTGGAGCCGAACCTACGCCGGAGACGAGCCGGTCCGGGTAAACAAGTGGCTGGCCCAGTCGTCGGTCTGTTCGCGACGTGAGGCCGAATCCCTGATCGCCAGGGGCCTCGTCGAAATCGATGGCGTGGTCGTTGAGGACGTCGGGCGCAAGATACTGCCGGGCCAGACCCTGGTGCTGGCCGACCAGGGGCGGGAGGCGCTGGACGCCAAGCTGACGGTGCTGATCCACAAGCCCGTCGGCATCGTCTCGTCCCAGCCGGAGGGCGACCAGGTCCCGGCTGTCAGGCTTCTGCGCCGGGCCGCCCTGTTCGGGACCAGCGACGTCATTCCGACCATCGACAACCGGCTCGCCCCGGTCGGCCGGCTCGACATGGACTCGCGCGGCCTGCTGATTCTCTCGGAGGATGGCGTTCTGGTCAAAGCCGTCATCGGACCGGAGTCCGAACTGGACAAGGAGTATTTCGTCCAGGTCGAGGGCGAGGTGACGTCGGAGAAGATCGAACTATTGCGCCACGGGTTGGAACTCGACGGTCGGCAGCTGCGCCCCGCCCTGGTGGATGAGGTCATGCCCGGACGCCTGCGCTTTGTCCTGACCGAAGGGCGCAATCGTCAGATCCGCCGGATGTGCGAACTGGTCGAGCTTGAGGTCGTAGACCTGCAGCGGGTCCGCATCGGGCCGATCGACCTGGGTGACCTGCCCGAAGGCATGTGGCGACCGCTGACGGCCGAGGAGCGATTGGCCCTGCTGTCCTCATCCAAGGTCCGCCCGCCCACGCCGCGGGAGTCGAACGGCGGCGAGTCCTGAAAGCTTCGGTTTTCCCTAGCGTCAACGGCGACTGTTCAAACAGCCGTTTCACATCTATTATCGCCGTTAACATAAGAACGGGGAGAGACGGTTTTGACGCTCCAGACCGAAACCGAACATTTCGACGTGGTCATCGTCGGCGCTGGCCTGTCAGGCGTGGGCGCGGCCAAGCACCTGCAGGATCGCTCCCCGGGTCGCACCTATGTGATCCTCGAAGGCCGCGCGGCCAAGGGCGGAACCTGGGACCTGTTCCGCTATCCCGGCATCCGCTCCGACAGTGACATGTACACCCTGGGCTATGTCTTCAAGCCGTGGAAGGCGGCCAAGGCCATCGCCGACGGCCCCTCCATTCTCGCCTATGTCAACGAGACCGCGGCCGAGAACGATATCGATCGCCACATTCGCTATGGCCACATGGTCAAGCGCGCTGACTGGGACAGCGCCACGGCGGCCTGGACGGTGGAAGCGGAGGTGGCCGGCAAGCCGGTGCGCTTCACCTGCAACTTCCTTTTCATGTGCTCGGGCTACTACTCCTACAAGTCCGGCTACAAGCCGGAGTTCGCCGGCGCGGCGGACTTCAAGGGGACCATTGTTCATCCCCAGGAATGGCCGGCCGATCTCGACCACGCCGGAAAGAAGGTGGTGGTCATCGGCAGCGGCGCCACCGCCGTGACCCTGGTGCCGGAAATGGCCAGGACGGCCGCCCACGTCACCATGCTGCAGCGTTCGCCGACCTATGTGGTCAGTCGCCCCGCCGAAGATCCGGCCGCCGAATGGCTGAAGAAGACCTTCAAGCCGATGACCGCCTACCGGATCACCCGGTGGAAGAATGTGCTGCTGGGCATGGTGTTCTTCCGCATGGCGCGCAAGCGGCCGGAGCGGGTCAAGGAACAGATCCTGGGCATGGTGCGCGAGAAGCTCGGGCCCGACTATGACGTCGCCACCCATTTCACCCCCCGCTACAACCCCTGGGACCAGCGGCTTTGCCTGGTGCCTGACGATGACCTGTTCAACGCCATCAACACCGGCGCCGCCAGTGTGGTCACCGATCACATCGAGCGGTTCACGCCAAAGGGCATCCTGCTGAAATCGGGCCAGGAACTGGAAGCCGACATCATCGTCACCGCTACGGGTCTGAACCTGGAGGTTCTCGGCGGGGCGCAGTTTGCCGTCGATGGAGAGCCAGTGAACTTCGGCGACACCCTCAGCTACAAGGGCATGATGTACAGCGGCGTGCCGAACCTGGCGTCGTCGTTCGGCTACACCAACGCCTCCTGGACGCTGAAGGCGGACCTGACCTGCGCCTACGTCTGTCGGCTGCTCAACCACATGACCCGCACCGGTCAGAAGATCGCCACCCCGGTCCGCAAACCCGGCGACGAGGGCGATGAGGACTGGCTGGACTTCTCGTCGGGCTATGTCCAGCGCTCGGTCCACCTGTTCCCCAAGCAGGGGGCGAAGGCGCCGTGGAAGCAGCATCAGAACTACGCCCTGGACCTGATGAGCCTGAAGTTCGGCAGGGTCGATGACGGGGCGATGATCTTCTCCAACCCGCCCAGAACGGCCGCCAAGGCGGCTGCGAAGGTCGCACAAGCCGCCTGATTTCCCTCCCGGGGTCGTCCCGGACGGCGCTCGCGCGTTACGATCCGCATCTGCGGACTGAAACGAGGGAGTGCGCCATGGCGGCCATCGGAGAGGTTTTCACCACGGATGTTCCAGCCCGGCTGGACCGATTGCCGTGGAGCCGCTTCCACTGGCTGATTGTCTCGGCCCTGGGGATCACCTGGATTCTTGATGGGCTGGAGGTGACCCTGGTGGGGTCCCTTTCGCCGGTCATCTCCGGGGCTGACGGACTGTCCCTGACCGCCCGGCAGGTCGGTCTGACCGGCAGCGCCTACATCCTCGGCGCGGTCCTTGGCTCCCTGCTGTTTGGCCGCCTGACCGACCGGTTCGGCCGCCGCAAAATCTTCACCATCACGGTGGCGGTCTATCTGGTCGCCACCATCGCCACCGGCTTTTCCTGGGACTTCTGGTCCTTCGCCCTGTTCCGCTTCCTGACCGGCGCCGGGATTGGCGGCGAGTACGGCGCGGTCAATTCCGCGATCCAGGAACTGATCCCGGCCCGGCGGCGCGGCTACACCGACCTGGCCATCAACGGCAGCTTCTGGGTCGGGGCGGCGTTGGGGGCGCTGGGCTCGATTGTGGTGCTGAACCCGGCGTTGTTCGACCCGGCCATGGGCTGGCGGCTGGCCTTTGTCATTGGCGGGCTGATCGCCCTGGTGATCATCTGGGTGCGCCGCTACATCCCCGAAAGCCCACGTTGGCTGGTCACGCACGGGCGACCGGAAGAGGCGGAAGCCATCGTCCAGGAGATCGAGGCCGATGTCGAGAAGCGGTCGGGGCCGTTGCCGCCGGTCCCGCAACGCCCTCCGCTCAGGCTGATCCGCCGCGCCGGAACCAGCTGGCGCGACATTCTGGCGGTGCTGCTGTTCCGGTATCCCCGCCGCACCCTGCTGGGCGTCACCCTGATGGCCACCCAGGCGTTTTGCTACAACGCCATCTTCTTCACCTACGCCCTGATCCTGACCCGCTTCTATGGCGTCGCCGATCAGGCGGTGGGCTGGTTCATCCTGCCCTTCGCGCTGGGCAATTTCTGCGGCCCGCTGCTGCTGGGGTCCCTGTTCGACAGCCTTGGCCGCAAGACCATGATCAGCCTGACCTACGGTCTCGCCGGCGTGCTGATGTGCATCACAGGCTGGATGTTCAGCGTCGGGCTGCTGTCGGCGACAAGCCAGACCATTGCCTGGACCATCATCTTCTTCTTCGCCTCGGCCGGGGCCAGCGCCGCCTATCTGACGGTTGGGGAGAGCTTTCCGCTGGAGGCGAGGGCGGTGACCATTTCCATGTTCTACGCCTTTGGCACCCTGCTGGGCGGGGTCGGCGGACCGGCCCTCTTCGGCGCCCTGATCGATACCGGCGAGCGTTCCCAGATCCTCTGGGGTTATCTGCTGGGCGGCGGATTGATGGTCCTGGCGGCCGGCGTCGAGCTGGCGATCGGGGTCAATGCCGAGCGCAAGCCACTGGAGGAGGTGGCCGATCCCCTGTCGCTGGCGCCGATCGAGGATGCTCCCTGACGGTCAGCTTGCGCGTCTCGGGGGCAGCACCCGCATCCCCAGCAGGGTGATGGCGATCAGCACCGCCTCGACCACCATCGGCGGAATCACCCCCTTGCCGCCGCCGGTAACGGCGAGGTTCAGCACCCGACCGCCGAGGGCCAGCGCGAGGATCAACAGCACCGGCCACAGCCACCGGCCTTCGCGACGCAGGCTGGCGACGAGCGAAAGGCCGCCACAGGCGGCAAAGAAGGCGGCCATGTCGGCCCGGATCGTTCCAAGGCCGGCGACCCCCTCGGGCGACAGGGCGAAGGCCTTGGCGGCCGTTTCCGGCGCGGACCAGAAGCGCGTGGCCAGCAACAGGGCCAGGGCGCCCGTCAGGCCCAGCAGCATGCGGGCGGCGATCTGTCCGGAAGTGTCTCCGGACTTGCGCAGCCGCCAGGCGATCCAGACCGCGACGGCGACGACGACCGTCAGTCCCAGCAGAATCTGCCAAAGAAAGCTCCCAAGGATGCTTCCGAGGATATTCACCGCCACCTGCCTGTCAGGGGTGTAGCCGGCCGGGACTTCCTCTGCGCCGACGCGGGCGGCGTAGGCCTTGTAGTCGGCCAGCAGGGCGGCGGTCTCGGCGGGGCGGGTCGAGGACAGATCCATGGTCTCACCCGGGTCCGTGGTCATGTCGTAGAGGCGCCAGCGGGGGTCGCCGAGAGGCCCGGCGCTGCGAACCAGCTTCATGCCGCCTTTCCACAGGGCGCCGTCGCCGGCCGCCTCCATGCCGACAGGATCGGCGGGGCCATAGACCGATGGCGCAGCGCCGGCCAGCATCGGGCGCAGGCTGCGGCCGTCCAGCTTGGCGGCGGGGGCCGGAGCGGGGGCTGCGCCGGCGAAGTCGAGAAGGGTCGGGGTGATGTCGGTGATGACCGAGAAGCCGTCCAGCCGGGCCCCGCGCTGAACGCCGGGGCCGGAGACGATCAGCGGAACGCGGGTGCCGCCTTCCGAGGTGTAGAACTTGAACAGGGCGCCGGGAGCGGCGGCGGCGCTGGCCCAGCCCGGACCGATGGCCGCGAAGGTCCCCTTGCCGCCCAGGCCTTCCGCCCTGGCCGAGTAGCCGACGCTCTTCATCCACAGCTTGAAGGGGCCCTCGGTGGTCGGATCGCCGGCCTCGGGTCCGTTGTCGGACAGCACCACGAACAGGGTGTTGTCGTACTGTCCGGTGTCCCTCAGGTGGTTGATGAACCGGCCCAGGTGGTGGTCCATGGCCTCGAGCATGCCGGCGTTGACCGCCATGCGCCTGGCGTAGAGGACCTGCTCGTCCTTCGAGAGCCTGTTCCAGTCGCGGACATTGGCGGGAGGCGGGCCCATCGGGGTTCCGGCGGGAATCAGCCCCGCCCTGACCGCGCCCTCGTAGCGCCGCTGGCGCTGGGCCTGCCAGCCATCGGCGTATCGACCCTCATATTTGGCCACGAACTCCGCCGGCGCCTGAACGGGCAGATGGATGGCCATGAAGGGCAGATAGGCGAAGAAGGGCCGGCCGTCGTCGGGCTTTGAATCGACGTAGCTGATCATCCGGTCGACCAGGAAGCGCGACGAATAGAAATCGTCGGGCAGGGTGGCGGGCTTGTCGTCCTCGAACCATTCCTTGCCGGTGTAGATCGGGAAATAGGGGCGCTGCTCCCAGTTATCGCCGCCCGTGGCGTCGAGCGCGAAGGACCGCTCGAAGCCGCGGGCGCCGGGCAGGTCCTTGGGGTCATGGCCCAGATGCCATTTGCCGGCCATGTAGGTGTGGTAGCCGTCGGCCTTCAGCAGGCTGGCGACGGTGGTGACATTGGCCGCCAGCCGACCCTGATAGGCGGGCTTGCCGCGATGCTCCGGCGGCGTCGATTCCGGCAGGTTGGCGACTCCGGCGGTGTGGCTGTCGACGCCGGTCAGAAGCATGGCCCGCGAGGGGGCGCACATCGGCGAGGCGTGGAAATTGGAAAAGCGCGCCCCGCTCGCGGCGAGGGCGTCGATATTGGGGGTGGCGATCTCGCCGCCATAGGCGCCCAGATCGGTGTAGCCGCCGTCATCGATCAGAATGACCACGATGTTGGGTTTTGACGGCGCCTTGGGGGCGGCGGCGCTGGGGCCAAAGGCGAGCAGGGCGGCCAGACCAACCAACCCCAGAGCGGGCTTCAGCAAGGCGCGCAGCATCATGATCTCGTTCCCCCATTGTATTGGCACGAATTATGCCAATATATTCCAGCGGTGTCGAGGCCGGTGTTCCGGACGGCCGTCGCATGGGCGGGACTTGCCCCCGGCCGCCTCGACGTCAGAATGCCGCGCCAGGATCGGCGACGCCAGTTCGCCGACCGGAGGATCCCGATGACCGACGCCCCCCTGCCGAACCTTCTGCAGTTGACCCCGATGGACCCGACCTATCGGGCCGATCCGCATCAGGTGCTCGACGACCTGCGGACCCGCTGCCCTGTTCACCGGGACGAGATGTCGGGCAACTTCGTGCTCAGCCGCTACGAGGATGTCCGGGCCATGGTCTCGGACCTCACCCTGTTGCGCGATCCGATCAACGCCGAGGAGGGCGCCGTCCTGCAGCGCCGCTCGCTGGCCGAGGTCGATCCCAGCCTGCCGCGCAGCAGCGTCAGCAGCATCCTCACCCTCGACAACCCCGACCACGCCCGTATCCGGCAGCCGCTGGCCCAGGCCCTCTACGCCCGGGTGGCCAGGTTCAAGCCGGAGGTCGAGCGGATCGTTTCCGAAACCCTCGACCGGCTGGAGGGGGAAAGCCGCTTCGATCTGATGGACCGCTTCTGCGTGCCGGTGCCGATCGATGTGATCGCCTCGATCCTGGGGGTCGATCACGACCGTCTGGGGCAGTTCCGCGAATGGTCGGAGGGTCTCATCCAGGGGCTCAACCCATTCCGCAACGCCGAACAGACCGCGGCCATGGAAGCGGCCAGCGCCGGGCTGACCCGGTATTTCACCGAGACCATGGCCGCGCGCCGCGCCGAGCCCCGGGACGATCTCATCAGCGACATGGTCCAGCTTCAGGCCAGCGGAGCGGACCTCAGCGACGACGAACTCCGCATCAACCTCACCGCCCTGCTTGTCGGCGGCAACCTGACCACCACCGACCTGATCGGCAATGCGGTGCGGCTGCTGCTGCTCAATCCCGACGAGCTGGCCAAGCTGAAGGCCGACCCCAAGATTATCAATGCGGTCGTCGAGGAGGTGCTGCGCTATGAGCCGCCGGTCGATGTCACCGGCCGCATCGCCTCGCGCGACATGGAACTCGGCGGCTGCCCGGTAAAGGACCGCCAGGCCCTGACGATGTCGCTGCGGGCCGCCAACCGCGATCCGGAGGTCTATGAGGACCCGCACGTCTTCAACGTCAGCCGCAAGCGCCGCCCGCACGTCGCCTTCGGCGGCGGAGCCCATATCTGCATCGGCGCGCCCCTGGCGCGGCTGGAGGCGCAGGTCGCCCTGGTGCGGCTGTTCGAGCGGTTCCCGACCCTGCGGCTGGCCGATCCGCACGCGACGCCGGAATGGCGGACGCTGCCCTTCTTCCGGGGGCTGGAGCAGCTGGAGCTGGCGGTCTAGCGGGTCATCCAGGGTTTGGATTTTGAAGACGAACGGGCCGCTGCGGCCTGCTCCCGCTGGAACCGGCCGCCGCGTGGCGGTTTCGGCTTGGCGTCGATGGCCGCCTGCTTGAGGCGCAGGGCCTTCTGGATCGGCGTTTCATCCGGCGGCGGGGTCTTCTCATCGGTCATGGCCGGAGCTTTCGAGGCGCGGCCAGACGTGGCGGCGCGGCGAGGATAGGCCAGCCGGCCCCATTTCGCGACCCGCAAAGAAAAATGGCCCGGATCAGGGGCGCCTGATCCGGGCCAGTGGGTCCCTTTGGCGGGGGAACCTAGAACCGCTTGGTCAGACCCACGGACACGACCCAGGGGTCGAGGGTGACGTCGGACTTGAGCGCGCCGTTGTTGATGTTGGCCTTGGTGTCGAAGAAGACCTTCTTGACGTCGAGGTTGACGCTCCAGTCGTCCTTGACCACCACGTCCACGCCGCCCTGGACTGCCAGGCCGACGCCGTTGTCGAGGTCGACCTTGAAGCCGTTGTAGTCGTCGCCGCTGTAGAAGATCATCGCGTTCACGCCGGCTCCGACGTAGGGGCTGACGCGGCCCTTGGGGTTGAAGTGGTACTGAACGGTGACCACCGGCGGCAGCACCCAGGTCTCATGCACCTTGGTCTTGGTCCCGACGCCGCGGGCGTAGACGCTGTGCTGGGTCGTACCGAGGATGCCCTCGACCGCGATGTTGTCGGTGAAGAAGTAGGTGAAGCCCAGGGTCGGCATCACGTCGCTGCTGGCGTCGACATTGAGGCCCGTGTCGACATTGCCGGCGGTGCGGATATCGCCCGACGCATCGGGGGCCACTTCGGACGCCCGGGCGGTCACCATCCAGGTCCCCGCTTCCTTGACCTTGAAGTCCTGGGCAAAGGCGGGAGCGCCCGCCATCATGGCCAGTCCAAGTGTAGCAATCGCAATCTTCTTCATTTCGACTATCCCCTAGTCATTGGTCTTGTTCTGATGGGAATACTTTTACGGAGTTGTCGGCCGCCAATTCGTTGATCTGGGTCAATCGTGATCTTGACCGACAGATTCTCCGTGCGGGGTGTCGACGCCGTTCCATCCGGGGTTCCGCAGTCTGGAGGGCGCGTGGAGGCCTCCGGCGGAACGGCGTCGAACCTTGGTGGACCGCCTATTCGGCGGCGAGCATCTGGTTCTTGACCGGCAGGGGCTTCTCAAGGCTGGCCCAGTCGATCAGGCCGTCGTGGACGGCGTCCTCGAACTTCAGCACGCCCAGGGCCTCGAACTTTGGCCGGACCGAGTCGGTCAGCAGGCCGACCCGCTTGAGGTTGGGGATCATCCGCTCGAACAGGAAGTCCCGGAAGGCCTGGCCGGAGGCGGCGTTGTGGTTGATCTCCCGGGCTTCGTCGCGGGTGAAGCCGAACTCCATCGCCACCTCGGTGCTGAACAGGCGCTCGCGCATGATCACGCAGGCCTCATAGGCGAACTGGGCCCGCTCCTCGATCTCCTGCTCGGGCAGGGCGCGGATCCAGTTTTCCAGGTAGTTGACCCCGAAGGCCACGTGCCGTCCCTCGTCCCGCATGACCAGCTGCACCACCTGGCGCAGCAGCGGGTCGCGGGTGGTCATGGCGATGGACTGGAAGGCGGCCAGGGCCAGACCCTCGATCAGAATCTGCATGCCGATGAACTTGAGGTCCCAGCGCTCGTCGCTCAGCACCTTGTCGAGCAGAAGCTTGAGGTTGGGGTTGATCGGATAGATCAGCTTGCATCGCTCGACGAGGTACTTGTGGAACACCTCGACGTGTCGCGCCTCGTCGAAGGTCTGGGACGAGGCGTAGAGCTTGGCGTCGTAGGTCGGGGCGCAGGAGACCAGCTGGCTGGCGACCAGCATCGCGCCCTGTTCCCCGTGCAGGAACTGCGACAGGGTCTGGGACAGACTGCGCCAGGCGAAGTCCAGCTTCTGGGCCTCGGTCAGAGCCTCGTATTTGGGGTGGCCGGCGTAGGCGTTCATTTCCGGATCGCTGGGATACTGGTCGTGGCCGAAAGGGACATCCCAGTCGACATCCATCTGGGCGTCCCAGTTGAAGCGCTTGCCCAGCTCATAGAGCTTGCGGATCCGGGCGTTGGCGTCCTGATAGTCCCAGTTGTAGGACCCGGTCAGCGGGGTGTGAAAAATCTCGCGGATGACCTCGACGTCCTCGGCCGTCAGCTTGTGGACCAGGTCGTCGTCGAACTCCCGGACCTCCTGAGGCGGCGACTCGACCAGATTGACCTTCAGCATCCTGTTTCTCCCATGTCCGGCCACCAAAGGTGACGCAGGCGTCATTTTTTGAGCGAGCGAAACCGACCGGGCGCGACCCCTCCTTGGCGTCGGTCAGGGACCAAAGCCTTGGCGACTTGCGAAAATTCCCGGCCTCCGACCCTTCGGGCGTGGCGGCGCTTGCGACTGAAGGGCCCGCCCGGCGACCGTCGGTCGTCTTCGGGCCTTGGCGAATAGTCCGCGCTCGCGGGACGGCGCGGCAATGATCTGGATCAATCCTTCAGGGCCGATCCGGCGAGAGATTTGCGCGTCACACCCTGGCGTCGGGGAAAATCCGCAGGAAGTTTTCGGCGTAGAACCGGTCGCGCACCGCGCTGTCCCGATCGCCCAGGACCGACTCGAAGCGGGCGATCGGATTTCGGCCGCCCTCGATGTGCGGATAGTCGCTGGAAAACAGATAGAGATCGGCGTTGGACTGATCGATCAAATTGCCGACTTCCTCGAAGACGAATGGGGTGAAGGCCAGCTGCTGGGTGATCTGTTCGGACGGCGTGCGGCTAAGGCCCTGAAGGTTGGCGTCGTTCCGGCTCCAGTGTTTGACGACCCAGTCCAGGCGCCGCAACAACTCGGGAACCCAGCCGGCGCCCAGTTCGACGCTGGCCCCGCGCAGACCGGGGTGGCGCTCAAGCACCCCGTCCAGCACCATCATGGTCAGGAAGGCTTCGGGCCCCTCGTGCAGCAGGGCGATGTCCTTGGTGCGCAGGTTCTCGCCGCCGCCCAGCCAGTCCTTCGTCGGCGGCCGCCCGTTGTTCATCCAGGCCTTGGCCAACTGCAGGGGGGCGCCGCCGACATGCAGCAGGAACGGGGTCCCGCTCTCGGCCAGCCGGGCCCAGAAGGGATCGAGGTCAACATGGCCCGGCGAGCGGTCGCCGCAGGGCCGGTGCGGAATCCACACCGCCTCCAGCCCGTTGGCCAGCACGAAGTCCAGCTCCAGCATCGCCAGGTCTGGATCATCCAGCGGAACCACCGCCACACCCATCAGCCGGTCGTCGGCCTGGCAGAAGTCGGCCATGTGGCGATTGTGAGCCCGGGCGGCGCCATAGCGCAGCCGGTTTTCCAGCCGGGAGCTGGCGGAGAAGGGCATGGCCACGCTGTGGGTGGCGAAGACCAGCTGCTTGCGGAAGCCCAGCATGTCCAGGGCTCTGGAGCGGTCGCGGCTGTCGAAGGCGCCCAGCGCCTGAATCTCCTTTGAAGACTCGATCAACCGGTCTCCGAGGGCGATCTGGGTGGCGACGTGCTCATCGCTGTGGCGCCCGCCCTGTGCCATGATCACCGCCACCTCGTCGTCGGTAACGATCGAGGCCGAGTAGCTGACCTCCGGAATCTCGTCGCGAAGGCCGGGATCGGCGTAGCGCTTGAGAAAGTCCGGCAGCTCCATGATGTGACTGTCGGCGTCATAGAAGGGCCGGTCGGCCGGGGCGTAGGTCATGGTGCTCTCCCATCGGCCCGGCCTCTTCTCCGCTCAGATGACCGGGGAAGCCGTGGCGCGAGGCGCAGTATTCACCCACGGGCGCGGGATGTCATCGTTCCCTGAGCGGGTCCCGTGACCGGGCCCGACGGGTGGCAACGCGAGCTAGAGACCCAGGACCAGCCGGGCCATGATCCCGCGCTGAATCTCGTTGGATCCCCCGTAGATGGAGGCGGCGCGGTTGTTGAGGTAGCGCGGCATGGCGACCAGGCTGTGCTCCGGCCCGACCGGGGCCTGGTTGCTGCCGGCCTCGCGGGCGGCCGGTTGATGGACCGCGGCATAGTGGGCGGCCACATCGATGGCCAGTTCATCGACCCGCTGCATGGCCTCGGTGCCCTGGGTCTTCAGCATCGAGGAGGCCGGGCCGGGATTCTTGCCGGCCGACAGGGCGGTCATCACCCTGTGTTCGGTCATTTCGATGGCTTCCACCGCGATCTCTGCCGAGGCCAGGCGACTGCGGAACTGCGGATCGTCCAGCAGCGCCCCGCCCAGATCCGAACCCTCTTCCCGCGCCATGGTCCTGACCCGCTCCAGGGCCAGCTTCAGGCCCGCGGCCGAACCGCCGCCGCGTTCGAACTCCAGCAGATACTTGGCCACCGTCCAGCCGTCGTTCTCCTCGCCCAGACGCCCGGACTTGGGCACGCGGACATTGTCGAAGAACACCTGATTGACCTCATGCTCCCCGGCCAGGGTGATGATCGGTTTGACCTCGATGCCGGGGCTGTCCATCTCCAGCAGCAGGAAGGTGATCCCCGACTGCGGCTTGCCGTCGAACCGCGTCCGCACCAGGCAGAACATGCGGTTGGCGAAGTGGGCGTGGGTGGTCCAGATCTTCGACCCGTTCAGCACATAGTCGTCGCCGTCGCTGTCGGCCCGCATCTGCAAGGAGGCCAGGTCCGAACCCGAGCCCGGTTCCGAATAGCCCTGGCACCAGTAGTCCTCGCCGGCCAGGATGCGCGGCAGGTAGAAGGCCCGCTGCTCCGGCGTGCCGTATTTCATGATGCAGGGTCCGACCATTCGCAGGCCCATCGGCGACAGTCCCGGCGTCCCGGCCCGGGCGCACTCGGAGGCGAAAATGTAGCGCTGCATCTCGTCCCAGCCGGGTCCTCCGAACTCGACGGGCCAGGCCGGGGCGACCCAGCCCCTGGCGTGCAGGATGCGCTGCCACGCCAGACTGGGTTCCTTGTCGGTGAAGACGCTGGTGGTCATCCGGCCCGCCTGGCGCAGCTCCGGCGTCAGGGCCTCGTCGAGAAAGGCGCGGACCTCGTCGCGGAATGCGAGGTCGCGGGGGCTCAGCGAAAGGTCCATCAGGCCGTCTCCGGATCGTTATCGCCGGGCAGGCTGCCTCGACGACGCAACGTCATTCAAGGGCTGAATCCCGGGGGCAATCGCCTCGACCCTAGACCACCTGTGTGGCCGTCCCGGCCACCACATACCAGGTGACAAGCAGGCCGCAGATCAGGGCGCCGGGGGCGTAGGCGCCGGTGCGCCGCCAGGTGAAGACCGAGATGACGGCGACCATGACCATCAGGGGCAGGAACTGGATGGCCACCACCGTGCTGAGGGGGTCAAAGGCGGTCGGCAGGCCACCGGTCAGGAAGAAGGCGCCGTAGTCGAGGACCAGCAGGACTGCAAACCCGCCCGCCATGGCGAGGATCGCGGCCAGATACTGCATGCCGGCGCTGTCGCCCCTGACCGCCAGTCGCTCATGCAGCGCCTTGAAGGCGACCAGGAAGAAGGCGGTGAATGGCAGGACATAGATCAGCGCGATGCGGAACTGGTCGGCGCTGAACAGCTTCAGCGCCACCACCCAGAAGCGGAAATCGATCTTGAAGACGAGATCGGCCAGCAGCAACGCCAGATAACCGATCGCCACCGCGGCCAGCGAAATCATGATCGACGGCAACCAGCGCTGCTTGACGGCGCCGGCGCGGCCGGTCTTCCATAGCAGGCCCAGCAGCAGGGTGAGACCGGCGTTGACCAGCGCCCAGACGACCACCTGATTGGTGATCCCCTGCCGCAGCAACGGTCCAGGTTGCAGCCACAGGGTCACGGCGATGAAAGCCGGGAAATAGGTCAGAACCGGCAACAGGGCCGTAACGCCCAGGGCTGTCCACCAGCCGCCGCCGCGCCGCTCCACGACCGGCTGCGGCTCACCGCGTAGTGCGGCCAGGAAGGGCAGGGCCAGCAGCAGATCAAAGCCTCCGAGCAGCAACAGGACGAAGCCGACCAGGGCCACGCCCGTGCCGATCTCCTTCCACATCCAGATCTGGTCGCCGGAGGGGCGCGGAGTTCCGCCCTTCAGCGTCTTGCCGAACCAGTCGAGGCTGGCCCCGATGGCGGCGGGCGAGATGTGATCGCCAGGATGGGTGGTGGCCGGCGTGGCCAGCCGCCGCGCCGTGCCCGCGGCGATGTCGCCATAGATGCGGCCGGGCTCGATCGGGTCGGTCGTTCCGAACACCGCCCGGGCCTTCGGACTTGCGGTGACGTCCCGCGCCTTGTCGACACCCCACATCAGTTTGGAAAACTCGTCATAGCGACTGAACACCAGCTGCAGATTGCGCGGCCAGGCCGACGTGCCTTCAGCCGCGAAGGGCGCGCCCGTGGAGGAGCCCTCAAGCACCACCGCCCGATAGGCGTCCGGCATCGCCGCGGCGGCGGCCAGCACGGTCCAGCCGCCCATGCTGTGGCCCTCCAGGCCGATATTGTCCTTGTCGACGTTCGGCAGACTGCGCAGGTATCTCAGACCGTCCGGCCCGCCGAACCCATTGGAAAAGGCGGCGCCGCCACTGTAGCCATGGCCGGTCTGATCCATGGCCAGGACCACATAGCCTCGCCGGGCGAACTCGATGGCGAACCCGCTCTGGGTCTCGCGGCTGTTGATATAGCCGTGCACCGCCAGGATGCCGGGGGCCGGGGTCTGGGCGGTCGCATTGGCCGGGACGTAGAGCAGGCCGCTCATGGTTACGCCGTCGGTCCCCGGGAATCGCACGTCCCGAACCGTGACGCCTCCGGTCGTCTGGATGGCCGAAGCCAGCCAGGACCCGGCCAGGATCAGAAGACAGCCCGCCGCCGCCAGCATCCAGGATCTGCGCATCGTGTTTCCCCGCCCCACGGGGCCGGCTTCGAGGCCGGCCGCCTTTGCTTGATCCGACAGTCTCACCGACGGGCGACGGAGGCAATCGACAGGCCTTTGCTTGTTTCGGCCGGCCGGCCGGCGCTATCTCGATCCGTCTGCACGGGAGCGCGCCGATGAGCGACCATGGCCTTGTCTTCACCCGACCGCTTTCCAAGGCGGACCGGGACATCCTGACCGGAGAGGCCCTGTCCTTCCTCGCGGACCTCGTCGACCGGTTCGGCGCGGAGCGTGACGCCCTGTTGGCGGCGCGACGGGCCTGGCAGGCGCGCATCGACGCCGGCGCCTTGCCCGACTTCCGGCCTCAGACGGTCTCGATCCGGGAGGGGGACTGGCGCATCGCGCCCCTGCCCGCCGACCTGCTCGACCGACGGGTTGAGATTACCGGCCCGGCCGAGCCCAAGATGGTGATCAACGCCCTGAACGCCGATGTGAAGCTGTTCATGGCCGATTTCGAGGACGCCCTGTCGCCGACCTGGGCCAACGTCATCGGCGGACAGCGGGCCCTCAAGGGCGCGGTCGCCCGAACCCTGACCTGGCAGGACCCGGTCAGCGGCAAGGCCTATGCCCTGGGTCCAGATCCGGCGGTGCTGGTGGCGCGGGTTCGCGGCCTGCATCTGGACGAGAAACATATCCTGCGCAACGGCCGCCCCGTTCCCGGCGCCCTGGTCGATTTCGCCCTCTACTTCCACCACAACCAGGCCGCCCTGAGGGCCATGGGCAGCGGGCCATATGTCTATCTGCCCAAGCTGGAGCGCCACGAGGAAGCCCGCTGGTGGAATGAGGTCTTCCTGTTCGCCCAGGAGCGGTTCGAGGTTCCGGAGGGGACCATCAAGGCCACTGTCCTGATCGAGACCCTGCCGGCAGTCTTCGAGATGGACGAAATCCTGTTCGAGCTGCGCGACCATGTCGCCGCCCTCAACTGCGGCCGCTGGGACTACATTTTCAGCTACATCAAGACCCTGAAGGCTCACGGCGACCGGCTGTTGCCGGACCGCCAGTCGGTGACCATGGACAAGCCCTTTCTCGACGCCTACTCGCGGCTGCTGATCCGCACCTGCCACCGGCGCGGCGCCCTGGCCATGGGCGGGATGAGCGCCTTCATCCCGCGCAAGGATCCCGACGAGAATGCAGAGGTCCTGGAGCGGGTTCGCGCGGACAAGGCGCGGGAGGCGGCCAATGGTCATGACGGCAGCTGGATCGCCCATCCCGGGTTGGCCGGGGTCGTCAATGCCGTCTACAGCCAGGCCTTCGCCAGCGGCCTGACCAACCAGCTGCAGATCCGCCGCGCCCGGGACGCCGCCATCGTCGCCGCCGACCTTTTGGCCGCGCCGGAGGGCCCCTTTACCGAACAGGGCCTGCGCCACAACATCCGGGTCGCGGTGCAGTATATCGAGGCCTGGCTGGGCGGCGCCGGCGCCGTGGCCATCTATGGCCTGATGGAGGATGCGGCGACGGCCGAGATTTCCCGCGCCTCGATCTGGCAATGGATCCGGGCGGGCGTTCTGCTCGACGGGGTCACACCCATGACGGCGGCGCTGTTCGAAACCGCCCTGGTCGAGGAGCTGGCCGTGGTTCGCGGCGAGGTCGGCGAGGCGCGCTGGGGGCAGGGGCGCTGGGACGAAGCGGCGGCCCTGATGCGCGATCTGTGCCTGCAGGACCCGTTCGCTGAATTTCTCACCCTTCAGGCCTACGCCCGACTCTAGCGCCTCTATCCCCACAGGCGAGGGCAGGCCACACTGGGGTCAAGAGCGTTCAAGCGCCAGCGTCGGAGGAAGCCATGTCCGGGACCTTTGAAACCATCGTCGTAGACCCTGAGGAAAGCGGCTTTGGAGCCGGGGTCACCGGTCTGGACCTGCGCCGCCCACTCGCCCCAAGGGTGCTGGCCGAGGTGCGCGAGGCCTGGACGCGGCATTCAGTGCTGTATTTCCCCGACCAGCCGCTCAGCCTCGACGAACTGGAGCAGTTCACCCTTCAGCTGGGACCTTTCGGGGTCGATCCCTTCATCAAGCCGATGCCCGGCCGGCCCAACGTGCTGGAGCTGCGGCGCGAGCCGGACGAGAAGGCGACCAACTTCGGGGCCGGATGGCATTCCGACTGGAGCTTCCAGGCCGAGCCCCCGGCCGCAACCCTGCTGCATGCCCAGGTGGTCCCGCCCGTCGGCGGCGACACCCTCTACGCCGACGCCTATCGCGCCTGGGACGACCTGTCGCCGGCGATGCAGGCGATGCTGTCGCCCCTGCGGGCGGTTCACAGCGCCCGGCAGGCCTATGGTCCCTCAGGGGTCTTCGCCCGCGAGACCGAGGCGCGAACCATGCAGATCATCGTCAGCGAGGAGGCCGAGGCGACGGTCTCCCACCCTCTGGTCATCACCCACCCCGTCAGCGGTCGAAGGGCCATCTTCGCCAGCCCGGTCTATACGATCGGCATCGAGGGCATGACCCGGCCCGAGGGGATGGCCATCCTGCGCTTTCTGTTCGAGCACACGACCCAGGACGCCTACGTCTACCGTCACCGCTGGGCCCGCCACATGCTGACCCTGTGGGACAACCGCTGCACCCTGCATTTCGCCGACGGCGGCTATGACGGACATCTGCGGGTCATGCACCGGACCACCGTGGCGGGGGCGAGGCCGGTGGCTGACGGCGCCGCGGCGGCGCGATAGGGTCGCGGCCATGTCCGCCGTCCACGACCTTCACCCGAGCCCCGATCCGGACCTGGACCAGCTCGGCCTGCCGGGCTGGATCTATCACGATCCGGATTTCTTCGAGGCCGAGAAGCGGGCGGTGTTCCGCACATCCTGGCAGATCGTCTGCCATCTGTCGGATATCCCGCGAGCCGGTGACTTCCACACCCTCGACCTGCTCGGCGAGAGCCTGGTCGTGGTGCGCGGCGACGACGACAAGGTGCGGGCTTTCCACAATGTCTGTCGCCACCGCGCTTCGCGGGTTGTCGATGGGCCGAGCGGCAACTGCGGCGTCCGCATGACCTGCCCCTATCATGCATGGAGCTACGACCTGCGCGGACGGCTGGCCGGCGTTCCGCACGCCAAGGCGTTCGGCGATTTCGACCGGGCGGCTCACAATCTCGTCCCCGTCGACCACGAGATCTGCCTGGGCTTTGTCTTCGTGCGGCTGGAGGGCGGGTTGCCCACTGTGCGCGAAATGCTCGGCGACTACTATTTCGAGCTCGAACACTACCGCATGGAGGAGCTGCGGCCGCTCGGCCGGGTCACCCTGCGCGAGCGGGCGGTGAACTGGAAGAATGTCTCCGACAACTATTCCGACAGCCTGCACATCACCGTCGCCCATCCCGGTCTGACCCGGCTGTTCGGCGTCGGCTACGGCCTGGAAGCCGGGCCCTGGTGCGACAAGATGTGGGGCGCCCTGCGACAGACGCCGTCGGACAACTGGTCGGAGCGGCGCTATCAGGCCTTCCTGCCGATGGTTGATCATCTGCCCACGGAACGTCGTCGGCTGTGGACCTATTTCAAGCTGTGGCCGAACATCGCCTTCGACGTCTATCCCGACCAGATCGACTTCATGCAGTTCCTGCCGGTCTCTCCAACGCAGACGATCCTGCGGGAGATCGCCTATGTCCTGCCCGACGAGCGCCGCGAGATGAGGGCCGCGCGCTATCTGAACTGGCGGATCAACCGGATGGTCAACCTCGAGGACAAGGCTCTGATCGAACGGGTGCAGGCGGGCATGGCCTCGTCCAGCTACGGCATGGGGCCGCTCAGCGAGAACGAGGTGGCGCTGAAGAGCTTCGCGCGGCGCATGCGCACGATGATCCCGCAGAGCCGGCTGGCGTCCCGGCCCGCGCCGGGCTGGGGACGGTCGGCGCGCTGACGGCTG
>JAHBYC010000010.1 GCA_019636175.1 Caulobacter sp. | reverse complement strand
GCGCGGCTTCACCCCGAAGGACTTCCACGTCTTCCACCCGGGCGGCAAGCTGGGCGCCATGCTGCGCACCGTGGGCGACCTGATGCACAAGCTGGAGGAGGCGCCCCTCACCGGCCTCGCCACCGCCATGCCGGACGCCCTGAAGGTGATGACCGAGCGGCGGCTTGGCGTGGTCGGCGTCGTCGACGGCGACGGGCGGCTGGTCGGGGTGGTCACCGACGGCGATCTGCGGCGCAATTTCGACGGCCTTGGCGACAAGACCACTGGCGAGGTGATGACCCGCAACCCCAAGGCCGTCACCGCCGGATCCCTCGCCGCGGACGCCGCCCGGATCATGAACGAGAGCCGCATCACGGTGCTGTTCGTGGTCGATGACGGCAAGCCGGTCGGGGTGCTGCACGTGCATGACGTGCTCGGCGCGGGTGTTGTCTAGTCGACCCAAATTCGACAGAACATCGTTCGTCTGACATGATCCCCCTGTCCGTCTCGGACGCCAGGGGAGGCTTTCATGCTGGGCTTGGTGCGTACGAGCGCTGCGATCGCCGTGCTTTTGATCTGCTTGGGGTTCGGCCAGATCGGCGCGACCCAGGACCCGCCCGCGCCGGTGCAGGTCTATTCCGCGGCGGACCGGGTCAATGATCTGATCGGCCGGATCGATGCGGCGACGGCGGCCGTCAAGGCCCACAGATTCGCCCCCGCCTACTACGCCGAGCCCTGTTCCCCCACCAAGATGGACGGCGAAAAGAGCCTGTCTCCCTACCGCGCCCAGCGCCGCGAGTTCGGCGTCGAGGCCCGCACCATCAAGGGCCAGATCCTGGCCCTCGAAAAGTTCTCCAGCAACAAGCTGAACCTCGCCGAGCACGGCTGGAACTGGCAGAACCCACAACGCTTCCGCCCGCTGGAAGCGGCCCAGATCCGCTTCAACGCCGCCATTTCCGCCGCCGAGGCCCGGCTCGACGCCATGCCCGAGCTGGCCTGTCGCCCGGCAAAGCCCAGGCCGCCCAAGCCGCAGGGACCGACCCAGGCGGACGCCGATCTGCTGAAGGACTTCGCCCTGCCGGCGCCAAGGTTCGACGACCCGATCCCCACGCCGAAGATCCCGGAGAAATTCTGTTCCTACTCCGAGCGCCGCCGCTTCCTGGCCGAGGTCTACTGGCCCTTCTACGAGCGGACGCGGAACAACGCCGTGCTGGCCATCGACCATATGGCCAATCTCGAGCGCCGGCGTAACGAGATCGGCTACAAGGAAGGCCGCGACTCCGCCCGCTACCGCGCGGCCCAGCTGTTCGTCACCGCCTGGGAGCCGGTCCGCGACGCCCGCGCCCAGGCCGCCGCCGCGGCCCTGGCGCTGCATGACGCGGTCGACGCCGTTCCGGTGACCAACTGCCAGGACGACAACACCGACACCGGCCAGCCGGCCAACAGCACCGGTCCGGCGGCGCCGACCGCCCCGGCCCCGCCTCCGCCCCCCGCCGTTCCGCTGCCCGACGGGGTGGTGCGGCCGTATCTGCCGGTCGTCGCCGACATCAACCTGCCGACGCGGTTCTGCTCGGAGTCGGCCAAGCTCGACTTCCTGGTCAATGTCTATCACCCGCGCGCCGCCGTCGCCTCGCACAACGCCGTCCTGGCCTCGACCTACGCCGCCGCCGTCAGCGACCTGGCCCTGGCCGCGCTCGACGCCAGGCAGATGGACCTGCACGACGCCCTGGACCGCGAGCGAACGGCCTATCAGCCGATCCTCAAGGCGGCCGAAGAGACGGTCAGCCGCTGGATCGCCCTGCGCGGCCAGATCCTGGCCATCCCTGTCGTCGCCTGCCCGGGCCGGGGCGATCCGCCGCCGCTGATCCAGCCGCCGCCCCCGGCTGTCGACGCCGGGCCGACGCCGAAGACCTCCAGCCTGCCGCCGCCGGACCTCAAACGGCCGGTGCTGAGGACCGTGGCGCCCCTGACCCTGCCGGCCAGCTTCTGCAGCGAATTCGAGCGCAACGCCTATCTGGATAAGGTCTACAAGCCCGCCGCCGCCGACTCCCTGGCCAACGCCGAAACGACCAAGGCCCATCTGGCCAGGCTGCAGGCGATGTTCACCCAGTATATGCGTCAGGAAGGCGGACCGGGCTGGGCCGCGGTGCGCCAGGAACTGGCGCTTTACGAGCCGATCGCCAAGGCCGCCTATGAGGAGGGCCTGCGCGTCCAGGGCCTCTACAAGCAGATCATGGCCATCCCGGTGGTCCCCTGCGACGGCCCCGACAAGACCTACGGCGATCCCGGCCCGACCCCGCCGGTCGAGAAGGCCAGCACCGGCGATGACCTGGCCGAGCTCATCGTCCGGGGAACCCGCCTGCCCTCGACCCCGGAGAAGATCTGCGACGAGGCCCAGCGGGCCGCGCAGCAGGACGCCATCCGTCGGGCGCGGCAGGAGAATGACCGGGACGCCCGCGCCCTGCAGGAGCGGCGCAACCTGCTCAACGCCGGCAAGGCCGACGGCTCCATCCAGCCCTCGGAGGCGACCCTGGCCGATCTGGTGGTCAAGGCCCAGCGGATCGACGCCAACCGCCGCGCCATCGACGCCGCCCAGGCCGAACTGGACGCCCGCAAGACGCAGGCCTGCCCGCCGCCGAAGGACGAGGCCCCCCCAAAGACCGAGGGGCCGACGACCGAAGGGCCGAAGGTCTCTCCCCCCGAAACCCCCAAGACCACGCCGCCGGCGACGACACCGGCCGAGCCGCCGAAGACTTCGTCGGTCCTGCCCGGCTATCGCCCGGTGCCCGACCGCGGACCGGACGGTGACTTCCTGTTCGGCTTCCCGCAGCACCGCTTCTGCAGCCGCGAGTCCGCCGAGGCGGCCCTGCGCGATATCGAGGACCAGATCCGCAACGCCCGCGACGAGCGGGACCGGTTCGAGACCGATATCGGCATCCGGCTGGCGGACGACTGGAGTTTTGTCGACCTGAGCGCCTACCCGGGCGCGGCCCCCTATTACCCCAAGGGCCAGGACCCGTTCAAAATCCGTCAGCAGAAGCGCGCCGAACTGGCCTTTGGCTATGACGGCCTTGACCGGCTGATCTACTACGACGGCCTGATCGACGCGCTGGAAGCCCGTCGGGAAGAGCTGATGGGCATCCTGACAGGGGGCCAATTCGAGGACGAATGTCCTGACCTGTCCGCGCCGCCCGAACAGCCGGTCGCCCTGCCCGGCGCCCCTGACTCGCCAGTGTCACTGGTTCCCGGCGCCCCGAAGAAGCCCTGCCCGCCCCGCCAGGGACGCGAGCCGATCAATGTCGGCCCCAACGGCAAGGTCGGTTCCGGGGCCAAGTTCCAGAAGGACCTCGGCAACAAGGCCGTCGGCATGCTGGCCGGCGCCTTCGGCCTGGGCGGCGGTGGAGGCGGCGGCGGCGGTCCGACGCTCTACAAATGCCGGATCAAGGACTCCGAGATGACCGTCTTCGACGATCCCGCCACCGGGGTGTCGTTGAAGGTCGGGGCCAAGCGCGGCAAGGGCGATGTGGTCAACATCTTCGCCGACATCGCCAGGTCGCCTGACAAGGGCACCTTCCAGACCGCCTTCCTCGAACGGCCGGACGGTCAGGTCCAGACCCCGTTCGACGTCGGACCCTGCGACCTGTGGGGCGAGTGGGAACTGACCGTGTCCTGGACCAGGACCACCTATGTCGACGGCCAGATGGTCAGCCAGGAATCCGGCGGCTGGTCGGAGAGCGGCAAGTTTGTCATTCCCGGCGTGCTGTCCAGGGCTGACGCCCCGACCGGTCTGTGGAAACAGATGGGCTTCTCCAGCGCCAGCCACGGCGCCCGCAAGGCCTTCATGTCCTTCCACCTGCCGCAGGGCTCGGGGCCGATGACCTTCGTCATCCACATCACCCGACCCAAGGGCGATCCGGTGATGACCGTACCCTTCGTCCTGACCATCGCCGAGGACGGCAAGGGCGGCTTTGCCTTCACCAAGGCCCGGGAAGAGGATTGCCCGCCGGAGACGGCCGACCGGTTCGATCCCGAGGACCCCATCCCCTATGACCCCGAGCCGGCGCCGTCGGGGCCGGCCACCCCGGCCGCGCCGCCGCCCGCCACCGTCTCGCCCCAGCCCCCCCGGGAGAATGATCTGGAGCCGCCGGCCGGGAACACCGCGACCGCCCCCGCCGCCCCCCGCTTCGCAACCTTCGAGGGCCTGCCCCCTCCGGGCGTGTTCCGGCCGGAGGATTCCGAGGCCGCCTTCGCCGACTATTTCGAGGCGGCGAACACCCTTGATAAGCGCAAGGCCTGCAGTCGCGAGGAGGCCCTGAAAGACCTCGCCCTCACGCGGGAGGTTCTGGCGGCGGCTCAGGAAAGCCTCGACGCTTTCGAGGTCTTTGTCGGCGGCCGGATCGCGGCCGGCTATTCCAGGTACGATCCCAGTCTCAAGCCTGACCTTCGTCCCGACGAGGACCGGACGGCGGGCGTGACGGCGCTGGAAAAAGAGTCTCCCAGGGACGCGGAGCGCTATCGCGTGATGAAGATGACGGGCATGGCCGGCGACAACTATTTCTACAGGGCCGACAACGCCGTTGAGCTCCTCAAGAACAGGGAAAGACTGCTGCTGCTCCAGCTGGAAGAAAACCGCTTCGGGCCCTGCCCGACCCCGCCGCCCCCGCCTTCCTGAGGCGCCGGCCGCGATCAGCGCCGAGATTGCGAACCGGCGGGGCGCACCGTATTGAGGGCCATGCCCTTCATCCCCCGTTCCGACCTGGTCCCCAACACCGTCGCCTATGAGACCGAACCGCTGGTCAAGGCGACCGGCTTTCGCGAATACGACGCCCGCTGGCTGTTCGGCCCCGACATCAATCTGCTCGGGGTCCAGGCGCTGGGTCTCGGTCTGGGAACCTATGTCCAGAGCCTCGGCCATAGCCGCATCGTCGTCGGACACGACTTCCGCAGCTATTCCCTGACCATCAAACAGGCCCTGACCCTGGGCCTGGTCGAGGCCGGTTGCGAGGTGCTGGATATCGGCCTGGCCCTGTCGCCGACCGCCTACTACGCCCAGTTCGACCTCGACGCCCCCTGCGTCGCCATGGTCACCGCCAGCCACAATGAAAACGGCTGGACCGGGGTGAAGATGGGCGCCGCCCGGCCCCTGACCTTTGGCCCGGATGAAATGGGCGCCCTGAAGGACATCGTACTCGGCGCGAAATTCGTCGCCCGCGACGGCGGCAAAGTCACCCGCATCGAGGGGATGGCCGAGCGGTTCATCGCCGATGTCTCGCGCCGGGTCTCCCTGACCCGGCCGCTGAAGGTCGTCGCCGCCTGCGGCAACGGCACCGCCGGCGCCTTCGTCCCCGAGGCCCTGCGCCGGATGGGGGTGGCCGTGGTCTATGAGATGGACTGCGAGCTGGACTGGACCTTCCCCAAATACAATCCCAACCCCGAAGACCACGAGATGCTCCATGAGATGAGCAAGGCCGTGAAGGACTTCGGGCGCCGACCTGGCCCTGGGCTTCGACGGCGACGGCGACCGATGCGGCGTGGTCGACGACACGGGCGAGGAGATCTTTGCCGACAAGATTGGCCTGATGCTGGCCCGCGACCTGGCGCCGCTGAACCCGAACGCCACCTTCGTCGTCGATGTGAAGTCGACCGGCCTCTACGCCACCGACCCGATCCTTGAGGCCAACGGCGCGACCACCGTCTACTGGAAGACCGGCCACAGCTACATCAAGCGCAAGTCCGCCGAACTGGGCGCCCTGGCCGGCTTCGAAAAGAGCGGCCACTTCTTCCTCAACGAACCGCTGGGCCGGGGCTACGACTGCGGCCTGACCGCCGCCGCCGCCATCCTGGCGATGCTGGACCGCAATCCGGGCAAGAAACTCAGCGAGCTGAAGGACGCCCTGCCGGTCGCCTTCACCTCCCTGACCATGAGCCCCCACTGCGCCGACGAGGAAAAATACGGCGTCGTACAAAATATCGTTGCCGAGTATCAGGCCCTGGCGGAGAAGGGCGGCGAGATCCTTGGCCGCAAGATCACCGAGGTCATCACCGTCAACGGCGTCCGCGTCGCCCTCGACGACGGCAGCTGGGTCCTGGTCCGCGCCAGCTCCAACAAGCCGGAGATCGTCGTCGTCGTCGAAAGCACCCGCTCGGCCGACGACATGCGCGACCTGTTCCGCAAGGAAGTGAAGCCCCGCCTGGCGCGGCATCCGCAGGTCGGCAAGTACAACCAGGAAATCTGACCCCCTCCCCGCCTCCCCGACGAAAGTCGGGGCCCAGCTGGCGGGATGTTCGAGGGTTCAGCGCTGATGTGCGCCGGCGGTTGACGGAAGGCGGCCTCTGGGCCCCGACTTTCGTCGGGGAAACGGAAACGGTAGAGCGGACAACAACCTCGCAGCCGACCCCGTTGACTCCCCCGCGCGCTCGCGCACCATCGTTCGATGATCCGCACGGTCCTCATCTGGGCGCTGGTTCTGGCCGTCGGCGCCTTTGCGCTGCAATGGCTCGAATACCAGTATGCGGCGCGGGCCTTCTCGACCGACATCTACATCGCCGTCATCGGCGTCGCCTTCGCGATCGGCGGCGTGTGGGTCGGCTGGAAGCTGGCGACCCGCAATGCGCCGGGACCCTTTGAACCCAATCTCGCCGCCCGGGCCGAACTGGGTCTGACCGGTCAGGAGATGAAGGTGCTCGAACGTCTCGCCGCCGGCCAGTCCAACAAGGAGATCGCCCGCACCCTGGGCCTGTCGCCCAACACCGTGAAGACCCACATCGCCAACCTGTTCGCCAAGCTCGACGTCGCCCGCCGCACCCAGGCCATCGGCAAGGCCCGCGACCTGCAGCTGATCCCGTGACACGCGCGCCCGTCATCCTGGGCCAGGCCGCCGGAATGACCAGACTGTCGAATTCACCCTTTCGGGCGATGGCGCCGACGCCGGCCGCCCGGCCAGTCTCCGGGCTTCCTGCAAGCCTCAACAGGGAGGGCGCGGCATGACCCGCATCATCTTCACCTACGGCCTGATCTCCGGGCTGATCATCATCGCCGGCATCATCGGCTCCATCATCCTGCCCGGCGCCTCGCACAGCGAATTCGTCGGCTACCTGATCATGCTGGTGGCCCTGTCGGCCATCCTGATCGGGGTCAAGCAGTACCGTGACCGCCAGGGCGGCGGGGTCATCAAGTTCGGCAAGGCCTTCCTGATCGGCCTCGGCATCGCCGCCGTCGCCTCGGTGGTCTACGTCGTGGTCTGGGAAATCTATCTGGCCGTCACCGACTACAGCTTCATGACCCAGTATATCGAGGCCGCCCTGGCGGCGAAGCGCGCGGCCGGCGTCACCGGCGAGGCCTATCAGAAGGCCGTGGCCGAGACCGAGCATATGCGGGCCATCTACGCCAATCCGGTGCTGCGGCTGGGGATGACCTTCATCGAAATCTTCCCCGTTGGCCTGCTGGTGGCCCTGGTCAGCGCCGGCCTGCTGAGGTTTTCGGGCTTCCTGCCGGCGAAGACGCGACCGACGCCCGCTTGAGGGATACTGCCCCGCTTCCCCGACGAAAGTCGGGGCCCAGCTGCCAGGCGGTCTGACGGGCTCCGCGCTGATCTGCTCCAGACCTGATACCAACGCGCTCTCTGGGCCCCGACTTTCGTCGGGGAACCGGTGCGGAGTGCAAACCCCCTACCCTTGCCCACGCCACGGTTGCCGCAGCGGCCCTGTCATGCTCAAAGCCGCTGATCACAGGACAGGCGCCCCGCGCCGGCAACCAGAGACAATTCCATGCGCGTCGCGATGATCGGCACCGGCTACGTCGGCCTGGTGTCCGGAGCCTGTTTCGCCGATTTCGGCCACACCGTCTGCTGCATCGACAAGGACGCCGGCAAGATCGACCGCCTGAACCGGGGCGAGATCCCCATCTTCGAGCCCGGCCTCGACGACCTGGTCGCCCGCAACGCCAAGGCCGGACGGATCAGCTTCGCCACCTCGGCCGATGACGCCGTGCGCGCCGCCGACGCGGTGTTCATCGCCGTGGGCACTCCGTCGCGTCGCGGCGACGGCCATGCCGACCTGTCCTATGTCTATGCGGCGGCCGAAGAGATCGCCGGTCTGATGGACGGTTTCACCGTGGTCGTCACCAAGTCCACCGTGCCGGTCGGCACCGGCGACGAGATCGAGCGGATCATCCGGGAAAAGCGCCCCGACGCCGATTTCGCCGTGGTCTCCAACCCGGAGTTCCTGCGCGAGGGCGCCGCCATCGAGGACTTCAAGCGCCCCGACCGGGTGGTGGTCGGCACCGACAGCGACCGCGCCCGCGAGGTGATGCGCGAGCTATACCGGCCGCTGAACCTCAACGAGACACCGATCCTGTTCACCGCCCGCCGTACCAGCGAGCTGATCAAATATGCGGCCAACGCCTTCCTGGCGATGAAGATCACCTTCATCAACGAGGTCGCCGACCTGTGCGAGGCCGTCGGCGCCGATGTGCAGCAGGTGGCCAAGGGCATCGGCCTGGACAACCGCATCGGCAGCAAGTTCCTGCACGCCGGCCCCGGCTATGGCGGCAGCTGCTTTCCCAAGGACACCCTGGCCCTTGTCCGCACCGCCTCCCAGGCGGGAACCCCCATCGAGCTGGTCGAGGCCACCGTGCGGGTCAACGACCGCCGCAAGAAGGCGATGGCCGGCAAGGTGTCAAAGGCCCTCGGCGGCGAGGACCTCAAGGGCAAGACCATCGGCGTCCTGGGGGTGACCTTCAAACCCAACACCGACGACATGCGCGACGCCCCCAGCCTGGACATCATTCCGGCGCTGCAGGCGATGGGTGCGACCATCCAGGCCTTCGACCCGCAGGGCCACGAGGCCCGCCAGATGCTGCGGGACGTCGAGTTCAAGGCCGACGCCTATGAAGCGGTCGAGGGCGCCGACGCGGTGGTGATCATCACCGAGTGGGACCAGTTCCGGGCGCTGGATCTGGACCGGATGAAGATCCTGATGCGCAAGCCGGTCGTCGTCGACCTGCGCAACATCTACCGCCCCGACGACATGCGCAACCGCGGCTTCCAGTACAGCAGCGTCGGCCGCTGACAGCCCGCCGCACTGGCTTGCCGCCTCCCCGGCGACCCGAAGGGCGACGTCAGCCAATGCGGGGACCCGGATTCAGCCGCTCTGCCGGCCGGTCCGCCCTGAACCACGGGCACAGCCTAGGCTTCCGGTCTAGCAGCGTCGGCCGCTCACGGCCCGCCGACGCAAGCCGATATCCTGTCCCCACCCCGCCTTCCCGGCGAAGGCCGGGACCCAGATTCAGCCGCTCTGCCGGCCCAATTGCCCTGAACTACGGGCGCTCAGGCGCATGGCCCCCTGGCGCAGGCTTGCCCGCCCTCCCGCTAGCCAAGGTCAGCAAAAGACGGCGCAAGCGAAAAACCGCAGACGACTACCCCCGCAGCGCCCACAGCTTCATCCCGATCATCACCCAAAGAATGATCAGGACGAGATTGCTGATCGCGAACACCGTCAGCCGCAGCAGCACGGCGTTGAAGGTGATGTGGATCAGGCTGTGCACCACGCGGGCGGCGACGAAGGCCCAGGCCAGCTGAACGACCAGCGGGTCGACCGTCGAGGTCACGAACAGCAGGATGGCGGCCACATAGAACAGGACCGGTAGTTCCAGCAGGTTCATGTAGTTGCGATTGGCCAGGGCCACCTTGGCCGGCACCCGCGTCGATTCCCCCAGGGCGAAATCATCGGCCTTCACCTCGCCGCGACGCACGGCCGCGAACCGGCGCAGGGGGATGAAGGTCAGGACGAAGAAGGTCAGCGCGACCATGGCCACCACGGGCCAGAGAATCTCGATCTGTGACATGATGACAGCCTCCCGCGGGCAAGGTCTCTCTCCCGGCGACCGCTGGCAAGAGGGTTTCGATAAGCGACGGGCTACATTGCCACGGGGCAGGCCTACATTTCCGGCACGCCGGCCACGCCCGCCCCTACGCCCCGGCCTACGGTTTCGGGGCCTCGACCACTGATCGGCCACACCCAACGGCTTGATTTTGTTGACGGTCCCTGGCCGTCCCGGCCCTGACGATCTCGACGCCGGGTTATAATGGCAGGGCGCTTCGCCAAGCCCCGCGCTTGCGTCGCCCTCGCGCCTCGGGGAGGCTGACCGCCGGAGATTCCCTTGCCCCCAGCGCCAGCGCACGCCCCGACCACCCGCTTCCCGGCCTATCTGTTCGCCCATGGCGCATGGTTTCTGGCCTTCGGGGTGTAGATGGTGCTGTTTCCCTATCTGGTCCGGGTGGTGCTGCACGAGAACGAAGTCCGCTTCGGCCTCGCCCAGATGTGCCTGCAACTTCCGACCACCCTGCTGATCCTGGTCGGCGGCTTTGTCGCCGACCGCGGCAGTCCCCGGGGCATCGTGGTCGCCGCCTACGGCCTTTGCATCCTGACCTTCCTGGCGCTGGGTCTGCTGGTGGTCAGCGATCATCTGACCTACGGCCTGATCATCGGCTACGCCCTGACCGTCGGCGCCATCGGGGCCTTCGCCATGCCCGCCCGCGACAGCCTGCTCAGCCTGGTCGCCCCCGGCGGCGACGGCGCCTCGGTGCAAAAGGCGGTGAGTTACGCGGCCCTGGCCCAGTTCGCGGCCCAGATCATCGGCATGATTCTCGCCACCGCCGCGCCGGTCATCGGGGTCGGGCCCATGCTGCTGGGCCTGTCGGGCCTGATGGCCGCGGCCACCCTCGCCGCCCTCGCCCTCAGGCCTCGCCCCCCGGCCCCCAACTCCCGGGCCGACGGCAATCTGCTGCGGCGGATGGCCTCCGACATCGGCGGCGGGATGAAGGCGGCGGCGGCCTCGCCGGTCATCGCCCCGGTGGTGATCTGCGCCACGGCCATGGGCGTCTGCTTCATGGGCAGCTTCTTCGTCCTGCTGCCGCTGATCGTGCAGAGCTATTTCGCGGACACGGCGGAGCCGACCCGCATCGCCTCGGCCCTGGCCCTGTTCAGCCTGTGCTTCTGGTCCGGATCGATGATCTCGGCGCTGCTGCTGGTCCGCTTCGGCCATGTGCGGCGCAAGGGCGTCGTCTATCTGCTGTCCCTGGCCTCCGGCGGGCTGGTGCTGATCGCCTGCGCCGTCACCGTGCCCTTCCCCGCCCTCTGTGGCCTGAACTTCGTCTGGGGCCTGGGCGGCGGCGTGGCCATGACCCTGGGGCGGGGACTGGTCCAGCAGTATTCGACGCCGGAAACCCGCGGCCGGGTGCTGTCGATTTTCACCCTCGGCCTGATGGGCGGCGGCCCGGCGGGGGCGGTGACCTATGGCTTCATGGCACGGGCCATCGGGCCGCATCTGTCGATCATCTTCCCGGGCGCCCTGATGCTGGCGGTCGTCGCCGGGGTCTGGTTCCTGTCGCCGTTGCGCCGGCTCAACGAGGAAGCGGATGGCGGTCTGGCGGCGAGCTGAGGCAGGCCCCCGCCGAGACAGACCCCATTGAGACAGGGCATGGACGCGGGCCGCGAGTTCCCCGATCCTGCCGCCGGCGTCATCGGGGGAGTGTGAAGATGAGTCTGTGGCCGCTGCTGGGGATCGCCGTCGTCGTCGCCGGCTTCATCGCCCGGTTCAATCCGCTGCTGGTGGTGGTCGCCGCCGCCCTGGTCACCGGGATCGCGGCGGCCCTGTCCACGGGCGTCGACGGCCTGCATGCGGTGACCGGCACCATCGAGACCTTCGGCAAGGCCTTCAACGACAACCGCTACATCACCCTGACCTGGATGATCCTGCCGGTCATCGGCCTGTTGGAACGGGCCGGCCTGCAGGAAAAGGCCCGCGATCTGATCGCCCGGGTCAAGGGCGCGACAACCGGACGGCTGCTGTTGCTCTATCTCGTCGTGCGACAGGGCACGGCCGCCGTTGGGCTCACCTCCCTGGGCGGCCATCCGCAGATGGTCCGACCGCTGATCGCCCCGATGGCCGAGGGCGCCGCCGAGGCCCGCCACGGCGACCTCAGCGAGAAGACCCGCGAGAAGATCAAGGCCCAGTCGGCCGCGACCGACAACATCGGCCTGTTCTTCGGCGAGGATATCTTCATCGCCATCGCCTCCATCCTGTTGATCAAGGGCTTTCTCGAGACCAACGGCATCATCGTCGAGCCCTTCCATCTCTCGGTCTGGGCCATACCGACCGCCATCCTGGCCTTGATCATTCACGGGGTGCGGCTGTGGCGGCTGGACGCCGTCATTGCCCGTGAGGCTCCGGCTCCTGGCTCCGCGCCCGCCGCCCCGACGCCGGAGGCCGAGGCATGATCGGTCTGGATATTCTCTACCTGATCGGCGGCGCCTTCTTCGCCGCCATGGCCCTGCTCAGCGGCGCCGACCGCGAAAACCCCAAGCGGCTGGGCAACGGCCTGTTCTGGGGTCTGCTGTCTGTCAGCTTCCTGCTGGGCTCCTACCTCGGCGACCTGATCAACGGTCTGATCGTCATCGCCCTGGCGCTGCTGGCCGGGCTGGGCGGCATGGGTCACGGTCGCCCGGCGACGACAACGCCCGAACAACGCCGCGAGGGTTCGGCCAGATACGGGGCAAAGTTGTTCATCCCGGCGCTGGTCATCCCGCTGGTGACGCTCAGCGGCACGTTCCTGTTCAAGGGGACGGTTCTGTTCGAGCCCCTGACGGTGAACGGCCATCCCATCGTCGATCCCAAACAGGCGACGCTGGTGTCCCTGGTGCTGGGCATCCTCGTCGGGCTGACGCTGGCCATGATCATGATCCGCCCAAGGCCTGTGGTTCCACTGCAGGAAGGCCGCCGGCTGCTGGACGCCGTCGGCTGGGCCGCCCTGCTGCCCCAGACCCTGGCGGCGCTGGGGGCGGTGTTCGCCGCCGCCGGGGTCGGCCAGATCATCGGCCAGCTGGCCGGCAGCGGCATTTCCGGCGGCGGCCCGCTGGTGGCGGTGATCGCCTATACCGTCGGCATGGCGGTGTTTACGGTGATCATGGGCAACGCCTTCGCCGCCTTCCCGGTGATGACCGCCGGCATCGGCCTGCCGCTGATCGTCGGCAAGTACGGCGGCGATCCGGCCATCATGGCCGCCATCGGCATGCTGTCGGGCTTCTGCGGAACCCTGATGACCCCGATGGCCGCCAACTTCAATCTGGTGCCGGCGGTGCTGCTGGAGCTGAAGGACCGCTACGGCGTCATCAAGGCCCAGATCCCTACCGCCCTCCTCCTGCTCACCGGCAACACGGTTCTGATGTATGTCTTCGTCTACTGAGCTGACCCGGCAGGTCGCCGAGCGCTTCGCCGCCATCGCCCTGGGCCATGTCGCCCAACCCTGGCCGCACAAGGCCGACCATGTGTTCATGAGCGCCGCCGACGTCGCGCCGCACCAGACCTTTCACCCGATCTTCTTCGGCAGCTACGACTGGCACTCATGCGTCCACGGCTACTGGACGCTGGCCACCCTGCTGCGGACGTTTCCCGACATGGAGGGCGCGGCCGCCATCCGCGCCCTGTTCGATGACAGCTTCACCCCCGCCAAGGTCGCGGTGGAGCGGACCTATCTCGACCGGCCGGGCTCGCGGGGGTTCGAGCGCCCCTATGGCTGGGCCTGGCTGCTGATGCTGCAGGCCGAGTTGCTGCGTCACGACGACGACTGGTCCGCCTATCTGGCGCCGCTGGCCGAAGGCTTCGTCGAGCGGTTCCACGCCTATCTGCCGCTGGCGACCTACCCTGTCCGCGGCGGGGCCCATCCCAGCACCGCCTTCGCCGTCGCCCTGGCCATGGACTATGCCGAGGAAGCGGGCGACGCCGGTCTGGCCGACCTGCTGCGCGAGACCGCCCTGCGCTGGTACGGCGATGACGCCGACTGCCAGGCCTGGGAGCCGTCGGGGGAAGACTTTCTCTCCCCCGCCCTGATGGAGGCGGAGGCCATGCGGCGGGTGACGCCGGCGGCCGACTTTCCCGGATGGTTCGACCGCTTCCTGCCCCGCGCCGCCCTGCGCCAGCCGGCGACCCTGTTCACCCCAGCCACGGTCAGCGACCGCAGCGATGGCAAGATCGCCCATCTCGACGGCCTGAACCTGTCGCGGGCCTGGTGCTGGCGGTCGATCGCCGCCGCCCTGCCCGCCGGCCATCCGGCGGCGGGTCCGGCCCGGGAGGCGGCCGAAGCCCACCTCGCCGCCAGCCTGGAGCATGTCGCCGGCGACTACATGGGAGAGCACTGGCTGGCCAGCTTCGCCCTGCTGGCGCTACGGGCCTGAGCCGCCGGCCCGGAACCGACGGGCGGTCCGGACGTCATCCCTTATGAAGGGAGACGACCATGTCAGAGCAGGATCGGCTGATGGACCTCGAACGCGGCTTCTGGGAGGGCGACGAAAACTTCTTCCGGCGACATGTCGCCGATCATTGCCTGTTGGCCTTTACCGGCATGGCGGGCGTCAAGGATCGTGAGGCGGTCGCCAGAAGCACTTCGGGCGCCGCCCGCTGGACCGATCTGGAGGTCCGGCCGGTCGGCGAGATCCAGTTATCGGACGAGGCGGTCATCGTCACCTACGAGGCGTCGGCGCGCCGGGAGGGAGAGCCATACCGCGCCCTGGTCAGCAGCGGCTACGTCCGGCGAGGCGGGGACTGGAAACTGGCCTTCCATCAGCAGACGCCGATGGAGGCGGAGGACGCCCAGGATCAGGATTAGGCCGGCGTCAGGCGGCGGCGCTCTTCACCGCGCCGCAGATTTCCCCGACCAGTTCCTTCACCAGGGCTTCGTCGTCGCCCTCGGCCATCACCCGGATCAGCGGCTCGGTGCCCGAGGCCCGGACCAGGACCCGGCCGGCCCCGTTGAGCCGGACCTCGGCCGACTTGATGGCGGACTGAACCATTTCGCTTTTCAGCGGATCGGCGCCCCTGGTGAAGCGCACGTTCTGCAGCAGCTGCGGCACCGGCTCGAACTGGCGGGCGAGCGAGCTCATCGGCTGGCCCGACTGGACCATCACCGCCAGCACCTGCAGGGCGGCAATCAGACCATCGCCCGTGGTCGAGAAGTCAGAGAGGATGACATGTCCCGATTGCTCGCCGCCCAGGTTGAAGCCGCCCGATCGCATCCGCTCCATGACGTAGCGATCGCCCACGCCGGTGCGCTCAAGCTTCAGACCCTTGCCGGCCATGAACCGCTCGAGCCCCAGGTTGGACATCACCGTGGCGACGATGCCGCCGCCGGTCAGCCGCTGTTCCGCCGCCCAGGCGCCGGCGACGATGGCCATGATCTGGTCGCCGTCGACCACCTGGCCGCTCTCGTCGCAGATGGTCACCCGATCCGCGTCGCCGTCGAGAGCGATGCCGATGTCGGCGCGGTATTCCTTCACCGCGGCGCTCATGGTTTCGGGATGGGTCGAGCCGCACAGCTCGTTGATGTTGAAGCCGTTGGGCTCGACGCCCAGCTCGATCACCTCCGCGCCCAGCTCGAACAGGACCGCGGGGGCAACCTTGTAGGCGGCGCCGTTGGCGCAATCGACGACGATCCTCAGGCCCGACAGCCGCAGGCTCTTGGGGAAGGTGGCCTTGGCGATCTCGACGTAGCGGGCCTGGGCGTCATCGACGCGGCGGACCCGGCCCAGTTCGGTGGGGCCGACCAGGCCCTCCTGCAGGCCCTCGTCCATATGGGCCTCGATCTCGGCCTCGCGGGCGTCGCTCAGCTTGTAGCCGTCCGGCCCGAACAGCTTGATGCCGTTGTCGTGGAAGGCGTTGTGGGAGGCGCTGATCATCACCCCGAGGTCGGCGCGCATCGAACGGGTCATCATCGCCACGCCCGGCGTCGGCAGCGGCCCGAACAGGCGGACGTCCATTCCCATGCTGGTGAAGCCGGCCACCAGGGCCGGCTCGATCATGTAGCCGGACAGGCGGGTGTCCTTGCCGATGACCACCAGATGGCGCCGCTCGTCCTCGGTGCGGAACAGCTTGCCGGCCGCCAGCCCCACGCGCAGGGCGACCTCGGCCGTCATCGGATGGCTGTTGGCGCGGCCGCGAATGCCGTCAGTGCCGAAGTAGGAGCGTTTCGCCATGGGGTCCTCTTGGGTCGGGCGGCATGGTTTGGCGCCGGAGCGCGGTATTGGCCATCAAACAATTGCGACAGGGTGTTTCGGTCAGTTCGCCAGGGCCAAGCAACAGTCTGCAACGCATTTTCATGCCCCAGCAATGGCCTGGGGTGCTAATCCCGCCTCGCGAAGCTGGCGTGACGACGCGCGCCGGCCCCGAACGGAGACGTTGAACAGGTATGTGCGGCATCATCGCAATCGTCGGCAAGACGTCCGTATCCGAGCGGCTGATCGAGAGCCTGCGCCGGCTCGAATACCGGGGCTATGACTCGGCCGGGATCGCCGGGGTCGTCGACGGCAAGGTCGAGCGTCGCCGGGCCAAGGGCAAGATCAGGGCCCTCGAGGAGGTGCTGTCGGACACCCCGCTGACCGCCACGGTCGGCATCGGCCACACCCGCTGGGCCACGCACGGCGTCCCCTCGGTGCCCAACGCCCACCCCCATCAGGCCGGCCGGGTGACCCTGGTCCACAACGGCATCATCGAGAATTTCGCCGAGCTAAAGGCGGACCTGCAGGCCGCCGGCCGCAAGTTCGAGAGCGAAACCGACACCGAGGTCATCGCCCAACTGATCGATTCCAGGCTCGACGCCGGCGACGCGCCGCTCGACGCCTTCAAGACCACCCTTGACCGCCTGACCGGAGCCTTTGCCCTGGCCGTGCTGATCGAGGGTCATGACCGGCTGGTGCTGGGCGCCCGGCGGGGCAGCCCGCTGGTCGTCGGCGAAGGCCTCGGCGAGATGTTCCTGGGCAGCGACGCCCTCGCCATCGGCCCCTTCACCAACCGCGTGGTATATCTGGAGGAAGGCGACTACGTCGCCATCGACGACACCAGCGCCCGGATCTTCGACGAGGAGGGCCGCCCGGTCACCCGACCGGTCAAGGTGGTCGCCGCCGCCGCCGCCCTGGTCGAGAAGGGCAATCACCGCCACTTCATGGTCAAGGAGATCTACGAGCAGCCCGACGCCTGCCAGCACACCCTGACCGCCTATCTCGATCCGGTGAAAGGCCGGCTGCACGCGCCGGGCGACGTCGACTTCGCCAGGGTCGAGCGGCTGCAGATCATCGCCTGCGGCACCGCCTTCTACGCCGCCTCCATCGCCCGCTATCTCTTCGAGCGCCTGGCCGGGCTGCCCTGCGACGTCGAGATCGCCTCGGAGTTCCGCTATCGCGAGCCGGCCGTCACGCCGGGAACCCTGGCCATCGCGGTCAGTCAGTCCGGCGAGACGGCGGACACCCTGGCCGCCCTGCGCTGGTGTCAGGCCAAGGGGCTGAAGACCGCCGCCATCGTCAACGCCCATGAAAGCACCATGGCCCGCGAGGCCGGAATCATGTGGCCGACCCATGCCGGTCCCGAGATCGGGGTCGCCTCGACCAAGGCCTTCACCAGCCAGGTGACCGCCCTCACCGCCCTGGCCGTGGCCGCCGCCGCCGCCCGGGGCCGGATCGACGAAGCCGAGGAACGCCGGCTCGCGCGCGTGCTGCTGGAGGCGCCGCGACTGATCGGCGAATCCCTGGACGTGGAAGCCGCCGTCACCGCCCTGGCTCCCAAGATCGCCCGCGCCCGCGATGTCCTCTATCTGGGACGCGGCCCGATGGCCCCGCTGGCCTATGAGGGCGCCCTGAAGCTGAAGGAGATCAGCTACATTCACGCCGAAGGTTATGCCGCCGGCGAACTCAAGCACGGCCCCATCGCCCTGGTCGACGAAGAGACCCCGATCATCATCATCGCCCCGTCCGACGCGCTGTTCGAGAAGACGGTGTCAAACATGAGCGAGGTGGTGGCCCGGGGCGGCAAGGTGGTGCTGATCACCGACGAGACTGGCGCCCATCACGCCCCGGCCGGCGCGGACGTCATTATCGCCCCGGCCTGCGATCCGCTGATCGCCGCCCTGGTGTTCGCAGCCCCGATCCAGCTGCTGGCCTATCATGTGGCCGTGCAGAAGGGGGCGGACGTCGACCAGCCGCGCAATCTCGCCAAGTCCGTCACGGTCGAATAGGGGCGGCCCCCGCCTCGCCGTCTAGTTGACGCCGGACGGACCGGCGCGGTTCGCCGCGGCAAGGCTGTCGCTGGCCGAGGGCAGCGGCATTGTATTGGCCATCGGCGGCGGAATGGTCGCCTGGGGCCGAACCGGCTCAGGTTCCGCGACCGCCTCGTCGATGGACCGACGGAACAGCGTGGTGATAGCCAGGGTGGTCCCGGCCGCGATGAGCATTGGAAGAAGGTTTCTCATGGATATATTCCCGGGAGTTGCGATCTGATGTCTCAACCTTCCCCGGCCCGGGGCGTTCCGCCCCTGCTGGAATTGTCCCCCGCCTTCGGATACCCCTTCGCCCCATGAAACCTGTCCGCAAAGCCGTTCTTCCGGTGGCCGGGCTGGGCACGCGCGTGCTGCCCGGCGCCAAGACCACGCCCAAGGAAATGCTGAACATCGTCGATCGCCCGATCCTCAGCTACATCATCGCCGAGGGCCGGGCCGCTGGCATCGAGCACTTCGTGTTCGTCACCGGTCGCGGCAAGAGCGCCATCGAGGACTACTTCGACCACCATCCCGAGCTGGAGAACCAGCTGGAAGCCAAGGGCAAGCTGGACATCCTCGAGGCCGTCCGCGCCGACCTGCCGCGCCCCGGAGAGATGAGCTTCGTGCGGCAGATGGCCCCGCTTGGCCTGGGGCACGCCGTCTGGTGCGCCCGGGACATCGTTGGCGACGAGCCCTTCGCGGTGATGCTGCCCGACATGCTGATGCACGCCGACCCGCCCGCCCTGGCCCAGGCGGTCAACGCCTACAAGGAGGTGGGCGGCAACATCGTGGTCGTCGAGCCCGTGCCCGAGGGTCAGGCCCACAAATACGGGATCGTCGCCCTAGACGGCGATCATCCCAGCCTCAACCGCATGACCGGGATGGTCGAGAAGCCGCCGAAGGGAACCGAGCCCTCGAACCTGTTCATCTCGGGCCGCTACATCCTGCAGCCGGAAATCTTCAATCTGCTGGGCGACCAGGGCAAAGGCGCCGGCGGCGAAATCCAGCTGACCGACGCCATGGCCCGGCTGATGGCGCTGGAGCCCTTCCACGCCCTGAAATACGACGGCGTGACCTACGACTGCGGCGACAAGATCGGCCTGCTGCGGGCCAACGTCGCCTACGCCCTGCAGCATCCGGAGCTGGGCGACGATGCGCGGGCGGCGGTGACAGCGCTGCTCAAACAGTGAAGCCTTTCCCTTCCCCCTGGAAGGGGGAAGGGTCAGGGATGGGGGTGGCGGCCTTTGCGCCAAGCGCGGAGTTCGGGATGGACAGGAAACCAACAGGCCAACCCCAAAACGCTTGGCCGGCTGTGATCGACGCCGTGCACAGACAGACCGGTCTGACCGCCTCCACCCCCATCCCCGGCCCTTCCCCCCTCCAGGGGGAAGGGAGCGACAACCGGCGCCGGACATGAAGCAGCTCTTCATCTTCGGCTACGGCTTCACCGGCGCGGCCCTCGCCCGTCGCATGCTGGCCTCCGGCTGGTCCGTGGCCGCCACCGCCCGCACGACGGAGCGCGCCGCGGAGATCTCGGCCGACGGGGTGACGCCGGTGGACCCCTCCGATCGCGCCGCCCTGGTCGCCAGCCTGGCGGAGGCGACCGCGATCCTGGTGACCGCGCCGCCCGGGCCGGACGGCTGCCCGGGACTCAACACCCTGGTCCCGGCCCTGGCCCAGGCCCGCGCCTTTCCCGACTGGATCGGCTATCTGTCGACCACCGGGGTCTACGGCGACCGGGAGGGGCGCTGGGTGTTCGAGGGCTCTCCGCTTTCGGCGCGCAGCATCGAGGCCGGACGTCGGGTGGCCGCCGAGCGTGACTGGCTGGAGGTGGGCCAGGGCATGGGCCTGACGGTGCAGATATTCCGGTTGCCGGGAATCTATGGTCCGGGTCGATCCGCGCTGGATCGCATCGAAGACGCGACCCGCCGCAACATCGTCAAGCCGGGCCAGGTGTTCAGCCGCATCCATGTCGAAGACATCGCCGGCGCCCTGGCCGCATCAATCCGGCGCCCTCGGGCCGGGGGCGTCTACAACATCACCGACGACGAGCCGGCGCCCAGCCACATCGTCAACGCGCACGCCGCCGCGCTGCTGGGCCGGCCGCCGCCGCCGCTTCAGCCCTATGACGAGGCCTCGACGCCGCCGGCGGCCCGCCGTTTCTGGGCGGAGAACAAGCGGGTCTCAAACGCCCGGGCCAAGGCGGAACTGGGCTGGCGGCCGATCTATCCTTCCTTTCGCGAGGGCCTGGCGGCTATCCTGGCGAAAACGACAGGGGATGAAGCATGACAAGGGCTCTGGTTCTGGGCGGCGGCGGGCCGGTGGGCATCGCCTGGGAAACGGGCCTGCTGGCCGGTCTGGCCGAGGGTGGCGCGGACGTCTCCGGGGCCGACTGGATTCTCGGCACCTCGGCCGGCTCGTTCGTCGGCGCCCATCTGGCCATGAGCCGGAACCCGGCCGCCATGCTGCATGCCGAGTTCGCCGCCGCCGAACAGATCAGGGCCGCGAGCCCGAGCGACGGCCCGGCCCGCCCCGCGCCCGACCTCACGCCGCTGATGAGCGTGATGATGAGCAAGCCGCCGGGCGAGCCCCTGGCCATCGAAGGCCGGCTGAAGCTGGCGAAGATGGCCCTCGAGGCCCAGACCGTCAGCGAGGAGGTTTTCATCGCCGGCTTCGGTCCGCTGGCCGAAGGCGAACACCCCTGGCCGGGCGGCTATGCCTGCACGGCGGTCGACACCGCCGACGGCGAGCTGGTGGTCTGGGGGCCGGACACCGCCGCGCCTCTGATCCGGGCGGTCGCTTCCTCCTGTTCAGTGCCGACCATCTTCCCGCCGATCACCATCGATGGCCGCCGCTACATCGACGGCGGCATGCGGTCGGGCACCAACGCCGATCTGGCGAAGGACCACGGCAAGGTTCTGCTGGTCGCCGTCGCCCCGCCCGCCTTCGCCCCCTTCATGATGCCGGGGCTCGAGGCTGAACTGGCCCAGGTCCGGGCCAACGGCGGCGAAGCGGCCCTGATCATCCCCGACGCCGGCAGCGGCGAGGCCTTCGGTCCCAACCTGATGGACGGCTCCCGACGCGGCGAGATCGCCCGGGCCGGCCACGCACAGGGCCTTGCGGAAGCTGCGCGGATCAAGGCCTTCTGGGGCTAGGTCTTCGGGTTTGCGGGCTTAGACAGGCAGCCGTCGCTCAAAGCTCCTCCACCGCCGCCAGCAGTAGGGCGATGTCCTGGTCCCGCGACAGGCGGTGGTCGCCGTCCTTGATCAGGCTGAAGACGACGTCCCGGCTCCTGAGAGCGTGGGCCAGTTCCAGGGCGTGGGTCCACGGCACGTCCGGGTCCTCGCCCCCCTGCAGAATGCGCACCGGCGCCTCGACCGGAACCGGTCCGGGCAGGATCGACCATCGCGCGCCGTCCTCGAGCAGGGTCCGGGTGATCGGATAGCCGCCTTCGTCGTAGAGCGACGGGCGCAGCCATTCGCCGGTTGCGGCCAGGGCCTCGTGGGCCTCCGGCGGAAACCCCGGCAGCATCAGTTTCTCGGTGAAGTCGGCCGCCGGCGCGATCAGGACCATGCCCGCCAGGCGCTCGGGCCGCACCGCGGCGACGAGACAGGAAATCCATCCGCCCATCGATGAGCCGACCAGCACCAACGGCCCGTCCGTGAGGCGATCGATCACCGCCAGCGCGTCTTCCCGCCAGCGGCTGATGGTCCCGGCGCGGAATTCGCCGCTCGATTCGCCGTGGCCCAGATAATCGAAACGGACGTAGCCGCGGCCCCGGGCCAGGGCCCATTGCGCCAGGGCCTCGGCCTTGGTTCCGGCCATGTCGGACATGAAGCCGCCCAGCCACACCACGGTGGGGCCCGCGCCATCGACCTTGCGCCAGGCGACCGCCTCGCCGTCGCCGCGATCCAGTCTTCCGCTCGTCTCCGACATGGCGCCCGTGCTCCAATTGACCTATCTACCCACCCCTAGCCTCATTGAGCCGATTGAAGGAAGTCCCGCCGCCCTTGTCCGACCTCCCTCCCGATTTCGCCCTGTTGCAGGTCATCCCGGAGATGGAGACCGGCGGCGCCGAGCAGACCGTGATCGACGTCGCCCAGGCCGTGGTTCACGCCGGCGGCCGCGCCTTCGTGGCGAGTCGGGGCGGACGGATGACGGCGCGCCTTGAAGCCGACGGCGGCCGACTGGCGCAAATGCCGGTTCAGTCGAAGAACCCGCTGGTGATGCTCGGGAACGCAGCCCGGCTGGTCGATCTGATCCGACGCGAGAAGATCAGCCTGGTTCACGCCCGAAGCCGGGCGCCGGCCTTCAGCGCCCTGTGGGCGGCGCATGTCACCGGCGTTCCCTTCGTGGCCACCTATCACGGCATCTACAACGCCCGGTCCGGCCTCAAGCGCTGGTACAATGCGGTGATGACCCGCGGCGACCTGGTTATCGCCAACAGCGATTTCACCCGCGATCACGTGGTCGCCGAACATGATCTTGACCCGGCGCGGGTGATCTCCATCCCGCGCGGCGTCGATCTGGCGCGGTTCGATCCTCGCAAGGTGACCCCGTCCCGCATCCAGGCCCTGCGCGATCTATGGGACCTGCCATCGCCCGACTCCCGCAAGGTCTTCGTGCTGGGCGGGCGGATCACCCGGCTCAAGGGACATTTGACGATCATCGCCGCCGCGGCCCGGCTGAAGGCGAAGGGGCGCGATGATTTCCTCATCCTGTTCGTCGGGGACGATCAGGGCCGGACCGAGTATCGCCAGGAGGTCGAGGACGCGATTCGCGCGGCCGGACTGACTGACGCGATCAGGCTGGTCGGCCATTGCGATGACATGCCGGCCGCCTACCGGCTGGCCGATTTCGCCCTTCTGCCCTCGACCCAGCCGGAATCGTTCGGCCGCGCCGCCGTCGAGCCCCAGGCCATGGGGCGGCCGGTGCTGGTCTCCGATCATGGCGGCGCCCGGGAAACCGTGATCGAAGGCGGCACCGGCTGGCGGCTGCCGCCGGGCGACGATGAGGCCTGGGCCCAGGGCCTGGAGACGGCGATGGATACCCCAGCCGCCCGCCGGCGCGCGATGGGCGAAGCCGGGCTGGCCCGCGCCAAAAAACTCTATTCAGTTGAAGCCATGTGCGAAGCGACTCTCGCGGTCTATGCTCGCGTCCTGGAGGACAGGGCCTGATGGCCAATTACGAGAAGATCCTGGTCATCCAGGCCGGGACCATTGGAGAATTTGTCCTGTCGCTGGCGGCCATGCGGCGCATCCGCCAGGCGCATCCGCGCGACCGGATCACCCTTCTGACCATCCCCGCCTTCGAGGCGCTGGCCAGGAGCAGCCCCTATGTGAACGACGTGGACACCGGCGCGGCTCCGGAGACGCCGGGCGACTGGCTGGCTCTGCGCAAGCGGATCAAGGCGGCCAAATATGCGCGCGTCTATGACCTGCAGGGCAGTTCGGCGACCAACTCGCTGTTCCAGATGCTGCGTCCCTTTCCGCCGCCGTGGTCGGGACCGGCCAAGGGCGCCAAATTCCGCCATCGCAATCCCAATCGGGACAGGATGCATCTTCTCGAACGCCAGGCGGAGCAGCTTCACGTCGCCGGAATCTGGCCGGATGCGCCAGTCACCGAAGGCGATGCGCCTCCGCCGGACCTGTCGTGGATCTTGCGCCGGGCGCCGGAACAGAGGCCCACACCGGGCGCCCAGGCGCCCAAGCCCTTCGTCCTGCTGGCTCCGGGCGGACAGGAAAAGTCACTGGAGAAGCGATGGCCGATCGCCGCCTTCTCCGACCTGGCCGGACGGCTGTTCGCGGCGGGCTACGACATCGTCATCATCGGCGGACCGCAGGACAGCGCCCTCGCCCGGACCATCCAGAAGACGGTCGGGCGGGCGCGGGATCTGACCGGGCGGACCGATTTCGCCCAGATCGCCCTGCTGGGCGCCCGGGCCGTGCTGGCGGTCGGCAACGACACCGGCCCGCTTCACCTGATCGCCGCGGCCGGTGCGCCGACCGTGGCCCTTTTCGCCGGCGGACCGGACTCGGCCCTGGCCAGCCCGCGCGGCCATGTCGCGGTGCTGCATGCGCCGGTGCTCAGCGCCCTGGCGGTGGACACCGTCGCCAGCGCCTGCTTCTCGCTGCTTCCCCGCTAGGCCAGAACCCGGGACCACGCCTGGCGGGTCCCGGGCCTTGCGGCCTTCACCAGATCAGTTGGCGCCGCGGCGAACGGTCGGCGTCTCGCTGGTCGAGGACGCGAACCGACCCGACCCATCGACCTCGTCGACACGCAGATTGTTCTGCACATGCCTCACGCCCGCCGCCCGGTCGGCGCAATCCTCGGCCCGACGCTTGTCGTCGCGCCGTTCGACCCGGCCGTTGAGCGTGACCTCGCCATCCTTGACCTCGACAACGATATTGGAGGCGTCGAGATGGTGGTGGTCGGTGAGACGGTCGTTCACGTCCTCGCGGATGCGTTCATCCGACCGGCGATAGTCCTTCGGCCCCCGGCCGCGGTGGGGCCCGCGGGTTTCCCCGTCGGTCGCCGACTGCACATAGGGATTGGGATCGCCAAAGCCGACGGCGTCATCGGCGCGGTCGTAGCGGCGGCCATGACGAATCTGCCAGTCGCGGTCGACGTCATAGGCGCCATGGCGACCCGGACCGTCCTGATAGCGACCGTAGGCCGGGTCATAGGCGTCGTGATCGTAAGGGCCAGGGCGTCGCGCGCCGAACCGGCTGTTCGGCCCGCCGTCGCCGTAGTCGACGCGGCGGCGATGATCGTGTTCCACATCCGCCCAGCTGCGCGGTTCGCCGTAGCCGCCGTCAGAATACCCCTGGGCGGGGCCGGCGGGGTTGTAGCCCGCGCGTCTCTGGTCGCTGTAGCGGGGCTCGCCGAACGCGCCTCGCGCGCCGCTTCTTTCACCCCAGCCGCGCTCTTCGCGCCAGTCGCGCGGAACGGTTCTGTTGAAGGGATTTGCCATGACGTTTGTCTCCCGAACGCTGTTTACAAGGCGAGGGCCGACGAGGCGTCGCCGCCCTCACGCCCTTAACCCGATGGGGAGGTTCGCCGTTCCGCCCGGGGGCGACTGACGGCGGGTGCTCTCGGTCATGTGAAGCCGCGGCGGCGCGCGGCGTCCGGGGACGCGGCCGGACAGTCCCTTGCGGCGCAGGCCGTCTGGGGTCATATATCGTATGAGGACACGGAACGCTTTGGCGCGCCGCGCCTTTTTTTGCAAACAGACCTCGGAGCACCGCCTATTCGCCGCCCCAACAATACGCCGCCCGTGAAAGACGGGCCGCGCATGAATGAAGACATCCGCGTTCCCCGTGTACTTCTGATCGATCAGAATGGCGAGAAGCAGGGCGAGATGCCCATCTCCGCCGCCCTCGAGGCGGCCGAGGAAGCGGGGCTGGATCTCGTGGAGATCGTGCCCAACGCCAATCCGCCCGTCTGCAAGATCCTGGACTACGGCAAGTTCAAGTTCCAGGAGCAGAAGAAAAAGAACGAGGCCCGCAAGCGGCAGAAGATCGTCGAGCTCAAGGAAATCAAACTGCGGCCCAACATCGACATTCACGACTACGACGTGAAGGCCAAGTCGATGTTCCGGTTCTTCGAGGACGGCGACAAGGTCAAGGTGACCCTGCGATTCCGCGGCCGCGAAATGGCTCACCCGGAACTGGGCATGAAGCTGCTCAACAAGGTCAAGGTCGACTTCGACGAGGTGGCCAAGGTCGAGCACGAGCCCAAGATGGAAGGCCGGCAGATGATCATGATCCTGGCCCCCCGCTAGGTCATCGATCACCGTCACCAGAACAGACGCCCCGGTCCAGGCCGGGGCGTTTTTCGTTGGTGATGGCCGTTTCAAATTCCCGCGCCCGAATCTAATCTCCCCGAAGGACAACCATCAGTTTGGTGTCGGGGGGCGTAATGTCGGGACTTGCGAAATTCTGGTTTGTGCTGTGCGCGGTGTTTCTGCTGGCGGCGCCGGCGGCGACTGCCGCTCCTGTGCAGGCCTATGGACGCCTGCCGCTGATTGAAGAGGCGAAGATTTCCCCGGACGGGAAGATCATCGCCTACGTCGTCACCAACAATGAGGATCGCCTGGTCCTGCTGAAGTCGGTCGCCGATGGCGAACTGGTCGGCACGCTGAAGGCCGGCGACCAGAAGGTGCGCGACCTTCAATGGGCGACCTCAGACTATCTGCTGATCACCACCTCGCAGCGGGTCAATCTCGAGGAGATTGAAGGCCCGGCCCGGGAATACGCCCTGGCGACGGTCTATGACCTGAAGAAGCGCAAGCAGTTCGGCCTCATGGAACACGCCACGCCGGCGATGAATGTGATCATCGGCAAGCCGCAGGTGCGCATCATCGATGGCGAGGTCATGGTGATCGTCGAGGGGGTGCACTTCTTCGATGAATTCAAGGGCCGAAACAGCCTGTTCAGCGTCCGGCTGCGCGATGGCCGAACCAAGGTGCATGCCCGGGGATTCAAGTTCACCGACGATTGGGTGATCGGACCGGACGGCGCACCGCTTGCCGAAAGTGAATATGACCCGGTTTCAGGCGACTGGACGCTGAAAATTCGCAAGGGATCGTCCTGGGAGACAGCCGACAGCGGCAATGCGCCGCTCGACCCGCCGTATCTCGCGGGCTTGGGCAAGGACGGCCAGTCGGTGCTGTTCGTGCTGAACGACGATGAGGGCGACGGCGTCAGGGCCCGGGAGTATCCGGCGGACGGCGGCGCGCCGCGCAACGTTGTCCTTCCCAACTATGACAGGCTGATCCGCGATCCGGTGACGGGTGCGCTGATCGGCACGGCGAGCCTCAAGGGCGATGACTACCGGTACAACTTCTTCGACCCCAAGGCCCAGGCCGCCTGGGCCGCGGTGGTCAAGGCCTATCCCGGACAGGCGCCGCAACTGGCCTCCTGGTCGGACAGCCGCCGCCAGATGGTGGTGCGGATCGATAACCCGACCGTGGGGCCGTCCTATGCCCTGGCCGATCTGGATCGCAAGCGGGCCGACCCCTTGGGCGTGCTCTATCCGGAGCTGGAGCCGGCCGACATCAGCGAAGTTCGCCCTGTCCACTACAAGGCCGCCGACGGCCTGGAACTCAACGGCTACCTGACATTGCCCCGGGACGCGGCCGGCAAGAAGCTGCCGCTGGTCGTCCTGCCTCATGGCGGCCCGGCCTCCCGCGATACACCCGGTTTCGACTGGTGGGCCCAGGCGATCGCCAACAGGGGCTATGCGGTGCTTCAGGTCAATTTCCGCGGCTCTGACGGATTTGGCGACGACTTTCTGACGGCGGGCTATGGCGAGTGGGGCCGCAAGATGCAGACGGACCTGTCTGACGGCGTGCGCTATCTGGCCGCCCAGGGGACCATCGATCCTGCAAGGGTCTGTATCGTCGGCGCCAGCTACGGCGGTTACGCCGCCCTGGCGGGGGCGACGATGGACCCGGGCGTCTATCGCTGCGCCGCCTCCATCGCAGGCCTCTCCGACCTGACCCTGTTCATGACCGCCCGCTTCAAGTCGGACGGCCGGCGGGAGACTATCGGCCTTCGGTACTGGTCGCAGTTTATGGGCGTCGAGGGCCGCAAGGACCCCGATCTGTCGACCATTTCGCCGATCACCTTTGTCGACCGGGTGACGATTCCGATCCTGCTGGTCCACGGCAGCGACGACACCGTGGTCCTCTATGACCAGAGCAAGGTGATGTACGACGCCCTGAACAAGGCCGGAAAGCCCGTTGAACTGGTCTCGCTCCAGGATGAGGATCACTGGCTGTCGCGGGCGCCGACCCGGGTCCAGATGCTCGATGCGGTGATCGCCTTTCTCAAGAAATACAATCCGCCGGACTGACGGCCAGACGGGCCCGGTTGCCGCCGGTCTGGCGGCGCCTTAGAGGCTGAAGGCTCATGTCGGACACCACCGCTCCCTCGCCGCCCGCCGCCAACGACCGGGCTCTCTACATCCTGCTGGCCGTGGTGTTCATCAACATCGCCGGTTTCGGCGTGATCATTCCCCTGCTGCCCTTCTACGCCAGCAGCTTCGGCGCGCCGGCCTGGCAGGTGTTCGTGCTGTTTTCGGCCTACAGCCTGGGCAACTTCTTCGCCGAACCGCTATGGGGCAAGCTGTCTGACCGCATCGGCCGGCGGCCGGTGCTGATGCTGACAATCTTCGGAAACGCCGCCACCTATCTGGCGCTGGCCTTCGCCCCCAGCCTGCTCGTGGCTTTCGCCATCCGGTTTTGCGGCGGCATGCTGACCGGCAACCTCTCGACCATCCAGGGCTATATCGCCGACGTCACCCCGCCGGAAAAGCGCGCCGGACGCCTGGGCATGATGGGCGCGGCCTTCAGCCTGGGTTTTGTGACCGGCCCCTGGATCGGCGGGTCGCTGGCCAATGAGTCGCTGGGACTTGCCGGATTCCGGCCGCCCCTGTTCCTGGCCGCCGGGCTGGCGATCACCGCCGGCCTGGGCGTGGCCCTGTTCGTCCGGGAGACCCGCCACGGCCATTCCGACGCCCCCCGCCGCGGCCGTTTCGCCGGCCTGAACGACGCCATGGCCCATCCGGTGATTTGGCGCGTTCTGCTGGTCTCGCTGATCGCCATCGCCGGGTTCGCCGGCATGGAGGCGACCTTCGGCCTCTGGGCCAAGGCCAGCTTTCACTGGGGCCCCAAGGAGATCGGCTTCTGCTTCCTTGGCATCGGCCTGACGGCCGCTTTTGCCCAGGGTCTGCTGACCGGACCGCTGGCGCGGAGACTCGGCGAGCCGGCGACCTTGATGCTGGGACTGGTGCTGATCTTCATCGGCTTCGCCTTTCAGCCGCTGGTCGGCGGATTCTGGCAGCTGGCCGTGTTGGGCATGATCACCGTCGCGCTCGGGCAGTCGCTGGCCTTCCCCAACATCGGGGCCATCCTGTCCAAGTCCTCCTCGCCGGAACGCCAGGGGGAGATGCTGGGGCTCAATTCCGCCGCCGGCGCCCTGGCCCGGATTATCGGCCCGCTGGCGGCGGCGCCGCTGTTCACCAAGGTCAGTATCAGCGCGCCCTTCGCCGTGGCGGCGGGGCTGTGTCTACCAGCCCTGTTCATGGCCTGGCGCGTGTCGAAGGCCGTCCGCCGAAGCGCCTGACGACCGCTCCTCCTTATTCCTCGGGCGGCGGCGCTGGCCGGTCGCGTCGCGCCTGACCGCGCGGCGGCGGATCGCGTAGCTGGTTGGCCATGGCCCGCCGCAAACCTTCGGCGAGGACCGTCCGTTCGGCGGGCGTCAGGGTCGCGGCGAACCGCATGATCTCGGCCTCGACGCCGCCTCGCGCCTTGCTGTCGGTCTCGCGGGCCTGATCGAGACGGGCGATCACGGCCTCGGCGTCGAAGTCAGGGGACTCGAGCGCGGCGATGGCCTCGCGGCGGATCCGGCGCGACTGACGGATATCGTCCTGACTGTCGACCGCGGCCTTGCGGAACATCTGACGGAAGGCCCGGCGCTTGAGCACCGGCAGGTCGTCCCCGGCCCGCCACAGCGGCAGACGTCCCTGGGGCGCGACCGCCGGCGCCAGGGCGGCGACCCGACGGGCGACCACGGCCCCGCCAACGATCAGCCCGGCCAGGAAAAGGTTCAGCGCCACCGAAATCAACAGGGCGATGATCAGACCGCGCGGCTTCATGACTGGCTCTCCATATCCGGCAGGGCGAACCAGTCATCCTCGACGGCGACCGTCTGACTGACCGCATCCAGACCCGTCGCGGAGGAAGGGGCGGCGATATCGACGCCGATCACCACACCGGCGGCGCAGGCGGCGGCCAGGGCCGCCCCGACGCCCGCACCAGCCAGCCAGCGCCCAAGGCTCCACCCGGCTTTCGGCCTCGGAGCAGCGGACAGGACGGCGTCGCGAAGCGCCAGAGACGGCGACGGAGGCCGCAAAGTGTCCAGGGCCTCGTCCAGAACCCGCGCCTGATCCAGCAGAGCCTGCGCGGCCTCGGGAGCCTCCGCCAGATAGGCGAAGGCGGCGTCCTGCTCGGCCAGGGGCCAGCGCCCGATAGCGGCGCCGTGGGCATCCGCCAGGGCTTCGAACCGTGTCGCGTCCATCCTGTTCATCATTCTATTCTCTCAGGTCCGCCAGGGCGACGCGAAGGGCGCGCCGACCGCGGGACAGAAGACTCTCCAAGGCCTCGACGCTGACCCCCATCAGGGATGCCGCCTCGATATTTCCCAGGTCCTGATAGTGACACAGGACAAGCGCCTCGCGTTGGCGTTCCGGCAGGGCCGCCAACGCGGCCGTAACGCGGGTTCCGGTATCGCGGGCCAGCAGGCCCCGATCGGGCGCCGGACCGGTATCGACCTGTTCCGGCGGCTCGGCCATCGGCTGCTCGCGGCGGCGGCGCAGGCGATCGTAGCAAAGGTTCAGAGCGACCCGGTGCAGCCAGGTGTCGAAACGCGCCGCGCCGGGAACCCAACGCGGGGCCTGACGCCAGGCCCGCACGAACACCTCCTGGGCGACATCCTCGGCCTCCGCGGCATCGCCCAGCATCCGCTGGGCCAGCTGGAGCATGCGCGGAAGCTTGCGCGCGACAAGGGCCTGGATCGCGGCCTGATCGCCACGTCCCACCCGCGCCACCAGCGCCTCGTCCGGATCGCCGCCAGACTGTCTCAAGCTTCACCCGGTCTCCCGTCCATGCGCTGCATCTGGCCGGGCCAGGATGCCGGGCGCAACCGCCGTCGCGAACAACAGTCGTCAGCGACGGTCGCGCCCGTTTTCCCCTCAGGGCAATGCCGCTATCGACCGCCACCCATCATTCCACGGGCGCCCTGCCGCGCGGCCTGCAGTTCGGTGGGGCTGAGCGCGCCGTCGCCGTCGGCGTCCATGCGGCTGAATCGCCGTTCCGCCAGCTTGTCGAGCTCCGCCTTGTCGATGAATCCGTCATTGTTGGCGTCGAGCATGCCGAACATGCGGCTGCCATCGCCACGGGCCTTGCCTTCCGGGGCGTCCTTGCGCTGCGGACGGGCCGCGAACTCGGCCTTGGAAATCTTTCCGTCCTTGTTGGTGTCGAGCCGCTGCATCATCGGCCGGCCGGCCTTGAACTCCGCCAGGGTGACCTTGCCATCGCCGTTGGCGTCAAGGCGCCCTCCCATCTGGCCGGGGCCAGACTGGGCGCTGGCGGCGCCGGCGGTCAAAGCCAGCATCGCGCCGGCAATCAGATAGGTCTTCATCGCTTCAGGTCTCCATGGGCTGCCCGCCCCTCTCCCGTTCAACGCAGCCCGCTTCGGGTTCCGTCGCGGTCAGGCGACCACCGCCTCATAGGCAGCGCGGGCCGCCTTGCGGCGTTTGGTCAAACTTGCCTTCAGCGCCTTCCAGTCGGACGCCGCCCCGGCGCGGGCCAGCAGGGCCTTGAGCGCCCGGGGTTCGAGTTCAGGGTCCGCGCCGTCCTCCAGCGCCACCTTCAACAGCTGGCTGAGATCCTGCTGCTGCCGCCAGGCCTGCTCCAGAGCCGCGGCCGGGGCGGCGCCGACCAGCCCGGCCCCGGCCAGGGCGGTGAGGGCTTCCCCGGTATTCTGGCGCAGGGGTCCGCCCTCGGCGGCGTGGACCAGTTGCAGATACTGGGCGGCGAACTCGATATCGACCATGCCGCCCGGCGCCAGCTTCAGATCCCAGGGACCAGACGGCGGCCGCTCGCGGGCGATCAGGGCGCGCATCTCCCGCACGTCCCCGGCGGTGCGGGCCAGATCGCGCGGCCGCCTGAGCGCCGTTTCGATGGCCGACCGGCAGCGGTCGGCGAAGGCCGCCGAGCTGGCCCAGACCACCCTGGCGCGGGTCAACGCCAGCATCTCCCAGGTCTCCGCCTCGCCCGCGTAGTAGGTTTCGAAGGCGGCCATGCTGACCGAGACCGGTCCCTTGCTGCCGGTCGGCCGCAGCTGCATGTCGACCTCATAGAGACCGCCCTCGGCCGTCGGCGCCGACAGGGCGGCGATCAGTCTCTGGGTGAAGCGGGCGTAGAAGGTCTCGGCTCCCCAGCCGCGATCCGCTGACATCTCCGCCGGGCCGGCCGGCAGATAGAGGGTCATCAGGTCGAGATCCGAACGGGCCGTCATTTCCCGGCCGCCGCACTTGCCAAGGGCGATCACGGCGACCTCTCCAGGAAATGCGCCGGCCTGGCGGGTGGTCTCGTCCAGCGCCGCCGCCGCCAGCCCGGCGATGCACAGATCGGCCAGTTCAGCGAAGGCGGCGCCGGCGTCGGCCGCGCTGGCCGTGCCGCCGATCACCTGAAAGCCGATGCGGAAGGCCTGCTCGCGGTGCAGGCGCCGGGCGGCGTCCATGACGTCCTCGAAGGTCTCGGCCTCCTCCATCGCCATGGTGATCGCCACCTCCCCCTGCCCGGCCTCGAAGGGCTCGAAAAAGGTCGGATCGAGTAGCGCGTCCAGCGCCGCCGGTCGCCGGGCCAGGGTGCGGGCCAGCTGGGGGGCGAAGGCCATCACCTGAACGATCAGTTCGAACAGGCGGGGCTGGGCCAGGAACAACGACTGCACCTGCACCCCGGAGCTCAGCCGTTCAAAAAAGTCGGAAAAGCGCCGGAAGGCGGCATTGGGCGCCCCGGTATCGTGCAGGGCGTCGAGAAGCCGGGGGGCCAGCCGGGTGAACAGCTCGCGCCCGCGCGCGGTGCGTGTTGCGGCGATCCGACCATGGTGCCAGCCACGGATGGCCCCGGAGATGGCCGGCGGGTCGTCAAAGCCGATGCGCTTGAGGGTGACCAGGGTCTCGGCGTCGTCCTCGACCCCGGTGAAGATCAGGCTGCCGAAGCGCGACGACAGCTCCTCCTCTCCCTTGAACAGTTCGCCGTAGACCGCGTTGACGCCTCGCAGGATGGCGCCCACGGCCGCGTCGAAGGGCTTCAACGCCGTGTATCCCCACAGGGCGGCAATGCGCTTTCGCTCGGAATCGGACTCGGGCAGCCGGTGGGTCTGGTCGTCGCCAAGCATCTGGGCCCGGTGTTCCAGGGCCCGAAGCTGGATGTAGGCCTCGCGCATGACCGACCCGGCCTCCGGCGTCACATGGCCGGCCGCCTCCAGCGCCGCGAGGGCGTCGAGGGTGCGGGGAGAGCGCAGGTCGGTCTGACGTCCGCCAAGGATCAGCTGCTGGGTCTGGACGTAGAATTCGACCTCCCGGATGCCGCCGCGTCCCAGCTTGAGATCGGCCCCCGCGGCGGTAACGCGATCATCGACCTTGAAGGCGTGAATCTGGCGTTTGATCGAATGGATGTCGGCGATGGCGGCGAAGTCGAGGTTGCGCCGCCAGATGAAGGGCGAGAGCTCCTCAAGAAAGGCCTCGCCGGCCTGGCGGTCGCCGGCGGCGACCCGCGCCTTGATGAAGGCCGCCCGTTCCCAGTTCTGGCCGACATTTTCATAGTAGCTGAAGGCCGCCGGCGCCGGGACGGCGGGCGGCGTCGATGAAGGATCCGGCCGCAGACGCAGATCAACGCGGAAGACATAGCCGTCAGCGGTGCGGTCCTGCAGCATCTGGGCGACGCGCTGGGTGATGCGCACGGCGACATCCTGGTGCTCCGCGCCCTCCCCGACCGGCATCAATTCGGGCTCATAGAAGACCGAGATGTCGATATCGCTGGAATAGTTCAGCTCGAAGGCGCCGTGCTTGCCCATGGCCAGGCAGAACAGGCCCGGAACCGGGCCCCGTTCCTGATCGGACGGCGCCAGCAGACGTCCCCGGTCGATCTCCGCCCGGGCGGCATGGGTGAGGGCGGAGGCCAGGGCGGCGTCGGCAAAGCGGGACAGGGCCCCGGTGACATGGTCCAGGTTCCACACGCCGCCGAGGTCGGCCAGGGCGCAGAGCAGATGCAGATCGGACTTGCCCTGACGCAGCCGTCGGGCGGCCAGGGCAGCGTCCTCCTCCCCCGCCTGGGCGGCAGCATCCGCCAGCAGCCCGTCGAGCCTCGCCAACGGCTCGGCCGCCAGCGTCAAGGCCAGGGCCTTTGGCCGTCGCCGGGCGAGACCGGAGAGATAGGGCGAAGCGGCGAAGATCGGCTCAAGCGCCGGCCAGACGGGGTCCAGCGCCCCGGCGCCCAGATCGGATTCGACGATTTCCCGGGTCCTGGCCGCGTGCCTGGCGTCGATCACGGGGCCGCAGGGAACGATGGTCTCGGCGAGGGACATGGCCAAGGTCTAGCAGACGCAGCGGCCAGAGGAAGCGCTCGACCTGCGCTCTGTAGCAGGGCGCGATTTCATGGAATCAAACCGCCCCGCTCCAGAGTCCTCGTTGGTCGCGCGTTTTGATCCGATTACCGGCTTCCACTAATCGGAACGCGCTCTAGTCCGACCGCGGCAGGATCAGGGCGACCCGAAGTCCGGGCCCGAAGCCATCGATGACGCCGGGGCCTTCGGAGAGTTCGAGGCGACCGCCATGGGCCTCGGCGACCGCCGCGACCAGCGACAATCCCAGACCCGATCCGGGCTCCGAGCGGCTGTTTTCGAGCCTGACAAAACGCTGCACGACCCTGTCGCGGTCCTCGTCGGGCACCCCGGGTCCGGTGTCGGTGACGGAAAACTCCACCTCGCCGGACGAGCGGCGACGCACCCGCAACATCACCGCCCCGCCGGCGGGAGTGTATTTGATGGCGTTGTCCAGCAGGTTGGCCAGCGCCTGGGCCAGGATTTCACGGGCGCCGTTGACCGTCAGTCGCGGGGTCAGCTCGGCCTTGAAATCGAGGCCCTTGTCCTCACAGACCGCCTCGTAGAGCTCGGCCATGTCCGACGCCAGTTGGCCGGGGTCGAAGGGTTTGGGATCCGGCGCCCGGCCGGCGGCCTGCAGCCTGGCGATGGCGAGAACCGCGTTGAAGGTGGCCAGAACGTTGTCGGCGTCGACCAGAGCCTGCTCCAGCGCCTGGACGGCGTCGCCCTTGCCGTTCTCGACCTCGATCAGGCCCGCCTCCAGTCGCGCCCGCAGCCGGGTCAGGGGAGAACGCAGGTCGTGGGCGATGGCGTCGCCGGCGTGACGAAGGCCGCCCATCGACTGCTCCAGCCGGTCGAGCATGTCGTTCAGGCCCTCGGCCAGGTCGTCATACTCGTCGCGAACGCCCCGCACGCGCACGCGCGCCCTCAGATCCCCGCCGCGCACGGCGGCGACGGCCTCGGTCATGCCCTGCATCTGGCTGGCGACATTGCGGCTGACGAGAATGCCCCCGGCCAGACCCAGGATGATGATCAGCGCGCCGGCGCCCCACAGCGCCCGGGCGATGCCGACGACAAAGGCCTCGCTCTCGCCGACGTCGGCGCCGACGAACAGGATCTCCCCGCCCGACAGACGCTTCTGCAGGCCGCGCGCCGGGCGCCGGATCTCGGCGCCGTCAGGGTCGGTGTCGGTGAGGGTGAAGCGTTCCCAGTTCTCTCCCGGCCCGGTGTCGTCCATCGGCGAGGCGGGAATGGTTCCGCTGATCTTCTTGCCGGTCGAATCCATCAGCAGATAGAGGAAGGGCCTGTCTCCGGCGGACCGTTCGATGATCGCGGTGTTCAGCAGGGCGACGCCGCCCTGGCGGTAGGTCGCTTCCAGGGAGTTCATCTCCCGGGTGATCTCGTTGTCGGCGCGGCGGCTGACCTCGCCGGCGGTGGCGACGTAGATGTAGCCGAGGAAGGCGGCGGCCGCGGCCGCGAACAGGGCCAGGAACAGCAGCGTCAGACGAAACGTCGTGGTGCGAAACAGACGGGGCAGCTTCATCATCGCGGTTCTGACCGTTCCCCTTTCACCGCCGAGGGCCGGCGTCGCGTCGTCCACGGACCGCAGGCCTGGCGTCTAGGGGTCGAGGCGATAGCCGGCGCCGCGCACCGTCTGCAGCATGGCGCGATCAAAGCCCTTGTCGATCTTGGACCGCAGCCGCGAGATGTGAACGTCGATGACGTTGGTCTGGGGGTCGAAGTGATATTCCCAGACCTTTTCCAGCAGCATGGTGCGGGTCACCGACTGGCCGGCGTGACGCATCAGGAACTCCAGCAGCTGGAACTCCCTGGGCTGCAGGTCGACTTCTGTTCCGGCCCGGTGAACCTCGCGGGTCAGAAGGTTCATCTCCAGATCGCCGACCTTTAGCGTGGTTGAAACCGCGCCGGTCTCGCGACGGCGGGAAAGGGCCTCGACCCGGGCCATCAACTCGGGGAAGGCGTAGGGCTTGACCAGATAGTCGTCCGCCCCGGCCTTGAGCCCGACAACCCGATCATCGATTTCGCCCAGGGCGGACAGGAACAGAACCGGCGTGGCGTCGCCCTCGCGGCGCAACGCTTCCACCACGCTGACGCCATCGCGCCGGGGCATCATCCGGTCGACGATCAGGACATCGAAGCCGCCCGCCCGGGCCGCCTCAAGGCCAAACTCGCCGTCGGACGCCAGCTCGCATTCATAGCCAGCCTCGGTCATGCCGCGGCGCATGGCCTCGGCCGCTTCCTGGTCGTCTTCGATAATCAAGATACGCATCAGCCCGCCCCGCGAGATAAACGACGGCCCCGACTCGGGGCCGCCGTCTTGTCAGTCTAGCCCGGGATCTTGACCGGGACGAACTGCGTCGAGCCAGCCACCGAGAAACCGAGGAGCACCGTCGGCCGGCCTGCCTTCTTCGCCGCATCGACGGCCGTGGCGACGTCGCTGGCGCTGTCCACCTTGTGGGTGTTGACGCTGACGATCACCGCGCCCCGGCGCACGCCCTGCTCGGCCGCGTCGGAATCGGCCCGGACCTGTTCAACCAGCACACCACCATCGACATTCAGACGATTCTTGGTCGCGGCGTCGATCGGACCGAGAGCCATGCCCAGAACGACCGGACGAACAGCTTCGGAATCGCCCTTGCCGCCGGAGGAACCCGGGCTTGCCTGGTCTGATTGCAGCGCCTGGGCCAGTTCCTTGGCCGAAGGCCGGGTGCCCGAGCGAATCTCCACCGTCCGCTTCTTGCCGTCACGCAGGACGTCCAGCTTCAGAATGCCGCCAGGAGAGGCCTTGGCCACCTCCCGGGTTAGCGAGGTGGAGGAGGTGACCGGGTTGCCGTTGACGGCGACGACGATGTCGTCATGCATCAGGCCCGCCTTGGCGGCCGGCCCGCCGGGGGTCAGGTCCGAGACGATGGCGGCCTTGATTGCGCCCAGGCCCAGGGCCTGGCCCATGTCCGGGGTGAAGTTCTGGATCGTCGCACCGATGTAGCCGCGGGTCACCTTGCCGTTCTGGATCAGCTGCTTGCTGACGCTCTCGGCGAGGTCGGCCGGAATGGCGAAACCGATGCCCACCGAGCCGCCGGTCGGCGAATAGATGGCGGAGTTGACGCCGATCACCCGTCCGTAGGTGTCGAAGGTCGGGCCGCCGCTGTTGCCGCGGTTGATCGGCGCATCGACCTGGATGAAGTCGACGAACGGTCCGTCATTGATGTCGCGCGCCAGGGCCGAGACGATGCCGGCCGTGGCCGTGCCGCCAAGACCGAAGGGGTTGCCGACGGTGATGACCCAGTCGCCCACCCGGGGCTTGGCGGTGTTTTCGAAGCTGACGAAGGTGAAGCCGCTGCCCTTGACCTTGAGCACCGCAAGATCGGTGCCGTCATCGCGACCGACCAGGGTTGCGGGCAGTTCGCGGCCATCCTTGAGGGTGACCATGATCTCGTCGGCGCCCTCGACCACGTGGTTGTTGGTCAGGAGATAGCCGTCGGCCGAGATGAAGAAGCCCGAACCGGACGACTGTTGTCGCGGCAGGCCGCCGTTCGGGTCATCGCCATCGCCCTGGTCCTCGCGCGGCCCGAAATTGAAGGGCAGACCGGGGATGCCGCGCAGGGTCGCCGGATCGACCTTCGACTTGACGTCGATGGACACGACCGCGGGCGAGACCTTCTCGAAGATGTCGGCAAAACTCATCGGCGCGCCGGGCGGCGGCGCGAAGTTGATCGGCGTGGTCTGCAGTTGGGAGACGGCCGACGCCGGCCCCTGGGAGGGCGGCGTCATTCGCATGCCAACACCCGCCATGGCGGCGGCGGCGACGCCGACCCCCGCTACCGCGCCAACGATAAGTCCCGTCTTTCTCGATGCCATCTTTGATCGGTTCCTGTGTCCGGCCGTCGCCGGAGTTTCCCACTCAAGTTAGAAGCGATGCCGCTTAGCGCAATGCCGCTCAAGTTATCTTTGCGTCATGAGCGGTGCGTTTGTTGCGGCGAGATCGCGGCAGCTTGGTGTCAATCTCGCTCGTCGCGGGTCAATTGCGCAAGTCTTGCCTCTTCTTCCTCCGAAAGCGGCGCCGCCACCGGCCGCTGGCGCAGTCTGAGCGCCAGAAGAAGGCCGCCGATCAGCAGCAGCACGAAGGGCAAGGCCCACAAGGGAAGGTTGGCCGCGGTCATCGGCGGCTTGAGCAGGACGAACTCGCCATAGCGGGCGACGAGAAAATCGCGAATCTGCTGGTCGCTGCGCCCGGCCGATACCTGCTCGCGGACGACCTGACGCAGGTCATGGGCCAGTTCAGCGGTGGAATCGTCGATCGATTCATTCTGGCAGACGAGACACCGCACCTCCTGGAACAGGTGGCGGGCGCGGGCTTCCTGGGCCGGATCGGGCAACCTCTCGGCCGGGTCGGACGCGGCGGCGATGCAGAACATCGCCATCATGGCCAGCAGCAGCCGCTTCATGACGCCGCCCCGGTCCTGCGCCCGGCGGCGAGGCGAAGCCTGCGGTCGGAGAGAGAAACGGCCCCGCCCACCGCCATCAACAGCGGCCCCAGGAAAATCAGCTGCACCCAAGGATTGAAGTATCCCCGCACCAGCCAGCCAGGGGCCCCATCGACCGTGCCGCGACGCTCGCCCAGGGTGATGTAGACCTGATCCAGCCCCCTGGCGCAGATGGCTACTTCCTGGGTGGTCTGGCCGCCGGCGGGATAGAAGCGGCGCTCCGGCGTCGCGGTGCAGACCGCCCTGCCCCCTCGGCGCACTGTCAGCACCGCCCGCTCGGCCAGATAGTTCGGCCCGTCCACCACGCCGACCTTGTCGAAGGTCAGTTCATAGGCCCCCAGAGTCACTGACCGGCCAGGGGCCATCACCTCGGCCAGCTCCAGCTTCCAGGCGGTTTCGAAGCAGGCCCCCAGCACGAACAGCGCCAGCCCGGCGTGCGCCAGGCTCGAACCCCAGGCCCCGCGCGGCAGGCCGCCCATCCGGCGGAAGACCTCGGGCCAAGGCGCGCGGAACAGGCGGACCCGCTGGCCGATCTCGACGACGGCGCCGAACAGCAACCAGAAACCGAGCGCCAGACCGGCGCTGGCCAGAGCCTTGGTGGGACTGACAAGGAACAGGGCCAGCAGGCCGGCGCCCGCCGCCGCAACCGCCGCGACCCACAGCCGCTGGGCCGCGCCCAGGGCGTCGCCCCGTTTCCAGGCCAGCATCGGGCCGAAGGGCAGGATCAGCAGACCGACCACCATCACCGGCACGAAGGTCAGGTTGAAGAAGGGCGGGCCGGCCGACACCGTGTCGCCGCCCATCGCCTCGCGGATCAGCGGAAACAGGGTGCCGATCAAGACTGTGCCCGCGGCGACCGTGAGCACGATGTTGTTGACCACCATGGCGCTTTCCCGGCTGACGGGCGCGAACAGACCGCCGGGGCTGAGGGCCGGAGCCCGCCAGGCGAACAGTGCGAAGGCCGCCCCGGCCGCGACGCCCAGAATGCCCAGCAGCAACAGACCGCGGGTCGGATCGACGGCGAAGGCGTGGACGCTGGTCAGGACGCCTGAGCGGACAAGGAAGGCGCCCAGCATCGAGAAGGTGAAGGTGGCCAGCGCGAGGAACAGGGTCCAGCCCGGCAAGGCGCCGCGTTTTTCGGTGACCACCGCCGAATGCAGCAGGGCCGCGCCCATCAGCCAGGGCATGAAGCTGGCGTTCTCCACGGGGTCCCAGAACCACCAGCCGCCCCAGCCCAACTCATAGTAGGCCCAGAAGGAGCCGAGGGTGATGCCGATGGTCAGCAGGCTCCAGGCCGCCAGGGTCCAGGGCCGGACCCATCGCGCCCAGGCCGCGTCGATCCGGCCGCCGATCAGGGCCGCGACGGCCAGGCTGAACACCACCGAAAAGCCGACATAGCCGAGGTAGAGCATCGGCGGATGGACGGCCAGGGCGGGGTCCTGCAGCAGGGGATTGAGCGACCGTCCTTCAAGCGGGACGTCCGAGAGGCGGGCCATCGGATTGGAGGCGAAGACCGTGTAGGCCAGGAAGGCGACACCCAGCGCGCCTTGAACTGCCAGGGTGCGGGCCTTGAGGTCACGCGGCAGCCCCTTGCCGAACCAGGCCACCGCGGCCCCGAAGCCGGTAAGGGCCAGGCACCACAGCACCATCGATCCCTCGTGGCTCCCCCAGGCGCCGGCCACCCGATAGAGCAGAGGCTTTTCGGTATGGGAATTGGCCGCGACATTGGCGACCGAGAAGTCGCTGCCGACGAAGGCGAAGATCAGCGCCGCGAAGGTCAGGGCCAGGGCGATGAAGGCGCCGGTGGCGGCTCCCTCGCCGGCGCCGGCCAGCACCGGACGTCGCACGCCCGCCGCCGACAACCCGACCTGGGCGATCGACAGCGCAAGCGCCAGAACCAGACAGTATGCGCCCAGTTCGACGATCATGCGCCCTTGGCCCCTGACGACGCCTTGGCGCCGGGCGCGCTGTCGGCAGGCGCGTCGTAGGACGGCCGCTGGCCGTCGCCGCGCCACTCACCCTGCTCCTTCAGCGCCTTGGCCACTTCTCGCGGCATGTATTTCTCGTCGTGCTTGGCCAGAACCCGCTTGGCGACGAAGACGCCGTCGGAGCGAAGCGCGCCTTCGGCGACGACGCCCTGTCCTTCGCGGAACAGGCTGGTGACCTCGCCGTCATAGAGGACGGTCATGCCGGCCTTGTTGTCGACGACGCGGAACTTCATCGCCCCGTCGGGCTGTTTGACCAGACTGCCCGCCTCGACCAGCCCGCCCAGCTGAAAGGCCCGTCCCGGCTGAACCTGCGCCGACTGCGCCTGGGCCGGGGTGTAGAAGAAGGAGATGTTTTCCCGAAGACCATACAGGGTCAGGCCGACCGCCAGGGCCAGAACCGGGGCGGCGGCAAGAATGATGGTCAGGCGCCGACGGGCCTTGTGCGACTTGGGCCAGAAACTCACTGCGGGGCCTCCGATGCCGACTCCAGCCGGCGCAGAATGTCGGGACGGGACTTGAACTGCTGGCGGGCCTTTTCCAGGGCCGCCGCCTGTTTTTCGGCGTCGCCCAGCACGGCATAGGCGCGGATCAGACGCGCCCAGCCATCGGGGTCGTCCGGATTGGCCTCAAGCCGGGCGGCCAGGCCGTCGACCATCGCCTGGATATTGGGGCCGCCTGCCGCGCCCGCCTGGGGAACGGGTTGGGCGCCAGGGAGCCTGCCGGTCCGTTCGACCTGGGCGATTTCCGCCGCCAGGCCCGGACGATGCTCATCGCCGGGGGGCAGGTCCTGCAGAAGAGCCCTCCAGCCGGCCAGGCCCTCGGCGGTGCGGCCTTCGGCGATATCCGCCCGGGCGAGGAGGTAGCGGGGACTGGCCGCCTTGGGATCGATTTTCAGGGCCTGGTCGAGCGCCCGACGGGCGTCGGCGCCGACCTCGCCGTTGTTGGTGGCCATGAAGGCCACGCCGAGCCATTCCCACAGTTCGGCGTCGTTGGGCGACAGCACGACCGCCTCACGCAACGCCTTGGCCGCGCCGTAGGCGTCTCCCGACTGCATGCGGGCGTAGGCGAGAGCCCTGAGGAGTTGCGGATCATTGGGATGCTTCTTGCGCTGCTGCTCCAGCATCAGAGCGGCCTGGCCGGTGGTCAACTGCTCGGGGTTGATCCTGGACCACTGCGCGATCCGCGCCGACATGGGCTGGTCGGCGACGCCAGGGGATCCCACCAGGAAATAGATCGCCAGCGCACAGATCGGAACCAGTCCGGCCGCCGCCGGAACCAGCCAGCGCCCGCCAGGCAAAGGCTCGGCCTGGACCTGATCGGCGGCCGCCAGCAGACGCCGGCCGGCCTCGGCGCGGGTATCGGCGTACTCCCGCTCGTCCAGCAGATCGCGGGCGACGAGGTCCTCGATTTCCTCAAGCTGGCGGCGATGAACGGCCAGGGCGGGGTCTTCGGCGACTACGGCGCGACGTTCAGCGCGCCGCGCCGCGGCCAGCACAAGGCCCGCGGCGGCGGCCGAAAGGGCGGCGGCGACCATCCAGAACAGGATCATGGCGCGCTGTTAGCGGATATCTTCAGAGGATGCGAGGCGACAAAAAGTCAGGCCGCGGCCAGGCGACGGCGGACGATCTGCCCGGCCTTCTCGTCCTTGGCCAGGGTGAGGATGTCGGCGGCGACCTCAAGGTAGGCCCGGGCGCGGGACGGATTATCCGCGTCGGCCGATCGCAGATACTCAAGGACGTCCTCGACATAGGGATCGAGGTGTTTTTCGAGGTTGTCGAGAATCTTTGCCCGGGTGGCGCCGAACCCGCCGCTGTCGGCGCTGGAGCGCGCCTCCTCGGCGAAGGTCAGAAGGGCGATTGCGCGACACACCGCCACAGGGTCCGGGTCGGCGACCAGTTTCGGGGCCGACTTGATCAGGCGGGGGCTGTAACGGATGGACCGCACCGGCAGGGCGTGCCCTACGACATCCTCAATTTCCTTCAGCCGGCCCTCGACAGTCTGGGCCAGAAGACGCTTTTGCTGCGCCAGACGCCGGCCCCATTGGCCTTCGCGGGACAGGTCAACCAGTTCCTCAAGATCGGCGATGGCGGTCGTGGCGCGATGGACCGCCTGCCCGGCCTGTTGCCCCGCGGCCTGTCCGCCATCGACATCGAACAGGCGGACGATTTCCAGCTGACGATCGACCTCATCCATCACCGCCAGACCGAACGGGGCCAGCTCCGACGATGACAGGTAGCGCTCGCTGGGCCGGTCCATGACAGCGGAAATGATCCGCAGAATCTGGCCCGGCTCGGCCATCCGCGCGCCCAGCAGCCGGAAGAACAAGGGCCCGGCGTCCGGGGCGACGGCGACGCTGTCCCGATAGGCTACCCGCGCCGCCGCGCGACGCTCCTGGTCCATTCGAATTAGCCAGTCGCCCAGTTGCGGCAGGCAGCGGCGGATGATCGGCGACAGGGCGAGCGCTTCGGCGACCCTGTTCGCCTGCTCGTCCGAAAAGGCGTTGAGGGTCTCGGCGCGGGGATCGGCGCGCATGTCGGCGAGAGTCAGCGCGCAGAGCTCATCCAGCACGCTCTGATCCTGATCCTCGGCATTGAAGGCGCCGGCCAGGGTTACAGCCTGTCCGGCCTCGAACGGATGGGCGACCTTGATATGCGCCCACAGCCGGGCCAGGAGGGCGACGGGCAGGCTGGCCGTCGGCCCCTGGAACAGGCCCAGCACCGGGGCCAGGGCCAGGTTGCGCACGATCCGGTCGCCGATTTCACGGTCAACCATGCCCCAGACGGCGCCCAACGCACTGTCGCGCATGCTCAGGTCGCCCAACGCCAGCTCCAGCTTCTGGAGCACCCGGTCGGGGGCGCCGTCGATCAGCATCTTGAGCAGTCCGGCCTTCGCCGGTGGTAGCTCGGTCATGGGCTCCGCCTGAGAACCGCCAGCAGGGCGATGTCCCATTGTGGGAACCCACTGGTTAAGGAAGGGCGAAATACCCGTTTCAGGTTTCCGCGCGCGGCAATCTGACCGTCACCTTCAGCCCGCCCATGGCCGAATCATCGAGAACCAGGTCGCCGCCGTAGGCCCGCGCCAGCTCGTCAACGATGGCCAGACCAAGACCAGACCCGGGCGCGCTCTCGTCCAGTCTGGCCCCCCGCTGCAGCACTTCGCTCCGACGCTCCGCCGGCAGGCCCGGGCCGTCGTCCTCAACCACGAGGGTCAGCCAGTCGTCATCGTCCGGCGCCGCCGTGACCCGCACGTTGCGCCTGCACCAGATGCCGGCGTTCTCAAGCACATTGCCCAGCAGCTCCTGCAGATCCTGGCGCTCGCCCCGGAAACAGAGATCGTCGGGGGCCCGCCAGTCGATGGTCACGCCCTTGTCCTGGAAGATGCGTTCCATCGTCACCGCCAGTTCATCGACCACCTCGGACACATCGGTGCGCTCGCCAATGGTCTGGGCGCGGGCGGCGGCGCGGGCGCGTCGCAGGTGATGTTCGACATGACCGCGCATGGCCTCGGACTGGCGTATGACGATGTCGGCCAGATCCCCCGGCTGTTGCCGCGCCTCGGTCAGCATGACCGAGATCGGCGTCTTCAGGGCGTGGGCCAGATTGCCGACATGGGTTCGTTGCCGCTCGACCACATCCTGGTTGTAGGCGACCAGGGCGTTCAGCTCGCCGGCCAGCGGCGAGAGTTCGGCGGGATAGTCGCCGACCAGGCGCTCGGCCTTGCCCTTGCGCACCCGGGCCACCTCGCGGCGAAGCCGGAACAGCGGTTGCAGACCGATCCGCACCTGCAGCCAGACGGCCAGGATCAGCCCGGCCCCCAGAACCAGCAGGGCGCCGGCGATGATAAAGGTGAAACGACGGGTCGCCGCGTCGATGGACTCCCGGTTCTCGGCGGCCATGAACAGCACGGGCTCGGCCCGGCCGGGAATGACCCCCAGTTGGGCGGCGGCGTGCAGCGGCTTGTTGAGAGGGTCGGTGGTGTCGAAGTAGACCGAGACCCCCGGGTGGGCCCTCGCCCTGGCGGCGACCTTGGGCGGCGGGGTCAGGCGGCTGTCCCACAGCGAGCGTGAGCGGACCAGCGGCGTTGAGACGTTGTCTTTGTCGAGGGCGGCGATCTGCCAATAGAAGCCGCTGAAGGGGCGATAAGCCCGCACGTCGGTCATCGGCGGGGCGTAGACCTGACCGTCCTCGACGGTGGTTTCGGCCTGCAGACCCAGGATCGATTCGCCGAGGCCAGCCTCGAACCGCTCAACGGCGGCGCGGGTGAACAGCTGATTGAGGCCGAAACCGGCCAGCACAAGCATGGCCACGCTCCAGACCCCGGCCAGCAGCACCAGTCTCAGGACAAGGGACGAGCGCCCCAGGCCAAACCAGGGCTTGCGGGCCCGTGGCGTCACGCGTCGCTCTCACCTTCCAGGGCCATGATGCGATAGCCCAGGCCCCGGACCGTCTCGATGCGGTCGGGTCCGATCTTCTTGCGAACGCGGCCGATGAACACCTCGATGGTGTTGGAGTCGCGGTCGAAGTCCTGGTCATAGAGATGCTCGACCAGTTCGGTGCGGCTGATGACCCGGCCCTGATGCAGCATCATGTAGTGGAGCAGCCGGTATTCCAGCGAAGTCAGCCGCAGCGGCTCGCCATTGACGGTGGCCCGGGCCGCGCGGGGATCCAGTCGCAGGCCGCCGCAGGCCAGGCTGGGCGAGGCGTGGCCCGCAGAGCGCCGGACCAGGGCCCGCAGCCTCGCGAGCAGCTCTTCGGTATGGAAGGGCTTGGTCAGATAGTCGTCGGCGCCGGCGTCGAAACCGGCGACCTTCTGGCTCCAGTTGTCACGCGCCGTCAGGATCAGAACCGGGGTGGCGACATTCTCGCGGCGCCATTTCTCGAGCACCGAAACACCGTCGATCTTGGGCAGGCCCAGATCGAGGATCACCGCGTCATAGGGTTCGGTCTCGCCGAGATAATGCCCTTCCTCGCCATCGGCGGCGTGGTCCACCGCATAGCCGGCGTCGCCCAGGGCCAGCTTCAGCTGACGCGTCAGGTCGGGATCATCTTCGACAAGCAGAATGCGCATGGGGTTTCCTAGAACTGACCGGTGGCCGCATCGACCATGTAGTCCTGGAACCGGCCGCCGGGAAACCGCAGCCGCATCCAGTAGTATTTGCGCCCGCCCTGCATGCGCGGATTGGCGTTGACATATTCACCGCCGGTGCGGCTTTCGACCATGCGGATCAGCTGCGACAGGGGGATTTCCCGCTCGGCGGGGCGGTCATAGCCGTTGTCGCCGCGACCGCGCTGCTGCTGTTCGGACCGGTCGCCCCGGGGTCCGCGACTCTGCGCGTCAGCGACCGCCGGGAGGGCGGCGCTGATCAGAGCGGCGGCAAAGAGGGCGACGAACTTGTTCATGGCCCTTCCTTTAGGCCGGGCGGTCTGAATGGCGGCTGAATAAAGCCGTTATGCTGACTAACGCCGCCGCTGTCACGGCCCCGCGCGCGAGGGGCGAAAGGCTATTTGCGCTTTGGGGTGTAGGGCCGCTTGGCCCGCCACTCCTCGGCGAAGGTTTCAAGCTCCGGTCCGGCGATGTCCGGCAGGGTGACGATGAGCCGGGCGACCAGATCGCCGCGCTTGCCCTTGGCGTCGATGAAGCCGCGCCCCTTGAGCCTCAGTTGCTGTCCGCTGTTGCTGCCCTTTGGCACGGTCAGGACCACATTGCCGTCCGGCGTCGGAGCCTCGACCTTGCCGCCCAGAACCGCATCCGGAACCGACACCGGCACGTCCATCTCCAGAGTGTCGCCGTCCCGATGATAGATGGGGTGCCGCCGCAGCTTGAGCTCGATCATCGCGTCGCCCGGCCCGCCGCGACCAGGCGCGCCCTGACCCTTCAGCCGCAGGATCTGACCGTCCTGGGCGCCCTTGGGGATGGAGACGTCGAGGGTGCGGCCGTCGCTGAAGGCGATTCGCTTCTTGCCGCCGCGAATGGCGTCCTCAAGGTCGATGTCGAGACGGGCGCGCAGGTCCTGACCCTTGCTGGAGAAGTTGCCAAAGCCGCGCGGCCCGCCCGAGGCCCGCTGGCCAAAGACGTCTCCCAGAATGTCGTTGAGATCGACACCCTGTTCGAAGTTCCCGCCACGCGGCGACCAGCCGCCGGCGCCGGCGCCTCCTCCGCCACCGAATCCGCCGCGCCCGGCGAAGGGATTCTGTTCGTTGCCCTCAGCATCGATTTCGCCGCGGTCGAACTTCTTGCGCTTGTCGGGATCGCCGAGAATGTCGAAGGCGCCGGAGACCCGCTTGAAGCGCTCCTCGGCCGCCTTGTCGCCGGGATTGGCGTCGGGGTGGAATTGCTTGGCCAGCTTGCGGAACGCCTTGCGGATATCGTCCGCTCCCGCGCTGCGGGACACGCCCAGCTCCAGATAGGGGTCGCGCGCCAAGGAATCCTCATGAAGTGAACTGCGGAAGGCCTCTACCTAAGCAAACCCGCGCCCCACGCAAGGGGCAATGTGGCATTTTTGTCACTAATTGACCGATGGTCGGCAGCCCGCCTTCGTCGGCGGCAGGCCAGACTAGTCGTCGTAGGGTTCCTCGCCGCGATCCACCGACAGGTCCCAGGCGGCATACTGCAGGGCGTCCTCCGGGTCAGCCAGCTCTTCTTCACTGATGGTCTGGCCCCGCACCGAGACCCCGGCCTTGTGGACGCTCTCGGGGTCGCCTGTAATCAGAGGATGCCAGTCCGGCAGGCGCTTGCCCTCATGCAGCCGGCGATAGGCGCAGGACAGCGGCATCCAGGCCAGGCGTTCGATATTGTGCGGCGTCAGTTTCACGCAGTCCGGCACATGGGCCTTGCGGCCAGCGTAGTCGGTGCAGCGACAGGCCTGTCCGTCGAACAGCTTGCAATGCACCCTGGTGGGTATGACCTCGCCGGAATCTTCATCCTCGAAGCGAACCAGGCAGCAAAGGCCGCAGCCGTCGCATAGGCTTTCCCACTCGGCCACCGTCATCTGTCCGAGGCTCTTGTATTCCCAGAAGGGTTTGCGCGGCATGGTCCTTGCGTCCTAAACCCGCAATGCTCCAACCGCTAGGTTTCCTGTCACGTGTCTGACGATTGGTCTCTCGAACCGTTCAAGTTTCCGGACTCAACGCCGTCCGAAAGTGACGACGCGCCCGAACCGGAGCCGCAGGAGGAGCCGGTCCGAAAGCAGAAGCGCGTCAAGGAGCCCAAGCCTCCCCGCGAACGCAAGCCCCCGCGCGAGCCCCGTCCGCCCAGGGAGGTTGTCAGCCGCGAGCCGTTTGACTGGGACGGGCTCCGCCAGCGCATCTGGACGATCATTACCCGGCTCAAATGGCTGTGGATCGTTCTGGCCGCACTGTTCCTGATCGGGACGGCGACGGCGATCGGCGGCGGAATCTACGTCTGGAACAAGTATCTGAAGGATGTCCCGGACCTGCCCGACCGGGCGGCGCTGTTCGCGGTCAATCGCGCGCCCGGAATCCGCTTTCTGGATCGTCAGGGCGACCTGATCGCCACGCGCGGACCACGGTATGGCGACCGGATCACCCTCGACCAGCTTCCCAAACATGTGCCCCAGGCCTTCCTGGCCGCCGAGGACCGCCGGTTCTATCACCACGGCGCCCTTGATCTGTACGGCATCAGCCGCGCAATGGTCGTCAACTGGAGGGCCGGCCACACGGTGCAGGGCGGCTCGACGATCACCCAGCAACTGGCCAAGGGCCTGTTCCTGAGTCCCGAGCAGACCATGAAGCGCAAGCTTCAAGAGGCGGTCATGGCGCGGCGCCTCTACAAGGTGCTGAGCCGCGACGAGATCCTGCAGCTCTATCTCAACCGCATCTATTTCGGGGCCAACACCTTTGGCATCGACGGGGCCTCGCGCTCCTATTTCGGCAAGCCCGCGACGGAGCTGACCATCGGCGAGGCCGCGCTGCTGGCTTCCCTGCCCAAGGCCCCTTCCCGCCTCGCCCTGAACAAGAACATGGGCGCGGCCCTGCAGCGCTCGCATCTGGTGCTGGATCGCATGCGGCGCGAGGGCTGGATCACCAGGGAGCAGGAACAGGAGGCGCTGGACAATCCGCCCCAGCTGTCGCCCAAGGCGCTGATGACCGAGGGCGACCTTGGCTATCTGCTGGACTACGCCACCACCGAGGCGGTGAAGATCGCCGGCGAAAACGCCCCCGACCTGACCGTCCGCCTGACCATCGACAGCAACCTGCAGAAGGTCGGCGCCGAGACGGTGCGCAAGGTTCTGGCAACCGACGGCGTCAAGGCCAAGGCCAGCCAGGCCGCGCTGTTGTCGCTGGGCACGGACGGCGCGATCCGCGCCATGGTCGGCGGCGTGGACTTCGACGCCGCGCCCTTCAACCGGGCTGTGCAGGCCAAGCGTCAACCGGGATCGACCTTTAAGCCGTTCGTCTATGCGGCCGCCCTGGAAAAGGGCCTGCTGCCCAAGGACATCCGGGTCGACGGCCCGGTGAAGTTCGGCGACTGGGAGCCGGAAAACTACGGCGGCAAGTATCGCGGACCGGTGACCATCGAGGAGGCCCTGGCCAAGTCGATCAACACCGTCGCGGTCAAGGTCGGGGAAGAGGTCGGCGGTCCGGCGATCGGCGAAATCAGCCGCCGGTTCGGCTTCACCACCATTCCCGCACGTCCCGACCTGTCGGTCGCCCTGGGCAGCTACGAGGTCAATCTGCTGGAACTGGTCAGCGCCTTCCAGGTGTTCCAGCAGGCCGGACAGCGCGTCCAGCCCTACATCATCGACAGCATCGTCACCCAGGATGGACAGCCGGTCTACAGCCGCTCCCAGCGCGCGCCGACCCCGGTCTATGACCTCGCCAACGCCAGCATGATGGTCAATATGCTCAAGGGCGTCGTCACCCACGGCACCGGGACCCGCGCGGCCTTCGGACGGCCCGCCGCGGGGAAGACCGGCACCAGCCAGAACTATCGCGACGCCTGGTTCATCGGCTTCACCCCCGACATCGTCACCGGCGTGTGGGTCGGCAACGACAACGACACCCCGATGGAACGGGTGGCCGGCGGCGGCATGCCGACGACCATCTGGCGGCAATATATGGTCGCCGCGCACAAGGGCCTGCCGGTTCGCGATTTCGACTGGCAGGTTCCCGATCCCGAACCCGAGACCGAGCCGGATCCGCGCAACGGTTTCTATGAAGGCGTCGCGCTCGACTTCAACAGGGCCGCCGGGGAGCTGGAGATCCTGACCCGTGACCCGGCGCCGGGCGGCGATGGTCCTGGCGATCCGCTGGCGCCAGGCGCGCCCGGCATGCCGCCGGCACCGCCTCCGCCCACCAAGGGCGGTCCGCAGCCGCGCGGCCTGCCGCCCAAATCGGCGCCGCCGCCGAAACCCCAGCCCAAGCTGCCCGACGGCCCGATCCCGTTCTGATCGGGGACGGCACGGCGAGACAAACGCATCCGTCGCGCGAACTATTTATGGTTAACGAGTTGTAAACAAACTCGGACCGGGCTTTGCTGTGATCCGCCTTACCGACCCCCGGACTGTTCCGGCTTGGGACGGAAGATTGCCGGAGGGCAGAGCGGGCATGTTCGAGTTTGGACGTGAGTTGCGTCGGGCGTTCAGCGCTCCTGCCGTCGCCCCGCGCGACGGTCTTTCCGGCGGCGACGCCGCCCTGCTGGATCTGCTGGATCTGGGGCTGCTGAAGGCCGAGGCCCGCTCCGCCGACATCGCCGCCGGCCGCATCAGCGCGAAGGATCCCGCGGCCCGTCAGCTCGACGCCGCCATCATCTGGCGGGAAATCGCCCGCAGGGACGGCGATCCGGTCGCCCTGAGGAAAGCCGCCGCCTGCGCCCAGGCCGCCGCCGATCGCTTCGAAGCCGATGGCCGCGGCGGCGATATGGCCCGGGCCCGGGTCGAACAGGCCTTCTGCGCCCTGCTGGGCGCGGACCTGTTTGGCGACGAGGGCCTGGAGGCGGCGGTGTCCGCCACCCTGACCCCGGTTGCTTCCGACGCCGGTCCCGCGGGCGCTCTGGCGCTGTGCGGTCTCGCTGGACTGGCCGGCCGCCGGGCTCTCGCGCGGGGCGGTCTGGAAGACGCCCTCGCCGCCGCCGAACGCTTCGAGGCTCCCCTGCGGCGGCTGGACCGGGCCGGCAAGGGTAACGCCGCCCTGCGCCTCATCGCCGCCGAACAACGGGGCGTCCTGGCCGACATTCTCGCCGGCTGCGGCGCCCGACTGAAGGATCAGCCTTTGCTCGATTGCGCCCTGAGGGAACTGCAGGCAGCCGCCGACAGCCTGGACGCCGGATATGAGCCGCTGATGAGCGCCCGCATCGCGGCGCAGGCCGGCGCCGCCCGCGCCCTGCTGGCCGAACTGACGGGCGACACCGCCGCCGCCGCCGACGGCGTCGAGCAGCTGACGCGGGCGCTGGAGGCGGTGCCCCGCGACCACAGTCCGCTGGACTGGACCCGTATCCAGGCCATGCTTGGCCAGGCCCTGCAAACGCTGGGCGAGGCGACGGACGCGCCGCGCGCCTTCGACCAGGCGCTTCGATGCTATGACCGGGCGCTGTTGGGCCTGAGGGACCAGCCGGCGCTCAGCCTTCAGGCCGCCGTCGCCGCCAGTCGCGCCAACTGCCTGGGCCGGCTGGCGGAACTGACCGGGGATCTGGCGGTGCTGGACGCGGCCGAGGCGGCGCTGCGCACCGAACTGGCGACTGCGCAGCCGGCAAGCGATCCCGTCGCCTGGGCCGTCAGCCAGCTGGGTCTTGCCCGTCTCTATGAACTTCGGGTGGAGATCACCGGCCGGGCCGACGCCCGACTGGCCGGCGCCGCCGTGGCCTATGACGCGGCGCTGGAGGTGTTCGCCGAGCAGGGCCTGCGCTCGCTGTCAGATCTGGCCGCCAAGGGCCTCGACAGATTGCGCGACCGCGCAGGGCGTTGAGGAGACTGTCAGCCCCGGCAGGCCAGGGTGGTCAGGCCGCCGCCGAGACGTCGCCCGTCTGACGGCGCATCCGCCAGAAGCGAATGGTCCGCTGGGCAACCTCCAGCGGCAGCTCATTGTAGAGCTGGCCGTACTGGCGCGCCTTGGCCATCGCGTCGGGGTCGCTGTCCAGCATCAGCACCGCGAAGGTCAGATACAGGCTCGGCTCGAAGCCGGCGGCCTTGCAGATGATCGACAGAGCGTCCAGCTCGCGGCCCTCGACAATGCGCCGGGCCGTGTGGAAATCGACGTGCGCCAGCTGCGACAGGGCGACCAGAAACCTGGTGGTCTGCCGGCCTCGCAAAAGGGCCGCCAGTGTGCGTGGGCCCAGTTCACCCCGGGCGGCCATGGCCGCGACTTCGGCTTCGGCTTTCGCATAGTCTGCCGGCAAGGCGCCGTCACGCGCGGCGAGGCGTTTGCGGCCGCGCTCGAGCGCGACCTCCAGTTCCTTGGGGTCGATCGTGGCGTTGCGGGCGAGGATCTGTTCGCGAATGCGGGCCTCGGCCACGAAGTAGATTTCGTTGAGCAGATCGACCGGCAGGCTGCGGCGGTTGACCAGCCCCTCCTGCAGGCGCGGGCTTTCGGTCGCGCGGTCGACCAGCCGCTCATGGGCTTCCCGCGACAGATCGGCGCCGTTGTTGCCGATAAGGACGCTCAAGGTGTCCTCATCACCGCGCTCGACAATGACGTCGCTGACCGATGACGGCACGTGGGCGCGTTGGGAAATGGCCGCCAGATGGTCTTGTCCCTGGGTGCGGGCGACGCTCAGCAGCTCTTCGTCGGACAGGCCGCGCCCCTGGCGCAGCACCGGACCGGCGACGCTGATCTCGTCATGGGCCAGACGACGCATCAGCCCGCCTGGCGCATCGGATCGCTCGGCGATGCGCCCCGACAGCTCGGCGCGGACCGCGACCTCCATTTCCCCGGACAGCTGGGTCAGGACCTGATCGAACAGCGCCATTTCAGCCGGCCCGTGGGACTCCCGGCCGAAGAAGGCGTCGGTCAGGCCGCGCAGCAGGTCGCGGCGACGCTCACTGGACCCTTCATGGGCCAGTTCGATCAGTTCGTGCAGGCGGGCGGGATCGGAACTCATTTCTTGTCCTTGGCCGGGCGGCGGGCTTCGGGGTCTTCTGTGTCGGCATCGCCCGCCGGATCATCCGGAGGCGCCGCGCCGAGCAGTCCGGGCATCAGCGAGACCTCGGGACCGGTGAAGGCGCTCTGCGGCGGCGGGGCCGGAATGCGGTCAGGCGTCCCGCCATACTCGCGAACCACCGAATAGGCTCGGGGCTGGTAATTGCCATAGGGCGAGGCGGCAACCGGCGGTGACGGGGGCGCGGCCTGGGCCGGCGCGGCGGGGCCGTCATAGAGGCTGGTCGGCAGGGACGCTGGCGGCGCGGGCGCAGGCGCTGCGCCGCGGTCAGCATAGGCCGGCGGGGACCTGACCGGGGCCGTTGGCGCTGCGGCAACCGACCGCCGCGCGTCCGGAACCGAGGCCTGCGCCTTGCCCGACCAGGTCAGCGTCGGTCCGCCATAGGCCTGCGGCCTCGTGGCCGACCCGGCAACCGTCAGCTCGGACGCGCGGCGCGGTCCATACCGGTCTTCCGTCGCCATGGCGGCGCCGGGCAGGGCGAGCAGCAGAAGGATGAGACCAGGGCGCATGGCCATGAATACCCGGGGTTGATTCCCGGTTGTATAGGCCAGCGCCGCTTAAGGTCGCCCTAACGTCCGCGCCACCAGGCCAGCAGGCGTCGCTCGAGAATGTCGACCAGCTTGAACAGCAGCGCCGCCATCACCGCCAGGGTGAACAGGGCGGCGAAGACCCTCGCGGTCTGCAGGCGGTTGGCCGACTCGACAATGCGCCAGGCAAGCCCCTGGGCGCCGCCGGAGCCGGCGACGAATTCGGCGACCACCGCGCCGATCACCGAAAGGGAGGTGGCCACCTTGTGACCCTCGATCAGGGCCGGCAAGGCGGAGGGCAGGCGCAGGCGCAGAAGGGTCTGCCAGCGATTGGCGCCATAGAGGACGAACAGGCGCTGAAGGTCGGGATCGGTCGCCCGCAAACCGGTGGCGGCGCCCGAATAGATCGGGAAGAAGGCGACGATCGTGGCCAGCACGATGATCGCCCGGCCAGGATGGTCCAGCCCGGTCCAGATCATCACCAACGGTGCGATGGCGATGACCGGCGTCACCTGCAGACTGACCGCGATCGGCTGGATGGCCTTTTCGATCAACGGGCTGAGCCCGCCCAGCAAGGCCAGGGAGCAGGCGCCAAGGCTGGCGATCACCAGGGCGATCAGCGCCATCGACAGGGTCGTCCAGGCCGCGGCCGCCAGGGCCTGCCAGTCGGAAACCAGGCTGGTCCACACCGCGCTCGGGGCCGGAAGGAGATAGACCGGCACGGACAGGAGCCGACAGGCGAGCTCCCAGCCGACGAGGAGGGCGATCACCAGCGTCAGGGGCGCCAGGAGATCGACGAGCCGTCTCAAATCGCCCCTCCCCTCGCCAGCAAGATCGACACGGCCTCGGCGGCCTCGCGAAAGCGGGATGTGGTGCGGAAGCCTTCCGGGCGCGGGGTCGGGGCGTCGATTGTGACCTCGCCGGCGATCCTCCCCGGCCCCGGCGTCATCACCACCACGCGGTCGGCCATATAGACCGCCTCCTCGACATTGTGGGTGACGAACAGGATGGCGGGCCCAAGGTCGGCCCACAGGGCGAGAACATCATCGGCCAGGCGCCGGCGGGTGATCTCGTCCAGCGCCGCGAAGGGCTCGTCGAGCAGTAGCAACCTCGGGCCGGTCGCCAGGGCCCGGGCCAGGGAAACCCGCATCGCCATGCCGCCGGACAGCTGCGCCGGCCGGGCCCGCTCCGATCCCTCCAGCCCGACCCTCGCCAGCCAGACGTCCGCCGCCCGCCGGGCCTCGTCCCGCCCGCGGCCCGTCAGTTCCAGGGGAAGGGCGACGTTGTCACGGGCGCTCAGCCAGGGCGCGAGGGTCGGAGCCTGGAAGACAAGCGAGGTCTCGCCCCGCTCCGGTGAACGCGCCACCTCGCCACGCGTCGGCGGCTCAAGCCCGGCCAGCAAACGCATCGCCGTCGACTTGCCGCAACCTGACGGCCCGACAAGGGCGACGACCTCGCCGTCCGCCAGGGCCAGGTCTATCGGCCCCAGCGCGATCCCGCGGTCGTAGTGGACCTCAACCGACTGGAGCGCCGCGATCACTTGGCGGCGGGCCCCGCGAACTGCAGGGTGTAGGCGTCCTTGTAGGCCATGTCCTTGGGGTAGACGCCCTGTTCGGAGGTGACCTTGAAGAACTCTGCCCAGCGGGCGTCGGTCATGGCGCCCAGACCCAGGGTGGCGGCGTCGCCGCTGTCGACGATGCCGTACTGGTTCATCACCTTGCGTGCGTAGGCCAGCAGCTCCGGGGTCATCTCCGGATTGTCCTTCAGGATCAGGGCGTCGGCCGCCGACGGGTCTCCCTTGAGGTATTCCCTCCAGCCGATGGCGCTGGCCTCGATGAAGCCGCGGATGGCGTCGGGGTTGCGATTGATCAGCTTGTCAGGGGCAAGGACCATGGTGGCGTAGCCGGGATAGCCCTCGTCAGCGAGCAGGAATACCTCCGGCTTGAGGCCGGCCTCCTTCTCGATGGTGTAGGGTTCGCTCGACAGGTAGCCCTGCTGGATCGCGCGCTTGTCGGCGAGGAAGGGCGCGGCGCTGTAGTTGTAGGCGCGGATCTGGTCATCGCTGAACCCGTACTTGGCCCGCAACCAGACCCAGAAGGCTTCGCGCGACGCTGCCGACAGCAGGATCGGCCGGCCCTTCATGTCGGCGATGGAGGCGACACCCTGGCCGGGGTGGGCCAGCAGGACCTGCGGGTCCTTTTGCATGAAGGCCGCGACCGCCTTCACAGGAACGCCCTCCTTGACCAGGTTCAGGGCGATGAAACCGTTGGAGCCCATGCCGAGCTCGACCGCGCCGGCGGCCAGGAGTTGCGGCACATTGACCCCGGGACCGCCCTGTTTGATCTCCACCTCCAGCCCGCGCCTGGCGTACTCGCCCATCGCCAGGGCCTGATAGAAGCCGCCGTGCTCGGCCTGGGCCTTCCAGTCGGTGGCGAAGCGAATGAGGGTCCGGCCGGGCGGGGTCGCGGGCGCCTTTGAGCAGGCGGCCGCCAGCGCCGCGAGACCGGCGCCGAGAACCATGCGGCGTGACGTCATCGAACCCTCCATCCTGATGTGACAGAGGGTAGGTCGCGCGACGGGGCGCGCCAAGGGAATGTTGGAACCGGATTCGCTGAAAATGGGTCGCCCAAATGAGCAAGAGGGCGACGCATCCGGTTGCCCGGCGGCGCCACCCTCTTACCCAGATCCCCGAAGGGGTCTGGCGGCCGAGTGGTCATGGTCGGCGTGGGGGTCCAGATTGCTCTGGTCTTCATCCGACCGGCTCCTGACCGGTTTCCGAAGGTCTCCCTTCGGTCCTTAGGCCTGGACCCGTTCCGCTCGCCTGGCCTTCCGGTTTCCCGTCTCGCCCGCGCCGCGGTTCCTCTCGACGGGTTGACTGTGCGACGACTTCGTTTATGCAGCAACCGTCTTGTATCGGCCCGCTGTGAATACTGTTCTCCAACCTTGGGGATAAGATGTGGGCGGGCTGTTGATTTTGACGGCAAGGGCCTGACAAGAAAGCACTTCTCGATATCCACAGATATGTCCTGGCCCTCTGATCGGACCGCATGCGCGCACGTCAATTGGCGCGCCAGAGCACGATGCGATTAAACGGAACCGTCTAATCGTTGAATCGTGCTCGTCATGCTTCGTTTAGAGCCTGTTTTACCCATTTGGCGGTTCCGCCATAATGGGAACAGGCTCTAGGACAACGCCTCGCGCTTTTCCTCGAGCAGGAGCCAGTCTTCTTCCGCCGCCTCGAGGGTCGCCCTGGCCGCTTCCAGCGCCTTCATGGTCCGGTCAAAGCCGGCAGGGTCGCGGCTATAGAGATCCGGATCCTCAAGCTCCTTCTCCAGCCGGGCTATTTCCAGGGGCAGTTCGGTCGCCAGCCGCTCGACTTCCTCAAGTCGGCGCTGATCCTTGTAGGAGAGCTTGGAGGCCTTCTTGGGCTGGGGCGGGGGCGCCGGAGCGGTTTTACGGGCAGGCGTTTGCGAGACCATGCCGCTGGTGAAGAAGCCGGGGTTCTGACTGAGAAAGTCGCTCCAGCCGCCCGGGGTCTCGACGACCTCGCCCGCCCCGTTCAGGCCGATCGTCGAGCCTGCAAGGCGGTCGATAAAGTCACGGTCGTGGCTGACCAGAACCAGAGTGCCCTCGAACCCCGCCAGCAGGTCCTCCAGGAGATCAAGGGTCTCCATGTCCAGGTCGTTTGTCGGCTCATCCAGCACCAGCAGATTGGCGGGCGTGGCCAGGGCCCGGGCCAGCAGCAGCCGGGCCCGCTCGCCGCCTGACAGGGTCGACACCGGCTGGCGCAGTTGATTGTCGCGAAACAGGAAGTCCTTGGCGTAGCCGGCCACATGGCGCGGCGTATCGCCAACCATCACCTGGTCGCCGCCGCCGGGCGTCAGGGCGTCCCACAGGGTGGCGCTGTCGTCCAGGTCGGCGCGGGCCTGGTCGATATAGGCGATCTGCAGGTTGGTCCCCAGAGTCACCGTGCCCGCGTCCGGCGAAAGCTCGCCCAGCAACAGCTTGACCAGGGTCGTCTTGCCCGCGCCATTGGGGCCGACGATGGCGATGCGGTCGCCGCGCTGGATGCGGGTCGAGAAGCCCTTGACCAGCACCTTGTCGCCATAGGCCTTGGACAACCCCTTGGCCTCGGCGACGCGCTTTCCCGAAGCGGAGGCGACGGCGATGTCCATGGTCAACGCGCCACGCGCCTGGCGCAGATATTCCGACTTCTGCTCCCGCATGGCGACCAGTCGCCGGCGGCGTCCTTCATTGCGGGCCCGTCGACCGGTGACGCCCCGCTGCATCCAGTGATTTTCGCGGACCAGCGCGGCGTCGAGGCGGCGTTGCTCGTCCGCCTCGGCCTCCATCTGCTGTTCAGCCCAGTCGTCAAACGCGGCAAAGCCCCGGTCCAGCTTGCGAACCCGGCGGCTTTCCAGCCAGAAGCAGCGGCTGGTCGTGCGCTCCAGAAACGCCCGGTCATGGCTGACCACCAGGGCGGCGGCGCGACTGGACTTGAGCAGGGTCTCAAGCGTCTCGATGGCCAGGATGTCCAGGTGGTTGGTCGGCTCATCGAGCAACAGAACGTCAGGCTGTTCGGCGAAGGCGCGGGCCAGGGCGGCGCGGCGGATCTCCCCCCCGGACAGTCCCTGCGCGGGCTTGGCGGGGTCCACGCCCAGCGCCTGCAGCGCCGCCTCGGCCTCATAGGATTGGGCTCCGCCAAGCATGGCGTAGTCCAGCAGCGTGTCGCCGGAGATTTTCGGCTCCTGCGGGACCACGCTGATCCGGGCCCCCGGCGTGACGATGCGTTCGCCGCCGTCCGCCTGGATCTCGCCCATCAGCAGCCGCATCAGAGTCGATTTTCCCGCCCCGTTGCGACCGACCAGGCAGGCGCGCACGCCGGGTTCAAGGGCCAGATCGACCCCGTCGAACAGGGGGGTGGCGCCGTCGATGAGGCGGACGGCCTTGAGAGCGAGGACGGGAGGGCGCATGGGCGCGCTCAAGTAACCTCAGCCGGGCCCAAGGTCGAGGGGGCGGCCCACAATTCAGGACGCGAGGCCGTTCGCATCGAGCGGCCGGTTCCGGCGCGGGTCAGACGCCCGGCGGCTTCATTTTCCTGCAGGTCTCGAGGTCCTTGGCGGCCTCGTCCGGCTGGTCGGTGAACATCGCCCGGGCCGCGTCCCTGGCCTTCAACTGGTCCGCCTCGGCGACGGCGGCGGTGTGACCGCTTCGGCGGGCTGCGTCCATGACCGCGAAGGCCCAGAACTCCGCATCGCTGCGCGACTCTCGCGCATCCGGGGCGTCGGACGGCAGTTGGTCGGACCAGGCCCGTGTCAGTCCGGCGCAGGCCAGCGTCCGCGAATAGGGCGGCGGCCCGTCCTGAGGGGCCGCCATCAGACTCAACACAAGCACCAGCATCGCCCTGCCCTCCCGGTCCATCTGATCGGGTCTGTTCAGCGCCGCGGTCGACGGCGCCCGGTGCGTGTGAGGATCGCCGAGCGTCCAGCCAGGGTCAATGAAGCCGGCACGACGCCGCCGATCGAGCACCTGATCCAGAGTTATCCACAGGCTGACAAAAAACCTTCACAATTGTCGCAAACGCCGTAAGCTTCCTCCGAGCCCGGACCAAACCGGGGCAAGTCTGAGGAGGATTCGAGATGATGATCGTGACGATCCTGGCGCTGGCGGCCGGCCTTGGGGCGGACATGTCTGGCGCGCCGATCGCTGTCCGGGCGACGCCCGTGAGCACGACCGCCCCTCGCGCCGCCCGGGAACTGGTGGTGTGCAACCGTGACGAGGCCTCGCGCCGCGCCTTCAAGCGGGAATATGGCGAAGTCCGCTATGTCTCGGCCCAGGATGTCGTCGACAGCCGCGATTCCGCGACCAGCTGGGACGCCCCCCGCTGCATCACGCCGACGGAATACCAGCGACTGGAATCGATGGTCGGAGAGCTGCGCTGGGTCGACGACAGCCGCCGCTGATCCGGCGGCGGGCGGGGCGGGCCTAGCCCCGCTCCCGCGTGTACTGGAAGGACACGTCGGGATAGCGTTCCGCGACGTATGAAATCTCCCAGGCCGACTTGGCCAGGAACACCGGCGACTGGTCGATATCCGTCGCCATCGCCGTGCGGTGGGTCGAGGCGAAGGTCTCGATGGCGGCGTCGGTCCCGCCAAGCCAGCGGGCCTCGGCATAGGGCGCGGTCTCGAAGATCACATCCAGCTGGTATTCGCCGGCCAGTCGGTCGGCCATGACCTCGAACTGCAGTTGTCCGACCGCGCCAACGATGAAGTCCGAGCCCAGCGTCGGGCGAAACAGCTGGGTCACACCCTCTTCCGCCAGGCCCTCCAGGGCTCGCTTGAGGTGCTTGGCCTTCAGGGGGTCCTTGACCCGGACCCGCCGCAGGATTTCAGGCGCGAAGTTGGGCAGGCCGGCGAACCGCAGAGCTCCGCTTTCCGACAGACTGTCGCCGACCCGCAGGACGCCGTGGTTGGGAATGCCGATCACATCGCCCGCATAGGCTTCCTCGGCCAGTTCGCGGTCGGAGGCGAAGAACATGATGGGCGCGTTGACGCTCATCTGCTTGCCGGTGCCCTGGGACTTCAGCTTCATGCCGCGCTGGAACCGGCCGGACGTCAGCCGGAAGAAGGCGATGCGGTCGCGGTGGTTGGGGTCCATATTGGCCTGGACCTTGAAGACGAAGCCGGAGACTTCCGTATCGCCCGGAGACACCTGGGTCTCCGCACCGCCGCGCTCGGCCTCGACCTCGCGGGGCGGCGGCGCGAAGGCGGCCAGCACCGACAGCAGTTCATCGACCCCGAACTTGCGCAGGGCCGAGCCGAAGATAACCGGCGTCATATGCCCTTCGAGAAAGGCCTGCGGGTCAAAGGGCCGGGAGGCCTCCTGCACCAGCATCGCCCCCTCCTGAGCCTCTTCCAGCTCGTCGGCGTCGAGATGGGACAGGATCGCATTCGACTGCAGGGGAACCGGCGCGGGATGCCCCTCCTCGCGATTGCGATTGTAGGGAATGAAGGTCTCGTTCCGCAGGTCGACCATGCCCTTGAAGCGGTTGCCCGAGCCCGCGGGCCAGTAGAGGGGCGCCGGGTCCAGCGCCAGCTTGGAGGCGATCTCGTCCAGCAGGGCGAAGGGATCCTCCGCCTCGCGATCCATCTTGTTGATGAAGGTGACAATCGGGATGTCGCGCAGGCGGCAGACCTCGAACAGTTTCAGGGTCTGGGGCTCGATGCCCTTGGCGGCGTCCAGCACCATGACCGCGGCGTCAGCGGCCGTCAGCGTGCGATAGGTGTCTTCCGAGAAGTCTTCGTGACCCGGCGTATCGAGCAGGTTGAACATCAACCCGTCGTGGTCGAAGGTCATGACGCTGGCCGAGACGGAAATGCCGCGCTCGCGCTCGATCTTCATCCAGTCCGACCGGGTCCGGCGGTTCTCGCCTCGCGCCCGCACCTGCCCCGCCGCGCGGATGGCCCCGCCGGCCAGCAGCAGGTTCTCGGTCAAGGTGGTCTTGCCGGCGTCGGGATGGCTGATGATGGCGAATGTGCGTCGGCGCGCGGCCTCGGCGGCAGGGGTATTGGACATGGCCGGCGGAGTAGCGGGGGAAAGGCCCGTTGTCACCCAGGACCGTTGCGTCGCTCCTGATCCTCGATGCGTTGGAGCAATCTTCGCGCGGCGGCGACGATCGATTTGCTGTGCGGATGGTTCAGCAGCGGCTGCAGCAGGGCCCGCGCCTCCGGCGTATGGCGGCGCGCGATCAGCACATTGACCAGCTCGAACCGCAGCGGAACGACCTGCGGGGCCTGACGATAGGCGCCGATCAGCAGATCCATGTCGGCCTTCTTGGGATAGTCCGACTGGGTCCGGCGCACCTGGGCGTAGGCGTAGAGGATTCGATAATCGTTCGGAGCCAGACCGGCCGCCTTGGCCAGCCATTGCTCGGCGTCTTTCATCATCGCCGGATCGGCGATGGTGCGAATGACGGGAACGTCAGCGTCCTCGTCGTCATCCTTGTCCTCTTCCTTGGCATCCTTTTTCTTGTCGTCGCCCTCGTCGGCCCTGGTCCAGGCATCGTTGTAGAGATGGCTGCCCAGCACATACATGGCCTCGGCGTCATCGGGATGAGCCTTCAGCCAGCCCTCCAGCAAGGTCCTGCCCTTGGCGTGGTCTCCCAGCTCCATCTCCGTCTGGCCCAGGGTCAGGACCGCCAGTTGATCGTCCGGATACTTGGCCGCCCGGCGCTGGATCATTCCCAGATAGCCCGGCGCCGCGTCCTTGTAGGAATGGGCGACGATCTGAACCCGCTCCAGAAGCAGGTCATCGGCCGAGGGCGGCAGGGTGGTGATGGTGATGTTCGGGGTCGGAATATGGTCCCGCTTGTACTGGGTGATCTTCAGGCCGCTGCGGACATAGCGCCTGAGCGACTGCTCGAGCTCGTCCGGAGTCTGTCCCGTCGCGTCCGTCATCGCCTTTACCGGATCGGCGCCGCGGCCGACCGCCGAGGCAAAGGCCTGAAACTGCTGGAAGCGCTGCGGATCGCTCATCAGATAGTGGGTCAGCAGCCAGGACTGGGCATAGAAGGAATCCCAGTCGGACGGGCTCTGCTTGTTGGCCAGCAGATCGGCCATCGGAATCCAACGGCTGGCCAGCAGGGCGCTCGCCCGATTGTCCGCGACCTGACCGACTTCGATAAACTGTCCCCGGATGACCGTCTCGCCGTAGAATTCGGCGTAGCCTTCCACCATCCAGGCCGGATAGGCCCCCGGGAAATTCTGCAGCATGAAGTGGTGGGTATATTCGTGCAGCAGGGTCGAGGAATCCTTGCGGTCTTCCAGGGTGGCGACGGCGAAGGTGTCGGACGCGCCGGGGCTGTAGTAGCCGGCGATGGCGTTTCCGGCCCCGTTCCAGGTGATCTGCAGATCGGTGCGCGAGCGCACCAGATAGATCGGCAGCTTGCGCAACGGGACGCCGGTTTCCGGCAGACCGTGGCGGGCGCGCAGGAAGGTGTCGAACACCTCCATCTTGTCGACATAGGCCCGAAGAACGCTCTCGCTGCCGTCGCTGTAGACGATGAACCGGGGGCTTTCGGCCCGCAGCCAGCGCGCTTCCGCAGGCGAAGCCGCAAAAGCGACAATTACGACGGCGGCGAGCGCCGACAACATTCTCGCGAACATGGATACCCCCAACCCCTTACTCGACCTAAGGTTAGGATGCAGCGGACCGAGGGTCTACAATAAAGCGTCGGGCCAAGGGCCGCCTTCGGCGCGCCGCGGCCTCAGGCGGCGAGGCGACGCCAGACCTGACGGTCGGCCTCAACCGTCGTCAGGCTCCCGGCCTGCTGGCGCTCGTAGAGCAGCCCCATCACCTCGAAGCTGATCTGGGCGTAGCGCACCGCGACAATGTTCTCGGGACAACCCCGCGCCTGGGCCACAAAGAGCGCGGCATTGATGGTCGGCTGCTTGAGCAGGATCAGGCCCGCCAGCCGGCGGGCCCGTTCCGGGTGGCGATGCTGCAGCAGGGGTTCTTCGGAAAACAGCTCCCGGCCGAGCTTCTCCACAAAGCCCATCGTCAGGGCCTTGAAACGCTGGGCCGCGACCGGAGGGGCCATCTGGGCGCCTTCCAGGTTCAGCACGACATCGTTCAGGAGAAAAAGCATGGGAAACTCAGATTGGGGACTGACGACCCCATGCACCTGGCGCCCTTTCAGGAGCGTCAAGGAACGCAGTTAACGCACCTCAACGGCCTCCGTGAGGAAGTGTCGTCCCTCGCGATCCTCGATCTCCACCACCCAGACATCGGGGTCGATCCGGGCCGTTCGGCCGATGTAGGCGTCGAGGTCGGGCTCCTGATCGCTGGCCACGGGCTGCATCCAGAACCGTTCACCGTCCCCCCGCGTGGCCTCGCTGTAGAGCCTGGCCGTTCCGTCTCCCCGGTTGATGGCCTTTACCAGCACCGAGCCCGCGCGGGGGTCGCCCTTGCGCGCCACCACGGCAAAGGCTCCGCCCAGTTCGGCGCGGCGGATCAGGGCGCCGACCCAGATATCCGTGGAGAGCAGCACGCGGGTGATTTTCCTCCTCGCTAACCGGATCGCAAGACCGACAGGGCTAGTCTGCCGAGGATCAAGCCCGGGGGAAAGCCTGTCGATGACGAGCCTGCGCGACCACATCAAGGAACGAGTCCTGTGGTGGGCGATCAGCCTTGTCTGCGTCGCCGCCGTCGTGACGGCGCGTCCCGCCCACGCGGCCGGTGGGGCGTTGGACCTGCTGTATGAGCGGACGGTGATGACCGCCGCCGACAGCCGTTGCCGCCTGTTCAGTCCGCCGATCGGCGCCGCGCTCAACGCCGCGCGGCTCCAGGCTCGCGGCGCCGCCCTGCGCGCCGGCGCCGGACCCGAAACCCTGAATCGCACCGAACAACGGGCCCGGGCCGCGGCGGCCTCGGCCGACTGCCGTTCCCACGACATGACCGTTGCGGCAGGCCGGGTTCGCACCGGCTTTGACGGCTACTCCAAGCTGGCGCGGATGAATTATCCCGGCGAAGTGGCCGACTGGAAGGCCGACCGGGCCGTCTCCCGAGAGGGCGCCCGCTGGAAGCTTTCCCAGAGTGGTCCGTTCGGCTGGGACCGCCTGCAATTTGGCCTTGCCGGGCAGTATGGCCCGCCGGCCCTGACCGCGGTCGCGGTGTTCGCCGACGGCGCCAGTCCCTATGCCGCCCGCCTGATCATGCGCGACGTCAGGCGCACAGACGGTCCCTATCTAGACAGGAGATCGCCCGGAAAGGGCGGCAAGCTGAGCCTGGCGGCGCGCATTCCGCCAAGGGCCGCCTCAAGGGTGTTTCAGGCTGAATGGCGCGGCGTTGCGCCCGACCTGTTGCTGCCGCCGGGCAGCAAGGGTGGGTGGAGCTTCCGCTTTCCCGACGCCGCCATCGCGGCCATGGCCGATCTTGATCCCCGTGAGGCGATGATCGTCGAATTCGTGTTCAGCGGCCGCAAGGGCGATGTCGTGCGCCAGGCCCACGTCGAGATCGGCGACTTCGCCGCCGGGCGGGCGTTTCTCGCGGCGAGCTGGCGTTAGGTCCCGACTCTATCGGACCGGGGTAAAGGCCACGACATTGTCCGACGCCGGTTCCGACGCGGTCTTCGGCGGCAGCAGGACGGGAAGACGGATGGTCACAGACGTCCCCTGCCCAAGGGTGCTCTCGATCGCCATCTCCCCGCCGTGCAATTCGGCGAAGGAGCGCACCAGCGACAGGCCAAGGCCGGTGCCCATCGCGCGTCGATCGCTGTCGCCGGCCTGTTCATAGGGCCGCCCCAGCCGTTCGAGGTCTTCGGGTGAGATGCCCACGCCGGTGTCGGTGACGACCAGCTCGAAGACCCCCTCATAGCCCTGGGCCGTGACCGTGATGGCGCCGCCCTTGGGGGTGAACTTCAGGGCGTTGGAGACCAGGTTCAGGACAATCTGTTTCAGCGCCCGCCGGTCGGCGTCGATCTCCAGCGCCCGGGCGGGCAGAATTCCACGCAGCTGGATGGTCGCTGCATCAGCCTGCAGGCGCAGAAGTCGCAGCGCCGCCGAGACCGCCTCACGGGCGTCGAACGGCTCGCGGAACAGTTCGAAGCGGTCCGCCTCGATCTTCGACATGTCGAGCACATCATTGATCAGATCCAGCAGATGCGCCCCGGCCTCATGGATCAGCTGGCTGTACTCGCCGTACTTGTCCGGCATCGGCCCGAACAGCCGCGCCCGCATGATGTCCGAAAAGCCCATGATGGCGTTCAGCGGGGTGCGCAGTTCATGGCTCATATTGGCCAGGAAGCGGGACTTGCCGCCCGCCAGAGACTCCGCGTCGATCCGCGCCTGATCCAGCGCCGCTTCCCTGGCGCGTTCGGTGGTCGCATCCCGCATCAGGGCGACGATCATGTTGTCGTCGGCCCGCTTGAAACTGACCGACACCCATCGGTCCTGAGCCCTGAGCGGGGCGAATGCGACGTCGGCGCGCCCCTGGGTCGCCGCCTGCTTCAGGGCCGCGGCGACCGGCTCGCGATCAGCGGCGACGCCCGTCAGTCCCAGGCGGATCAGGACATCGGGGTCGATCCCCTCGGGCGCGCGACCATAGAGGGCCCGCACCTTGCCGTGCGGATAGATGGCGATCAGCAGATGGGGCTGGGCCGACAGGAGCCGGGTCAGACGGGCGGACTCGCCGTCCTGGCGCTCCTCCGCCTCCTTGCGCTTTCGCCTGCCGATGACCAGCCCGGCCCCGATCGACAGACCGATGACCGTCATCGCCAGCAGGCCGAGCCACAGACTGACGGCGGGTTCCGGCGCCGGCCGGGCAATGCCGGCAAGCTGGCCCACGGCAGCGACGGCGGCGGCCATCACAGCCAGGATCGCCGCCGACGCCATCAGCTGTTCCCGGGCCATCACCAGCGCCACGGCCAGCGGCGCAAGACACAAGACCCCCAGCGGACCGCCCACGCCGCCGGCAATCAGCGGACCGAGCGCGCCGACCAGCGCCGCGAGACCCAGCAGCCACAACGGGTGCGGTCCACGCCTGGCGCGCCGGACGCCGGCCATCTGTGCGGAGCGATACTTGGTCAACGGAAGTCTTGCAGGTCCCCAGCCCGGAACGCGGACGTTAACAGATTAGCCTCCCCTGACGATCCCTAGAAGGGCGCACAATCGGCGGGCGACGGAAGGTGGTGGAGGGGGTGTGGAAAACCTTCTTTCCAGCGCAACGGAATCGTAAGCGGCCCCGGGCGATAACAGGGTCCGGTCACCGAAGGTGGCGCTCCCGGAGGCCAGAATGACCCGCGCGGCTCTGAAGATTGTCGAACGCCACGAACCGGCTGAACCGGTCGCCTTCCCCCGCGCGGTTCCGATGTCGCCCCGCCGCGCGATGATGGACGATCAGAAGCGATCCTTCCTGCGCATGGTCAGCCATGAACTGCGCACGCCCCTGAATGCGGTGATCGGCTTTTCGGAAATGCTGGCCTGCGAACTGTACGGTCCCCTGGGCGCGCCGCAGTACAAGGAATATGCCGAACACATCCGGGAGAGCGGCCACCGGCTACTGACCCTGGTCAACCAGATCCTCGAACTCGCCAGGCTCGAGGGACACGGCATCGACATGGAGGTCTGCGCCGAGCCGCTCGATCACGCCCTCGAGGATGTTCTGGAACAGCTGGCCCCGGACCTGAAGGCGACCGGCGTCTGCATCGACATCAGCGACGACACCGCCTTGCAGCAGGTGTTCGCCGAGAGCCGTGGTCTGCGGACCATGTTGTTCAACCTGCTGCAGAACGCGGTGAAATGGTCGCCGGAGAGGGGCCGGGTCCGCGTCGACGCCACCCGGGACGGCGGGATGGTCCGCATCGCCATTTCCGACCAGGGCGCGGGGGTCGAGCCGGAGGACCTGGACCGGATCCTGCGCCCGTTCGAACAGGGCCAGTGCGCCCTGACCCGCACCGCCAGCGGCGCGGGCCTGGGTCTGCCGATCGTTCAGGCCCTGAGCCGGGCGATGAACGGCGATCTGGCGCTGACCTCGGAGCCGGGCGCCGGCTTCACCGCGACCCTGAGCTTGCCCGCCGCCTGAGCCGGGGTTAAGCCCCGGCCATGACCTCTCCCATCGATACGGAACTGGCGCGCCTCGCCGAGGACTTCGATCTGCTCGGCGACTGGGAGGAACGCTACCGCCATGTCATCGATCTTGGCCACGACCTGGAGCCGCTGACCGACGCCGAGCGGTCGGACGACAACAAGGTCCGCGGCTGCGCCAGCCAGGTCTGGCTGGTGACCGAACCGGCCGACGGGACCCTGAGGTTCCGCGGCGACTCCGACGCCCATATCGTGCGGGGCCTGATCGCCCTGCTTCTGCGGCTGTATTCCGGGCGGCGGCCGGCCGACATTCTGGCCTTCGACGCCAAGGCGGCGCTGGCCAGCCTTGGCCTGGACGAGGCGCTGTCCACCCAGCGATCCAACGGGCTTGCGGCGATGGTCGAGCGTATTCGCCGCGACGCGGCCGATCGCATCTCGGCCTGACGCCTTTGATCAGGCGGCGCGGATGCCGCTGAACGGCTGGTTGCGGTCGGAGGTCATGCCGATGACGGCGTCATAGCCCAGGATCATGTCCACCTCGCGCCCGTCGCTCGCCAGGGGCAGGCGCAGCCAGAGGGTTGAGACATGCGCCGCGCCGCGCCAGGCCATATTGTGGGAACCGACCCGCGGCCGGCGGTCGGCGACCACGGCGTCAAGCTCCTTGCGCCAGTAGTCGGCGGCGGCGGTGTTGTAGAGGTCGGTCAGCTTCATGCCAGTGATCTCGCGGCCATAGACCGAGTAGAGCCCGGTTCCGGCCAGACGCTGGCGGTAGTCGATCTTGCCGTCGTCACGGACGACATCGATCAGGCTGACCGTCGGCAGCAGGCGCTTGAAGGCTTCAGGGTGGATGTCGGCGCGACCCGGCAGACGACCCGATTGACGCCGGGCGGCCCAGTAGCTGAACAACTCCTCATGAGCGCGGGCGGCGATCGCCGAGGCGCCCAGTTGCGCGACCATCTACAGAATCCTTAACAACCCCTTGGAATCACCTAGGATTCACTATCGCTTAACCGGCGAATCGGGGGCAAGCGTTTTTTCGTTGCGGGGGTGAAGATTCTCTTTTCGAGTCAATTGAAAAGGGAAAGCGCCCAGCCGGCGGGCAAAGACAGCGCCCGCCGGCCGAGTGGCCGACGGGCGCTGAACTCTCGGGTTACCGATCCGGCCCACACGGTTGCCCGCCGGCCGGAGGCGGGAAGGCCTAGCGGCGCTTCTTGGCCTGGCGACCGCCCTGGCCGAGACCCATTTGCTTGGCCAGTTCCGAACGGGCCTTGGCGTAGTTGGGCGCGACCATCGGGTAGTCTTTGGCCAGACCCCACTTGGCGCGGTAGTCTTCGGGGCTCATGTCATACTTGGTGCGCAGGTGGCGCTTCAGCGACTTGAACTTGCGGCCGTCCTCAAGACAGACCAGGAAATCGGGGGTGATCGAGCGCTTCACCGGAACCGCCGGTTCCTTGGGGGCGACTTCGACGGTCTCGACGCCGCTGGACACGCCGGTCAGAGCCTTGTGCACCGACTGGATCAGAGCAGGAATGTCGTTGGCGGCGACCGAATTGTTGCCAACGTAAGCCGAAACGATATCGGTCGTCATTTCAATGATGGCGGATTTGTCTTCCATGGCGGATCGATCCATTTCAGCGTTGTTGGGTGGAAACTTAGCCGGACGCCTCGCTTCGAATGCCGGTGCATAGTGCGTGTCGCCTATGAAGACAAGGGCGCATTCGATATTCAAAGCAACAGTAGAAGCGTACGCGCAGATTTATTTCGATGACCACGGTCACAGCCGATAGTGGCCCCCACTCGCGCTAGACTGGCGCCGCGACCGATCAACGACCGAAGTCGCGACCCAAAGCCAGCATGGCGGCCCGCTGCGGCGCCGAGAATTCGTCCACCGCGTCCTCGTCCCCGTCCCGGATCGCCTTGACCAGGCTGGGCGTCAGGGCGGACGACAGGGCCCAGTTCCAGTAGCGCAGGACCGTCTGCGCCCTGTCGACGGCCAGGGAGTCGAAGCAGGTCAGAACCCGCTCCAGCGCGGGGGTGATGTTGCCGGCGGCGTCGGTCTCGGGTCGGCGCAGCCCCCGCCACAGCGCACGAATGGCGGCCCGCGGCAGGCCCGTCGCCTTGCAGAGGATGGCCAGCGGCTCGCCGCCCGGATCGGTCATGATCTTGGCGCCGGTCATCGGCTTGAGGCCCGACAGATAGCTGATCTCTTCCGCCAGCTCGCGCGTCATGCCGTTCTGTGCGGCGGCGACCGCCTCGTCGAGGCTGTTGTAGGGGCTCTTTTCTATAGCGGCCCGGTTGCGCTGGCGGCGCTCGATGAACTGCAGGGCCTTGCGGGTCAGAGGATCCTGCCAGCCTTCCTGGGCGGCGATGGAGAAGATGTCGCTGACGGCGTCCTGCAGGACCTCGCGCGACACGGCGAAGCGCTGGAGGATCATTCGCCGGCACTCGGCGTCCGCCCACCAGAACATGATGTAGGCGTGGCTGGGCCGCAGTTCGGGACGACGCAGCAGCAGGGAGATCAGGCGGGGATTGTCCCGCGTCGTGGCGACGATCAGTTCCAGAGCGCCGTGACTGAGCCGGGCCAGGTCGTTGCGCAGCAGGGCCTCGATCACCGGCGCCTCGCAGAGCCTGACCAGCGCGTCGGCGACCGCCTCGCCCACGCCGCGACGCAGGGCGATCAGGCGGCGGTGCTCGGCGTCGGCGCTGAGGGCGCAGTCGATCAGATCGGCGTCGCCGAGATTCTGGCTGTTCTCGATCAGGGCGCGGGCGACCGGCAGGTCGTCCCGCAGTAGCATCCGGGCGAGCGACGGCGGGATGTCGGCCAGATTGGCCAGTCGCCGCGCGACCTTGACCCGCTCTTCCACACCCGCCTCGCGGAGCACCTCGATGATCAGGTCGGCGGTCATCGCCCGTTCGAAGGCGTTCACCCGGCTGCCGGGCAGGCAGACCACGTCGGCGAGGCGCTTCAACAGGGTCGCGCGTGACCGCACCGTCGGCCGCGCCGAGGCCTCTTCCCCAAAGGGGTCGGCTCCCGACAGATCGGCGGTGTCCAGAACAGGACGCGACAGGGCAGGCTCGCTCATGATGTCTCCGGCTACAGCGGTCAGAATAGTCGCCCGCCGTTAACTACCGATGACGAAAGCGCCGGCCCCGCCTGGAAACGCCAACGCCCTCAGGCGAACGAGGTCACCGGGTGATGCGGCTTGGCGGCGGCCTCGCGAGACCGGGCCAGACCCTGCTCGACGAAGATGCTGACGCCGGCCAGTGCGGCGATGGCCACCGCCAGCAGGAACATGGCGCCCTTGTCGGTCGGCAGGTTCAGCGCATCGATCTGCTGGGCCGTCATGCCCTGGGCCAGAGCCCGGGACAGGGCGTCGAGCTTGGGGATCTGCCAGCCGAGCCAGGGCGACAGGTGGAAGCCGATCGCCCCCAGCGCCACCACCAGCCCCAGCTGCGCCCCACGCTTGCGCATCGCCGGCCACAGCACCAGGCCGGCGGCGATCAGCTCAAGGGCGCCGGTGACGTAGCGCAGCACCGGCTCGAACAGGCCTATGCCCGAACGGGCCTCGATCAACCCGAAGACTGGATTGGGATCCAGCCCGAAGAATTTCTGAAAACTCATGGCCAACAACAGCCCGGCGAGCGCCAGACCGAAGGACCAGCTCAAGACTCGATCCATCATGGTGTTTGCTCCCGCGAGACTCTAGGAGGTCTCTGCGGGAGCCAGCATGCGCCTGTCGATTAACTTTGACGAGTCACGCTTCCGCGACGGAAACCGTCACGACTGCTTTATCGGAACTGCGGCTCTTCCCATTCCGGCCAGATATCGGGCAGATCGGCCGAGACGGTGTTGGGGTAGTTGGGCGCGCGCTTTTCGAGGAAGGAGGTCACCCCCTCCTTGGCGTCGCCCTGGGCGCCGCGGGCCATGATCGCCCGGCTGTCGGAGCGGTGGGCGACCATCGGATGGTCGGCGCCGACATTGCGCCACATCATCTGGCGGGTCAGGGCGATGGACACCGGGGCGGTGTTGTCGACGATCTCGCGCGCCAGCTCCATCGCGGCCGACATCAGGTCTTCCGGCGCGTGCAGCGAGCGCACCAGGCCGCCCTTGAGGGCTTCCTCGGCGCCGAACACCCGGCCGGTGTAGCACCACTCCAGGGCCTGCTGCATGCCGACAAGACGCGGCAGGAACCAGCTGGACGCGGCCTCCGGGGTGATGCCGCGACGGGCGAAGACGAAGCCGAACTTGGCGGCCGTCGAGGCCAGGCGGATGTCCATCGCCAGCTGCATGGTCACCCCGATGCCGACGGCGGCGCCGTTGACGGCGGCGATCACCGGCTTCTTGCATTCATAGATGCGCAGGGTCAGGCGGCCGCCGCCGTCGCGATAGACGCCGTTGACCTTGGCGTTTTCGCGGGTCTCGTTGCCCTGCTTGGCATAGTCGAAGGTCGCCCCGCCGCTGCCCAGATCGGCGCCGGCGCAGAAGGCGCGGCCGGAACCGGTGACGATCACCGCCTTGACCGCGTCATCGGCGTCGATCCTGTCGAAGCAGTCGATCATCTCGACCATCATCTGCGCGGTGAAGGCGTTCATCCGGTCGGGACGATGCAGGGTCAGGATCGCGACGCCGTCCTCGACGGCGTACTGGATGGTTTCGTAGGCCACGGACGGCTCCCTCTATTGATTTGGCGGCATAGAAGCCTCCCCTACCCCACGGAAGGCAAGCGCGGCCATCGAAGCGCCACGCCATTATACCGCGCCCGGCGGCCTACGAAAAAGGACGACATCCAGCGGAATGCGCCGGAAACGCCCGCCGGCGTGGGTTTTGGCGTGGTCAGAGCGCGGGGCGGGTAGGTTATGGCGTAGTGGAGGCGTAGGTCGCCGCGCAGGGTTTGTAGGCGCCCTGGGCGACGCGGCGCCTACGGTCTCCGCGTCGTGCCGGCGGATGGATGGAAGGGCCCGGTGCGGGTCGTGCAATATGTCCAGACATATTCGCCGATTATATACTTTGCGTACCCAATCTCTCGACTCCTAGCAAAGGGGCGCTAGGATGGTGAGCGCAGCGCAAGGGGGCGCCTACCAGGGCGCGGGTAGCTACCAGATGATCAGACAGGTGGAACTGCGGAACTTCCGATGCTTCGAGAACGCGTCGCTCCCCGCATGCCGGAGGGTGAACGTTGTCGTTGGCGGCAATGGCGCGGGTAAGACCGCCTTGCTTGAAGCGCTATTTTTGACGGTTGGTAATCCTGAGTCGGCCTTACGGCTCAGGCATTGGCGCGGCTACCCAAACTCATTCTCCGGGACCACACACACAATCCAAGAGGCGCTTTGGGGAGACCTGTTCTTCGATTTCGACAGAACACGCGTCGCTACCATTAGTTGCGAAGGCGACGAGGGGGATTCGCGTTCTCTGACTATGCAAACTCAAAAGCCCCAACTCCTGTTTGATGTTGATAGCATAGATCAAGCCCCCACCCTTCGCGGGTCCGTGAACTTCAATTGGCAGGGGCCTTATGGTCGCAACTACAACGCTACCCCTGATATTGTTCAGGGACAGCTGCGGATTGATCAAATTCCGGATGCTGGAGCTGAAGCTGTCATGATCAATTCCTTGGTTAATAATTCGGTAGAGATGATCAATAGATTTTCGATGCTAGATAAGCGCGGCGACGCCTACGATTTAATTTTGCCATTTTCTGAACAGTTTGAAGAGCATGTTGGTTTGTCCATTCAAATGATCGCCGGAGAACCAATGCTTTACGCTACGGTTGCTGCGACCGGGCGTAAGGTTCCTGTTGGATCTCTATCAAGTGGGATGAACAAGTATCTTAATATTCTTTCGTGCATAGCCACTTTCAATCGTGGATGCGTTCTTATTGACGAGATAGAGAACGGATTTCACTACTCAAAAATGACGGCGATCTGGCGGTCTGTTATCGGCTTAGCCAAAAAGCACGATTGCCAGATATTCGCCTCTACCCACAGCGCTGAATGTCTCCAGTCATTGGTTGAGGCGATGAGCAATGACGAGTCGGATGTAAGTCTAATTCGGGCCTATCGAAAGGATGGGGCCTCTCACCTGAAGCAATATGTGGGCTCGACGCTGGCCGCCGGGATCGCACATGATGAGGAGCTTCGCTAGGTGCCGCAGCCGCCATTGAAGCGGCACTGCCTCATCTTGTGTGAGGCCGGGGACGACGCGGCGTTTCTGAGGGAACTAGCGCTTGCGCGGGGCCTAGGTGCGTTCGACATCCGCCACACAGTCGATCCAAATCACCCTGATCGCCGAGGGGCTGGGAACAGCTTTTTCGGGTCCACACTGCAGAGCTTGGCGGTACCCTTGGACGTCGCTCCAACTCGAAACATAGTAGTGGTGTCAGATGCCGACGCCGACCCCGAAGCCACGTTCGACCAAATTGTCTCACAGCTCTCCAGTGCCCAGGCCGCAGAGCCGTCCTTGGCCGGTGTAGCTCTACCGACGCAGCCTTTTCAGTTGGAGCGAGGGGCTATTTCTCTGGGTGTCTATTTGATTCCCGGGCCGGGCCGCACCGGCTGTCTCGAAAGCCTCATCTATGACGCCAGCAGGGACGCGCACCCGCGGAATGCAGCTCGCGTAGATCAGTTGGCTACCGACTGCGGCGTCGATGCGTGGTCGCCTTCCAGCCAAGGCAAAATGAGACTCAAGACGCTTTTCGCCTGCACGAACAGCCGAAAGCCGGACATCGGCATCGGCAAGATTTGGGATAGAGGTGGCGGTAACCTTGTGCCATTGCAACATGCCGCCTTTGACAACCTAACCGCATTTCTAGCCCCTTGTGCCCGGCCCTAATTTGGCGCCCGACCTAAGAAGCCGTTCAAGGCGCTCTTCTCCGGCGAGCTGGTCAAGTTCGCCGTCGGTGCCTAGATCGTTGACTAGTTTTCGGAATCTCGCCGACTGGCTCGGATCAGTTTCCGCTGGCGGCTCCTTCGCCTTCTTTTCGGTCACTGGACACCAATCCTCTGATAGGTGAGGCGCTTGCCAACGTCACCGGCCAACAGGCTCTCGACGCGGGCATTATGGCTAACGCCAAGGGCGACAGATTTCAAATATCGGATGACATTCAACCATGTAGTTATGCCGGTTTTGCTCGCCGCAGTGCTTATAGACATCGCGCATCCCACGCCTGAAGATTCGGAAGTAGCCCGCAGCGGTGTTCGTGGTGATCTTTGTAGGACTGACGCGAGCATGTTCGTCACAGGCGTGATGACCCGCTTGGCGATCGGCAAAGCTCTTGCCAACCGTTTTATGCATGGAGGCCTCGTCGGTCACGAGGCGGGCATCCTCGGCGATTTTCTTAGTAAGGATCGCGGCGACCATGGCATGGATCATGTTCTCAACGACAGCGAGTGAGAGCGTCTCGTCTCCCGGTCGATCAGAGTCAGAACATTCATATTGCAAGCGGCACCGTCAGCACCGCAGCCAACACTGCTTCTGACCGATCTCGGCTTCATCTGCCTCAACGACACCGCCGTTCGAGCCGATCGGGGCAAGCTAACCCGAAAGCATGGCCCCACGGATGCGGTGGGAAATGAACCAAGCGGTCTTGAGGGTCACTCCGAGGGTGTAGTGAAGCTGGTTGGGGCTGATGCCCTTCTTCGAAGAAGTGCTCAGGAACATCGCTTGCAGCCAAAGGCGCATAGGGACGTGCGAGGCCTCAAAAATGGTACCGACCTTCACAGTGAAGGGCTTACGGCATTGGTAGCACTTGTAGGTGCCGATCCGGGTGCTCTTGCCGCCCATCTTGCCGATGCGATCATAGCCGCCGCAATGCGGGCACACTGCGCCGTTCGGCCAGATGCGGGCCTCAACGTAGGCGTAGGCGGCTTCTTCGTTGTGGAAATGCGGGGCGGAAAGAGCAGACACGGGCTAACTCCTTGATGCCCTTATCCTATCAGCATTGATGGGTACGGTAAGTATAACATCGTCGCATATTCGCCGGGGATGCGAAACCTCACGCGCCCAGCGTCACGCCCAGCCGCCTGATCGCGTGGACGAAGTTGTTGGGGGCGATGTCGATGTCGCCGGTCCAGCGGATGTCGGGGAAGCGGGCCAGCATCTGGCGCCAGGTCTCTTCCAGTTGCAGCTGGGCGACGCGCTTGCCGATGCAGACATGCGGTCCGTAGCCGAAGGCGATGTGCTTGTCGGCGTTGGGGCGGGTGACGTCGAGCTGGTCGGGGTTGTCGAACACGGCGGCGTCGCGGTTGGCCGCGCCGTAGTACATGATCACCTTCTGGCCCTCGAGGATCCGCTGGCCGGCGACCTCGGTGTCCTTCGTCGCGGTTCGGCGCATGTAGATCACCGGGCTGACCATGCGGATGAACTCGTTGACGGCGTTCGGCAGCAGGCTGTCGTCGGCCAGCAGCCTGGCGCGTTGATCGGCGTGTTCGGTGATCAGCTTCACCGAACCGGACAGGGTGTTTCGCGTGGTGTCGTTGCCGGCGAAGACGATCAGCAGCCAGGAGCCGTCGAGATACTCGTCCGACAGGAAGTCGCCCTCCAGCTGGGCGCGGGCGATGGCGCTCATCAGGTCGTTCCGGGGGTCCTGGCGGCGCTTGTGAAGCATGGCCCGGCCGTATTCGAACATCTCCTCGACGTTGCTGTTGAAGTCGGCGACGAACTGCATCAGCTCCAGGGTCGGCTCCGCCGGCAGGCCGGCCTGCTCGGCGGCCATGTTCTGGGCCATCTCCAGATAGTGCATCCACTTGAGGAACTTCGGACGGTCCTCCGGCGGCACGCCGAGGATTTCGCAGAGGGTGAACAGCGGCAGGCGCGAGGAGAAGGCCTCGACCAGATCGCACTGCCCCTCGCCTTCCGCCTTGGCCGCCATCTCGTCCAGCAGGCGGGTGATCTCGCCGCGAACCTTGACGGTCAGGTCCCGCAGATAGGCCGGGGTGAAATAGGGCATGTGTTCGCGGCGCAGCTGCAGGTGATGGGGCGCATCCATGTTGATCATCGCGTCCATCGAGGCGCGAAACAGCAGGGCGTGCCGCGCTTCCGGCCGGCCGACCGCCATCAGGATGCCGCCGCGCTGCGAGGAGAAGGTGGCCGGATCGCCGTTGACGGTCATCACGTCGGCGTGGCGGGTCACCGCCCAGAACCCCGGCCCGTCCATCGGCTCGGGGTGCCACATCACCGGCGCCTCGGCCCGCATCCGCGCGAAGTCGGCGAAGGGCTGGCCCCTGGTGAAGCCGCGAATATTGGTCAGGTCGACCCCGTCCAGCCGGGGCCAGGCGAGCGGGACGCCGGGCCCCTCGCGGCCCTCGACAACAGTCTGGCTGAGCAGTTCCATGGGTCGTTTCCCGGCAGGTTATCGTTGTTAACCCGGCAGACTAACCCCCTCGCGGCCGCTGGCTAGAGGTGACGTGGCGTCAAACCGACAACCGGTGCGCCGCCAGCCGCTCGTAGTGCGGCCGGGCCTGGTCGGCGATCCGCCGAAGGTCGTCGGGAAGCCGGGGCGGGACCTCTTCGCCCGGCGGGGCAAATCCCGTTGAGCGCTCGACGGCGTCGTACCAGGCCGGGGCCCAGACGCCGTCGCTGTCGCGGGGGCCCGCGGGCCAGGTCAGCATCTGCTCGCTGAATGCCAGGCCCAGCGCCTCGCAGAGACGGGTCAACAGGCCGCGCGGATCGGCCAGCACATCGCGGCCCTCGACCACCGCCGGGGCTCGCCCCAGCCGCTGGCACTCCCTGTCGAACAGCTCGCCCTGCCGCTCCACCCCGATGTCGGCCAGGGACACCTCGCCCCGCTTGCGCACATAGCTGGCCAGCACCAGGGCCGGATCGCGGATGAGGAAGGCGTTCACGCAGGCGCCGGTCCAGTCCAGATCGACGCCCGGCAGCATGTGGTGGGTCATGTGCTTCTGATAGAAGACCGGCGCTCCGCCCGGCCCCGGGCCCCGCATGGCGGCCGCCACGACGTCCCAGTCCGTCGACTGCGAGGTCAGTACCTGCGCCCGCATCGGATGGTCCAGCCCGGTCGCGGCCAGGTAGGCGGCGTAGAAGGGCTCGTCGACGACCTCCGTGTCGCTGCGGTTCTCGAACGCGCGCATCATCGCCGTGGAAATGTTGCGCGGGCCCGACCACATGGCGATGCGAAGCGTGCCGTTGGTCACAGGCCGGCCTCGGCGTCCTTGAGGGCCTCATACAGGCCGCGCAGCCGGGTGGTGACCGGCCCGGGCAGGGACAGGGGCAGCACCCGGCCATCGATTTCACGCACCGGCGTGAGGCCGCCGAAGGTTCCGGTGACAAAGGCCTCGTCGGCCCCGCGCGGATCGTCCGGCGGGAAGTCGCCCAGCACCAGGGGAATGTCGTTTTCGGCGCAGAGCCGGATCACATTGCCCCGGGTCACCCCGTTGAAGCAGTAGTCGCCGCGCGAGGTTCGCACCTCCCCGTCCCTGACCCAGAAGAAGTTGGTCGCATTGCAGCTGGAGACGAAGCCGTCCGGGTCGAGCATGATCCCCTCGTCCGCGCCAAGGGCGATGGCCTCCTGCAGGGCGATGATCAGGTTGAGGCGGCTGTGGGAATTCAGCCGCATGTCGAACATCCGCGCCGGACTGCAGCGGATCGACACCGTCGCCAGCTTGAGCCCCTCCGTGGCGATGGACGGGCTGGGCGTTTTCCATTCCGCCAGGATGACGACCGTCGGCTGGCCAAGAGCGTTGCGCGGATCCTGATTGGCGGCCGACTTCGGCCCGCGCGTGACCATCAGCCGAAGATGGACCCCGTCCTCCATGCCGTTGGCCCGCAGGAGCTGGTCCAGGGCATCGATCATTTCCCGTCGATCCATGCCGATATCGAGGCCGATCGCCTCGGCCCCGGCATAGAGCCGGTCCAGGTGGGCGCCGAGAAACACCAGGGCTCCCTTGTGCAGGCGCAGCCCCTCCCAGACCCCGTCCCCGACCGTGAAGCCGGCGTCGAAGATCGAGACCTTGGCGTCAGCCTTGCGCACAAGGTCGCCGTTCAGCCAGACCCGCGCGGTTTCATTGCGCGGGTCGGCCGCGAAATCCTGACTGCCGGCCATGCGAACCCTCCACCTGTTTGCCACCTGGCCGGGATCTACTCGCCCGCGGGCGGTGGATGACGACCGCAGCCAGAATGGCGGACCGCCATGCGTTCGACCAGTGGGCCCGCGGCCCGGAAGCCGCCCGGAAGCCGCCAGGCCTGTGGGGCTGCATTTGACTTTCCGCAACCTTCGGGAGAACATGAGTCGGCCAAATCAGCTGCTGGGGGAGTTCCGACAGTCGTCTGTCAGGTTCGCCCGGACTGTGGCGGTCTGGCGAAAGCTGAAGCTGGGGAGCTCATCACATGCATAGACGCGGATTTCTTGCCGGGGCCGTCGCCGTCGGGGCGGCTGTTCCCGCGATTTCTCATGCCGGCGCCGCAAGCGCCAGCGGAAGGATGGTCGCTATTCGCGGCCGGCTTCGCCGCGTCGCCGACCACTATTTTGTCCTGGAAACCGGCGCCGAAGACGCGGACGCCCGCTCCCGGTCGCTGGCCGTCGGCCCCGGCGAAAGCATTCGGATCTATCCCAGGGACGCCGAGCGCATGGCCGACGGCGTGGTGACGGTGCGGGGGCGTCTCTATTCGGGCAGGCAGCTGGACGTCCCCACCGACTCCGTCGCCCATTTGATGATGGCTGACGCCAGCCTGGCCTGAAGGCCGGCTCGGCAAGACCGGGGAGGTCGCCAGGTCCAGGCGCCGGCATCCGGCGACCTGGATTTGCCGTGGCCGCGCCGCCGACATTTCTGACCGGCCTGCCGCAACGGCGCCCTTGAGCGTCGCGCGGCAACGCGCTTCTATCATCGGCAAAGTGAACAACGATAACCACCGGCGTCCGGTGGGCCCGAGGAAGCAGAACCGCCGCCATGCACCCCAGTCACTACGCCAAGAGCCATCCCGACCGCGCCGCCTACATCATGGCCTCCAGCGGCGAGACCGTGACCTACAGGGAGCTGGACGACCGCTCCAACCAGGGCGCCCAGCTGTTCCGTTCCCTGGGCCTTCAGGTGGGCGACGTGATCGCCATCTGCATGGAGAACAACCCCCGCTACTTCGAGATCGCCTGGGCGGCGCAGCGGTCGGGCCTCTATTACACCTGCATCTCTTCCAAGCTGACCGCCGCGGAGGTCGAATACATTCTGCGCGACTGCGGGGCCCGGGCCTTCATCACCTCGACGGCGATGGGCGGGCTGGCCGATGAGGTCGCGGCCCTGGTTCCCGATCTCAAGCTCTACATGGTCGGCGGGAGCCACGGGCCGTACGAGAGCTTCGAGGCGGCCCGCGACGCCATGCCGGCGACGCCGATCGCCGACGAGACCGCAGGGTCGGACATGCTCTATTCCTCAGGCACCACCGGTCGCCCCAAGGGGGTGAAGCCGGCCCTGACCGGCGGGCCGATCGACGCCCCCAACGCCCTGCAGGCGATGACCCAGGGCCTGTTCGGCTTTCGTGAGGGCTGCATCTACCTCTCGCCGGCCCCGCTGTATCACGCCGCGCCGCTGCGCTGGTGCATGAGCGTCCACAAGCTGGGCGGCACGGTCATCATCATGGAGCGCTTCGACCCCGAGGCGGCGCTGGAGCTGATCCAGCGCTACAAGGTCGAGTGCGGCCAGTTCGTGCCGACCCATTTCGTGCGGATGCTGAAGCTGCCCGAAGAGGTCCGGTCGCGGTACGATCTCAGTTCCCTGACCTCGGCGGTCCACGCCGCCGCGCCCTGCCCGGCGCCGGTCAAGGAGCAGATGATCAACTGGTGGGGGCCGGTGATCCACGAATACTACGCCGGCACCGAGGGCAACGGCTTCTGCTACATCGGTTCGGCCGACTGGATGGCGCACAAGGGCTCGGTCGGCCGGGCGGTGCTGGGAGAACTGCGGATCTGCAACGAGGACGGCGATCCCCTGCCGCCCCGCCAGGAGGGGCAGGTCTATTTCGAGAACGGCCCGCCGATCAACTATCACAACGACCCCGCCAAGACAGCCGAGAGCTACAACAAGCACGGCTGGACCAGTCTGGGCGATGTCGGCTGGGTCGATGAGGAGGGCTTCCTCTATCTGACCGACCGCAAGAGCTTCATGATCATCTCGGGCGGGGTGAACATCTATCCGCAGGAGATCGAGAACCTGCTGGTCACCCATCCCAAGGTCACCGACGTCGCCGTGATCGGCGCGCCCGACGAGGAGATGGGCGAGAAGGTCGTCGCCGTCATCCAGCCCGCGTCAGGCAAGGGCGACGAGGCCCTGGCGGCCGAGCTCCTGGCCTTCTGCCGCGCCAACCTCAGCCACGTGAAGACGCCCCGGCAGATCGACTTCATGGAAGAGCTGCCCCGGCATCCGACGGGCAAACTCTACAAGCGGCTGATCCGCGACGCCTACTGGGGCAAGACCGACGCCAAGATCGTCTGATCGGCCCCGGGGGCGACCGGCGGGGCCAGGCCCGCCTGCGCCTTCAGGCGCACGGCGGCGGCCTCGATGACGCGGACGCGGCTGCCGGGAATGTTTGGTCGGCGGGCCCGTTCAAGGGCGGCCATGGCGGCATCCGCCGGATTGCCGTGGAGGTGGAGCAGATAGGCGACTTCCTCGCCCACGGCCTTTTCGAAGCGACGGCGACGATTTCGTCCGAACATGGTCCACCCCGGCTGGGTCTCGCGCGCCATCAGGACGCGCGGCGAGCCTAGCCATCCACACGATCGCGGCGCCGGTGTGACAGCCCCGCCTTCAAACCGCGTCAGCCCGGGGCGCAACAGTGCAATTTATTGGAACGATCCGGACCGCGATCAGTCCTCATCGATGCTGATCACACGGCGAATGTCATCGCCGATCAGGCCGATGGCCGAGGGATTGCGCACGCCGGGCAGGGCCACGACGTCGAACAGTTCCCGCACCACCCCTTCGATCCGCACCCATTCGACCGTGTCGCCGGAAACGGTGTCGATCACCAGGATGCCGCAACGGGCGACAGCATCGCGACTGCTGAGCGCCTCATCCAGCGGCAAGCCCTGGAAGGTGCGGTTTTCCCGGGCCTGCGACAGGCCCACCAGCGCATAGCGACCGATAAAGCTGAGGCCCCGCGCATAGCCGGGGCAGAAGGCCACCGACTGGAACTTGCCGCTGTCGTCGACGAAGCCGAGTTCGCCGGCGCCCGAATTCAGCACCCAGAGCCTGCCCTGGTGAACCCGCGGCGAATGGGGCATCGACAGCCCCTCCACGACCCGCTCGTTGGTGGTGACGTCCATGATCATGCCGCCGTCGCCGCGGCGATCCCGCCATCCGTCGGCGACATCCGAAGCCGACACCATGGTCACATAGCGGGGTTTGCCGTTCTCCATCGCCAGACCGTTCATGTGGCAGCGGTCCTCGGGCGCCAGCTTGCTGATGAAGGGCGGGCGCCAGACCGGCTTGAAGCTGTAGCCTTCGCTGATCGTCGCCAGGCAGGAGAACAGGGTGTTGACGAAGACGATGTTTCCGTCCGCGTCGAACGCCACGTCATGGGCGTCGACGTCGCCGGTCATCCAGGCGACCCTCGGCGTATAGATGGCGTCGTGCGCCCCGCTGGCCTCGCCGGGCGGCAACACATTGTCGAAGCGGTAGATCTGGTAATGGGTGGCCAGCGCCAGCTTACGGGTGTCGGGACTGGCCGCCAGGCCCATGCAGCGGGCGAAGGTCCGTTCGAACACGGCGACCCGGCCGCGCTCCTTGAGGCCGATGAAGAACAGCTTTCCGGCCTGATAGGTCGTGAAGGCGATCGAGGCGCCCGATCTTTCCAGCCAGTCGGGAAATCCGCGCGATGTCGTAAGGACGAACGCCTCTTGCGGAGCCGGTGATGCGACGTTTTCTTCGGACATAGGCACCTTCTGGCACAGGCCGGGACCGGGCGCGAGCCCCGCCGCCCGTTCGGCGGATGCTTGAGACGCGCCCTCGCTCGTGGCATGTCGGCAAACAACTGTTTGCAATCAGCACAGAAGGGACAGCGCCATGAAGGAAGTGGACATCAAGGACATCGGCACCCTGGTCGGCCAGGAGATCGGCGTCAGCGACTGGGTCGAGATCACCCAGGAGCGGGTCAACCAGTTCGCCGAGGCCACCGGCGACCATCAGTGGATCCACGTCGACGTCGAGCGGGCGACCCGTGAGATCGGCGGCCCGATCGCCCATGGCTACCTGACCCTGTCGCTGATCCCCTTCCTCGGCGCCGGCCTGCTGCGCGTCAACGGCGTGACCCGGGGCATCAACTATGGCTCGGACAAGGTGCGCTTCACCAACATGGTTCGCGTCGGCAAGCGCGTGCGCATGCGCCAGAAGCTGCTGGCCGCCGAGCCCAAGTCGGGCGGCATCCAGATGAAAAACGAATGCACCATCGAGATCGAGGGCGAGGAGCGCCCGGCCTGCGTTGCCGAGACGATCTCGGTCATCTACGGCTGATCACGATCGCCAGTCGGCCCGCCCGGGGCCAGCCGGAGGCCGCCTGACCCTGTCAGGCGGCCTTTGCGTTGGTCAGCGGCGGCGGCCGCAGGCAGAAGCTGTAGTCGCCGTCGTAGGGCGTTGCATGCCAGGCGTTGATCGCCTCGGCCGACAGGCCTTCGGCGAAGCGGGCGTGGCAATGGCCGTGGGTCTGGGTCCGCCGCGCGCCGGGCAAGCCGATCAGCAGCTCGTCGAGCCTGGGCGACACGGTCTGCAGGCGGACCCGCACCGCGCCGAGCAGCCGGGTGTTGTCGACGAGCGTCTGGACCAGGGCCGGAATGGCCTCCGGCTCGGCCTCCCGGGTGGCGATGAGATCGACGATGTCCAGAGACGGACGTTCGATCTCCGTCTGTTTGGCGAAGAAGGCCAGCAGATAGCCGGCCAGGCGCCCGCCCGTCTCATAGCCCAGGATCACGGGCCGGCGGGTCAGCTCCGGGTCGCTCAGCCGCCAGCGCAGGCTGGCCGCGTCCCTGGCCGCCAGCAGGCGGCCGTCGCCCTGCAATCGGGCCCACAGGTCGTCAAAACGATCGTCGATCTCGTCCAGCACCCGCACGCCGGGCAAGGTGCCGGCGATCTGGCCGGTCCGCAGGCGCTCGGTGATGAACCGCTCGCCGCCGGCCCGCACGCCATCGAACCCGCGCAGTTCGCTCAGCTTCCACAGCAGGCGCTCGCTGACCACGCCGGGCAGGTCCACCCACCAGCTGTACTTCACCTGATGCGTCGCCTCGGGCCAGGGATTGAGGCCGTGATGGACGTAGCGGCTGGCCGAGATGGCGTTGGCGTTGAACAGATAGATGGCGAAGCGGCCCTGCTGTTCGGCGAGCTGGCGCAGCAGCGTGCGGCCCGCGCCCCGCGCCGAGGGCAGGGCCAGGAAGGTGTGACCGCTGGCGCCGCGCAGCACCTCGGTCCCGAAATGGAACCGTTGCACGAAATTTCCCAGAAAGGCGCGGACCTCGCCGCTCTGCTCACAGACCCAACCGGCGGGGCCAGGATCGGAGGCGTCACGGGCGCCGGGAGGGCCGTCGGCCAGCCATTTCCAGCCGGTCTGACTGCGTTGCGGCCACCAGGCCCAGTCGCACAGGGCGTTTACGGCGGGGCCGTCGGCCAGCTGAAAGGGGCGAATATCGAAATCCAGCATGATCCATTCCGGGGCGTCGTGGCGACGCGACGAGGGATCACGGCAAGGGCCGCACCAGACAGCGGCTTGAGCGGAAAATTTGTGTCCTCATTCCGGGCGTAGTCACCCGGCACGTGAAAAGGCCCCGCCGGATGACGGGGCCTTGTCGGACGTGATCGTTGAAACGC
>JAHBYC010000001.1 GCA_019636175.1 Caulobacter sp. | reverse complement strand
GGTGGCGGTGGTGCACGGCGCGGCGTTCGGGCTCTCGCCCCACTTCCGCATCAGCTACGCCACCTCCAACGCGGTGCTGGAAGAGGCCTGCTCGCGCATCCAGCGGTTCTGCGCCGCCGTGCGCTGAGCCGCTCAGCTCGTTTTGCCGTAATCAGTTGATTTTCCCGTAACAAGAGTGCCCAAATCGTGGTTACCTTGGAGTAGGAATCACCCGTTCTCCGCACCAGCATCTGTTCAGGCTGCTTGAGGATCACTTTTATGGCCGTTTTTCCCGCTGTCGTGGAAACCAACGCTCTGGATGGGACGACCGGCTCCCAGGTCAGCGGAGAGACGGCGAGCAATTATGCCGGCCAGTCTGTCGCCAACGTCGGCGACATCAACGGTGACGGCATAGACGATTTCGCCATCGGCGCCACCGGCGTCGGCGGCGCCAGCCAGGGCGCGGTCTATATCGTCTTCGGCAACGCCTCGGGATTTGCCGCCAACGTCAGCCTCTCCAGCCTGAACGGAACCAACGGCTTCCAGGTCAACGGCGGGGAATACGCCCAGGACTTCGTCGGCGTCTCGGTCGCCGGGGCCGGCGATGTCAACGGCGACGGCATCGATGACCTGATCATCGGCGCTTCGGGCGCCGATCCGGACGGAGGCGGCTCGGGCGCCGCCTATATCGTGTTCGGCAAGAACACGGCCGTGGACGGCGACTTTGCCGCCGACATCGCCACGTCCAGCCTGACGGGGACGACGGGTTTCCAGATCAGCGGCACGCAGGGCGGCGACAGCCTGGGCTACTGGGTCGCCGGCGGCGGAGACTTCAACGGTGACGGCATTGACGACATGGTCGTCGGCGCCCTGCAGGCAGACAACTACCGCGGCGCGGCCTATGTCATCTTCGGCACGGACAGCGGCTTCGTCGGCAACCTCGACGTCGCCACGCTGGACGGGACTAATGGTTTCAAGTTGCCGGCCGTCGCGGTCTACGACTATGCCGGCGTGTCCGTGGCCAACGCCGGCGATATAAACGGCGACGGGATCGACGATATCATTGTCGGCGCCCAGGGCTCCGACTCCAACGGCGCCAATGCGGGTTCCGCCTACGTCATCTTTGGCAAGGACACCTCGGTCGCCGGCGACTTCGCGGCGTCAGTGGCCCTCAGCGGCCTGGACGGCACGAACGGTTTCCGCGTAACCGGCCTGGCGGTCGGGGACCAGCTGGGAATTTCGGTCGATGGGGCCGGCGACGTCAATGGCGACGGCATCGACGACTTCATCGTCGGCGCCAACGGCCTGACCAACAACGGCGGGGCCTTTGTGGTGTTCGGCAAGGACACCTCTGTTTCCGGCGACTTCGCGGCCAGCTTCAGCGCCAGCACCCTCGACGGGACCAACGGCTTCCGCATTGACGGCCAGGTCTCTGGCGACAACCTCGGTCTGCGGGTCGCCGGCCTGGGCGATGTCAACGGCGACGGCATCGATGATATCGGCGTCGCCGCCTCCGGCCAGGACCCCAACGGCAGCAGCTCCGGCGCCGCCTATGTCATCTTCGGGCGCAACACTTTCGGCGCCACGGTCTCGCTTGGCGGCCTTGATGGAACCAACGGGTTGAAGATCAACGGCGAGGCTGCGGGTGACAGCCTGCGCAGCGTCGCTGGCGGGGGCGACTTCAACCACGACGGCGTCGCCGACATCCTCGTCGGCACGCCGTTCAACGACGCCGGCGGCAATAACTCCGGCGCCGCCTGGATCATTTACGGCATCGAAACCAGCTCATTCGCCGGCACGCCAGGCGACGACGACCTCACGGGCACAGCCGGCAACGACACCGCTGACGGCGGCGCTGGCAACGACATCCTTCGCGGCCTGGCCGGCGACGACGTCCTGAGTGGCGGCGACCTGTCCGACCAGCTGTTCGGCGGCGATAACAACGACATTCTCAATGGCGACGCCGGCGGCGACCTGCTGTACGGCGAGGACGGCGCGGACACGCTGAACGGCGGCGACGGCGGCGACAAGCTGTTTGGCGGCGCGGGCGCTGATGAGTTGAACGGCGGCACGGGGAATGACCGCATGTCCGGCGACGATGACATCGACACCCTCAACGGCGAGGGCGGCAACGACTATCTCGATGGCGGCACGGGCGCGGACATCATGTCGGGCGGCACGGAGAACGACATCTACATTGTCAATGACGCCGGCGATCAGACGATCGAACTGGCGAACGAAGGCTACGATATCGTCCGCGCCGACCTGACCTGGACCCTCTCCGACAATATCGAAGGCCTGCAACTTCAGGGCGGCGGCGACATCGACGGGACCGGCAACGGTCTGGCCAACAATATCCAGGGTAACTCAGGGGCCAACCGTCTCGACGGCGGCGCCGGAGTCGACACCATCAACGGCAACGACGGCGACGACTTCATCATCGGCGGTCAGGGCAATGACCTTCTGCGCGGCGGGGCGGGCGCCGACACCTTCGTGGTCTCCCACGCCTTTGGCGGAACGCTCGAAACCGACCAGATCTATGACTTCAATACCGCCGAGGGGGACATCATGGACTTCTCGGGCGCCTTTGCGGACACGATTTCGGTGGTGTCCAGTTTCAGCAAGCAGGCCGGCGAAATGACCCTGACCTTTGCCGGGGGCGTCACGATCGTGCGTCTCGACATCGATGGCGACGGCCGAACCGATTATCAGGTCAAGATCAACGGCGACGTCACCGGCGACACCGGCGGCTGGTTGCTCTGAGGCCGGTCGGGCAACCGACCTTGTTGTCTCAGGCAAAGTCCGGGTCGGCCGAGACCGACCATGGACCTGCGGCTCGACCGCAGGCCCAGTCGATGCGGAGCGGGCAGGCCTGATCAGCTTCCCGGCTCCCGCGGTAGAAACACGCTCTAGTGTTTTTCACGCCAGGCGGACTTGGCCGCGTCGGCGGTCAGGTTGAGGCAAACCTTATCGTCGGCGACGTGGTCGACCCAGCTGATCGGGATCAGGTGGTGCTTGAAGCCGCCGGCCAGATCGATCTTGGCCAGTTCGATATCGGTCTCCAGCACATGGTCGACTCGGCCGACGTGCTTGTCATCCGAACCGACAACTTCCATGCTCTCGCGAATGCCTGCGGCGTTGTTCATCGTCTGCTCCTGTCTGGTTTTCGTTCCCCTGTTCCGCTTCAACGGGCGGCCAGCCAGACAGTTTCAGGAAAATCGCCGTTCTTTTGGGAAAACAGATGGCTGAGCTGATCAACCTCAACAAGGCGCGCAAGGCCAGGGACAAGGCCAGGGGCCGCCAGACGGCGGTCGAGAACCGCGCGAAGTTCGGCCGGACCGGCGCCGAGACCGCCCTGGAAAAGGCGCGGCGGGAGAAGGCCGAGGCCGCGCTGGACGGGGCGAAGCGGGCTCCCGGAGGTCCTTCTCCCCTTGGGGGAGAAGGTGGCGGCGAAGCCGACGGATGAGGGGTCGCGCCACCAGCCAGGGATGGTCGTAGTCACCGGCCATGGCGGCTGGTTCTGTTTTCAACCCCTCATCCGGTCCTGCGGACCACCTTCTCCCGCAAGGGGAGAAGGTTCACGCCCGCTACTCCACCCCAAGCTTGGCTTTCAGGATGGCGTTCACCGCCGCCGGATTGGCCTTGCCGGCCATTTCCTTCATCACCTGGCCGACAAACCAGCCGATGGCCTGGGGCTTGGCCTTCACCGCCTCGGCCTGGCCGGGATTGGCGGCGATCAGCTTGTCGACCACCGCCTCGATGGCGCCGGTGTCGGTGACCTGGACCAGGCCGCGCTTCTCGACGATCGCCGCAGGCGAGCCTTCTCCCGCCCACATGTGCTCGAACACCACCTTGGCGATCTTCGAGGACACCACGTCGGTCTCGATCAGCTTGACCAGCTCGGCGATATCCGAGGGCGGGATTGGCGAGGCGGTGATCTCCAGCCCGTCCTTGGCCAGGGCCCCGGACAGGTCGTTGATGATCCAGTTGGCGGTCAGCTTGGCGTCGCGCCCGGCGACGGCGGTCTCGAAGAAGGCCGCCAGATCGCCGTCGCCGGTGAGAACCCGGGCGTCGTAGGCCGAAAGGCCATACTGGCTCTGCAGCCGGGCCTTCTTGGCGTCGGGCAGTTCCGGCAGGCTGGCCTCGATCTCCTTGACCCAGGCGGCGTCGAGCACCAGCGGCAGCAGGTCCGGATCGGGGAAGTAGCGATAGTCCATCGCCTCTTCCTTGGACCGCATCGACCGGGTCTCCCCCTTGGTCGGATCGAACAGCCGGGTTTCCTGCACGATGGTCCCGCCGTCCTCGATGATCTCAATCTGGCGGCGGGCCTCATATTCGATGGCCTGCTGGATGTAGCGGTAGGAGTTGACGTTCTTGATCTCGCACCGGGTGCCCAGGTGCTTGAAGTCGTCCGTCTGGCGGAATTTCTCATAGCCGCCGGCCCGGCAGACCGAGACGTTGACGTCGGCCCGCAGGTTGCCCTTCTCCAGATCACCGTCGCAGGTGCCAAGCGTGATCAGGATGGCCCGGATCTTCTTGACGTAGGCGGCGGCCTCTTCGGAGGTGCGGATGTGCGGGCGGGAGACGATCTCCATCAGCGCCGTGCCCGAGCGGTTCAGGTCGACGTAGGTGGCGTTCGGATCCAGGTCGTGGATCGACTTGCCGGCGTCCTGTTCCAGATGCAGCCGCTCGATGCCGACGACGAAGCTGGTCCCGTCGTCGCGCTCGACCAGAACCTCGCCCTCGCCGACGATGGGCTGGTCGAACTGGCTGATCTGATAGCCCTGCGGCAGGTCGGGGTAGAAGTAGTTCTTGCGGTCGAACCGGCTCTTCAGATTGATCTTCGCCTTCAGTCCAAGACCGGTCCGCACCGCCTGCTCGACGCAGTAGCGGTTCAGCACCGGCAGCATGCCGGGCATCGCCGCATCGACCAGGCTGACCTGTTCGTTCGGCCCCGCGCCAAAGCCGACGGCGGCGCCGCTGAACAGCTTGGACTTGCTGGCCACCTGGGCGTGGATCTCCAGCCCCATGACGATTTCCCAATCGCCGGTGGCGCCTTTGATGACGGTAGATTTCTCAGACATTGTCGGATTCCATGATGGACTCTTCCTTCAATGACGCCGCGCGACGGGCACGGAAGTGGGTCCAGAGCCGCAATGAAAGAAGGATCGGCAGAATACAGAGAATGGCGGCATAGACCGGGATCGGCACGATCTGCTGACCGAAGTTGTCCCAGGCCTGAATCCGGGTGAACAGAAGCAACCCGCCGACAAGACAGAACACGATCCCAATGACATAGAGGACGAGGAGAACGTCGCTGAAGATGCGCCTCACCACCACTTCTCCGCCTTGGCCCTGAAGCCGGCCGCCTTTTCCAGCGCCCCCGACAGGGAAAACACCGTCCCCTCGTCCAGCGCCCGGCCGATCAGTTGCAGACCGAGCGGCAGGCCGTTGGCGTCCAGGCCCGCCGGCACGCTGATCGACGGCAGACCGGCGAGGTTGGTGGTCACGGTGAAGACGTCGTTCAGATACATGGCGATGGGGTCGGCCATCCGCTCACCCAGCGCAAACGCCGCCGAGGGCGCCGTGGGGGTCAGCAGGGCGTCGCAGGTTTCCCAGGCCTGGTCGAAGTCGTCGGCAATCCGCCGGCGCACCCGCTGGGCCTTGAGGTAGTAGGCGTCATAGTAGCCGGCGCTGAGCACATAGGTGCCGATCAGGATGCGCCTTTTCACTTCCGCGCCAAACCCTTGCGCCCGGGTGTTCTCGTAGATTTCGGTCAGGTTGGCGCCGTCAGCGCGCAGGCCGTAGCGCATGCCGTCATAGCGGGCGAGGTTGGATGAGGCCTCGGCCGGCGCCACGATGTAGTAGGCCGGCAGGGCGTATTTCGTATGCGGCAGGGAGACGTCGACGATCTCGCATCCGGCTTCCTTCAGCCAGGCGATGCCCTGCTCCCACAGCGTCTCGATCTCGGCCGGCATGCCGTCGATGCGGTATTCCTTTGGAACGCCGATCCGCAGACCCTTCACCGACTTGCCGACAAAGCTCGCGAAATCAGGGGTTTCGACGTCCAGGCTGGTGCTGTCCTTGGCGTCGTGCCCGGCCATGCTGGTCAGCAGGATGGCGGCGTCCTCGACCGTCTTGGCGATCGGCCCGGCCTGGTCGAGCGAACTGGCGAAGGCCACCACGCCCCAGCGCGAGCAGCGGCCGTAGGTCGGCTTGATGCCGACGGTGCCGGTGAAGGCCGCCGGCTGGCGGATCGAGCCGCCGGTGTCGGTGGCGGTGGCGCCCAGGCAGATATCGGCCGCGACCGCCGTGGCCGAGCCGCCGGAGGAGCCGCCGGGGGTCAGGGACTGGTTGCCGCCCTTGACCTTCCAGGGATTGATCACCGGCCCGAAAGCGCTGGTTTCATTGGACGAGCCCATGGCGAACTCATCCATGTTCAGCTTGCCCAGCATCACCGCCCCGTCGCCGAACAGATTGGCGGTGACGGTGCTTTCGTACTGCGGGTTGAAGTCCCCGAGGATCTTCGAGCAGGCGGTGGCGCGGACGCCTTCGGTGCAGAACAGGTCCTTGATGCCCAGCGGCGCGCCTTCCAGCGGTCCGGCGGTTCCGGCGGCCAGTTTCGCGTCTGAAGCGGCGGCCATTTCCAGCGCCCTTTCAGGGGTTTCCAGCACAAAGGCGTTCAGCGGCCGGGCGGCGGCCACGGCGTCGATATGGGCCTGGGTGATCTCCACCGAGGAGAAGGCCTTCGATTTGAGGCCGTCGAGGGCGGCCTTGAGGGTCAGGGAGGTCAGCGCCGACATCTATTCCACCACCTTCGGCACGACGAAGAAGCCATCGACGGTCTTGGGCGCGTTGGCCACCACCTTCTCGACCACCGCGCCGTCGGTCACCACGTCCTCGCGCAGGGGCAGGCTCATGGCCACGGCCGAGGTCATCGGCTCGACGCCCTGGGTGTCGACCTCGTTGAGCTGGTCGATCCACGACATGATGCCGTCGATCTCCCGGGCCATCGGCTCCAGGGACTCCTCGGGGATCGCGATACGGGCAAGCCGGGCGACCTTGCGCACGGTGGCGGCGTCTACGGCCATTGGGCCTTTTCTCCAGTCGAAACAGAGGCGGTGGTTAGCCGTCGCGGGCGTGCTTTGACAAGGACAACCGGCAACGTCAGAGCGCTATGTAGTCAATTGAACACGCCGACGCCATTGCTCCCCCAGGCGCGAAGCGCCGGTTCGGAGGAGCTGTCGGTGGGCGGGCGTCAGGCCGGCCGGCGACTGAGGGGGCTCCAGGCCCGGAAAGCGGAATACCGCGGGGGCCGAACCGCCGTTGGATGGCCCCTTCCACCATCGCTGCGCGATGGTCCCCCTTCCCCGAGGGGAAGGAATTGCGGGAAGGTTTGACCTGCGGCAACCCCGCGCCTACAGCCCGCCCATGGCCATTCTTGACCTTCTTGATCTGCCGGCCGCCCTGCCGCCCTATACGCCGCTGGTCGGTCTGGATCCGGGCGAGAAGACCATCGGCGTCGCCGTTTCAGACGTGACCCGCACCGTGGCCAGTCCGCTCGAGACCATTCGCCGCGAGAAGTTCACCAAAGACGCCGAGGCCCTGTTCAGATTGATGGACTCCCGCGGCGCCCTGGGCATTGTCATCGGCCTGCCGGTGAACATGGACGGGACCGAGGGAACCCGCGCCCAGTCCAACCGCGCCCTGGCCCGCAACCTGCTGCGACTGCGCGACCTTCCCATCGCCTTCTGGGACGAGCGGCTGTCGACCGCGGCGGTGACCCGGGTGCTGATCGACGAGCATGACGTCAACCGCAAGCGCCGCGCCGAGGTGGTCGACAAGATGGCCGCCGCCTGGATCCTGCAGGGCGCGCTGGAGCGGTTGCGGAACGCTCAAACCTAGTTCCGCCTTCCCGACGAAAGTCGGGACCCAGCTGGCAATCTGTCGAAGGGGCCGGCGCTCTTCAGAGCCGAGCCCCTCCCCTCGTGGACACTGGGTCCCGACTTTCGTCGGGAAGGCGGCTGTGGAGGCCTCAGGCCACCTTCACCATCCGCTTGCCGACATTCTCTCCGGCCAGCAGCCCGATCAGCGCCCCGGGCAGGTTCTCCAGCCCCTCCAGCACGTCCTCCTGCACCTTCAGTTGGCCGCTCCTGGTCCAGGCCTGCAGGTCCGCCATCGCCTGATCGTTCTGGTCGGCGAAATCGCTGACGATGAACCCTCGCAGCCGCAGCCGCTTGGTGACGATCAGCCCGGGCACCCCGCGCGGGCCGTGCGGCGCGGCGCTGTCGTACTGCGACACCGCCCCGCAACAGGCGATCCGGCCACCGACGTTCATCTGGAACAGGCAGGCCTCGAGAATATCGCCGCCGGTGTTGTCGAAATAGACGTCGATGCCGTCCGGCGCCGCCCGCTTCAGATCCTTGAACAGGTTGCCGCCTTTGTAGTCGACCGCCTCGTCGAAGCCGAAGTCGTCCTTCAGCATTTGGCATTTGGCCGCGCCGCCGGCGATGCCGACGACCCGGCAGCCCTTGATCCTGGCGATCTGCCCGACGAACAGCCCCACCGAACCCGCCGCCGCCGACACCGCCACCGTCTCCCCGGCCTTGGGCAGGCCGCATTCCAGCAGGCCGAAATAGGCCGTCAGTCCGGCCACCCCGAACACGCTGATCAAATGGGTCAGCGGCTCGACGCGCGGCAGCTTGGCCAGGTGTTTGGCCTTCAGCACCGCGTACTCCTGCCAACCAGTGTCCGCGAACACCAGATCACCGGCCTTCAGGTTGCCGGCCTTCGACTCCACGACCTCGGCCAGCGCCCCGCCGGCCATCACATCGCCGGCCTGCAGCGCGGAGCGGTAGGTGGCGCCCTGCATCCAGGCGCGGTTGGCGGCATCCAGGCTGACGTACAGGACCTTCAGCAGCACCTCCCCCTCACCGGGGGCCGGACACTCGGTCTGCGTCAGGCGGAAGTGCTCAGTCGACAGCTTTCCCTTGGGCAGGTCGGCAAGGACGATCTGGCGATTTGCGGTCATGGCGGCGTTTCCTTTGGTTGTTGCCCCAAGGGTGACACCAGACGCCGGGCCGGCAAAGCCCCCATCCTCCCCCCGGGGGCGCAGCCCGCGGGGGAGGGGGACCGCCGGCCCGACTCAGGGCCGGGGGTGGAGGGGGCGGCGCCGACGGGCCGGGTTTGCCCTGAACGCAGCTGTCAAAGCAGCGCCAGAACGCGATCCCATGCTGAAGGGCCAGCGCCGCCCCCCTCCACCACGCGGGGTAATCCCCGCGCGGTCCCCCTCCCCCAGCCTCGCTGCGCTCATTGGGGGAGGAACGCGCTGCGGCGGCTTTGATAGAATCCCTGTAGAGCCGACCGATGAGCGCAATCCTCCTGGGCGTCCTGCCGGTCTTCGCTGTCATCGCCCTGGGCTGGGCCTTGAAGGCCAGCAAGTTCATTACCGAGGACCACTGGCCGGCGATCGAGCGGATCACCTATTTCGTCTTCTATCCCGGCTTTCTGATGCCGGCGGTGTGGAAGGCCGACTTCTCGGCGCTGTCGGCCGGACCGCTGGCCCTCGGGACCATCGGCGGCATGGCGACCGTGGCCCTGGCGGTGCTACTGGCCAAGCCGCTGATCCGCATTCCGAACGCCGCCTACACCTCGGTCTTTCAGGGCAGCCTGCGCTGGAACACCTTCGTCTTCCTGCCGCTGGTCGCCGTGGTCTACGGACCCGAAGGGGCCGGACTGGGCGCCATGATCATGGGCGCCTTGATCCCGGCCATCAACGTGGTCTGCGTTCTGGTGATGAGCCGCTGGGGCGAGGGCCAGAGCGGCGGGCTGAAGCCGGCCCTGATGGGCCTGGTGCGCAATCCGGTGCTGTGGGGCTGCGGCGTCGGGGCGCTGTTCAATGTGCTGCATGTGCCCAGGCTGGAGGCGGTGATGAGTTCGCTTGAACTGCTGTCCCACGCGGCCCTGGCGCTGGGTCTGGTGGTGGCCGGCGCCGGCCTGAACTTCGCCTATGTCCGCCGTCGCCAGCTGCTGATCGCCTCGGTCAGCGCGGTGAAGCTGCTGGTGCTGCCGGTTCTGATGTGGGGCTTCTGCCGGTTGGCCGGCGGCGACCAGACCGCCCAGGGCATCGCCCTGCTGGTCGGATCGGCCCCGGGCGCCGCCGCCTCCTATGTGCTGGCGCGACAGATGGGCGGCGACGCGCCGCTGATGGCGGGGATTGTCGCCTTCACCACCGCCGCCAGCCTGCTGACCATTCCCGCCCTTTTGATCGTCTTTCACCTGCCCTGACTTGGCGGAATCTCCCCGGGGCTCTATGAGGGCGGCCCATGACGGAACACACCCCGGGAATCGACGAGGTCCGAGCCAGGACCTTCCCCTTCCCCCAACGTCATTTCCTGTCCGCCGCCGACCTCGACATCGTCCAGCTGGGCGAACTGCTCGACCTGGCCGACAGCTTCGTCGACTTCAATCGCCAGACCTCCAAGAAGCTCGACCTGCTCAAGGGCAGGACGATGATGAACCTGTTCTTCGAGTCCTCGACCCGCACCCAGTCCAGTTTCGAGCTGGCCGGCAAGCGGTTGGGCGCCGACACCGTCAACATGAGCCCCAAGACCTCCTCGATGTCCAAGGGCGAGACGCTGATCGACACCGCCGTCACGCTCAATGCGATGCAGCCCGACCTGCTGATCGTGCGCCACGCCTCCTCGGGCGCCGCCGCCCTCCTGGCGCAGAAGGTGGGCTGCAGCGTGGTCAACGCCGGCGACGGCCAGCATGAACACCCCACCCAGGCCCTGCTGGACGCCCTGGCCATGCGTCGCGCTTTCGGGGCGGTGAACGGTCTGCGGGTGGCCATCTGCGGCGATGTCGCCCACAGCCGCGTGGCGCGGTCCAATGTGGCGATGCTGAGCATCCTGGGCGCCCAGGTGCGGCTGGTCGGCCCTCCGACCCTGATCCCGCCCGGGGCCGAGGACTGGGGGGTGGAAATCTTCCACGACATGAAATCGGGGCTCAAGGGCGTCGATGTGGTGATGATGCTGCGTCTGCAGCTGGAGCGGATGCAGGGCGCCCTGGTGCCGTCGACCCGTGAGTACTTCCGCTTCTACGGCCTTGATCGCGAACGGCTTTCCTACGCCGCGCCCGGCGCCCGTGTAATGCATCCGGGGCCGATGAACCGGGGGGTGGAGATCGATTCCGACGTCGCCGACGATCCGGAAATCAGCCTGATCCAGAACCAGGTGGAGATGGGGGTCGCCGCGCGCATGGCGGTGCTGGCCAGCCTCGCCCGCCGGCTGGAGAACCACTGATGGCCCGCGCCCAGCCCACCGCCTTCGTCAACGCCCGGCTGGTCGATCCGGAAAGCCGCTATGACGGGCCCGGCGCCCTGGTGGTGGCTGAAGGGGTGATCGCGGACGTCTCCAAGGGCAAGGATTTCAAGGACCTGTCGGCGGATATTCGCGTCGTCGACTGCAACGGCGCCATGCTTTCGCCTGGGCTGGTCGATCTGCGGGTCAAGACCGGCGAACCTGGGGCGGAACCGAAGGAAACGCTCAAATCCGCCGCCCTGGCCGCCGCGGCCGGGGGCGTCACCTCGATGGTGGTCCAGCCCGACACCCTGCCCGCGGTCGATGATCCGGCGATGGTCGACTTCATCCTGCGACGGGCCCGGGACATCGAACTGGTCCACGTCTATCCCGCCGGCGCCGCCACGAGGGACCTCAAGGGCGAACAACTGGCGGAACTGGGCCTGATGCGGGACGCCGGCTGCGTCTATGTCACTGATGGCGATAATTCCATCGTTGATTCAAGGGTTTTTCGGCGCATCCTCGCCTATGCAAACAGCTTCGGCATGTTGCTTGCCCATCGCCCGGCCGATCCCTGGCTGACCCGGGGCGCCGCCGCGACCGAGGGAGACTTCGCCGCCCGTCTGGGCCTGCCCGCGGCCCCGCCGGCGGCCGAACGGATCATGCTGGAGCGGGACCTGGCCCTGGCCGAGCTGACCGGCGGACGGCTGCTGGTCGACCAGATCACCACGGCCGACGCCCTGGACTCCCTGCGCCGCGCCAAGGGACGGGGCGTGCGGGTTCACGCCAGCGTCTCGATCAACCACCTCAGCTTCAACGAACTGGACATCGGCGACTACCGCACCTTCGCCAAGCTGGACCCGCCGCTGCGCGCCGAGGCCGATCGCCAGGCCTTGATCGACGCCCTCGCCGAGGGGCTGATCGATGTTGTCGTCTCGGCCCATGCCCCCGCCCCCGCCGAGGACAAGCGGCTGCCCTACGACGAGGCGGCGCCCGGATCGGTCGGGCTGGAAACCCTGCTGCCGGCGCTGCTGTCCCTGTTCCATGACGAGCGGATCTCGTTGATTGATCTGATCCGTTCGGTGACCCTGGCCCCGGCCGGGCTGCTGGGCCTGCAGACCGGACGCCTGGCGCCGGGCGCGCCCGCCGATCTGGTGCTGTGCGACATCAACGCCCCGGTCGTGGTCGACGCCGACAAGCTGCGCTCCAAGTCCAAGAACTCGGCCTTTGACGGTCGCCGGCTGCAGGGTCAGGTGCTGATGACCCTGGTCGATGGCCGGGTGGTCTATCGGGCGCCGCAGTAGCCATCATCAGCCCTTGCGGCGCCGCCCCTGACGCCGCATCGTCGCCCCCGGGAGGACTGTCATGCAATCTCTGGCGAACGCCGCGCTCCTGACGCTGCTGCTGGTCACGGTCGGCGGCTATCTGCTGGGTTCGATCCCCTTCGGCTTCATCGCCGCCCGCCTGGCCGGGATCGACATCCGCACGGTCGGCTCCGGGAACATCGGCGCGACCAACGTGTTGCGCACCGGCCGAAAGGACTTGGCGGCCCTGACCCTGATCGGTGACAGCGGCAAGGGCGCCCTGGCCGTTCTGCTGGCGGGTCTGCTGACCCACTGGACGCCGCTGGCCATGGCCCTGGCGGCCGGCGGCGCCTTCACCGGCCACCTGTTCCCGGTGTGGCTGAAGTTCAAGGGCGGCAAGGGGGTGGCGACCTTCTTCGGCACCATGCTGGCGATCGCCTGGCCGGCCGGCCTGCTGGCCGGGGCGACCTGGCTGGCGATGGCCTTCCTGTTCCGCATTTCCTCCCTCGCGGCCCTGACCGCCGTGGTCCTGGCCCCCTTCTTCTGCCTGGCCACCGAGCAGCCCTATCCGGTCACGGTGCTGGCGGTGTTCATGGGGGTGCTGGTGCTGATCCGGCATCGTGAGAACATCAGCCGCCTGCTCAAGGGCCAGGAGCCAAGGATCGGCGCGAAGAAGGCCGTCGCGCCAGAGCCCCCGGCGGCGTGACCGACGAGGAGCGCCTCGCCTGGCTGCGCCTGGCCCGCACCGAACAGGTGGGGCCGGTCACCTTCGAACAGCTGCTGCATCGCTACGGCTCGGCCAAGGCGGTGCTCGAGGTCCTGCCGGATCTGGCCCGGCGCGGCGGACGCGCCCGCCCACTGCGCACGCCGACGCCTGACGAGGCCCGGCGCGAACTGGCGGCGGGGGCGGCCATCGGCGCCCGTCTACTCTGTTCGGCCGAGACGGATTTCCCGCGCATGCTGGCGGTCCTCGATCCGCCGCCGCCGCTGATCTGGGTGATCGGCGATATCAGCCTGGCCGCCCGTCCCACCGCCGCCATCGTCGGCGCCCGGATCGCCTCGGCCGCGGGCCAGCGGTTCGCGCGAGGCCTCGCCGCGCAGCTGGGCGAGGCCGGCGTCACCGTCGTCTCGGGCCTGGCCCGGGGCATCGACGGCGCGGCCCATGAGGGCGCCTTGCCGACGGGAACCATCGCCGTGCTCGGCGGCGGCGCCGACGACATCTATCCGCCGGACCACGCCGGTCTGCACGCCCGCATCGCATCGGGCGGCGCCATCGTCTCGGAAAGCCCGCCGGGTTATCGCGCCCAGGCCCGGGATTTTCCCCGCCGCAACCGGATCATCTCCGGCCTGTCGCAGGCGGTGGTGGTGGTCGAGGCGGAGATGCGCTCCGGCTCGCTGATCACCGCCCGCCTGGCCGCCGAACAGGGCCGCGAGGTGTTGGCGGTGCCCGGATCGCCGCTGGATCCCCGCGCGAAGGGGACCAACGACCTGATCCGTCAGGGCGCGGCCCTGTGCGAGGGCGTTGACGATGTGATGCGGGCCCTGCGCGAGGCGAGGGTGCGCGAGCGGGATACGACCTGGATCGGTCCGGGCGTGGCCGACGGCGATGTCGATCCGGTGCGCGAGCGGCTGGCGGATCTGGTCAGCGTGACGCCGGTGTCGCGCGATGAGCTGGTGCGCACGGTCGGGGCTCCTGCGCCTCTGGTGCTGGCGGCCCTGACCGAACTGGCGCTGGCCGGGCGGGTCGAACTGCTGGCCGGCGGCATGGTCGTGGCCGCCTGAGCGGGCCATACCGCAATTTCGACTTGGCCCCGGCAAGCCGCGTCGGTCATGATGGCGGCAACGAACCATAAAGCCGGGAGCGAAACGACCATGGACGCCCAATCAAAGTGGACGGGGCTGGACAGCAGCCGCCTGGAACGCATCGGCGAGCACCTGACCCGCAACTACATCGATCCCGGCAAGATCGCCGGATGCCAGATCGCCGTCACCCGCCACGGCCACGCCGCCTACAACGCCGTGTTCGGCAAGATGGACCTGGAGCGGAACAAGCCGCTGACCGAGGACACCATCTTCCGCATCTATTCGATGACCAAGCCGATCACCTCGGTCGCCCTGATGACCCTGTTCGAGCGCGGCTTCTTCCAGCTGGATGACCCGGTCGAACGTTTCTTCCCCGAGTGGAAGGCCCAGCGCGTCTGGGTGTCCGGCGAGGGCGAGGACACCGTCACCGCGCCGCTGGACCGGCCGGTCAGCATGCGCGACATGCTCTGCCACACCGGCGGCCTGACCTACGGCGGCGGTCTTCCGGGCGTCGGCATCCAGCATCCGGTCGACAAGGCCTATCGCGCCCTGAAGATCCGCAGCATGGGCGGGGCCGACACCCTGCCCGAGTTCATGGGCAAGCTGGCCCAGGTTCCCCTGCTCTATCAGCCCGGAACCCAGTGGATGTATTCGCTGTCGACCGACGTCTGCGGGGCGCTGGTCGAGCGGATCAGCGGCATGCCGTTCGACAAATACCTGCAGGACGTGATCTTCGCTCCGCTGGGCATGGTCGACACCGCCTTCCAGGTGGCCCCCGAGAAGGCCCATCGCTTCGCGGCCAATTACCGGCGCAATCCCGACAAGAGCCTGGAGGTGATCGACGATCCGGCGACCAGCGCCTATCTCGAACCGCCGAAGTTCCTGTCCGGCGGCGGCGGCCTGACCGGCACCACGGCCGACTACATGCGCTTCTGCGAGATGCTGCGGCGCGGCGGCGAACTGGACGGCGCCCGCATCCTTGGTCCCCGCACCCTGGACCTGATGACCCGCAACCACCTGCCCGACAACCAGGACCTGACCGAGTTCGCCCTCGGCTCCTTCTCCGAGACCAGCAACAAGGGCGTCGGCTTCGGGCTGGGCTTCGCCAGCACCATGGATGTGGTCACCACCGGCGGCCTGGGCGAAGGCGACTTCTACTGGGGCGGCGCCGCCTCGACCATCTTCTGGGTCGATCCGCATGAGGAGCTGAGCGTGGTGTTCATGACCCAGCTGATGCCGTCGGGCACCTTCAACTTCCGGGGCCAGCTGAAGAACATCATCTACTCGGCGATGGTCGACTAATGCCCGGGCGGCGGGGCGGCGGCGACCTGGAGGCCCTTCAGGATCGGCCGGGCCGCCACCGCCTCCTCACAGCCGAGAGGCCGGCCGTGACCAACAGGAGCAACAGCAGAGAGACCCCGCGGCCGGCCCTTCAGGACTTGTCCTCCGCCGTCCCTCTCACCGGAACCGCCTCGGGCCAGTCGGCCGGCGTCTCCGACCGCACCCACCGATAGCCGTCCGCGCCGGACCGGTTCCCCTTCGGGTCCGCCCGGCTGGCCCGCGCGGCGGCGATCAGCCCCTCGCGCCCCTTGGCTGCGCAGCCGCCCTCCTCGACCTCGACGCCGGGATAGGGCTCCATCGTCTGATAGCGCGGCTTGCCCCCGGCCGTGCGGCTGCCATCCGGCGGCGGCGGCCCGCACTTCAGCCGCCAGACCCGCAGGGCGACCATCCGCCCGGCCCCGTCCAGCCGCACGCCATCGACGCCATAGTATCCATAGTAGTTGCCGCCGCTGTCCTGGGCGATCTGGAACCCTGGCTCGACCCCGATCCGGGCCGCCTTCAGCATCGCCGGATCGCCGTCCGCCGCCTCGTCCGGGTGCGCCACCCGCCCGCGCCGCACGATGAAGCCGCCGCAGTCCCGCCAGGCCGGCAACGGTTGGCCGCGATCCACGTCGCACCCGCCCTCCGCCGCCCACACGCCATCGCGCGCGACCGGAAGCGCCTGGCCATCCTCGGCCGCGATCAATGGCGCACGGGTTGTCAGGACATCATCATTGCAGGCGGCCAGGGTCAGGCAGGCCAGCCCAATGGAAACGCACATCAGTCTCATCACGACCTCCTCACGCCCCCGTGAACAGTGCGTGAGAGTCGCGTGATTGTCTAGGGGCTCAGTTCTCCCCGTCCCTCAGCCAGCGATTCACCTTGCCCTTGTTGTCGAGGTCATAGGCCTCGCTCAGCCCCGCCGCCTTGATCAGGGCCGCCTTGCTGTCGGGACTGCAACCGGACTGCTGATCATCCATGATCATGCCCGGAAAGGGTTCAAGCGTTCCGAAGCGGGGCATGCCGTCGGCCTTCTTGGCGTCCTTGGGCGGCGGCGGCCCGCACTGCACGATCCAGCCGGTGTATTCGGTGATCTGGCCATCGGCATCGACCTTCAAGGGCTTGAGACCGAGGTAGAGGTACAGGGTCTCCTTGCTTTCGGGCTCGGTCAGCGCCAGCTGCATGACCCGCGGATCGCCCGCCGCCAGGACGTAGGGGGCGCTGAAGGGTTTGCCGTTCTCGTTGGTTCCCGACAGCGCGTCAGGCTTGACCACCACCCAGTTGGCGCATTTGGGCCAGGTCGAGGCCGGTTTGGCCAGATCGACATCGCAGCCTTTGTCGACATTGACCCACAGACCGGTTCGCAAGCCAGCCGCGCCGCCCGCGTCCTCCGCCGAGAAGGTCGGCTCCGCCGTGATGACCATATTGCAGGCGCCCAGGCTCAGGGTCATCCCGACCAACGCCAGGCTCTTCAACGCCCATCGAATGACTTGCTCCGCCATCCCGTCCCCCTTTTGAAACGTGTTAAGCATTAACCGCCAAACTGGCCGTGTCTATCAGGAGTGTCCCTTTGCCCATGCTGCAAGCCGACCTGGAGCGCCGCCTTCGCGACGCCTTCCCGGACGCCGAGATCATCGTCACCGATCTGGCCGGCGACGGCGATCACTACCGCGCCCGCATCGTCTCCGGCGCCTTTGCCGGCCTGCCCCGCGTGCGGCAGCATCAGTTGGTGAACCGCGCCCTGGCCGATGTGCTGGGCGGCGAACTGCACGCCTTGGCCCTCGAGACCGCCGCCCCGGGCGCCTGAGGCCGATCATGCGCTACCGCCCCTTCGGCGCGACCTACGGCATGGCGGTCTCGACCGTCTCCCTGCTGCTCAACGATCGCCCCCTCGCCTCCGCCCGACACTGGTTCGATATTCTGACGGCCGCGATGTCGGCCGGGATCAACACCTTTGAACTGGACGGCAATGGCGACGCGGTTGTCGACGGCCTTCGTCAGGCCCTTTCCACGGTCGAGCGGCGGCTGGTGTTCATCGCCTGGAAGGCGCCCGCGCATGGCGATCTGGAGCAGGCCGTGGAGGCGATGCTGCACCGGCTCGGAACAGAGTATTTCGATCTGCTCATCCTTTCCGAGGGCGTTCAGGTCGCGCCGGCGCGCCTGCTCAAGCAGGTCCGCATGGTCCGACAGATCGGACTGGCCGCGGTCGATGACCTGGCCGACCAGGCCGTGGCGTCCGAGGGCGTCGATTGCCTGGTCACCCCCTACAGCCTGATGTCGGGTTGGCGCGACCGCCACCGCCTCAAGCTGGCCTCGCAGCGCAATCTGGCGGTGATCGCCCACGACGCCTTTCCCCAGAGCCTCAGCGACGCGGGAGGCCCCAGCCTGATTCCCAAGGGCTGGTTCCGAAAGAAGCCGAAGGTCAGCAACAACAGCGCCTATCACTTCCTGGAAGGCAACCCGGGCTGGACCGGCGAGGAAATCTGCGTCGCCTTCGCCCTGTTCGAGCCGGCGGTGACGACCGTGCGGATCGAGGCCGACTCGGTCGAGCGGATCAAACGCCTGGCCGCCGTGCCGGAGCGGGAACTGCCGACCGGAGTGACCGCCCAGATCGAGATGGCCCGCTTTTCCGGCGAGCAGCGATCCTGACCAGGGCCCGGGACGCTCTCCCCGCCTTGACCCGGAGCCTTGCGGCGCCTAGCTGAGGGACTGTCCGCCAAGAGGAAGTTCCATGTCCGACGCCGCCAATCCCGCCCAGGATCGTTCCGATCCGGTCCAGGCCTTCATCGCCAAGGCCGTCGCCGAGCATCCGGTGCTGTTGTTCATGAAGGGCGAGCCGGAACAGCCGCGCTGCGGTTTCTCCGCCACCGTGGTGCAGATTCTCGACCACCTCGAGGTCGATTTCACCGGCGTCGATGTCCTGCAGAGCGAGGCGCTGCGTCAGGGCATCAAGACCTTCAGCGACTGGCCCACCATTCCCCAGCTTTATGTGAAGGGCGAACTGGTCGGCGGGTGCGACATCGTGCGGGAAATGTATCAGGCCGGCGAGCTGCGTCCCTTCCTTGAAAGCCAGGGCGTTCTGCCGGCGTGAGCCGCACCCTGACCCCGCCCGAGGGTCGCCAGACCTTTCATCTCGACTTCACGCCGACCGCCGCAGACATCGACGAGAACGGCCATGTGAACAACGTGGTCTATCTCGGCTGGATGCAGGATCTGGCCACCGGCCACTGGCGCGCCCGCCTTCCCGACGAGGAACAGAACCGGTGGGCGTGGGTGGCGCTGCGCCATGAACTGGACTACCGGCGCGCCCTGCTGCCGCACGAGAGCGCGACCTCGGTCACCTGGATCGGCGAGCGCCGCGGCCCGCGCATGGATCGCTTCTACCGGATCGATGGTCCCGACGGCGAGATGTGCGCCCAGGGCCGCTCCGAATGGTGCCTGATCGACGCGATCAGCCGCCGTCCGGTGCGTGTCCCGGAGTGGATGGAGACGATGTTCAGCGCGCCGACAGCGGGTTGACGATGGCCACCGCCTGGCTGGGCTTGAGCCCCAGCTCCTCGTAGGTGAAGGCGATCTCGACCGGCCGGGGCGCGGCCTTGCAGACGTCGATCTTCTTGCGCCCGAAGGCGACGGCGGCCCGATCGCCTTCCCGCTCGACGAAGAAGACGAAATCCTCCTTGCTGGTGCAGCCATTGGAGGTGACGCGTATCTTCAAGGCGTCGGCCCGCACCTCCGCCCCGAGCAGCGGCTCCAGCTCGACCATCCCCGCATCCGGCGAGGAATAGACGGCCTTGGTCGCGCAGGCGGAGACCAGTAACAGGGCGGCGAGCAGGGCGTGGCGGCGTGTCATCGATCAACCAATGCCACAGCCGGGCTTCTTGTCCAGCCTTGGCCATCATGACTGGCCGGAACGGCGTCCGTGTCCGGATAGCCGGCCGCCAGAAGCGCCATGGAAAAAGGACCCCGGATCGCTCCGGGGCCCCCAATCCTGCTGGTCTGATCCGACGCCTTAGGAAGCGTAGAATTCGACGACCAGGTTCGGTTCCATCTTCACCGGGTAGGGCACTTCGGCCAGTTCCGGAGCGCGGACGAAGGTCGCCGAGAAGGCGCGCAGGTCCACGGTGATGTATTCGGGGTGGTCGCGCTCGGCCGAGCCCAGAGCTTCCAGAACCAGAGCCATGCTGCGCGAGCGTTCACGCACCGACACCACGTCGCCCGGCTTGACCCGGTAGGAGGCGATGTTGACGCGCTTGCCGTTGACCAGCACGTGGCCGTGGTTGACGAACTGACGGGCCGCGAAAACGGTCGGCACGAACTTGGCGCGGTAGACCACCGCGTCCAGACGGCTTTCCAGCAGCGAGATCAGGTTCTCGGAGGTGTTGCCCTTGCGACGGGCGGCCTCGGTGTAGGTGCGGGCGAACTGCTTTTCAGTCAGGTTGCCGTAGTAGCCCTTGAGCTTCTGCTTGGCCTTCAGCTGCAGGCCAAAGTCGGAGACCTTGGACTTGCGACGCTGGCCGTGCTGGCCGGGGCCGTAGGAGCGCTTGTTGACCGGGGACTTCGGACGACCCCAGATGTTTTCGCCCATCCGGCGGTCGATTTTGTATTTGGCGCTGTGGCGCTTGGACATAGGTCACTCTTCAATATCGACCCGGGCCGGCCCCTCCCCTAATGGAGGCGCGATCTCAACGGCGGCTTCGGATCACCCGTATGGCTTTCCGGCCACGCGAGCGACGCCCGGCGGCTGGAAAGGCGCGCTTATGCTCACCGGGACGGGCGAAGTCAAGCGCAAGCGGCGCCAGCTCTACAGGCGCGCGGCGTGCCAGGCGATGTGGTCGGCGATGAAGCTGGCCATGAAGAAGTAGCTGTGATCGTAGCCGGGCTGGCGGCGCAGGGTCAGGGTCTGGCCGGCGGCGGCGCAGGCGGCCTCAAGTAGCTCGGGCTTCAGCTGGCCCTCGAGGAATGGATCGGCCAGTCCCTGGTCCACCAGGATGTCGTCGAACCGTCCGCGCGCGACCCCCGCCTCGATCAGAAGACAGGCGTCGTGCCCCGCCCAGGCCGTGCGGTCCTCGCCCAGATAGGCGGTGAAGGCCTTCTCGCCCCAGGGGCAGCGGGTCGGCGAGACGATCGGGGCGAAGGCGGAGACCGATTTGAAGAGATCAGGATACTTGAGCGCCAGGGTCAGCGCCCCGTGCCCGCCCATGCTGTGACCGAAGACGCCGCGCCGGGCGGGGTCGGTTGGGAAGGCGCCGTCCACGGCCTTCAGCAGGTCCTGGGTGATGTAGGCTTCCATCCGGAAGTGCGGGGTCCAGGGCGCCTGGGTAGCGTCGAGGTAAAAGCCGGCCCCCTGCCCCAGGTCATAGGCCGCATCATCGGCCACGCCCTCGCCGCGCGGGCTGGTGTCGGGCGCGACGATCATGGCGCCGTGCGCGGCGGCGGCCCCGTAGGCGCCGGCCTTGGTTGTGAAGTTTTCCTCCGTGCAGGTCAGTCCCGACAGCCAGACGAGAACCGGAAACGGACCGTCGCTCGGCGGGGTGAAGATGCTGAACGTCATCGGCGTGCCGGTTGCGGCGCTGTCGTGCCGGCAGTAGCGCAGCGCGCCGCCGTGGACGCGGTGGGTGGCGAGGATTTCGACAGTCATGCGTGCACCCTTAACTCAATTGCCCGTCAGTCCGGACGCCAGCCAACCCTGTCAGGGTGCACGGTTCGAAGTTCGCGATAGCCGCCCTGTCCGCTCGGAACAAAAATTGACTGCCCCGAATGCTGGAAGAGCTGGTAGCCAAGCCCAAAGCACCGCGCCCACTTTTCGGCAACTCCGATGGCAAGCTCATCGTTTTCAACCGAAAACGCGACATGAACCCCGGTTTCACCCACAAAGTACCGCGCGCCATCCTCAGTTTCCCAAAGGGGACGATATAGGCTGGCCAACTGTCTGAACCACGCCGCGACAGGCTCCGTCGAAACCTCAGGATCTCGATAATCGTGATCCTCCAGCCACTCAGTAAGTTCCTCCCGCCAGTCTTCGTAGGTCAACGGCGTCCGCAGTAGACACTCGACATCAAAGACAAAGATGTCCCACCCTCTTCGCCTCAAAACACCACCACGCTGCGGATGCTCTCGCCGGCGTGCATCAGGTCGAACGCCTTGTTGATGTCTTCCAGCGGCAGGGTGTGGGTGATCATCGGGTCAATCTCGATCTTGCCGTCCATGTACCACTCGACGATCTTCGGGGTGTCGGTGCGACCGCGCGCGCCGCCGAAGGCCGTGCCCTTCCAGGTGCGACCGGTGACCAGCTGGAACGGCCGGGTGGCGATCTCCTTGCCGGCCTCGGCCACGCCGATGATGATGCTCTCACCCCAGCCCCGGTGGCAGGCTTCCAGCGCCTGGCGCATGACGGTGACATTGCCGGTGGCGTCGAAGGTGTAGTCGGCGCCGCCGTCGGTCAGGGCGACCAGATGGGCGACGATGTCGCCATCCACGTCCTTGGGATTGACGAAATGGGTCATGCCGAAGCGGCGGCCCCATTCCTCGCGGTCAGGATTGATGTCGACGCCGACGATCATCCCTGCCCCGACCAGTTTCAACCCCTGAATCACGTTCAGCCCGATGCCGCCGAGGCCAAAGACGATGCAGTTGGCGCCCGGCTCGACCTTGGCCGTGTTGACCACGGCGCCGACGCCGGTGGTGACCCCGCAGCCGATGTAGCAGGCCTTGTCGAAGGGCGCGTCCTTGCGGATCTTGGCCAGGGCGATCTCGGGCAGGACCGTGTGGTTGGCGAAGGTGGAGCAGCCCATGTAGTGGGCGATCTGCTGGCCCTTGTAGCTGAAGCGGCTGGTGCCGTCCGGCATCAGGCCCTTGCCCTGGGTGGCGCGAATGGCGGTGCAGAGGTTGGTCTTGCGCGACAGGCAGCTTTTGCACTGCCGGCATTCGGGCGTGTAGAGCGGGATGACGTGGTCGCCCGGCGCGACGCTGGTGACGCCGGCGCCGACTTCCAGAACCACCCCGGCGCCTTCATGGCCCAGGATCGAGGGGAAGATGCCCTCGGAGTCGAGGCCGTCCAGGGTGTAGGCGTCGGTGTGACAGACGCCGGTCGCCTTGATCTCGACCAGCACCTCGCCGGCGCGGGGACCTTCCAGATCAACCTCGACGATTTCCAGGGGCTTCTTGGCTTCGAAGGCGACGGCGGCGCGGGTCTTCATGGGGCGACTCTCCGGTAGGGCGTTTGCCGCAACCTAGCGTCTCAGGTCGCCGCGTCCATGTGTTCGCTCATGAACTTCCCGCGACGCGGCCCTGGCCTCTTCCCACCAGCGCTGGACCAGATCGCCCGCCGAGCCGGCCCGCGCCAGGGAAACGCCCTGCCCGGCCCACAGGGACAGCATCTCCGACTCGCCGGCTTCGGCCGCAGCGGCGCGCAGTTCCCGGGTCAGACGGTTCTGCACAGGATAGGCGGGAACATGATCCTCATCCTGCCTCATGTCGCGGATGAAGCCGTTGTCGATGCCCCGCGCATTCCGGCCGGTGAAGGCCCGAGTGACGACAGTGGGGTCGTCTCCGACAGTCTCGATCCTGTCCCTCCAGGCGGCGCTGATCGTCGCCTCATCACTCAAGAGGAAGGCGGTGCCCATCTGGGCCGCGGCGGCGCCCAGCGCCAGGACCGCCGCTACGCCGCGACCGTTCATGATCCCTCCGGCGGCGATGACCGGCAGGTCCACCACGGCGTGAATGTTGGCCGTGAGCGCCATAGTCCCGATCAGACTGCCCGGTCCGGGTTTGAGAAACTCACCCCGATGGCCGCCCGCCTCGCCGCCCTGGGCGCATATGGCGTCGACGCCCAGCGCCGCCCAGGCCCGGGCTTCGGCCACGGTCGTGGCGGTTCCGACCACCAGGGTCCCGCGGGCCTGCAACGCCTCGACCTGAGGCCGACTGAGAAGATCGAAGGCGAAGGAGGCGACCGGCGGCGCCGCCCGGAGCAGGGCCGCGAACTGGTCGTCAAAGTCCGGCGCGAAGCTGTTGGGCGTTGGCGGCGCCTCGAGACCGAGACGCTCGCGCCACGGCCGGAGCCGCTCCATGGCCGCGGCCACCGTCGCGCCGTCGGGAGCAGCCGGTCGAACCACAAGCAGGTTCACCGAAAACGGCGCCGCCGTCCGCTGCCGAATGGCGGCGCTCTGTTCTACGATGTCGTCAGGCGTCAATGCGCCGGCGGCCAGGGCGCCCATGCCCCCGGCTTCGCTGACAGCAATGGTCATCTCTACACCGGAAGCCCCCAGCATCGGCGCCTGCAGGATGGGGATCGGCAATCGGCACAGGAGTTCAGCGGCTGTCATGCCGTCTAGATGGGAATGCAGCGGCGGAAGAAAACCCAGAGCGCGTTCCGATCGGTGGGAACCGGCGATCGGATCAAACGCGCGACCGTCAAGGGTCTGGAGCGGGGCAATTTGATCCCCTCAAATCGCCCTGCTCTAGTCCTGGCGGTTCTCGACCAGGATCCGGCTCAACCAGGCCTTCTCCGGGGTCTTCAGATAGACGTCCTCGATCACCCACCGACCATCTTCGGTGACCAGGTCGATGTCGCGCTCTCTGGGGTCGGAATAGTTCCGGAAGGTGACCCTGACCCTGGCCGCGGTTTCGCTCTTCGAAACCAGAACGATCTTCAGGCCCTGATAGTCGGGCAGATCCTGGCCGCCGGACACCCAGTCGAAATCGAGGTTGTTCATGTCGCGCCCGGCGTCGACGGCGAACAGGGCGCGCAGGCTGGCGCCATAGATCGAGGGCTCGTCCTCCGGGCCGGCGGCGGGCTCCTCATCCGCCGCGTGGCTGTCGGCATAGAGGCTTTGCACCAGGGCCAGCGGATCATTCGCCGGCGCCGCCCAGGCCGCCCCTGTCACAAGCACCGTCACTGCCAGCGCCGCCGCCAGACGGCTCATCTTCACGCCAATACCCATGCCGATCTCCCGATTACCGGATCAGGATAGGCAACACCGGGGCGTCGTCGCCCCTAAAAAGAGGGGCTCAGACGGCGACCATCGGGGGCAGCTTCCAGCCGCCGTTGACCAGTTCGACCCTGGGCAGATAGGCGCGCCAGGTGACGATCCACGGCCCTGACCTGGGCGCGGGCAGCCAATTGGCGCTGCGCGGTCCGCCAGGATCGGTGCGGCTGATCCAGATGTCGACGCCGCCGTCCGGCCGTCGGACCAGGCCGCGGGTGCGGTCGCCGATCGCATAGCGGTTCAGGGGGTTCTCGGTGAGGAAGAAATGGTCGTCGGCGGTCGCCTCATACATCGACAGCGACCAGAAGGCGTCCACCGGCACATCGGCGGGCATCGACAGCCGCCAGGTCCGATCGCTGACAAAGACCCCGTCCTGCTCCCCTTTCGACCGCAGATAGATGGCCTCGGCGCGCGGCAACGCCGCCAGACCGCCCAGCGCGACAGCCGCGCGATAGCCGTAGTCCTGGCCATAGTCGCCGAGATTGAACCGGGGATAGATCCAGCCGTCCTCGCCGCTGTCGTGCGTCCGGCCGTTGCGGATCAGGGATCTGGCCTCGGCCACGCCGGTCGCCATCGCCGCCGGATCGACCGCCGTCCCGTCCACCAGCAGGGGCGCGCAGCGGCGCAGGATGGCCTGATCGGTCGCCGGCGGCGGATTGGCCTTCATCAGCCGTCGAACGCTCTCGAAGTAGTCGGCCGGATCGGCGGTCCGGCTCGCGAAGGGTTCCGGACGAGGTCCCGCCTTTCCGGCGAGCTTGAACCCCTTCAACAGGGCGCGGGCCTTGTCCACGTCCTCCGGTCCATCGACCAGGACCCGCGCCAGGGCCCAGGCGTGCGGGGTGGCGATGCGGATCGGGTTGGGCCCCGACAGCGGCTGGTCAGGACCCACCAGCGTAAAGGTCCCGCCGACCGGCCCGACGGTGCGGCTGCCCAGGACCGCATTGTTGTTGCTGTACATATCCATCACCGCCAGCGACCAGTAGCGGTCGGCGATGTCGGGAATGGTCAGGCTGACGGGCCCCTGGGTCAGGTCCAGCCAGGCGACGAGATAGAGGGTGTCGTTGTTGGGGTTGGTGACGGTCCGGTCCGCCGGCGTGGCCAGGCCGCGACCGCCAAAGAAGGAGTTGGCCGGAGCCCCCGCCCCCATGTGCTTGGCGCGGGTGGCCGCCATCTCGATCAGCGGCAGGCCGTAGATCCAGGCGTCCCGCGCCATCGCGACCGCAGCGTCCGGCCCGTTCGTTGAACCCTCGCCGGCAACGGCGCGGCCCGCGCCCAACAGCGACATGGCTCCGACCCCGCCCATGGCGATCATCATGTCCCGACGATTCATCGCGCTCTCTCCCTGGTTGGCGAAATGATACCGAACGGTTTCATTTCGCCAAGGAGAAACGACCCGGTCAGGTCTTGTCCTTCGACCCCTCCGCCGCCGCCTTCTGAGCCGCCAGCTTGGCCAGCACCCGGCCCCGCCCCCGCGACAGGGCGGTGATCACCCCGCGAAAGGTGCTGACCTCCTGGTCCGTGAAGCTGGCCCGGCCCAGGGCGACGCGCAGGTTGCGGGTCATCGAGGGGCGTTTTTCAGGGGGATGGAAGAAGCCGGCTTCGTCCAGCTCGCTCTCCAGATGCTCGTAGAGACCCATCATCGCCGCCTGATCGGCGGGCGGCAGGGCGTTGTGGGCGAAGGCCTGGCGCGGCGTCTCATCAACGCCAAGCCGCCACTCATAGGCGTTCAGCGCCACCGCCTGGGCCAGGTTGAGCGAGCGGAACCGTTCATCGACCGGGATGGTGACAATGCCCTGACACAGCGCGATGTCGGCGGTTTCCAGCCCGGCCCGCTCGCCTCCGAACAGCATGCCGACCGCCTGACCCGCGGCGACGCGGGCGTGCAGGTCGGCGGCGGCCTGGCGCGGGGTCAGGACCGGAAGCTGGGTCTCGCGATTGCGGGCGGTGGTGGCGAATACCAGGGTCAGGTCGGCGATGGCCTCGGCCACAGAGCCGAACACCCGGGCATTGTCGAGCGGCCAGTTGGCGCCCGAGGCGCTGGCCCAGGCCCGCTCCTGCGGCCAGCCGTCACGCGGCGTGACCAGCCGCAGGTCGGAGAGGCCGAAGTTGGCCATGACCCGGGCGACGGCGCCGATATTTTCGGCCAGCTGGGGGGTGCTGAGGATGACGGCGGGGGACGGTGCAGACATTGCCGCTTCCTAGACTACCTCCCCGCCCCCTGTCGAACCGCGATCCAGAGCGCTACGCTGGCGGCATGAGATCTCTCCTCCTCGCCGCCTGTGTCGTGCTCTCCGCCTGCGGCGCTGCCCGCTCGGCGCCTCCTGAGCCCAGGCCGACCCTGGATGTCGCCCGCCTCGAGGAGGAGGTTGGCCAGCTCGCCGAGCGCGCCCGGCCAGCGAGGCTGCAGGTCGCCATTCAGGCGGTGGACGGCGGAGCCCCCTGGATGAACGATCCCACGGGGGCTTATCCGATGCAGAGCGTGTTCAAGGCTCCCCTCGGCGCGGCCGTGCTGGCCCGGGTCGACGCCGGCCAGCTTTCCCTCGGCGATGTGGTGGTGCTGACCGAGGCGGACATGGCCCCGCAACTCAGCCCTGTCGCCGCCGCCTGGCCGGCCAAGGATCGCTACACGATCCGCGACCTGCTGACGGCGGCCGTGCGGGACAGCGACAACACGGCCGCCGATGTGCTGATGCGCAGGATCGGCGGGCCAACGGCGCTGACGGCCTGGCTGAGGTCCAGGGGCGTCACCGGGGTAGACGTCGACCGATACGAGCGCGAGCTTCAGGTCCAGGCGCTCGGCATGCCTGCCTTCCAGCCTGACTGGCGAACCGCCGAGCCGTTCTCGCGCGCCTACAGGACCGTCCCCGAAGCGGAGCGGCGGGCCGCATGGACCCGCTATCAGGCCGACTCTCGCGACACCATCACCGCCGCCGGGGCCTTGAGGTTTCTGGTCGCCCTGCAACGCGGGGATCTCGTCTCGCCGACCTCGACCCGCCTGCTGCTCGACCTGATGACCGAGACAAAGACCGGACCCGACCGGTTGAAGGCGGGTCTTCCGGAGGGCGCCCGGCTGGCCCACAAGACCGGCACGTCGGGAACCAACTTCGGAATCACGGTCGCCACGAACGACATGGGCCTGGTCACCCTGGCGGACGGCCGGACATACGCCGTGGCCGTCTTCCTCGCCAACTCTCCCGCCTCCGCCGACGAGCGCGCGGCCATTCTGGCGGAGGCCATGCGGATCGTGGCCCGATCAATTCCCTGATCGGGCCTTTCGCAGCGGGACTGGAACAAGGGCTGGCGACGCCTTCGTTTTCCGCTGAACTGGCGCCGATCAGGCGCCGACCCGCTGCATCACCTCCTCCGCCTTGCGACCGGTCAACTCGACGCGATGGTCGAAGGCCGCCTCGAAGTCGCCCAGGCCCTGGGTCATCGAGCGCAGGTCGATGATGAAGTCCTGGCGTTCGGCGTGGGGCATGCAGACCTCGATGCGATCCCATCCCGGCCAGCCGTCGCGAGCGTCGAAGCCGAGGATCTGCCCACGCTTGTGCGACAGGGTCGAGGTGATCCGGGCCGTGGCGGTGTTGGGGGCATAGATGGTCAACTTCTCGATCGGCTCCAGCAACACCGGCCCCGCGGCCGCCAGAGCCTCGCTCATGCCGATGCGACCGGCGGTGCGGAAAGTCATTTCGCTGCTGTCCACCGGATGCCAGGAGCCGTCCGTCAGGGTTACGGCGACGTCGACGACCGGAAAGCCCAGCGGTCCCTTCTCCATCGCGTCGCGGACCCCCGCCTCCACCGCCGGGATCCACTGCTTTGGCACTACCCCGCCGGTGATCCTGTCTTCGAAGCGGAAGCCCTCGCCCCGCTGAAGCGGCCTGACCTCCAGCACCACATCGCCGAACTGGCCGTGGCCGCCGGTCTGTTTCTTGTGTCGCCCGCGCTGGGTCACCGCCTTGCGAATGGTTTCCTTGTAGGGCGTTGACGGGGGATGGCTGGCCACCTCCAGGCCGTAGCGGCGCTTCAGTCTCTCCAGGGCGATGCGCAGATGGGCCTCGCCCTGCCCCGCCAGCCGCATCTCATGCAGCTCGGCGTCATGGACCAGCGACAGCCCCCCGTCTTCGTCGATGAGCTTGGTCAGGGCGCCGGACAGCCGCACATCGTCCTTGCGGTCACGGGTCTCGATAGCGATTTCGTAGACCGGAAACCGGGGCGCGGCTGCGACGCTGGCAGGTGCGGCCGCCCGGCCGACGGCCAGCAGATCGCCGGCGTGCGCCTCTTCGACCTTGCCCAGAGCGACCACGTCGCCCCGGCTTGCGGCCGCCACCTTGCGGTTGGCCTGTCCCATCACCGCGAACAGCCCGCTGACCCGCCCCTTGTCGCCTCCGGGCAGGCCGATATCGGCGCCGTCCGCCAGATCGGCGCCCAGCACCCGCGCGAAGGTCATCTTGCCGGCCTGACCGGCGTGGCTGGTCTTGATGACAAAGGCCGCCGGTCCATCGGCGCCCAGCCGCCGTTCGGCCGCATCCGGCCCGGGAGCGTCGTGGCGCAGGGCCTTCAGCAGGCGGCGCACACCGCAGCCCTGGGCCGCCGCCCCGAAGAACACCGGCGCGATCTGTCCGGCCCGGGTCTCGGCGATGATGTCGGCGAAGACGTCCGACAGGTCGGGCGTCTCATCCTCCAGCAGCTGCTCCATCAGCGCATCGTCGAAATCGGCCATCTGTTCGAGCATGTGGAAGCGAGCCTGCGCCTCCTCGCTCTTCAGCTCGCCGGGGATCTCGACCTGTTGCGAGGGCTGGCCCGGCCGGTAGACATAGGCCCGCTCCAGGGCCAGATCGATGTAGCCGGCGACGTGATCGTCTCGCCAGATCGGAAGTTGCCGGGCCACCACCGGCGCGCCGCTGACCGGCTGCAGCGCCTGCAGCAGTTCCTCGACGTTGCCGCGCGCCTGATCGATGCGATTGACGAACACCGCCCGGGGCAGGCCCAGCCGCTCGATCTCCTTGAACCAGGGCTGGGCCAGCACCGCCTTCTCGGGTTCTGGATCGATGACCAGCAGGGCGAGATCGGCGCAGGCCAGGGCGTGGTCGGCCTCGGCCCGGAATTCCACCGATCCCGGACAGTCGATCAGCGCATAGCGGTCGTCCATGAAGTCGAAGCTGGCCAGATTGAGTTCGACCGACTGGCCGACGGAGCGGGCTTCGGGCGAGCCGTCGCCGACCGATCCCGACTGGCCGACAGGCGACTGCCGGTCCGTGGCGCCCACCGCATGCAGCAGGGCTTCGAACAATGTGGTTTTTCCCGCGCCGTTCGGACCGACCAGCACAATGGTCCGGACAGCGCCTGCGTTTCTACCCATGAGGGGACCTCCCACCTTTTGGCGGCGAGGCCTCGCGGCCGGGCCGCGTGTTTCCAGGGTCAGGGAAGGACGAGAGCCGCCCTTCACGGGAATACTCAACGCCTGTGTGCGCCGCACCCGCAAGTCGCCAATGAGCCGAGGCCCGACAGGGACCCTGGCTCCGGGCGCAAAAGGCCGTGAACCGCGCGGTCAGCCGCGCTGCGCTACAGCAGGCTGGCGAAGCCGAAGGCCTGGTTGCAGGCCGACAGGTCCTCGGCCACCGTCACATCGGCGACTTTTCCATCGCGCCAGTCCCGGACAAAGGCCGCCCCGTCGTCGGAGACGTCCTTGGGCAGCGCGTCTCCCGCCTTGATCGCGCCGGACTTGACGAGGACAGCGATGGCCTGCTGCTCGAACTTGTCGGACTTTGCCAGCACATCGGGCTTGTCAATGGAGTAGCTGGTCATGTTTCGGAGCGCTGTGTAGCGGACCGCGCAACTGCGGGCGTCCGTGGGCGAGGCGGCCTGGGCAGCGCCGGCCAGGGCCAGGGCGGCGGTCGCGACAAGAACGAAGGGGGACAGGCGCATGATCATCTCCTTGATTGCGCCGCCAGCCTAGCGGTCCCACCCACTACCCTTCATGCTCGTATTGGGGGGCGCCGATGCGTTTCTGAAGCTCGCATCACGGCACGGTAACCGGTATCATCCGACCATGAGCGCCAGTCTTCCCCATCGACGTCAGGTGATCGCCGGTCTCGGCCTCGCGGGACTGGGCGCCGCCGCCAGGGCCTCCGGAGATCCTGTTGTCAGGACTGTCGCCGGTCCGGTCCGGGGCCTGGCAGACGCCGGCCTGTCGGTTTTCAAGGGCATTCGCTACGGCGGGCCGCCCGCCCGCTTCCAGCCGCCCCGGCCGCCGACGCCGTGGCGCGATCCCGCGCCCGCCCTTGCCTATGGCGCGGCCTCGATCCAGAGGGGCGCCGAGCCGAACCAGAGCGAGGACTGCCTGTTTCTCAATGTCTGGACCCCCGCCGCCGACAGGGCCGCCCGACCGGTGATGGTCTACATCCACGGCGGCGCCTATGCGACCGGGTCGGGGTCCGCGCCCCTCTACGACGGCGCCGCCCTGGCCCGTCGCGGCGATGTGGTGGTGGTCACCGTCAACCATCGGCTGGGGCCGTTTGGCTATCTCTACCTCAGCCGTCTCTGCCCGGGGTTCGAGGACGCCGGCAACGTCGGCATGCTGGATCTGGTTCTGGCCCTGCACTGGGTGCGGGACAACATCGCCCGGTTCGGCGGCGACCCGGAGCGGGTGATGCTGTTTGGCCAGTCCGGCGGCGGCGCCAAGATCGCCACCCTGATGGCCATGCCGGCCGCCAAAGGCCTGTTCCATCGCGCGGCCACCATGAGCGGCCAGCAACTGACTGCTTCGGGGCCAACCAACGCCACGCGCCGGGCCCAGAGCCTTCTGGACGCTCTCAAGGTCGAGCCAGGCGATCTGGCCAGCGTTCCCCCCGCCCGCATCCTTGAGGCGGCGAGCGCCATCGATCCGGTGATCGGCTCCGGCGGCATCTACTTCGGGCCCGTGCTGGACGAGCGCAGCCTGACCCGCCACCCCTTCTATCCGGACGCCCCGCCGCAGAGCGCCGACATTCCGATGATGATCGGCAACACCCATGACGAGACCCGGGGCTTCTTCAGCGACCCGGCGATGTACGCCCTGACCTGGGACGCGTTGCCGGGCAAGCTGATCCCCAACCTGCGCGTGGACATCGACCCGTTGCTGGTCATTCGGCGCTATCGCGAACTCTATCCCCACTATTCGCCCAGCGACGTCTTCTTCGCCGCCACCACGGCAGCCCGGTCCTGGCGGGCGGCCATCGTCGAGGCCGAGCTACGCGCCGCCCAGGGATCTCCGGCCTTCGTCTATCAGCTCGATTTTCCCTCGCCCTTCGATGGCGGCAAATGGGGCGCGCCGCACACCTTCGACATCCCGCTGGTGTTCGGAAACCTCGCCGCCCCGGGCTCGATCACCGGAACCGGTCCCCAGGCCCGGGCTCTGAGCGAACGGATGATGGACAGTTTCATCGCCCTGGCCCGCAGCGGCGATCCCAACCACGCGGGGCTGCCGCCCTGGGAGCCCTACGATCTGGCGCGTCGTCAGACGATGGTCTGGGACGTGACCCCAAGACTGGTGGACGACCCGCGCGGCGCCGAGCGGCGGCTGTTCGAGAAGGTCCCCTTCATTCAGCAGGGAACGTAGGCGCAGAGCACGCCTAGCCGAAGTGACCGCTTATCCAGTGGATGGTGCCGCCCAGCACGCCGAAGAAGGTGATGGCCGCCGCCAGGATCGCTTTCCACAGCAGAGCCAGAACGGCGACGCTGACAAAGGACGCCAGCCAGCCGATCAGGGCCGCCAGACCGTCCCGTTCGGCCAGCCCGAGGGCGAAGGCGGCGATGGCGAAGCTGGGCAGCATGTTGCCGAACGGAATCGGCAGGAAGACGATGGTCGCCAGGATCACGCAGACCAGCCCGGTCAGCCGGTCGATGACCGGTCCATAGAGAAAGGTGATCCGCCGCCGCAGCCGCCGTTCCAGCCACGACAGATAGGGCGTCAGCTTGCCCATCAGCGTCACGAAGTCCGAGCGGCTCATGGTCCGGTTGGCGATCACGCCCGGCAGCCACAGGGTCCGGCGCCCCACCATCCACTGAACGGTGATGAACAGCAGAGGCGCGCCCAGCACGGCGGAGGCGCCGGGCGGCATCGGCAGGGCCAGGGGGGCCGCGAAGACGAACATCAAGGCCCCGAAGGCCCGGTCGCCAAAGGCGTGGGTCACGTCGCTGACCGATACCGTCGCATGCTCTTCGGCGGCGATGCCGGCCAGGATGTCTGAAACGCGAGGGGGATGGTCGGTGTCGGTCATGGGTCGAGCATCACCCTATAGGGCAAGGCGCATTCACGCACCCGTGAAGAAATGGAAATCTTGTCGATTGTTCGGGCAGGTTTCGCGACCGTCATCCCCGGGAAGGGTGGGCGCGACCGCTTGTCAGCGGCCCATCTGGGCCGGGTCGTAGAAGAAGACCTCCTCGACCACCTTGCCGCCGCGCCAGGTCTGCCAGGCGATTTCCTCCAGCGACCGGGCCTGCCCCTCGCGCGGATGGAAGGTAAAGCGCCAGCGGATGGCGACCCGGTCACCGGCGATCAGCGGCGGTTCCATCAGCTCGGTGTCCACGCGCTCGACCCGCGCCAGCGCCCGCGCCTCATGGTCCATCAGCACCTGGCGGCCGGTGCGGCGGGGGCCAAGGTTCTCCTGCATCCAGGCGTCCTCGGCGTACCAGTCCCGGATCGCCCCGACATGATCGCCGCTGACGACCTGGGCCACGAAGGCCTCGACCTGGTCTCGGTCCGGCATGGGCGATCTCCATTTTCGGCTTTCGGCGCGCAGTCTCCCTGCTGCGGCGACGGTCGCCTGCAGATCAGGTGCCGCCCGCCGGGTTTCAAGGCGTCCGGGCTCGTTCGCGACGGGGAAATGCGCGGCCGGCCACCGGCTGATTCTCTCCCGCGTTGACATTTCCCCATCCGGCGACGCACCTTCCCGCGCCCGGGCCGGGGCCTTTCGCCCCCAATCCGCTCCAGAGATCCAAGCCACCGTTCATGAACGTCGTCGTCGTTGAAAGCCCGGCCAAGGCCAAGACCATCAACAAATACCTGGGAGCCGACTTCACCGTCCTGGCCTCCTACGGCCATGTCCGCGACCTGCCGTCCAAGGACGGCTCGGTCAAACCCGACGACGACTTCTCGATGACCTGGGAGGTCGACGGCAAGTCGACCAAGCGGATCAGCGACATCGTCGACGCCCTGAAGAAGGCCGACCGCCTGATCCTCGCTACCGACCCCGACCGCGAGGGCGAGGCCATCAGCTGGCATGTGCTGGAGATCCTGCAGAAGAAGAAGGCGCTGAAGGACAAGACGGTCAGCCGCGTCACCTTCAACGCCATCACCAAGGCCGCCGTGACCGAGGCCATGGCCCGGCCCCGCGATATCGACATGGAGCTGGTCGACGCCTATCTGGCGCGGCGCGCCCTCGACTATCTGGTCGGCTTCACCCTCTCGCCGGTGCTGTGGCGCAAACTGCCGGGATCGCGCTCGGCCGGTCGCGTCCAGTCCGTCGCCCTGCGGCTCGTCGTCGACCGCGAGCTGGAGATCGAGCGCTTCAAGACCCAGGAATACTGGTCCGTCGACGCCGAGGTGTCGGCCGGCAGCGAGCCCTTCACCGCCCGGCTGGTCACCCATCAGGGCAAGCGCCTGACCAAGTTCGATCTCGGAAACGAGACGGACGCCATGGCCGCCAGGGCCGCGGTCAACGCCACGACCTTCAGCGTGAAGTCGGTCGAGAAGAAGCCCGCCCGGCGCACCCCGCCGCCGCCCTTCACCACCTCGACCCTGCAACAGGAAGCCAGCCGAAAGCTCGGCTTCAACGCCCAGCGGACCATGCAGGCGGCCCAAAAGCTCTATGAGGGCATCGACATCGGCGGCGAGACCGTCGGCCTGATCACCTATATGCGGACCGACGGCGTCCAGGCCGCCCCCGAGGCGCTGGAAGAGGCCCGGGCGGTGATCTCCGGCCTGTATGGCAAGGACTACGTCCCCGAGAGCGCCCGCCACTACAAGACCAAGGCCAAGAACGCCCAGGAGGCGCACGAGGCCATTCGCCCCACCTCACTCAACCGCAATCCCGGCAAGCTGCGCCTCGAGGGCGACCTTGGCCGCCTGTACGAGCTGATCTGGAAGCGGATGCTGGCCTCGCAGATGGAGGCCGCCCGGATCGAGCGGACCACGGTGGAGCTGGAGGGCGCCGACGGCGTCACCGGCCTGCGCGCTTCCGGCCAGGTGGTGCAGTTCCCCGGCTATCTGGCCGTCTATGAGGAAGGCCGGGATGACGCCGATGACGAGGACAGCGCCCGTCTGCCCGCCATCAATGAAGGCGCCGCCGCCAAGGTCCTGAGCTGCAAGGCCGACCAGCACTTCACCGAGCCGCCGCCGCGCTATTCCGAGGCCAGCCTGGTCAAGAAGATGGAAGAGCTGGGCATCGGCCGGCCATCGACCTACGCCTCGGTGCTGACCGTGCTGCGCGACCGGGCCTATGTGCGGATGGAGAAGAACCGCTTCATCCCCGAGGACAAGGGCCGCCTGGTCACCGCCTTCCTGGAACAGTTCTTCGCCCGCTACGTCGAATACGACTTCACCGCGGCGCTCGAGGAAAAGCTCGATCAGGTCAGTGACGGCAAGCTGGACTGGAAGGTGCTGCTGCGCGACTTCTGGACCGAGTTTCACGCCGCCGTCGCCGAGATCGGCGAACTGCGCACCACCCACATCCTAGACGCCCTCAACGAAAGCCTGGGGCCCCACATCTTCCCGGCCAAGGAAGACGGTTCCGATCCGCGCATCTGCCCGACCTGCGGCAGCGGCCGGCTGTCGCTGAAGACCGGCAAGTTCGGCGCCTTCATCGGCTGTTCCAACTATCCCGAATGCCGTTTCACCCGCCCGATCGCCCAGCCGGACGGCGAAGGCGAGGCCGAGGCGACCGCCGACCGCGAACTGGGGGTCAATCCCAAAACCATGCAGGCGGTGTGGCTGAAGAACGGGCGCTTCGGTCCCTATGTCGAGGAGACCGCGGAAAAGCCCAAGCGGGCCAGCCTGCCCAAGACCTGGCCGCCGGCGACCATGGACATCGACAAGGCCCTGCGGCTGCTCGACCTGCCCCGCGATGTCGGCCCGCACCCGGAGGACGGCAAGATGATCCAGGCGGGGATCGGCCGCTACGGACCCTACGTCCTGCACGAGGGAACCTACGCCAATCTGGAGAGCGCCGATGAGGTGTTCGAGGTCGGCCTCAATCGCGCCGTCTCGGTGCTGGCCGAAAAGCGGGCCGGCGGACGCGGCGGCCGTGGCCAGGCGGCGGCTCTGAAGGAACTGGGCAATCACCCCGAGGACGATCAGCCGATCCGGATCCTGTCCGGCCGCTTTGGTCCCTACATCAAGCACGGCTCGACCAACGCCAACATCCCGCGCGGCAAGGATCCGCTCGAGGTCACCCTTGAGGAAGCCATCGGCCTGATCGCCGAAAGGATCGCCAAGGGCGGCGGCAAGAAGCCGGCGAAAAAGGCCGCAGCGAAAAAACCGGCCGCGAAGAAGGCGACGGCCAAGGCGAAGGCGCCGACGGCGGAGTCCCTCGGCGTAAAGAAGGTCGTGGCCAAGAAGAAGGCTCCCGCGAAGAAGAAGGCGACCTCCGGGAAAGCCAAGGCCTAGCCCCGGGCTCCGGAAATTCTCGCCCTGCCCCGGCGTGAGCGGAAGCCAGCCGGCGTGGCCGATGGCGCCGACCGCCCCGGTCAACATTTCACCCGGGTTTCGCCCGATGTCGAAGTGAAACCGGGGCGACCCATTTCCGCCGGTCGGGCGGCCCAGGAAGGATCATCGATCCAGTTCCGGGGCCCCCTCCATGATCCGCAAGCGTCTCCTCGCCACCGTGGCCGCCCCACCCCTGCTGCTGCTGTTTAGCGGTCAGGCGCTGGCCGAGACCGAAATCAGCAACAGCCGAACCACCCCGGTGCGCACCTCGACGGTCGCCAGCGGCGGCGCGGACGACGTCCTGATCAACGATGACGGCTCCATCGAGCTGACCACCGCCGAGCCGGGCGTCACCGTCGACAGCAACAACACCGTCGTCAATGAGGGCGAGATCGCCACGGAGGATGTCGACGGCTCGGTCGGAATTCTGATCAAAGGCGGCGTCACGACCGACGTCACCAACACCGGCGTCATCAACATCCTCGACAGCTTCGACGAGACCGACGACGACAACGACACCGACGACGATGGCGATCTCGACGGCGCCTTCGCCACCGGAACAAGGCGCTACGGGATTCGGGTGACGGGCTCGGGAACCGTGACCGGGACGATCCTCAACGATGTCGGCGGCGGCATCTATGTGGAGGGCAATGACTCCTATGGCGTCAGCCTCGAATCGCCGCTGACCGGCGACCTGATCAACCGCGGCGTGATCAGCGTGCTGGGCGACAATGACTTTGGCATGCGGGCCGCCACTCCCGTCACCGGCATGGTCGAGGCCAGCGGCTCAATCCAGGTCCAGGGCGCCAACGCCGTCGGCCTGGCGGTGGACGCGGATGTCACCGGCTACCTCCACCTCCAGGGCGGGATCGTCGTCACCGGCTACCGATATACCAGCCGCTCCAGCGACGATGACGCCCTGGCCGCCCTCGATGAAGATGACCTGCTGCAGGGCGGGCCGGCCGTACGGGTCACCGCCAACGTCACCGGCGGGATCTTGCTGGACGCCTCCGCGACTTCGACCAGCGACTTCGACGGAGACGGCATTCTCGACGTCTATGACGACGACGACGACAATGACGGCATCCTCGACGCCGACGATCCCGACGACAACAACGACGGCATCACCGACAACGACTACGACGACGACGGCAAGACCAACGCCAACGACAGTGATGACGACAACGACGGCATCGCCGATGACGATGATGACGATGACAATGGCGACGGCATTCCCGACGACGACCTCGACCAGGACGGTCGCGCGGACGCCAGCGAGGGAACGGCCAGCCTGGCCGTCTATGGCTCGGCCCCGGCCCTGCTGATCGGTTCGGACGTCAATACGGTCACGATCGGGGCGGTCGGAACCGGTGATGAGGCCTACGGCCTGATCGTTCGCGGCAGCATCAGCGCCTCCGGCGTGTTCGACAACGTCAGCGCCACCGCCGTACAGATCGGCGGCGACGCCGGCTACGCCACCATCATTGATGGCGGCATCCTGCAGGACGGCTCCATCGCCGCCTCGGCCTACAACGCCGACGCCACGGGGGTGCGCTTGACCAGCGGCGCGTCGGTCGAGACCCTGATCAATAACGGCACGATCTACAGCAGCCTGGTCGCCAGTTCCGCGCCCCTGTCCGATGAAGGCTCCTTCACGGCGACCGCCCTGGACCTGGCCGCCGGCGCCCGCCTCGACAGCCTGAGCAACGCCGGCAGCATCATCGCGGTGGCCGGCGGCGAGAACAGCGACGCTGTCGCCATTATCGACCGCAGCGGGACCCTCGGCCGGATCGAGAACAGCGGATCCATCCAGGCGACGATCTACGCCACCGATGACGAGAACGATACCGACGACGACAATGAGGACGCCGATGACGAGGTCATCCAGGGCAAGGCGATCGCCCTCGACCTGAGAGCCAACACGGCCGGCGTCAACATCCTGCAGTACTCCCTGGCGCCGGACCGCGACTCGGACGGCGTTCCCGATGCGATCGACGCCGACGACGACAACGATGGCGTTCTCGATGTCGATGACGACGACGCCGACAATGACGGGATCAAGGACAGCAAGGACGACGACGACGCCTACGACAGTGACGGCGATGGCGTGGTCGACAGCCAGGAACCGTCAATCATCGGCGACGTCCTGCTGGGCTCGGGCGACGACGTTCTGGACATCCGCAACGGCTCCCTGACCGGCGCGGTCTCGTTTGGCGACGGCGCCGACAGCCTGATCCTTGGCTCCGCCGACGGCCTTGCCCAGATGACCGGCGACCTCACCGACAGCGATGGCCGACTGACGATAGATCTGGTTCGCGGAGAGCTGACGGTCACCAATGCCGAGACCATCGCCGCCAGCAGCATCACCATCAGCGGCGCCAGCACCCTGACCATCACGGCCGACCCCGCGGCCGGCGGCAACACCCGTTTCGAGGTCGCCACCGCCAGCCTGGAGAGCGGCGCCCGACTGGGCCTGCAGCTGGACGACCTGATCGATGGACCCCAGCGCTACACCATCATCCACGCGACCGATCCTGGCGGCCTCACGGTCAGCGGCCTGGTCTCCAGCCTCGACGAATATTCCCCCTATCTCTTCGTCGTCACCGCGGCCGCCGACACCCAGGCCGGCGATGTCTATCTCGACGTCCGCCGCCGCACCGCCGAGGAGATGGCGCTGGGCGAGAATGAGTCTCGCGTTCTCGATGCCGTCTATGCCGCCCTGGGCAACGACGAGACGATCCGCGACGTCTTCCTCTCCGCCGAAACCCGCGATGATTTCCTGGGTCTCTATCGACAGATGATCCCGGACCAGGGCGAAGGCGTGTTTTCCAGCCTCGACCTGCTCAGCCGCACCGTGTCACGTCTGACGGCCACCCGCCCGGACCTGCGCGAACGCTACGGGCCCGACAGCTTCTGGATTCAGGAAATCAACACCGGCGTGGTGCGCGAGGCCGGCCTTTCCGCCGGTTCCGAGACCAAGGCCTTCGGCTTCGTGGCCGGCTATGAGAGCATGGGCGCAGACGGCGGCGCGTTGGGAACGACCCTGTCCTTCATCACCGCCGACGAGCGGGATGACGCAGCGCAGGTGGGTGAACAAACCAGTATTTCCCTCGTGGAAGCAGGGGTTTACTGGCGTCGCTCGATCGGCGGCCTCAGCTTCAACATGCGGGGCGCGGCCGGATACGCCTGGCTGGAAGGGTCCAGGGTCTTCATCGATCCAGCCACCGCCCTGGTCGTCGAGGCCGACTCCGGCTGGAACGGCTACACAGGTTCGGCCAGCGCCAATGTCGCCTACGAAGCCCGGGCCGGCCGCTTCTACGCGCGCCCCAGCCTGGGCCTCGACTACCTCTATTTCCACGAGGGGGAGCGGGTCGAAAGCGGCGGCAGCGCCTTCGACCAACGGGTCCAGGATCGCACCAGCAGCCGATTGTCCGCCGCCGCCGAGATCGCTGTCGGCGCGACCTTTGGGCGGGATACCTGGTGGAGACCGGAACTTCGCCTGGGCTATCGTCAGCACCTGTCCGGAACCGTGGGCGATACGGTCTTCCGCTTTTCGGGCGGCCAGTGGGTCAGCCTGCCAGCCTCCGATCCCGGTGATGGCGCGGCGATTGTCGGGCTGTCGATCAAGTCCGGATCGCCGACCTCATACATCGCCCTGGAAGGCGAATACGAGGCCGCCGACGGCGAGGATCGTTACAATGTGATGCTGGCCGGCAGGATGATCTTCTAGCGCCGGGAAGACGGCGCACTGCAAAAGGGGATGGACGCCGTTTCGCGCTCCGTGACAGATTTCGCGGAATCTGAATGTCCCGGAGCAGCTCATGCGCAGCGTTTTTCTCACGGTCGGACTGATCGCCCTGGCGACGGCGGCCTCGGCCGAGCCCCGCAAGCTGTCGGTGACCATCTATAATTCGGGCCGCAGCCTGGTGCAGGACATTCGCACCGAAAACCTCACGGGGGGCCGTCAACGTCTTGAATTCAAGGATGTTTCCCCGGAAATCCAGAGCGAGACCGTCACCCTCTCGGCGCCGGGCATCGAGATCATCGAGCAGAACTTCGACTACGACCTGCTCTCGCCCCAGACCCTGATGAACAAGGCCGTCGGCGAGACGGTGAAGATCGTCCGCACCAACCCCGGCAACGGGACCCAGGTCACCGAGAGCGCCAAGGTGCTGGCGGTCAACAATGGCGTGGTGCTGCAGATCGGCGACCGGATCGAGATCCTGCGCGAGGATGGCGTTCCGACCCGGGTCATCTTCGACAAGGTGCCGCCCAACCTCCGCGCCCGCCCCACCCTGTCGGTTACGGTTGACGCCGAAAAGGCCGGCCCGCGCGAGACCAAGCTGACCTACCTGACCGGCGGCCTGGGCTGGAGCGCCGACTATGTGGCCCTGTTCGACGAGAAGAACGGCAAGATCGACATGCAGGGCTGGATCACCCTGGAAAACACCGCCGGCGTCTCCTTCGATGACGCCGAGGTGCAGCTGGTGGCCGGCAATGTCGGACGCGGCATCACCTACAGCCCGCCGGCCATGACCTCCGCCGGAACCATGACGGGCGCGGCCACGCCGCTGTCGGACTACTACATCTATCCGCTGAAGGAGCGGACCACGATCGCCCAGAACCAGACCAAGCAGGTCAGCTTTCTGGACGTGATCGGCGCGCCGGCGAAGAAGGCCTACCGGGTCGACATGGGCGGGTTCCGCAGCCAGGAACAGCCGATCGCCGCGGCGGTGAAGCTGGAGTTCGCCGCGGGCGGCGGCCAGGGCGCGCCGATGCCGGCCGGGACCGTGCGGTTCTACGTTCGCGATGCGGCAGGCAATCCCAAGTTCATCGGCGAGAGCAACATCGGCCACACCCCGGCCGGGTCTGAACTCTCGCTGCAAACCGGACAGGCCTTCGACGTCACCCTGCAGCCGACCATCGTCAACCAGGACAAGCGCAGCAACACCAAGACCCGCTACCAGATGAGCTATCTGGTGCGGAACGCCCGGCCCGAGCCGGTGGTGGTTCAGGTTCGCCAGTCCGGCCTTGGCCGCGACGGCAAGCTGATCGAGGAGAGCATCAAGGGCCGCAAGCTGAACGCCGACACCCTGGCCTGGGATGTGCCGGTGCCGGCCAACGGCGAGACGACCCTGACCTTCACGGTCGACAGCGGGTACTGATCCATGCGCAGACCCGCGCGAAGCTGGCTGCTGGCGACGCTCGCCCTGTGTCTCGCCGCCGGCGCGGCCCGGGCCCAGACGGCCGGCGCGACTTCGGAAAAGGCGGAATCCGTCGCCCTGACGGTCTATCAGGACCCCAACGGGGCGCGCGGCTATTTCGACGGCCGTTCGGGTCTGGCGATGGTGACCGAATGGCGCACCATCGAGGTCCCGGCCGGAGACAGCCGCATCGTCTTTCGCGGAGTCGCCGACGGCATCGTGCCGGCCACGGCAGCGCTGGACGGCCTTCCGGCGGTGCTGCTGGAGCGAAATCAGGACTATGACCTGCTCAGCCCCGGTTCCCTGATCGAAGGGTCTCTGGGCGCCCCCGTGCGGCTGATCCGCACCAATCCGAAGACGGGGGCGGTCACCGAGCAGAAGGCGATCCTGCGCACCGGGCCCCGAGGGGTCATCCTTGAGATCGACGGCCACTTCGAGGCGCTCGGCTGCAGCGGCGAGCCGGAGCGGCTGGTGTTCGACAGCATTCCCAAGGGCCTGTCGGACAAGCCCACCCTGTCGATGAAGGTGCGGGCCAAGACCGCCGGCAGTTACCGCGTGCGGCTGAGTTATCTGGCGGTGGGGCTGAACTGGAAGGCCAATTACGTCGCCAATGTCCGCGCCGACGGACGCACGCTGGACCTCACCGGCTGGATCACCCTCAGCAACGACAGCGGAACCAGCTTCGTCGACGCCCCGACCCAGGTGGTGGCCGGCGACGTGGCCCGCAGCTGGCGCACCCGGGCGACCGTGGCGCGCGCCAAGGGGCGAGACGACGCCTGCTGGCCGATCGAGGTGGACTACGATGAAGAGGCGGTTCCGCCGCCGCCTCCGCCGCCGGCCCCCATGGCCCCGCCCCCGCCTCCACCGCCGCCGCCGGCTCCCGAAATGAGGGTCGCGGCCCAGAAGAAGGCCGAACAGTCGGAGCTGGGCGACTACAAGCTCTACACCCTGCCCTATCCGACGACGGTCGCGGCGCGGCAGACCAAGCAGCTGCTGATGCTGGACGCAGAGGGCGTGGCGTTTGAACGGGTCCAGCAGTTCCGTGTCTCGCCCTTCGGCGAATGGAGCGCCGACACCACGGCGCTTGCCACCGCTACCCTGCTGCGCACCGAAAACCGCAAGTCACAGGGCCTCGGCCTGCCGCTGCCGGGCGGCAGGGTGATGGTCACCGAAACCCGTCCCGAGGCCCCCGGCCTGATCGCCGGCAGCTATGACCTAAAGAACAACGCCGTTGGCAGCCCGGTCGACATCACGGTGGGGGGGTCGCAATCGGTGACGGTCCAGCCGCGTCTGGTGGAAAAGACCACCCGGGGCAAGAAGACCCGGCGCAAATACGAGATAATCGTCGAAAGTCGCGCCGACAGCCCGATCGCCTTCGAGCTGCTGCTGGAAGACTACGGCTATCCGGTGAAGATCAGCGGCTCCAGCCTGCCCTACAAGGCCAAGGCCGGCGGCCGGGCCTGGACGGTGACCCTTGCCCCGGGACAGCGCACAATCATTCGCTACAGCCTGACCGCCGACTACTGACTTGGGGTCAGGCTCCGGCGGGGGTATGGCAGGACATGGCCAAACTCAAAGCCCCAAAGGCGACCAAGACCCCCCGCGCGCCGCAAGGCCTGCCTGACCGCGACACCCTGCTCGCCTTCCTTCGCGATGCGGGGGAAGCAGGCAAGGCCGACATCGCCCGCCATTTCGGCCTCAAGGGCGCCGATCGCCGGGCCCTGCGGGAGATGCTGCGCGAGCTGGAAAGCCAGGGCGCCCTTGGCAAGCGCGGCCGGCGCGGTTTCGCCGAGGCCGGCGCCCTGCCCCCCGTCGGTGTCGCCGAGGTTGTCGAGCGCGACGCCGATGGCGACCTGTTCGTGCGGCTGAGCAAGGGGGAAGACGCTCCCCTCGCCCGCCTGGCTCCGGACCGCAATGAGGCGACGGCAGGCGCGCCCGGCCTGGGCGACAAGCTGCTGGTCCGGTTCGAGCGCCTGGAAACCGGCGAGATCGAGGCGCGGGTCATCAAGCGGCTGGGACAGAGCGCCCATCGCGTCCTGGGGGTCATCCGCAAGGTCCGCAGGGAGGTGCGGGTCGAGCCGGTCGACCGCAAGAGCAAGGACGTCCTGCTGCTGCCGGAATTCGAGGGGCGTGATCTGAAGGATGGCGACCTGGTCCTCGCCCAGATGCAGGCCGGCCATGGCCCTCGCTATGGCCCCAAGCAGGGCAAGCTGCTCGAGGTCGTCGGCCGCGAGGACGACGCCCGCGCCGCCTCGCTGATCGCCATCCACAGCCACGGCATCCCGGTGGGCTTCAGCGCCGCGGCGGAGGCCGAGGCGGCTGCCGCGAAGGAGCCGACGCTCAAGGGGCGCGAGGACCTGCGCGACCTGCCGCTGGTCACCATCGATCCGGCGGACGCCCGCGACCACGACGACGCCGTGCTGGCCCATCCCGACCCGGATCCGAAGAACGCCGGCGGCTGGATCGTTTGGGTCGCCATCGCCGACGTCGCCGCCTACGTCCGCCACGGCATGGCGCTGGACAACGAGGCTCGCGAGAAGGGCAACAGCACCTACTTCCCCGACCGGGTCGAGCCGATGCTGCCCGAACGGCTGTCGGCGGGCCTGTGCTCGCTGCGCGAGGGTGAGAACCGCGCCTGCATGGCTGTGCGGATGGTGTTCGACGCAGATGGTCGCAAGCGCGGCCACCGGTTCGTCCGCGGACTGATGCGCTCCGCCGCCAAGCTGTCCTACGAGCAGGCCCAGAACGCCATCGACGGCCAACCCGACGATCAGACCGGTCCGCTGCTGGACGGGGTCATCAAGCCGCTCTGGGCCGCCTATCATGTCATGCTGAAGGGCCGCAAAGCCCGCTCGCCCCTGGCCATCCAGAGTGACGAGCGGCGCATTCGCATCGACGCCGAAGGGCATGTGGTCTCGATCGAGAAGCGCCGGTCGCTGGAGGCTCACCAGCTCATCGAGGAGATGATGGTGCAGGCCAACGTCTGCGCCGCCGAGACCCTGGAACAGAAGCGCACGCCCCTGATCTACCGGGTCCACGACACTCCCAGCCTGGAAAAGGTGCAGTCGCTGGCGGAGTTTCTGGAGACGCTGGGCCTGCCCTGGAACAAGGGCGAGGCGCCGCGCACCGACCGGTTCAACAAGCTGCTCGGCGAGACCCGGGAAAGCCCGCACGCCGACATCATCAATGAGGTGGTCCTGCGCACCCAGATGCAGGCCCATTACAGCAGCGACAATATCGGCCACTTCGGCCTCAATCTGGCCCGCTACGCCCACTTCACCAGCCCGATCCGCCGCTACGCCGACCTGATCGTTCATCGCGCCCTGATCCGCGCCCTGGGCCTGGGCGACGATGGTCTGACGGACGGCGACATCAGCCAGATCAAGGACACCGCCGAGCGGATCACCTTCGCCGAACGCCGCAGCATGGCCGCCGAGCGGGACGCCACGGACCGCTATGTCGCCGCCTTCCTGGCCGACAGGGTCGGGGCGGAGTTCGAGGGTCGCATCACCGGCGTGACCCGCTTTGGTCTGTTTATCCGCCTGGACGAGACCGGCGCCGACGGCCTGGTTCCGGTTTCCAGCCTTGGCGAGGAATACTTCGTCCACGACGAGCGCAGCCACGCCCTGGTCGGCGAGCGCACCGGCAAGCGTTGGCCTCTGGGGATGCGGGTCGAGGTGCGACTGCGAGAGGCCACGCCCGTCACTGGCGGCCTGCTGTTCGAGATGCTCAGTGAACCGATGGCCGCCGATCCCAACGCCAGGACCGCCCCCCTTAGCCCGCGTCGCAAGTTCAGGGATGGTGGCAAGACGCGGGGCGGACCGCCGCGCAAGGGCGGCCCCGGGTTCTCGAGGGCGCCGGGAAAGACCGGCAAGGGTGGAGGCAAGAAGAAGCGATGACGCGATTTGCGATGGCTGTGGCGATGACGGCGGTCCTGCTGGCGACGCCGGTCCTGGCCAACGACTCCTCGGCCGAACTGGCCGCGGGCGGGTTGATCCTGACCCACAGCGACCGGATCGAGATGCGGTCCGAAGATCTGTTCATCAGTCGCGAGGAGATCGTCGTCCGCTATCGCTTCATCAACATCAGCGACAAGCCTGTCCGCACCATCGTCGCCTTTCCGATGCCCGACATCGGCGGCGAGGGCTTCTTCGAGACCGATCATGGCCTGCCGAGCGATGACGCGACCAATCTCCTCGACTTCGCCACCACGGTGGACGGCGCGCCGGTCAAGGCGCAGGTCGAACAGAAGGCTCTCGTGAACGGGCTGGATCGCACCGAATGGCTGAAGGGCCACGGCGTTCCCCTGGCGGCGCACCGTCCCGAGGCCGGCAGGGCGCTCGACGCCCTGAGCGCCGCGGACCGCCAGGAAGCTATTGATCTGGGCCTAGCCTGGGTCGACGAATACGACGTCGGCAAGGGCTGGGAAAAGCACATGACGCCGTCATGGGTGCTGAAGACCACCTTCTACTGGACCCAGGTGTTTCCCCCGGGAAAAGAGGTGTTTGTCGAGCACCGCTACAAGCCGTCCGTCGGCGGCAGCGTTTCCAGCCTGCTGGGCAGCTCGATGTGGGGTCTGGAGGGCGACGCCGCCGACCAGACCCGGGCCATGACCCGCGACTACTGCATCGACAAGGACTTGCTGGCGACGGTGGAACGGCAGCGCCAGGCGCCCAATTTCTCCGGCTTCCAGGAACTGCGCATCGCCTACATCCTGACCACCGGCGCCAACTGGGCCAGAAACATCGGCGACTTCCGGCTGGTCGTCGACAAGGGGGCGGCCACAAATCTGGTCAGCTTCTGCGGCGATGGCGTGAAAAAGATCAGCCCGACGCGCTTCGAGCTTCGCAAGACCGATTTCGTGCCCGAAGACGATCTGCGGATCCTGATCCTGGAGCCCTATTCGGCGATGGCTGAGTAGCGGGCAGGGCCTGGGCGTCAGCGCCTATCTCCGTCTTCGGGTCCTGGCCTGCAGCGTGATCTCTGCAACCGTCCCGGCCCCGCTTCCGCAACGTCACGCTTCCGTCCCGCGCTGACCGGCCTAAACTCGCGGGCATGACCGGACCCGTTCTCGACCCCAACTACGATCCCCGCAGCGACGGAGCCATGCGCGAGAAGGGGCCCGCGGTCCGGCCGCGCCACGCCGCGACCCTGATCATCGTGCGCCGCGACGGGCCCAAGCCCCGGCTTCTCATGGGGCGGCGGGCCAAGGGGCACAGCTTCATGCCGTCCAAGTGGGTGTTCCCGGGCGGGCGGATCGATCGGGGCGACTTCACCGCCCCCTCGGGCAGCGAACTGGCCCGCGAGGTCGAGGAGCGGCTGAGACTGACCGCGCGCCACGCCAGCCCCCTGCTGCCCCGCGCCCTGGCCATGGCGGCCGTTCGGGAGACCTTCGAGGAGGTCGGTCTGCTTGTGGCGAAGCCGGCGCCGTCGCGCCCCGGGGCCGGTCCGTGGCGCGAATTCCTGGACATCGGCGCCCTGCCCGATCTGGCGCCGCTGAAGTTCGTCGCCCGGGCGATCACCCCGCCCTATCGGCCCAAGCGGTTCGACGCCCGGTTCTTCATGGCCGACGCCGAATGCCTGATGAGTCTCGAACGCCGCCCCGACTGCGGCGAACTGGACGAGATCGCCTGGGTCGACCTGGAGGAAACCCTCGACATGGACCTGCCCAACATCACCCGGTTCGTGGTGCAGGAGATCGCCCTGCGGCTGCAGGACGACAGCCGCCCCGCCCCCTTCATGCGGTTCATGCAGGGCGCCCGTCGGCTGGAATACCTGTGATCCCGCCAAAGATCGCCAGGCCCCGCCATGCCGCCAGCCTGATCCTGCTGCGAGGCCAGGGGCCGGAGGCGCAGGTCCTGATGGGGCGACGCCCGCGCAAGTCACGCTTCGCGCCGGACGTCTTCGTGTTTCCCGGCGGCGGGGTCGAGCCCGTCGATCTGGAACGGCCCAGGCCCCTGTCACCCCTCTGCGCCCGACTGGCCCACGCGCCCGGCCGCCTGGCGGGGGCCCTGGCGGCGGCGGCGGTCCGCGAGACCGTGGAGGAGACCGGGCTGATCCTTGCCGACGATGCGCCTCTGACCCTGGCGGCGCGGGCCATCACGCCGACCAACAGCCCGGTGCGGTTTCACGCCAGGTTCTTCACGGCCAACGCCGATCACCTGTCAGGCCATCTGTCCGACTCGGAGGAACTGTCCGACCTCGCCTTCCGTCCTCTGGCCGAGTCGCGGCGTCTGCCGCTGTTCGACATAACCGAGGCGATTCTCGACGCCCTGAGGGCCGGCGACGGGCCTTTCCTGTTCACCTACCGCGCCGGCAAGGCCCGACTGAAGCAACTTGGCTGACGTTCGCCGCTTCGTCTCTTCGGACCCCGGCACGCAATGTCCCAACGGCCGTTGACTTCCGGCCATCGATGCGTATGTTCCGCGCCTCGCGAGAATTCGGCCCTGCGGCCATGAGGATATTGCTATGGCCAAACCGGCTTCCATCAAGATCCGCCTGAACTCCACGGCGGACACCGGCTTCTTCTACGTCACCAAGAAGAACGCCCGCACCAAGACCGAGAAGATGGTCCTGAAGAAATACGATCCCGTCGTGCGTAAGCATGTCGAGTTCAAGGAAGGCAAGATCAAGTAGGCTTCAGAGCCCTGCCTGATAACCGAACGCCCGGCCGCAAGGCCGGGCGTCTTGCTTTGGGGGACAGCGCGTCGGCGCTGTCTCAGTCCTTCGGCGGGCGGGTGCCGATGAACGGCTTCTTGGTGGTTGGCAAGCTGAGCGCCAGACCAAGGGCGGACACCCCGAGCAGGATGACCATCACCATGGTGATCAGGGTCAGATGCGGCGCATAGACCTCGCGATCAGCAGGCAGAGAGCCGACATGTCGGAAGGTCGATCCCCAGATGACGATCAGGGTCGCGCCCCAGGCGGCGCTGAGCATCCGCGCCCTTGTGCTGGTGGTTTCGGCGATGATCAGCCAGCCGCAAACCGCCAGCAGGATCGAGACGATGACATCGTCCACCCAGAACGGCCACCAGACGCCGTGAACCACCTGCCGAACCAGAGCCTGCCCCAGAACCAGCGGCGCGACCCCCATCGCGATCCAGGCGGATCGTCTACGCAAATCCATAGCTGTCGCCCCCGACCAACCTTCACTTTCGGCGAACAACGGTCTCAACTATCGAGGGAGTCGCACGCCTAGTCCTTCTGTAGACCAGCCGGTAACTTAGGGAAGCCCCCATACTCAATTTGAGTGATGAATCTTTGTCGGCCGCTGTCAGGCGGCCTTGGCGACGACCCTGTTCCGCCCGGCGTGCTTGGCCTCATACACCGCGCTGTCCGCCCGTTTGAGCAGGGTCTCGGGCGTGTCGAGGTCGGTCACGGTGCAGGCGACCCCGATGGAAATGGTCACCGTCAACAGTTCGGCGCCGCCGGCCACGCGGAAGGGCGAGCCGGCAACATGCAGCCGGATTCGCTCGGCGATTCGCTGCGCGTCCTCAAGCCGGGTGTCGGGCATGATGACGGTGAATTCCTCCCCGCCGTAGCGGCAGGGCAGATCGACGGCCCGCACATTGGAGGCCAGGCGGATGCCGAATTCCCGCAGCACCTCGTCGCCGACGTCATGGCCGAAGCTGTCGTTGATCTTCTTGAAGTGGTCGATATCGATCATCAGGGCCGCGACCGGGTCGCCGCCCATGCTGGCGCGCTTCACCAGGGCGCTCAGCTGGCCTTCCATGTAACGCCGATTGTGCAGGCCGGTGAGTTGATCGGTAACCGCCAGCTCCAGCGAATGGTCGAGGTTCTGGCGCAGGAAGTCGGTGTAGCGCTTGCGCTTGATCTGGGTCCGGCAGCGGGCCGAAAGCTCCTGCGGGTCGATCGGACGGGTCAGGAGGTCGTTGACGCCGACCTCCAGCGCCTTGACCAGACGGGGACGATCATCGGGATCGACGATGACCAGGATCGACAGATGCCGGGTGGCCTCGTCCGACCGCAGCGAGGCGCAGAAGCGCAGACCGTCGAAGCCGCGGGCCGAGGCGTTGACGATGACCATGTCGACCGGTCCGCGGGCGGTGACCAGGGCCTTCTCGGGATCGGTCTCGACCACCGGGCGATGCTCGACGCCCAGCTCGGCGACCACCCGCTGGCTCTGACGCTCGTTGTCGTCGACCACCAGTATGCGGCCTCCGGAACCGCCGAGCCGCGACGCGGCCCCGGCGATGACGCCCATGCGGCGGCCGGACGCCTCGCGCTGGCGCAGTTCGTCGATGACCAGCTTCAGACGGGTCAGGCTGCGCACCCGGGCGAACAGCATGACGTCATCAATGGGCTTGGTCAGGAATTCGTCGGCGCCGGCCTCCAGCCCCTGAATCCGGTCGCCCCGGCCGTCGAGGGCCGTGACCAGAACGACGGGGATATGCCGGGTCTCCGGATCATCCTTCAGCCGGCGGCAGACCTGAAACCCGTCCATTCCCGGCATCATGATGTCGAGCAGGATGATGTCGGGCTTTTCGGCGGCGGCGATCGCCAGGGCGGTGGGGCCGTCGCAGGCGGTCAGGACGTCATAGTATTCCGCCGTCAGCTTGGCCTCGAGCAGGCGGACGTTGGCTTCGATGTCGTCGACAACCAGGATGCGCGCACTCATCGCCCTACTCCAGCAAGCGGCGGATGGTGTCCAGGAAGTGGGACACCGAAATCGGTTTGGAAATATAGGCCTCGCAGCCGCCCTCGCGAATCCGCTCCTCATCGCCCTTCATGGCGAAGGCGGTCACGGCCACCACCGGGATGTGCGAAAGGTCGTCGTCTTCCTTCAGCCACTTGGTCACTTCCAGCCCGGAGATTTCCGGCAACTGGATATCCATCAGAATGAGGTCGGGCCGATGCTCGCGGGCCAGCGACAGGGCCGACAGACCCTCGCGCGTCTGAAGGGTTTCATAGCCCTGAGCGTCAAGCAGGTCGTGGAAGAGCTTCATGTTGAGCTCGTTATCCTCGACGATGAGGACTTTCTTCGCCATGAAGTGTTCGACCTCGACCATACGGCCTGCTGAAAAAGACTCGGGTGCGTTGCGTTTGTCGAGCGCCAGATGCCACGAATATCCTTAAGCCTGAGCTAATCTTGACCCAGCTTCACATCCTCTCGCCCGCCGAGGCCGCCCGCGCCGTTCCGGTTGATCCCAAGCGGCCATTGCTGATCGTCGATGTCGATGAGGTGCTCGCCCACTTCATGCAGGGTTTCGAGCGTTTCGTCGGTCGCCACGGCTACGAGATGCGGATCGACAAGTTCGCGCTGTTCCAGAACGTCTATCACGCCGACACCGGCGCGCCGCTCGACATGACCAGGGGCAAGCAGCTGTTCGACGACTTCTTCCTGCATGGCGCCGACGACCTGGACCCCGTGGATGGCGCGGCGGCCGCGCTGGAAGCCCTGTCGCTGGAGATGAGCATCATCATCTTGACCAACGCCCCGGACCACGGCCGCGACGCCCGCTCCGGCTGGCTGACCTTCCATGGCATGGACTATCCGATGATCATCAACTCCGGCCTCAAGGGCCCGATCGTCAGGGACCTGGCGGCGCGGACCAGCGGCAAGGCCGGTTTCATCGATGACCTGCTGCCCAACCTGGAATCCGTTGCCGAGGACGCCCCGGACGTCCTGCGCTTCCAGATGATCGCCGACGAGCGCCTGCGTCCCTTCGCGCCGACCGTACCGGATCGACACCACTGGGCCGACGACTGGGCGGAGATGGAACCGGCGATTCGCCGGCGGCTGCTGGACTGAGATCGCTGACCGTATTGGTCAGCGCCCATGACATCTCGTCTTACGAGGCATGCCCGGCAAAGGGCCTGGCCTTGAGCAGGCCCGCCAGATGCGCGGCGTTGTCGGCGACCATGGCGGCGGTCTTCGAGACCGCCTCGGGCGTCGATTTCAGATCCTTGAAATCGGTGGACCCCATAGCCTCCCCAACCCAATAGCAGGCGGCGATCGCGGGGATCGTCCAGCCGACATCGTTCAAGGCCTGAAAGACCTGGGACGAGACGGCATGGGCCCCGTCTTCATTTCCCACTACCGCGCAGACCGCGACCTTGCCGTAGGACGGCATGCGGCCCGCGTCATCGGTCTCCCCCAGGAAGGCGTCCATGCGCTCGAGCACGCGTTTGGCGACGCTGCTGGGCTGGCCCATCCAGATAGGCGTGCCGAACAGGAGAATATCGGCGGCGAGAACCCGTTCCCGGATTGCCGGCCAGTCGTCGCCCTCCCCTTCATCGGACGTCACACCGGGGAGGATGTTGTGCTCCGCGATGCGGATCGTCTCGGCGACTTCAACGTCGTTCCGCTCGAATTTCTCGGCGAGCAGAGCAAGCATGGCGTCGGTAGAGCTGTCACCAACGCGCTTGAGCGTGCAATTGAGGGGTAAGGCGCGCAGGGGCATTGTGGTCTCCATTCATTCATCCAACGATGAAGACGCCTACGGATCGGGGGCGTTCCCTTCCCCGGCCTCAAATTGCTCGTCCGCCGTCTCGATTTTGATCGTCATTGCCACGGTCCGCCCCTCCGTCCGCAGCCCGCTGCGAGTTCGGGGCGCCACCCTGAAATAGCGTGCGAAATTGACCCCCCACTCAGGAGCGGGCGGTCCGCCAGGCGTTTGAGCGACAAAGCAATCCTTGAGCCATCCGTCATGGCCGACCGTGCAATACAACTTGAAGGCTCCGGCCCATGTGACCCGGGATCTGGGGATCACCAGATCCACCTCAGCGCCAGCAGGTTTGCGCTCCCAGACTACGTCGCTGGCAGCAAGCAGGTATGGCTCTGGAGCCGCGAGAAAGACCAGGACGATACCAATCATCGCGCCACCCTCTGACGCCTGGATGACACTTGTAACATTCAGTACGGGGCGCTGTCGAGGGACCGCCTAGTTTCGATCCTTGTCCAACCGCGCCACCAGGCTCGAGGTATCCCATCGATTGCCGCCCATGGCCTGCACCTCGGCATAGTAGCCGTCGACCAGCTTCGTCATCTCCAGGGTCGCGCCCCGCGCCGCCGCCTCGTCCAGCACCAGGCCGAGGTCCTTGCGCATCCAGTCGACGGCGAAGCCGAAGTCGAATTTGCCCTGCACCATCGTCGCCCAGCGATTGTCCATCTGCCAGGATTGCGCGGCGCCCTTGCTGATGGCCTCCACCACCGCCTGAGGATCGACACCCGCCTTGCCGCAGAAATGCACCGCTTCGGCCAGCCCCTGAACCACGCCGGCGATGGCGATCTGGTTGGCCATCTTGGCCAGCTGGCCGTGACCGGAACCGCCGATGCGCTTGATGGCCTTGGCATAGGCGCCGATCACCGGCTCGGCGCGGGCCAGGGCCTCCTCATCCCCGCCGACCATCACCGTCAGCTGACCGTTCTCGGCGCCCGCCTGGCCGCCGCTGACCGGCGCATCCAGGAACCAGCGGCCAGAGGCCTCCGCCATGTCCGCCATCTCCCGGGCCAGCGTCGCCGAGGTGGTGGTGTGATCGACGATGATTCCGCCCAGGGCCATGGAATCGAGGATGTCGGCGACCACCGCCCGCACGTCGTCGTCCTTGCCGACGCAAAGGGCGACCAGTTCGGCGCCATGGACAACCTCATTGAGGCTCGCCGCCGTCCGACCGCCATGGGTCTCGACCCACCGTCTGGCCTTCTGCGGCGAGCGGTTGAACACGCTGACCTCATGTCCGGCCCGGGCCAGATGCCCAGCCATTGGAAAACCCATGACCCCAAGACCAACGAACGCGACTTTCATGACGGGAGAATCCTGCGGCGGCGAAATTTGAAACGCCATCTTAACGCACCACGGCGAGGTTGGGGCAGTTTACGGTTAAGCGGGGATTCATATGGCGATCGGGGGCGACCGGCCGATCCTCATCAAGAAGGTGAAGAAGGTTTCCGGCGGGGGTCACCACGGCGGCGCCTGGAAGGTCGCCTATGCCGACTTCGTCACCGCCATGATGGCCTTCTTCCTGCTGATGTGGCTGATCAACACCACCAGCCCCGAACAGAAGCGCGGCATCGCCGACTACTTCGCCCCCGCCTCGGTCTCGGAGACCACCAGCGGTTCCGGCGGCATCCTCGGCGGAACGGCTCTGGGCGAGGACGGCGCCAAGGCCAGCGGATCACGCGACGTCATCGAGGACCAGAACCCCGAATCCAAGCCGACCGAACGCTCGCAGGACTCGGCCAACGGCGACGGCAAGCTCGAGGACGCCAGCGAGGAAGCCCTGCGCAAGGAACTGGAGAAGCGGGAAACCGATTCCTTCGCCTCGGCCGCCCAGAGCCTGCGCCAGGCGCTGCAGGACATGCCCGAACTGGCCGAACTGTCCAAACAGATCCAGATCGACATCACGCCCGAGGGCCTGCGCATCCAGCTCGTCGACCAGGAAGGCCGATCGATGTTCAAGGAGGGCATGGCCGCCCCCAATGACCGGGCGCGCATCCTGTTGCGGGCCGTCGCCAAGATTATCAACCAGCTGCCCAACCGGGTGACCATCTCGGGCCACACCAGCGCCAATTCAGACGGGTCGCGGTCCCCCGGCGACTGGTCGCTCTCGGCGGCCCGCGCCGATCAGGCCCGCCTGATCCTGCAAGGGGCCGGCGTGCAGGAAGACCGCATCTATCAGGTGTCCGGAAAGGCCAATTCCGACCCCCTCTATCCCGACGACCCGACGCTGGCGGGGAACCGCCGCATCGCCATCATACTGTTGCGGGAAGCCCCCGTTCTTCCGCCGGATCGCTGATGAGCGTCCGGCGCCCCTTGCGAAGGACGCGGCCATGGGCCCTAATCCTTTCTCAAGTTGGGTTTGCCGACGGGCGGGCGAGTAGTTGACGCAGCACTTTCCGACATCAGGCCGGATGCGCTTTTTCCTCACGGCGGCGTCGCCCTGCCCCTATCTGCCCGGGCGGGAGGAGCGAAAGGTTTTTGCCCACCTGCCCCAGGGCGACGGCGCGGCGATCAATGACAGCCTGACCCAGAGCGGTTTCCGCAGGTCGCAGAACATCGCCTATCGCCCGGCCTGCGAGACCTGTGCGGCCTGCACCTCGGCGCGCATTCCCGTGGCCGACTATCAGCTCAGCCGCTCGGAACGGAAGGTCCTGGCCCGCAACGCCGATCTTCGCCGGCATGTGGTCGAGGCCGAGGCGACGTCAGAGCAGTTCGATCTCCTGCGCCGCTATCTGCTGACCCGCCACGCCGATGGCGGCATGGCCGAGATGAGCTGGCCCGACTATGTGGCCATGGTCGAGGACACCACGGTCCGCACCCACATTGTCGAGTATCGCACGCCGTCGAGGGACCAGGGGCCCGGCGATCTGCTGGCCTGTGTGCTGATCGACGTCATGGGCGATGGACTGTCGCTGGTCTACAGCTTCTACGATCCCGACCTTGCGCGTCGCAGCCTCGGCACCTTCGTCGTGCTGGACAACCTGATCCAGGCTGCGACGAACGGCCTGCCGCACCTCTACCTCGGCTACTGGGTCCCGGGCAGCGAGAAGATGACCTACAAGGTGCGCTTCTCGCCGCTGGAGATCCTGAGACCAAGCGGCTGGGGCGTGATTTCGGCCCGCGAGGTCATGAGGGCGCAGGCCGAACTGGACGCCAACCGCGCGGCGAAGGGTCCTGACATGCCCAAACTGGGCCGCAAGGAGCCTCAGCCCCAGGGGCCGGCCGCGGCGGCCGGCGAGACCGGAAAGTCCCGCCCGCCGGCGTAGCGCACCAGGGCCTCGATCCGCTTCTCGATCGGCGGATGGGTGGCGAACAGGCCCATGACCCCCTCCTGGTGGTTTTCCAGAAACATGCCGCGGACCGAGTCCGGCCCCTCCAGCCGGGAATGGCCGCTGATCTTGCGCAGGGCAGAGATCATCGCGTCAGGGTTTTTGGTCAGCTCGACGGCGCCGGCGTCGGCCACGAACTCCCGGGCGCGCGACAGGCTCATGCGGATGACGATGGCCAGCACATAGCCCACGGCCATGGCCGCGAAGGCGATGACCAGCAGCAGCCCGGCCCCCTTGTTGCGGTCGGAATTGCCGCCGATGCGGCCAAAGCGCAGACCGCGAAACACCACTTCGGTCACCAGGGTGATGATCCCGGCGAACACCGCGGCGATGATCATGGTCCGCACGTCGCGGTTCAAGATGTGGGTCAGCTCATGGCCCAGCACCGCTTCCAGTTCGTCACGGTCGAGGGTGTCGATCAGACCCCGGGTCACGCTGATGCTGTACTGTTTCTGGTTCAGGCCGGTGGCGAAGGCGTTCAGGCTGTCGGTCTCGATGATCCGCAGCGACGGCGCCGGAAGGCCGCGCGAGATGCAGAGGTTTTCCAGCAGGTTATACAGTTCGGGTTCATCCCGGCGTGAGACCGGCCGGGCGCCGGTGGCCAGGTCGATGATGGTCTGGTTGGCGAAATAGGCGATGGTGAACCAGACGACCGAAACCACCACCGCCAGCGGAATGGAGACGATGAGCAGGTGGCCGGCGCGGGAGAAGTCGCCGCCGACGCTGCCGGTGGACGGCAGGACCCCGGCCCCCATCAGTCCCAGGGTCAGGGCCCAGACCAGGCCGGTCATCAGCACCGGAAACCCCGCCAGCAGCAGGGCCGAGCGAAGGTTGTTGGCCTGGATGTGAGTGTAGAGGCCGACGGGCCCCATCAGACGCCCCTAGAACTGCACGGAGGGCGCCGCCGCGTCCATCGCGGCGCGGGACTCGACGCCGACGTTGTAAAGGGTGCGATCACTGGCGAAACCGAACATGCCGGCGAAGACCACCGCCGGGAAGGCCCGCCGGGCGGCGTTGAACTCGGTGACGGCGCTGTTGAAGAACCGGCGCGAGGCCGCCAGCTTGTTCTCCAGATCGGCCAGTTCCGACTGCAGGCTGAGGAAGTTCTGGTTGGCCTTCAGGTCGGGATAGGCCTCCGACAGAGCGAAAAGCTGCCGCAGGGCGCCGGTCAGGGCGGTCTCGGCCTGGACCTTGTCCTCCACCGAGCCGGCGGAGGCCGCTGCATTGCGCGCCGCCACGACCGCTTCCAGCGTGCCCTTCTCGTGGGTGGCGTAGCCCTTCACGGTTTCCACCAGATTGGGCACCAGATCGCGACGCTGCTTGAGCTGGACGTCGATGTCGGCGAACGCCTGATCCGACCGGGCGTTCAGCGCGACCAGGCGGTTGTAGACGCCCATCACGATGAAACCAGCGACCACGACAACGACGAGAATGATGATCAGGGTGATCACGGCAGGCTCCATTCCGGCTTTGGGCGGGAGGCTAGCTGATCCGCCGCCCGCTGAGTAGAGGCTGTCGCGCGGCGGCTATTTCGACGGATCGACCAGGGCCGAATAGATCATCTGCTGGCTGAGGTCATCGAGCCGCAGGGCCCCGCCGCCGCCCAGCACCTGGATCATCCCCAGCACGATCATGTCGTTCTCCGGATCGACCCAGAACCAGGTGCCGGCCGCCCCGCCCCAGCTGTAGCTGCCCTTGCCGGCCGGCGTGCCCGCCCTGGCCGGATCCATCACCACGGACACGTCGAGCCCGAAGCCGACGCCCGGGCCCAGGGGCTGGCTGGCCAGTTGCTCGTCGGTCAGGTGGTTGCTGGCCATCAGCCTGATCGTCGAGGGCGCGAGGATTCGAACGCCGCCCAGTTCCCCGCCATTGGCCAGCATCTGGGCGAAACGGGCGTAGTCGGCCACCGTCGACATCAGGCCGCCGCCGCCCGACGCGGCCGTCGGCGGTTTGCTCACATCCAGAACCATGAAGCCGTCGGCTGGAATGATCTGGCCGGTCCGGTTGTAGGTGTAGAGCGAGGCCTGGCGCGCCTTCTTGTCATCCGGCACATAGAAGGCGGTGTCCTTCATGCCCAGCGGCCCGAAAATTCGGCTCTGCATGAAGTCCGGCAGCGACTGGCCCGACAGTTTCTCGATGATGTAGCCCTGCACATCGACCGCGATCGAATACTTCCAGCGTTCGCCCGGCTGGCTGGCGAGCGGCAGCCTGGCGGCTTCGTCCACCATGTCCTGCAGGGTCTTCGAGCCCAGAAGACGGGAGTCGCGATAGGCCTTGTCGACCGGGTTGTCGATGACCAGGCCGTAGGCGAAGCCGGCCGTGTGGCTCATCAGTTCGCGCATGGTGGCCGAACGGGCCACGGGCTCCAGGATGGGTTCACCCTTGTCGTCCAGGCCCTTGAAAACCTTCAGCGATTTGAACTCCGGCACATATTTGGTGACCGGGTCATCCAGCTTCCACCTGCCTTCCTCGAACAGGATCATCATCGCCACGCCGGTGACCGGCTTGGTCTGGCTGTACATGCGGAAGATGGTGTCCTCGGTCAGCGGCGCCCCAGTCTCCAGGTCCGCCTTGCCGTAGATGCTGTAGTGCACGACCTTGCCGTGCCGGGCGACGTAGGTGACCACCCCGGGGACCCGCCCCTGGTCGACCAGGGCCTTCATGCTGGCGTCCAGTTTGGCGAGCCGCTCAGAGGAGAAGCCGACCGACTCGGGCTTCACCGGCGCCAGAACCGCTGGCTTGACCTGGGCCAGAACCGGGCTCGCCCCCTGTCCAGCCAGCAAAGCGCCGGCGGCCAGCGCCGCCAGCAGTGATTTCCTGAACGTCATCGCCAATCCCCATCCCCATTGGCCTTTGCGGCCTTGTCCACAAGAGTAACCGCCGTTCCGGCGGCGGCAAGGCGACGCGGACCTGATAGACTTGTTTACATTTCAAACTTGTCTGCTAAAAGAGGCCCCTGTGACGCCGGAGGGGCGTCTCTGGAGCTTTCGCCATGAACCCGGCGCCGACTGAACGCCTTCACGCCCTGGACGCCGTCCGGGGATTTGCCCTGCTGCTGGGCGTGGCCTTCCACGCCACCATGTCCTTCCTGCCCGGCCCGCAGGCCTGGATCGTCATGGACGAACAGCGCAGCGAGGTCATGGCCGCGACCTTTTTCACCCTGCACATCTTCAGGATGACCGTCTTCTTCCTGATCGCCGGCTATTTTGGCCGCCTGCTGCTGGAGCGGCGTGGGGTCGGCGGCTTCATCGTTGATCGGGCCAGGCGCATCGCCGCCCCGCTGGCCATCTTCTGGCCGATGGTGCTGATGGCCATCATCGCGGTGCTGGTCTGGAACACCATCGAGACCCTGGGCGGCATCCCAAAGAACGCCCCGCCCCCGCCGGCCATTACCCCGACGGCCTTCCCCCTGACCCACCTGTGGTTCCTGTGGGTGCTGCTGCTGTTCTACCCCGCGATGCTGGTCCTGCGGGGGTTGGGCAAGCTGCTGGACCGCGGCGGCCATGTCGCCCGGCTGGTCGACGGCCTGGTCGGCTTCCTGACCCGCAGCATCGTCGGCCCGGTGATCCTCGCCGCGCCCGTCTCCGTGGCGCTGTGGCTGAAGAGCGACCTGATGGCATGGGTTGGCATTCCGACGCCGGACCAGTCGCTGATCCCCGGCGCCATCGCCCTGACCGCCTATGGCGCCGCCTTCACCTTCGGCTGGCTGATCCAGCGGCAGGACGGGCAGATCAATGCCTTCACCGGCCGCTGGGCGCTGAACCTGGTCGTCGCCGTCGCCGCGACCACGGCGGCCTATCTGATGGTGCGCGGGACACCGATCTTCACCCCGATGGCCGATGACACCCAGCGCGCCGCTTTCAGCGCCCTCTACGCCCTCTCGATCTGGTGCTGGACCTTCGGCCTGATTGGCGCGGCCCTGACCTTCCTGTCCGGCCACAGCCCGTTGCGGCGCTACGTCGCCGACGCCAGCTACTGGGTCTACATCGTCCACATCCCGCTGGTCATGGCCCTGCACGTCCTGCTGCGCGACGCTCCTATGGCCTGGCCGGTCAAGTACGGCCTGGTCCTGGCCGGGACCCTGATCCCCGCTTTCGTCACCTACGAACTGCTGGTTCGCCACACCCACTTGGGCTGGCTGCTCAATGGACGCCGCATCCCCTGGCGTGCGAAGCCTCAACCCTCGATGCAGGCCCTAACTCAACAAGGAATCGCCTGATGACCGACGCCGACTCCGCCCGCGAGGACCTCGCCTACATCAAGACCCTGGTCGGTCATGACAGCGGCGGCGATGTCTGGCGCTTCGCCGGCCGCCTGTTCGCCGTCGGCGGCGGCGTCTACGGCCTGCAGATCCTGTTCCACGGGGCCCAGATTCTGGGCTTCAACCCGCCCGACCTGGTCATCCTCCTGTGCATGTTCGGCCCGACGGTGGTGTTCCTGACCTACCTGACCTGGGCCATCATCACGGGCGGCAAGCGGGCCAAGCCGAAGGGCACCACCGGCCGGGCGGTCAACGCCATCTTCAGCGCCACCGGCCTGTGCAACCTGGTGTTCCTGATCATCTTCCTGCCGGCGTCCCTCGTGTCGAAGGACTTCCGCATCTGGCTGTTCTATCCCGCCGTGGTCTTCGCGGTGCTGGGCGGAGCCTGGTTCGCCGCCTGGCAGCTGCGCCGGCGGCTGTGGATGCTGGGCACGGCAATCGGCTGGTTCGTCAGCGCCGCGGCCATGGGGCTGACGCGCGGCCACTGGGCCTATCTCGTCATCTGCGGCGTCTGCCTCGTCATGTTCATGATGCTGCCGGGCATCGCCATGGCGCGCGGCAAGGCCGACTGATGGCGAAGTTCGACATCGGCGGCATCGACGAGGTCATCCACGGACGCTTGCGCCTGGGGATCATGGCCTATCTCGCCGACGCCGAGGTCGCCGATTTTACCGAACTCAAGACTGTCCTGGAAGCGACCCAGGGCAATCTCTCGATCCACCTCAAGAAGCTCCAGGACGCCGGCTATATCGACATCGAAAAGAGCTTCGTCGGTGTGAAGCCGCTCACCCAGGCGCGCATCACGCCCAGGGGGCGCGCCGCCTTCGGCAAATACCTTGATGCAATGGGAAAGCTGGTCGGACGCTGATGGCGGCCCGACCGCAACCCCGATCAGCCGCTATTTCGGCCGGAAGCGCTTGGTCACCGGGAAGCCCCGGGGCGCCATCTTGCCCGCCGCCGCCCGCTTGCCGATCCAGTCGCGCCACTCGGGCCAGTCGCGATTGCGACCGCCGGCGTCGATCCAGCCGCCGCCGGACTCGGCCTTGAAGACCATCGCATCGCGCAGTCCGCCCTCGCGATAGGACTGCAGCTTGACCCCCTTGCCCCGCGGCATTTCCGGAAGTTCCTCAAGCGGATAGATCAGGATCTTGCCGTTGTCGCCGACCACCGCCAGCTGATCGCCGTCGGCCTCCAGCGAGACCAGGGCGGTGCCATTGAGCACCTGCTTGCCGGCCTTGCGGAAGGCCAGGGCCTCGTCCTCGGGCATGATGAAGCCATAGCCCTCCTTCGAGGCCAGCACGCGCTTGCGACCGGCCTTGTGCGGGAAGACGTCGATGATCTTCACATTGTCATCGATATCGACCATCAGCCGCAGCGGCTCGCCATGACCCCGCGCGCCGGGCAGCTTGCTGCAATCGACGGTGAAGAACCTGCCATCCGACGCGAAGATCAGCAGCTTGTCCGTTGTTTCCGCAGGAACAATGAAGCCAAGCTTGTCGCCTTCCTTGAATTTCAGTTCGGAGGGATCATCGATCCGGCCCTTGGCGGCGCGGATCCAGCCCTTGTCCGACAGGATCACCGTGATCGGCTCGCGCGGAATGAAGGCCTCGGCGGCCGCCTCGACATCGATGGCGGGGGCGTCGGCGAAGTCGGTCCGGCGACGGCCGACCTCGGTGCCGACACCGATCACGTCGCGCATCGCCGCCAGGCCGGCGCCGACCAGCTTCCACTGCGCCGCCTCCGACGCCAGCATGGCCATGATGCCGTCGCGTTCCTCGGCCAGCTCGGCATGCTCGCGGCGGATCTCCATCTCCTCCAGCCGGGCAAGCTGGCGCAGGCGGGTGTTGAGGATGGCGTCGGCCTGGATGTCCGACAGGTCAAAGGCGGCGATCAGCTTCTGCTTCGGCTCGTCCTCGTAGCGGACGATGCGGATCACCTCATCCAGATTGAGGTAGGCGATCAGCAGGCCATCCAGGACGTGCAGCCTGGCCTCGATCTTCTCGAGCCGGAACCGCGCGCGCCGCAGCAGCACCTCGCGCCGGTGATCCAGGAAGGCCCGCAGGATCTGCTTGAGGCCCATGACGCCGGGCGTGCCCTGGGCGTCGAGGACATTCATGTTGACCGGGAACCGCGTTTCCAGCGCCGAGAGCTTGAACAGGCTCTCCATCAGCACTTCGGGTTCGACATTGCGGTTCTTGGGCTCCAGCACCAGCCGCACGTCCTCGGCGCTCTCGTCCCGGACGTCGCCCAGCAGCGGCGCCTTCTTGTTCTCGATCAGGTCCGCCAGCTGCTCGACCAGTTCGGCCTTCTTGACCTGATACGGCACCTCGGTGATCACGATCACATAGCCGCCGCGGCCAGTGTCTTCCTTGCTCCACCGCGCCCGCAGCCGGACCCCGCCACGACCCGTCTCGAAGGTTTCCAGCAGGCTGTGCTGCGGCTCGACGATGATGCCGCCGGTGGGGAAGTCGGGCCCCTTCACCCGCTCCATCAGGTCGGCGGTCGTGGCGTCAGGTCGTTGCAGCAGCAGCAGACAGGCGTCGATCAGCTCGCCGGCGTTGTGCGGCGGGATTGAGGTCGCCATACCCACGGCGATGCCGCTGGAGCCATTGGCGAGCAGGTTTGGGAAACCGGCCGGCAGGACGGCAGGCTCTTCGTCCTGGCCATCGTAGGTCGGCTTGAAGTCGACCGCGTTCTCGTCGATGCCGTCGAGCAGCAGCGACGCCGCCTCGGTCATCCGGCATTCGGTGTAACGCATGGCGGCGGCGTTATCGCCGTCGATGTTGCCGAAATTGCCCTGGCCGTCGACCAGGGGATAGCGCTGGCTGAACGACTGGGCCAGCCGCACCAGGGCGTCATAGATGGCCTGGTCGCCGTGCGGGTGGAAGTTACCCATCACCTCCCCGACCACCTTGGCGCATTTGCGCGCCGCGGCGTTGGGATTGAGCCGCATCTCGTGCAGGGCGTACAGCAGGCGACGGTGCACGGGCTTGAGCCCGTCGCGCACGTCCGGAAGGGCGCGGCCGGTGATGGTCGAGAGGGCGTAGGCCAGATAGCGCCGCGACAGGGCTTCGGTCAGCGGCTCATCGAGAATGCGGTCGCCGTCGCCGGGACCGGGAGGAGCGGTGTGGATGGTCATGCGGTTCCAGAATCAACTGCGTCCAGTCTAGGCGCTTGGGCGCTCGAAGTCACAGCCGCCCTCCCAACTGCTCCCCCTCTGGGGCAGCTGTCGGCGAAGCCGACTGAGGGGGTCCTCGGCCAGCCCTAAAGCCGCCCCGCATCGCTCAGACGCTCCAGAAGCCAGACCCGGGCCGGCGGCAGCGGTTTGTTCAGTGGGCCGAAGACGAACTGTTCGAGGAAATGGCCCGTCAGGCTGAAGCCGTCCCGCACGTCTCCGTCCCTCAGACCATTGCGGGGTGAGATCATGAAGGGCGGCAGGGCCAGCAGCCTGTCGGCATAGGGCTCGCCCGCCTCGCGCGACACCGCCCGGCCTGTTCGCGGGCTGACCCAGATCAGGTCCTCGGTCACGCCGGTCGCGGCGCATTTGCCAAGGTCCAGACCGAACCCCAGTTCCCGCAGCAGCCCGGCCTCGAACTGCACGAATATGGCCGGCCAGACGTCGGGTATGCCGAGGGCCCCGATCAGGGCGTCGAAAGCGTGAAAGGCGCCGGGATGGGCTTCGCGCTCCGGCAGGGCGCCGCCCGCGACCGCCGCCGCCGCGGCCAGCCCGCTGAGCGCCAGCGGGTCGTCGAACAGTTCCGACGGCCCCTCGCCGATCGGTTCCAGGCTGGCGGAGCCGAGCTGCCCCTCGACCCGGGCCCTGTAGCTGACGATGACCTTCACCCCCGGCTGCAACAGCGACCGCATCCGACGCGACGCGCCGCCGGCGACATGCGCGGCGTGCCGCCCCCGGGTCTCGGTCAGCAGGTCGACGATGGCCCCGCTCTCTCCATGGCTTCGGGCCGAAAGGATGTAGGCGTCGTCTTCCCATTCCATGAGGAGCAGATAGCCTGCGTCGGGGCTCGATGCACGGGGGCGGAGTGGCATGGCGCAGGATCAGACGGCGAAGGCCTTCCAAGCGGAGCTTCGGAGGCGCCAGTCCGACGAGGAGCTGCGCAAGATCCAGCGCTACTTCAAGGCCGGCGAAGGGGACTATGGCGAGGGTGACGTCTTCATCGGGGTGAAGATGGGGACGCTGTTCAAGGTGTCCGAAGGCTATCTGGCCATGCCCGTGGCGGAGTTGGAGCTGCTGCTGGAGAGTGAGGTCCATGAGGACCGGGCCGGGGCGCTGAGCATCATGGGCAAGGCCGGGTCGGCCAAGGGTTGTTCGGCGGAGCGGCTGAGGGAGTTGTATGAGCTCTATCTGCGGCGGCACGACCGGATCAACAGCTGGGACCTCGTCGATCTGGCGGCGTGGCGGGTGGTCGGGCGGTATCTGCGGGACAAGGACCGGGCGGTGCTCTACCGGCTGGCCCGGTCGGAGGATCTGTGGGAGCGGCGGACGGCGATCCTGGCGACGCTGCACTTCGCGCTGAAAGGCGACCACGACGACAGCTACGCGATTGCGGAGATGCTGCTCCCCGACCCGCACGACCTGACGCATAAAGCCGTCGGTTGGGCGTTGCGGACCTGTGACAAGGACCGGGCGCGGCTGGAGGCGTTCCTCGAGAAGCACGGGGCGACGATGGCGCGGACGACCCTGCGGGCGGCGTTGGAGCATTTCGAGCCCGAGCGGCGGGCTTACTTCATGGGATTGCGCGCCGCCGCTACTTCCGCCCCGTCATCCTAGGCCTTGTGCCTAGGACCAATCGTTCAGCTGCCACGAGCCTTTGCCATCCAGGCGCGGCCGCGCCTCCACTTTACGGTTCGTACAAACGGACAAATGGGTCCTAGGCTCAAGTATTCAGGATGACGGAGGGGTGCGGAGAAACGGATAGCAGTCGGCAGACGGTTACTTGGCTTTCGCCTTCGCCTCGAATGCCTTGATCTGGTCCGTGAACCCATGCGCCAGGTCGTTCGGGATCGGGAAGGTCAGCGCATATTGCGCCACCTTCCAGCGCCCGTCCGACAGCACCAGCACGCCGGTGCCGCGGCTGGTGCCGTAGCTCTCACTGTCCAGAAGTTCGTCGAACCAGGCGATGCAGCGGCAGGGGATGTCGGCGATGACGACGTGGCGCTCGCGTGGATGGTAGGTCCAGCCCTTGCCCTTGGCGAAATAGGGCTCTGCGAAGGCCCTGAATTCGGCCAGCGTCCAGCGCTCGGCGGCATCGGTGCCGATGTAGATGGCGTCGTCGGTGTAGAGGGCGAAATAGCGGGAGCCGTCGGCCTTGGCAGCGGCGTCATGCACCGCATCGAGGGTTTCATTGATCGCGGTCACCGGATCGGTCGGCTGGGCCACAGCCGACTGGGCCAAAGCCGCGGGGGCCAGCAACGCCAGGATCAGGATCAGGATGCGCATGATGGCCCTCGCCAGCTTTCGTCAGACGTCGAAGTCCAGACCCATTGAGGCATAGGCCTCGCGCTCCTCGGCCCAGGTCTCGCGGACCCGGACATGAAGGAACAGGTGAACGGTCCGCTCGAACAGCTCCTTCAACTCCTCACGGCTCTTCTGGCCGATCCATTTCAGGGTCTGGCCGTTGGCGCCGATGACGATTGCGCGCTGCCCTTCCCGCTCGACCAGAATGGTCTGCTCAATGCGCAGGGAGCCGTCCTTCTTTTCCTCGAACGAGGTGGTGTCCACCGCCGCCGCGTAGGGCAGTTCCTCATGGACCCGCAGGTAGATTTTCTCGCGGGTGATCTCGGCGGCGAGCAACCGGGCCGGAATGTCGGCGGTCTGGTCTTCGGGATAGAGCCAGGGTCCCTCCGGCATCAGTTCGCCCAGGCGGGCGCGCAGGTCTTCGACGCCGGAGCCGTCGGCGGCGCTGATCATGAACACCTCGCTGTAGACCCCGGTCTCATAAAGCCGCTGCGACACGGCCAGCAGCCGCTCGCGCTTGACCCCGTCAATCTTGTTGAGGGCCAGGATCACCTGTTTGCCCGCGGCCTCCAGCGCCGAGATGATCGTCTCGACATCCTGGACGCCGCGCTTGTCCGCCGCCGTGGCGGTCTTGTCCTGCACGGCCAGCTCGGCCTGCACATCGACCAGATGCACCACGCAGTCGGCGTCCTCGGCCCCGGCCCAGGCGCTGCGCACCATGGCGCGATCCAGTCGGCGGCGCGGGGTGAAGATCCCGGGCGTATCGACCAGAACGATCTGGGCCTCGCCCGCCAGGGCGACGCCGCGCACCGGAAAGCGCGTGGTCTGCACCTTCTGGGTGACGATCGAGACCTTGGCCCCGACCAGACGATTGGTCAGGGTGGATTTTCCGGCGTTGGGCGCGCCGATGATGGCCGCGAAGCCTGCCCGGGTCATGTCTTGCCTTCCTGTTTCAGCAGCATCGCCGAGGCGGCCGCCTTTTCTGCTTCCCGGCGCGAGCCCCCCTCCCCGCGCTCGCTTTGATAGCCCCGGACGGCGACCTCCACCGTGAATCGGGGCGCGTGATCGGGGCCGGTCTGTTCGATAACGGAATAGGCGGGAACCGGCAGTCGCTGGCCCATAGCCCATTCCTGCAGCCGGGTCTTGGAATCCTTGGCCCTTGGCTGTTCGAGCTGGGCGAACTCCTCACCCCAGCTCTGGTCGAAGAAGCCCCGCGCGGCGTCCAGGCCGCCGTCCAGATAGATGGCCGCCATCAGGGCCTCGACCGCATCGCCGAGCGCGTTGTCGTTATCGCGGACCCCCATGCGGCTGGCCGAGCCGCTCATGCGCAGCGCCGCGCCGATATCCAGCCGCCGGCCGACCCGCGCGCAGGCCTTGCCGTTGACCAGATTGGCCAGCCGGGGCGACATCTCGCCCTCACGGGCCTCGGGATACAGCGCCAGCAGCCGCTCGGAGGCGAGCAGGCCCAGCACCCGGTCGCCCAGGAATTCCAGCCGCTCGTTGTGGCGCACCTTCACCGCCCCGTCGCCGACGCTGGAATGGGTCAGCGCCCGTTCCAGCAGGGTGCGGTCGGCGAAGACGTGTCCGATGCGGCGTTCCAGGGCCTCGACGACCTCGGACCAGTCCATCACTTGAGAATGTGGAAGAACCGGCTGGGCCGGGCCTCGGTGAACCACGTCCAGGGTTTGAACAACGAGGCGCCCTCATGCTGCGGCTCGCCGTCGTAGGGGTTGGACTTCGGATACCAGGACAGCAGGATGATCTCCGCCTTGCCGACCAGGTTCTCGGCCGGCACGAAACCGACGCCGCCGCTGCGAGGCTCGGCGTAGTTGGGCTCCACCCGGCTATCCAGCGAGTTGTCGCGGTTGTCACCCATGAAGAAGTAATGGCCCTGGGGCACCAGGAAGACGCCGGTGTTGTTGACGTAGCCGTATTCGGCGCCCGCGTAGGTGACGTAGGTCTTGCCGTCGAGCGAGGTCTCCTGGCGGCGCACGCGGTCCATGTCGAGCATGTCGTTGCGGCTCACCTGGACATGCGGCAACGGCTTTTCGTTGACGAAGAGCACGCCGCTGCGGACCTGGATGCGGTCACCGGGCAGGCCGATCAGGCGCTTGATGTAGTCGGTCTTGTTGTCGGCCGGCAGCTTGAACACGATGATGTCGCCGCGCTTGGGCGTACCGCCGAAGATGCGCCCCTTGAACAGCGGCGGGCTCAGCGGGATCGAGTGTCTCGACCAGCCATAGGGCCACTTGGACACGATGATGTAGTCGCCATGCAGCAGGTTCGGCTCCATCGAGCCGGACGGGATGGTGAAGGGCTGGAACAGCAGCACCCGCAGCACGAAGGCGATCAGCAGCGCGTAGATCACCGTCTTGGCGATCTCGATCCCCTCCTGCATCACCGTCGGCGCTTCGGCCTCTTCCTGCTCGGGAGCGGCGTTCAGCTCGGGATCGGCCTCATTGGACACGGTTTCAGTCATGGCGACGCGTGATTCTCTTCAGGGACTTTGAGCGCTAAGGCTCAGGGGGTCTGGTTAGACTTTGAATACCCCATGGGCAAGCATTGCGCCGCCCAACTCGCCTTCATGGCGTAAGTTGTCGCGGCAACGCTTCGATGATGACGAAGGCCTGGGCGTAGGGGTGATCGTCGGTCAAGGTCACGTGGATACGGCCCTCCATGCCCTCGGGAATGATCTGGGCGAGGCGTTCGGCGGCGCCGCCGGTCAGCACCATGGTCGGCGCGCCGGATCGCAGGTTGGCCACCCCCATGTCGCGCCAGTGCACGCCCCGGCGGGGGACACCGGTGCCCAGCGCCTTGGCGCAGGCCTCCTTGGCGGCGAACCGCTTGGCGTAGGAGGCGGCCCGGTCCTTGCGACGGTCCGACTTGGCCTGCTCGATCTCGGTGAACAGCCGCTGGACAAAGCGGTCGCCGAACCGGTTCAGGGTCTTGTCGATGCGCCGGATGTCGCAGAGGTCCGAACCCAGTCCGACAATCACGCGGCCTGCTCCGCGGCGGCGCGGGCGGCGACCATCAGCTGGCGCATCCGTCGGATGGCTTCTGGAAGCCCCACGAAGATGGCCTCGCCGATCAGGAAGTGGCCGATGTTCAGCTCCGCCAGCTGGGGAATGGCGGCCACCGGAGCGACCGTCGCATAGTCGATGCCGTGACCCGCATGGACCTCCATGCCCAGGGCCTGGGCCTGCGCCGCGCCCTCGCGCAGCCGCTGCAGGATGGCCGCCGCCCGTTCCGCCTCTCCGGCCCTGGCCGCATCGCAGAAGGCGCCGGTGTGAAGCTCGACGACCTGGGCGCCGACCTCGGCCGAGGCGCTGATCTGCCTGGGGTCGGCTTCGATGAACAGGGACACACGGCTGCCCGCCGCCCGCAGCGCCGAGGTCGCCGCCTTGACCGCGTTGTGACCGCGTACGACGTCCAGCCCCCCCTCGGTCGTCACCTCCTCGCGTCGCTCCGGCACCAGGCAGGCCGCATGGGGGCGATGGCGCAGGGCGATGGCCACCATCTCGTCGGTGACCGCCATCTCCAGGTTCAACGGCTTCCCGCGCTTGCGGCAGAGGTCGGCCAGCTGGTCGATATCGGTGTCGGAGATATGTCGGCGATCCTCGCGCAGATGGGCGGTGATCCCGTCCGCCCCGGCGGCCAGCGCCAACTCCGCCGCCCGCACCGGCTCGGGATAGCTGGCGCCCCGCGCGTTGCGGATGGTGGCGACGTGGTCGATGTTGACGCCTAGTCTCAGAGGCGTGGGGCGCAGGGTCATGAGGCGATATCCAGGCGGCTGCGCCCTACTTAAGACCCCCCTGCCCCGCGGAAAAGGGTGCGTTGGTCACGTTCGGCGACGAATTCCTGCGAGCGGGATGTCGGGATCGACGAGGTTCCGGCGTCCTTGTGGGGAACGGCCAGGGCTCAAGACTGCCGAACGGCCATTGGATGAGAAGGACTGAACCATGAAAGTCACCCAGCACCTTTGGTTCGAGAAGGATATGGTCGCGGCCATCCGGCTCTACACCTCCTTGATCCCCGGTTCGGCCGTCACCCAGAACGCGGCGGTCATGGCCGACAATCCCTCCGGCCCGGCCGGCAGCGTCAAGATCGTCGGCTTCACTCTGGGCGACCAGAACTACATGGCCATCGAGGCCGGCCCGCTGGACCCTTTCAACCACGCCTTCTCGATCATGGTGCAATGCGACACCCAGGCCGAGATCGACCGGCTGTGGGACGCCCTGAAGGAAGGCGGCAGCGTCGAGCAATGCGGCTGGCTGAAGGACCGCTGGGGTCTGTCGTGGCAGATTCTGCCCAAGCGCCTGGGCGAACTGATGAACGACAAGGATCCGGCCGTGGCCAAGCGGGTGGCCGAAAAGATGATGACGATGGTGAAGCTGGACATCGCGCCGCTGGAGGAAGCGGCGAAGGGCTGAGCTACTTCGACAGCCGCCGGCTGCCGGGATCCTCGACGGGGACGGCCGCCAGTTCTGCCGGCAGGGCGTCCGCCGGATAGGCCGGGACGTCGAGGGTGGCCAGGGCGACCAGGGGAACCCCGACATCGGCCTTGCCGCCGGAGCGGTCGACGATACAGGCGGCGGCGATCACCTCGCCCCCGGCGGCCTGGATGGCGGCGATGCATTCGCGGCTGGAGAGGCCGGTGGTGACAATGTCCTCGACCATCACCACCCGCGCTCCGGGCTCGACGTGGAAGCCGCGCCGGAGCTTGAATTCGCCCCCCTCCCGCTCGACGTAGAGGGAGGTCACGCCAAGTTGGCGGGCGGTTTCGTAGCCGGGGATGATCCCGCCGACGGCGGGCGAGATGCAGATATCAGGCTTGCCGACCTCGGCGACGATCCGATCCGCCAGCGCCTTGCACAGCCGGGCGCAGCGATCGGGCTGGGCGAAGACCAGGTTCTTCTGCAGGAACACCGGACTGTGCAGCCCGCTGGACAGCACGAAATGGCCTTCCCGCAGGGCGCCGGCGCCACGGAATTCCTCGAGGACGTCTTCATTGGTCATGAGCCCTCGCATACCAGATTCCTTCTCCTCTTGGGGGAGAAGGTGTCGGCGCAGCCGACGGATGAGGGGTCGCGCCGGCCGACAGGGGTATCAAGCGTCGCCAGCGTGAGCGGCGGTCTCTTTGATCGACCCCTCATCCGGCCCTCCGGGCCACCTTCTCCCTCAAGGGGAGAAGGACGCTACAGCTCCAGCCGATAGACCTCGGCCGCCGTCCCGCCGAACAGGGCCGTCTTCTCGTCCGCCGAATAGCCCGTGGCGAACACCTTGAAGGCGTTCCACAGGGTGGCGTAGTCGCAGCTGAGGATGTCGACCGGGAAGTTGCTCTCGAACATGCCGCGCGTCGGCCCGAAGGCCTCGATGCAGGTCTCGAGATAGGGCCCCCATTCCTTCGCCAGCTGTTCGGACGGGGCCGGCGTCTCCGAGAGACAGGAGGGAAAGCCCGGAAACACCATGGCCAGGCCGCCCAGCTTCACTGCAACATTGGGCAGTTCAGCCAGCTTGCGGATGTTGTCGCGCCAGACGCGGAACCGCTCCTCTCGCCGGCCCTCGTAGGACGCGATGCCCAGCGGCGTGCCGACATGGTCGAGGACGATCCGGGTGTCGGGGAAGGCCCTGGCCAGGTCGATCAGGTCCGGCAGCTGCGGCTCCAGCATCCAGGCGTCGAACGACAGCCCCAGCGGAGCCAGCTGGGCGAAGCCTTCGCGGAAGGTGCTGTCCAGGTAGAGACCGGCGGGCTGGCGCACCAAAGGGCCAAGCACCTTGCTGTCGGGGTCGTGGCTGGCGCTGTGGCGGATCCCGCGAAAGCGGTGGCTGGCGGCCATCTGCGCCTCCAGCGTCTCGCGCGCCGCCGCCCCTCGGGTCAGGTCGGCATGGCCGACGATGCCGGCGCAGGGCTTGGCGGTTCCATAGACGCCGCAGTCTGCAATGGCCGCCAGGCCGTTCACCGCCTCGATCTCGCCGACCGGCTTCAAGGCGACCGGACCGTCTGGCCGATAGAAGGAGCCGCATTCCATGTAGACCGTGGCCACGACATTGTGGCCGCTGTTCATGTCCGCCAGCAGTTCGTCCAGCAGATAGCGGGGCACGCGGCGGATGATCTGCTCGAACCCGTGCGTCGGCGGCGGCAGCTGCGGCAACAGCGAGGTGCGGTCCCACAGGTGGTGATGCGGATCGATGATCGGCAGATCGGGATCGAGGATGGGTTCGGGCATTCCACTCTCCGTCATCCCGGCCGGACCTCGGCGAGGCCGAGGGGAGAGCCGGGACCCAGGGGTTCAAGCACGGTGATGGCGGCGGAAAGGACAGCTCCCCTACCCTCCTGGGTCCCGGATCAGGCCTGCGGCCTGTCCGGGATGACGAAGGTCGGAGAGTCGATCGCTAGATGATATCCCCGCCGGCCGCCGCCGCCGTGGTGCCGTCGCGCTCGAAGGCCTTGATGACATTGCGGCCGACGGTCCAGCGGTGCACCTCATCGGGCCCGTCGACCAGGCGCTGCGACCGAATGTGGGTGTACCAGCGGGCCAGGGGGGTATCCATCGAATAGCCCAGCGCGCCGTGCAGCTGGATGGCGGTGTCGACCACCTTGTGCACCATGTGCGCCAGGAAGACCTTGGCGATGGAGTTTTCCTGCCGCAGGTCCATGCCTTTCTCGGCCTTGTAGGCGATGTGGATCAGCATCAGCCGGGCCATGTAGAGCTCGCTGGCGCAGTCGGCCAGCATCCACTGCACCCCCTGGCGATCCTTCAGCTTCTTGCCGAAGGTCTCGCGTTTGACGACATGGGCGGTGGCCAGATCCAGCGCCTTCTGGGCCATGGCGACATTGTGCATGCCGTGACGCAGCCGGCCGTAGGCCAGACGGTGCTGACCCATGTTGAAGCCGTTGCCCTCGCCGCCCAGCAGGTTTTCCGCCGGCACCTTCAGGTCCTTGATCTCGATTTCGCTGTGACCGCCGCCGAGGATGTGGCTGAGCGGCCCTTCGGCGGCCATGGTGTCGATGTCGCGGATGATCCGGTAGCCGGGATTGGGCAGCTCGACGATGAAGGTCGAATAGCGCTGGTGGCGCGGGGCGTCCGGATCGGTCATGGCCATGACCAAGGCGATGTCGGCGACGCTGGCCGCCGAGCTGAACCACTTCTCGCCGTTGAGGATGTAGTTCTCGTTGCCGTCCTTCACCGCCCGCGTCTGCATCCCGGTGGCGTCGGCGCCGGCGGCCTTTTCGGTCATCGAGTAGCAGATGCGCTTTTCGCCGTTCAGCAGCGGCTTGAGGAACTTCTCCTTCTGGTACTCCGTGCCGTGGGCCAGCAGGGTCATCATGGTCGCGTCATCGGGCCCCTGGGTATTGAGCGACAGGGCGCCCAGATAGCTTTCCCCCAGCTCCATCTGCACCAGGGCGTTGGCCAGCGGCCCCAGCCCCATGCCGCCATGTTCAACCGGGATGAAGGGGCACCACAGACCCCGCGCCCGCGCCTTGGTGCGAAGCTCGCTCAGGATGGTCTTGTAGTCGCCGCCATCCAGCAGCGCCTTCTCGGCCGGCTTGCATTCGTCCTGCACCCACTGGCGAACCTTGTCGCGGATCGCCTTGGCTTCCGGCGGAATTTCGAAATCGATGGACATGGGGCGTCTCCTCAATTGGCTTTTGGGCTCTTGAGTCAAACAGTCGTTCGAAAAGGGGGTATGGCGCAAGGGGGTAGTGCGCCCTGACGCCGCGTCAGCCGCCAGCGAAGGGAACGACCGGCCCGGACACTCTGTGATTGCGCGCCCTCACCCGGCTGTCGCATCATCGGCGCATGATCCTACGCGACCCGCCGCCGCTGTCCCGCCAGGTTCCCGGGCTTGAGGACCTTTGGGCGCGATTGACGGGGCGCGCGCCCTGGCGCCCCGGCCTGGGCATCGCCGATCGGATGGTTCTCGACACCATCGGCCTGGGGCTCGAGCAGGCGCAGCAGCATCTGGGAAGCCAGAGGCCGGACCTGGCCGCGTTCGAATCCTGGATCCTGGCCACGGCCGGCCCTCCGGACCGCGAGCGCCTGGGGCGCTACATCTCCCGCTCGGAAGGACGCCCGCCGCCGCCGGCCGCCAGGGCGCGCCTCGACGCCATCGAGGCCATGGCGCCGGTCCTCTCCGAAACCGACCTGCAAGCCTGGGAACGCGACGGGGTCGTGGTGGTGCCGGATGCGATCAGCCACGGCGAGGCCGCGGAGGCGGCCGCCGCCCTCTGGCAAACCGTCGGCGGGCGGCCAGACGATCCCTCAAGCTGGTACCGCCCCAACGACCACGGGATCATGGTTCAGCGGTTTCAGCATCCCGCCATGGAGGCGGCGCGCCGCTCGCCGCGCATCCATAAGGCCTTCGCCCAGCTCTGGGGATCCGCCGACCTGTGGCTGACCATCGACCGGCTCAGCTTCAACCCGCCTGAGACCCCGACCCACCGCTTCCGGGGTCCGCACCTGCATTGGGACTGCAGCCTGGCCACCCCCATCCCCTTCGCGACCCAGGGCATCCTCTATCTTGAGGACACGGCGGCCGATCAGGGGGCGCTGACGCTGGTTCCGGGCTTTCACCATCGCCTTGGCGCCTGGCTGGACGCCCTGGGGCCGGGTGTCAGCCCGCGGGATATTGACCTCAGCGCCGAGGCGACGCCGATCGCCGGCCGCGCCGGCGACCTGATCATCTGGCGACAGGACCTGCCGCACGGCGCCAGCGCGAACCTGGCCGACCGCCCCCGCCTGGCGCAGTACATCAACATGTATCACCCGGACCTGACCGAGCATCCCGACTGGGTCTAGCCGGGGGCGCCCAGATGCCGCAGCACCGTCTCGACGCGCTGTTCGGCCGGCGCCGGAGCGACCGGGATCAGGGTGAAGCCGAGGTCCTCGTAGCATCGCCGGTGTTTCCCGGCGAAGCGGCGCGCGCCCTCCAGATCGATCCGGCGGGCCGCTGTCGGGGTGATGAAATCCAGCCCCTCCACAAAGAAGACCTCGCGATGATACCGGCCCTCATCGAGCAGCCGGCCGATCGCCCGTTCGAGGGCGGGACTGTCCGCCCGCTCCTGAAACCGGCTCAGCGCCAGGGTGCAGACCGGCGATCGATCAAACACGGTCAGACCCTCGCCGGCCCGACGCTCGCGCGATTGCTGAAGCTCGAGAATGGCGTCGATGAACCCCGGCTCCGCCCAAGGCTCGGCGCATCCCCTCGCCTGCTCCCAGGCAATCACATCGGTCGCCGCCTCCTCGACGACCGCCAGCCCGGCCCGCTCGAGACCGCGCAGGATCACGCTTTTGCCGGCGCCCGGGGCGCCGGTGAGAATGTGGAAGGTCATGGAAGTCCTCGGATTAGCCTTCTCCGCCAGTCGGCGAAGGATTGCGTACGACCGCTGGATCAGCCCAGCGAGCGATCCGCCGTCTCGACGCTCGGGCAGGCCCGCAGCGCCGCGATCAGGGTGGTCATGTGGCGGTTGTCGAGAACGTCGAGGTCGATATCGACGTCGAAGAAGTCTTCCTGCCGGTGCTTCATGTTGATGCCGACGATGTTGCCGCCGGCCTCGCCGATGATGGTGCAGACCTCGCCCAGCACGCCCGGCGCATTACGGATCGTGCCGCGAATACGGGCGCGGGACACGGTGTTGCGTTCCGCTTCCGGGGTCCAGGTCAGATCCTGCCACAGCTCGCCCTGGTCCTCGAACTGGGCCAGTTTCGAACAATCGATGGTGTGGACCTCAAGGCCCTGGTCCGGCTGCATGATGCCGACGATGCGGTCGCCTGGCACCGGCGTGCAGCACTGGCCAAAATGCAGCGACACCCCCGGCGTCAGCCCGCCGCCGCGCACGAACAGGCGCGCGCCCTTGCCGTCCTCGATGCGCCGGCGCGCCGAGACCGCCGCCCGTTCGCTGTCTTCCAGTTCGGGGAAGACGATTTCCAGCACCTGCATCGGCGAGATCCGGCCCCGGCCGACCGCGTCGTAGAGCTCTTCCTCGTTGGCCGCCGCGAACCGCTCTATCGCCGGGCGCAGGGAAACGCCGCTGCGGGCCTTCCCAGCCCGTTCGAACGCCTGGCTCAGCGCCGCCTTGCCCAGCCGCAGGAACTCTTCCTTCTCGGTCTGGCGGATATGGCGGCGGATGGCCGACCGGGCCCGACCCGTGACCGTCAGGCTGCGCCAGTCCGGCGGCACGGCCGGCTTGGGCCCGCGAATGATCTCGACAACATCGCCGTTGGCCAGGGGCGTGCGCAGCGGCTTGAGTTCGCCGTTGATCTTGGCGCCGATGGTGGTGTCGCCGACGTCGGTGTGAACCGCATAGGCGAAGTCCAGCGGCATCGCCCCCCGCGGCAGGCTGACCAGACGGCCCTTGGGGGTAAAGGCGAAGGTCTGGTCGAGGAACATCTCCAGCTTGGCGTGCTCGACCAGTTCCTCGGCGTCGCCGCCGTGTTCCAGCACCTGGACCAGCTGGCGCAGGTTGGCCAGCGGATCGCGGCCGCCTTCTGATTCCATATGCTCGGCGTCGAAGCCGTAGGACTGGTTCTTGTAGCGCCAGTGGGCGGCGACCCCGTCCTCGGCCACCCTGTCCATCGCCTCGGTGCGGATCTGCATTTCGATGCGCATGCCCCGCGGCCCGATCACCGTGGTGTGGATCGAGCGGTAGTTGTTCCGCTTGGGGGTGGAGATGAAGTCCTTGAAGCGTTCGGGCACACAGGGCCAGGCCCGGTGGATCAGCCCCAGCGCCCGGTAGCAGTCGCTCTCGCTGTCGACGATGACCCGGAAGGCGTAGATGTCGGAAAGCTGGGAGAAGCCGATGGCCTTGCGCTGCAGCTTGCGCCAGATCGAGAAGGGATGCTTCTCGCGGCCGAACACCCGGGTGGCGATGCCCGCCTCGTCGAGGATGCGGCTGATCTCGCCGCTGACCAGGCTGACCGCCTTGCCCTGCTCTCCTCTCAGACCTTCGAGACGGCGAATGATCGCCGTGCGGGCCATCGGATTGAGCTGTTCGAACGCCAGTTCCTCCAGCTCCGAACAGATGCGGTGACAGCCGATGTTGCGGGCCAGGGGGGCGTAGATGTCGAGGGTCTCGCGGGCGATCCGCTCCCGCTTGGCCGGGGTCTTGATGAAGCCGATGGTCCGCATGTTGTGCAGCCGGTCGGCCAGCTTCACCAGCAGCACCCGCACATCCTTGCTGATGGCCAGAATGAACTTGCGGAGATTTTCGGCCTGCCGGGTATATTCTGCGGTCAGCTCCAGCTTGGACAGCTTGGTGACGCCTTCGACCAGTTCGGCGATTTCCGCCCCGAACAGGTTCTCGATGTCCTGGCGGGTGGCCTGGGTGTCCTCGATGACGTCATGCAGCAGGGCGGTGACGATGGAGGCGGTGTCGAGCCGGTATTCGGTGAGAATCCCGGCCACCTCGACAGGGTGGGCGAAATAGGGATCGCCGGAGGCCCGGGTCTGGGAACCATGCATCCGCACGGCGTAGACATAGGCCTTGTTGAGCAGCGCCTCGTCGGCGTCGGGCTCATAGGCCCGGACGCGTTCGATCAGCTCGAACTGGCGCATGAACTTGGGTCTGGCCGCCGCCGCGACGGCGCGGGATGCCGCGGCCGGCGCCTCCGGACTTGCAGAGGCGTCTTCGGACAGGTCGGCGGGTGGGGCGGCGGAAGTCGCCGCCTCCATGGTGAGAGGTTCTGAGCCCTCGGGGCTCAGTACCGCTCCTCCTGACCGCCATCACGGTCGCTCTGCAGGGCGCGGATCAGTTCCGATTCGCTCATCTGCATGTGGGTCGGATCCGACAGCAGGGCGATGGTTTCCGCCTCTTCCTCGGCCTCGGTGCGCTCGTCCACCCGCTGCAGGGTGGCGATCAGGCTTTCCTTGAGGCCCTCATTGTCGACGACATCGTCGGCGATCTCGCGGAGGGCGACGACCGGGTTCTTGTCGTTGTCGCGATCAACGAGCAGACCCGAACCGGCCGAGATGGCGCGGGCGCGATGGGACGCCAGCAGGACCAGCCCAAAGCGGTTGGGAACCTTCTCGATGCAGTCTTCGACGGTGACGCGGGCCATTCAAGTCTCTCAAGCGATGTCGGTGGAACCGGGCTACATAGTGTTTTGCGCGCTATTGTGCAACGCCGCAAGGCTGAGAAGACCATGACAGATCAAGACGACGAAATCGAGGCGGCGTCTGCCCTGGCGGCTTTCGCGGCGCGATATGAACCTGACATCGCCGGCCAGTTTCTCGATGGCGTCGCCGGGCTCCGCGCGCGGATGCCCGGCGCGGACGCCATGATCTACGACAACTACCAGGGCCTCGTGGTCGGCTTCGGGCCGCCGACCCGCGTCTCCGACGCTGTCGTGTCGATCCTCGCCCTGCCCCGGCACTGCACGCTCTGCTTTCTTCAGGGCGCCGGCCTGCCCGACCCGGAGGGCCTGTTGCGAGGCTCCGGCAGCCGGGTGCGGCACATTCGCCTGACCGGACCGGAAATGCTTGAGACTCCCGCCGTCGCCGCCCTCATCGACAGCGCCCTGGATCGGGCCCGGGTCGCCATTCCCGACGCCCCGCGCGGTCGAATGCGGGTCAAGTCCATCTCGGCAAAACAGCGCCCCCGACGACCCTGACCGCCTTCCGCCCTACCAGGGAACCGCGTCCATCCCGACGTCGCACCGGCGCGCCAGCTCCGCGGCGGACTGCCCAAGGCGAGGATGGATCCAGTCCGGCGCGACCTCGGCCAGGGGGCCCATGACGAAGAGGCGCTGATGAGCCCGGGGATGCGGCAGGATCAGGTCCGCGGTGTCCAGCCGCAGCCGACCGAACGCAATCAGGTCGAGATCGAGGGTGCGCGGGGCGTTTGGCGCGCCCCGGTTGCGGCCGAACGCCTGCTCGATGGTCTGCAACGCGCGGTGCGCGGCCTCGGCGGTCAGCGCTGTCTCGACAACCGCAACGCCGTTCGTATAGGCAGGACCCGCCGGATCGGGCCAGGCGGCGGATCGCCACCAGCCGGATCGGGCCGCAACCTCCAGGCCGTGGGCCGAAAAGCGGTCCAGCGCCGCTTCCAGCAGGGTGCGACTATCGCCGTGATCGCCGGGCAGATTGCTGCCCAACGCGACGATCACGGCATCATCCAGACTGTGCGAATATTGCTTCAAGGAATTGAATCCAATGACATTCTATCCCACCGAAAAGATCGCCCTGTTCATCGATGGGGCCAATTTCTATTCCCAGGCCAAGGCCCTCGGCTTCGACATCGACTACCGCAAGCTTCTCGACGAGTTCCGCAAGCGCGGCGTCCTCATCCGGGCCTACTACTACACCGCCATCGTCGAGGGCGACGACTACAGCCCGATCCGCCCCCTGGTCGACTGGCTCGACTACAACGGCTTCACCCTGGTCACCAAGTCGGCCCGCAAGTTCACCGACAGCCAAGGCCGCGACCGCTGGCGTGGGGACATGGATATCGAGATCGCCGTGGGCATGATGGAGATGGCCGAGGCGGCCGACCATCTGGTGCTGTTCTCCGGCGACGGCGATTTCCGCGCCCTGGTCGAGGCGATCCAGCGCAAGGGCGTGCGGGTCACGGTGGTCTCCACCGTCAAGTCGCAGCCGCCGATGATCAGCGACGATCTGCGCCGCCAGGCTGATAATTTCGTGGACCTCGCCGACCTGGGCGACATCATCGGCCGGCCCTCCCGCGCCCCGCCGTCCCGAGGCGGCGGGACCTATGACAACCGCACCCGCGCCGAGATCGAGGCCGAGGACGAACTTTAGTGACGACGGTGGACCTCACCTCGCCTGAACCGCCCCGCGATTGTCCGCTCTGCCCCCGGCTGGTCGCCTATCGCGCCGAAAACCAGGTCCAGAATCCCGACTGGTTCAACGGACCGGCCCCCTCGTTCGGTGACGAGAACGCCCGGCTGCTGGTTGCGGGCCTGGCCCCGGGGCGCACCGGCGCGAACCGCACGGGTCGCCCCTTTACCGGCGACCACGCCGGATGGCTGCTCTACGGAACCCTGAAGAAGGCCGGCTTTGCGGTCGGCGACTACGACGCCCGTCCGGATGACAGCATCCGCCTCGTCGACTGCATGATCACCAACGCCGTCCGCTGCGCCCCGCCGCAGAACAAGCCGGAGACCAGCGAGGAGCACGCCTGCCGCCCCTTCTTCGTCAACCGGCTCGCCGCCCTGCCCCGGCTCAAGGTGATCGTCACCCTGGGCGATGTCTCGCGACGCAGCCTGATGCGGGCGCTGGGCCTGAAGGCCTCGGCCGGAACCCCCGGTCACGGCAGCGAATTCGACGCCGGCCCCTACCGCGTCATCAACAGCTACCATTGCTCGCGCCTGAACACGAACACCGGCCGCCTGACCCCGGAGATGTTCGAGGACATCTTCCTGCGGGCCCGCGCCCTGATCGAAAAGGCCTGAGGCTCAGCGGATCCGCAGCTGCTTGGCCAGCTCGCGATCCCAGACATATCGCTGCTGTTCGGCGCCGTAGGTGCCGTATTCAGCGCCGATCGGCTTGGTCGACACCGGCCCCCAGTTGGACGAGGCCCCGGTGATCGCCGCCACGCTGTTGTCGCGCTGGCGGGCCGCCGCTTCCTGCTGCGATTTCCACAGATAGTCCGACCGCGCCCGCTCGATCAGATTGCGATCGACGCCCACCCGTTCCGCCCGGGCAAAATCGTCCGACCCGTACATGCCGCAGGATTCGAAGTAGCGCTTCACATAGCTGTCCCCCAGGCTGATCACGCTGCTGCGCACCCGCTGGTCGCAGGGGTTGCGGTCGAAGATGGCGATCAGGCGCTGGCGATCGGCCGCAGCCCGGGCCGCCGCCTCGCGCTGCAGCCTCTGACGTTCCGCTTCCGCCTCGGCCCGGCGCTGGGCGGCCAGTTGGCGGTCGGCGGCCTGTTTGGCGTCAGATCTGGCCCGGTAGACGCGGATGGCGTTCTCGGGTCGGCGTTCGCTTGTCTCCCCGGCGACCTCCATCTTGATGGTGTCGGCATAGACGTTCCAGTAGCCCGTGCGCGGCTCCTTCACGAGGACGTACCGGCCGTTGATATGCAGCCCCGCATAGCGCGGCAGCCCGGCGGCGTTGGCGATGACGCCCTGCAACGATCCTGACCCGATGCCGAATTCGAACCCCTCCCCCTTGGGATAGACCACGGCCCATCCCGTGGCGGTGACGCCGAGGCTGGTGTCGCCGGGAATGATCATCACGCCGATCGCGCCCTCGGGCAGGGCGGCGACGGAGCCGTTGGGATCCAGCGGCAGATAGAGGATGCTGACCGAGCGTCCGAGAATGACGTCGCGTCCGGTGTCCTCGGGCGGCATGTCCGGGTGCTTGATCTGCAGCAGACCGACCACCGCGTCCCGACCACGCCCGAACAGGTCGATCCGGTTCATGATCGGCGAAATCGGCTCCACCGCCATCGACATCATCTGGCTTTCGGTCGGCGACAGATGGACCACGATGGCCGTCTCGCCATACCGCTCCACCGCCCAGCGGTCGCCCCGGCGGGCGCGCTCGTAGTCGTCCACGGTTCCCTGGCTGGCGAAGCCGGGATTCACGGTGACGCCATAGACCTGAAGCGGTCGCACGCTGGTGATCACCGAGGTGATGACGCCGACCTTGCGAGGGCTGGCCGTACGGGGCGCGTCGTCATTCTCGCCGACGTAGACATCGAGGTCCCCCGACCCGCCGACCAGGCGATGGAAACGGGAGTACGACAGGCGCGGGCCCGGCCCCTTGCCGTGCATATAGACATACCAGCCTTCGTCGCGGGACGGCTTGCCATCAACGGACTTCAGTTGAACCAGCGAATGGGCCGAGCTCAGCGGCAGGATGGTGTTGTAGCGCTGGGGAATAAGCCACTTGCCCCGCGCATCCTGCAAGCCCGACTTGCCTCCCACCTGGGAAGGCGGCCGCGTGCCCCGTTTGCTGTAGCAGGCGAAACGCACCAGCTTGAGCGACACCTTCGGCCCGCCGCCGAACTGAATGACGCTCGGGGTCGTCGTATAGGGATGCTTGTCGCAGAAATACCTGGGCTTTGGGTCGTTCGCGGCGGCGGCTGGACCGCTGGACAGCAGCGTGAGCCCCAGGACGGCGATCAAGGAGGCGAGCAGACGGATCATGGCGCATGTCCCCTATGGCGAGGACAGGCTTTCACGGCGGCCATATCGCCTCAAACCCAAAAAAGGGGGCCGGGACAGAGGACCCAGGGATCGTCGTCAGCCGCCTCCACGACAGACCGGTCTGCGCCCGATCATTTGATCGGCGGCCCGGCCTCCAGCACCTGCTTGCACTGGCTGGCGCTCAGTTTCATCAGCAATGGCGTCTGGCCCTCGCCCCCGATGTAGCCCACGCACCAGTAGCGGTTGGTCCCGAAGGTCACCAGTTCGTCGGCCTTGAAGGTCCAGCTTTTGACAGCGTCCTCGCCCGCCGTCGGATGCACCTTGATCTGGTGATCGCCGGCGGTCGTTTCGGTGGTTCGCCAGTTGCCCTTGCCCACCAGCTGCGGCGTGGCGCTGTCCACCTGCAGCAGCACATCGCCGCCGGTGACGTTGGCGAAGTGGATGCGGTCCGCCGCCTGCGCCGCGCCCGCGGCCAGCGCCAGTGCGCCGGCGAGACATGCTGTCCTGATCATGCCGATCCCTCCTGTCCTGCAGGCCGGCACAGTGCCTCGATGGCATCCAGCGGGCATCCCTGAAAAAGGGGGACAGGATGGCGGGCCGGGCCGGACGGCCCTAGCCGTGCTCTTTCAGCAGCCGCGCCTTGTCACGCTGCCAATCGCGGGCCGCCGCCGTCTCGCGCTTGTCGTGCAGCTTCTTGCCCTTGGCCAGGCACAGCTCAAGCTTGGCCAGGCCCTTGTCGTTCCAATAGAGCCTGGTCGGAATGATCGTCCGGCCGTCCCGCTGCACCGCGCCGATCAGCTTGCCGATCTGGCGGCGCTTCAACAGCAGCTTTCGCGGTCGCCGGGGCTCGTGATTGAACCGGTTGCCGCCGGAATAGGTCGGGATATCGGCGTTGATCAGCATGATCTCGTCGCCCTCGACCGAGGCGTAGGACTCCGCGATGTTGGCCCGGCCGGTGCGCAGGCTCTTCACCTCGGTCCCGGTCAGTACGATGCCGGCCTCGATCGGGTCCTCGAGAAAATAGTCGAACCGCGCGCGGCGGTTCTCGGCGATCAGATTGGACGCCATCAGAGCACGCCGGCGTCCCGCATCCCCTCGAGCACCAGGGCGCGGGCCGCTTCCGAACAGGGGGTGATCGGCAGACGGCAGTCTTCGGAACACAGCCCCAGGGTCGCCAGGGCGAACTTGGTCGGGCTGGGCGAGGCGTCGGCGAACAGGGCCTTGTGCAGGCGAATAAGGCGGTCCTGCCAGTAGCGGGCGGTCTCGAAATCCCCCGCCAGACAGGCGTTGTAGAGGGTGGCGCAGGCCTCGGGCGCAACATTGGCGGTCACCGAGATACAGCCGTGCCCGCCTTGCGCGACATAGCCCACGCCGTTGGGGTCGTCCCCGGTCAGCATCACCCATTCCTCGCCGCAGGTGACACGCTGGTGCGACAGGCGGCCAAGGTCGCCGGTGGCGTCCTTGATGCCGAGGATATTGGGCAGCTTCGACAGCCGCTCCAGCACCTCGTTGCCCATGTCGGAGCCGGTGCGCGAGGGCACATTGTAGACCACGACCGGAATCTGCACGGCGTCGTTGATCGCCTTGAAGTGCTGGTAGATGCCTTCCTGGCTGGGCCGGTTGTAGTAGGGCGAGACGACCAGCACCGCATCGGCGCCAACGGCCTTGGCGTGACCCGCCAGATCGATCGCCTCGGCCGTCGCGTTGGACCCGGCGCCGGCGATGACCGGCACGCGGCCGCGCGCGGTCTCGACGCACAGCTCGACGACCCGCTTGTGCTCCTCGTGGCTCAGGGTCGCGGTCTCGCCGGTCGTGCCGACGGGCACCAGACCGTGCACCCCGGCGGCGATCTGGCGCTCCACCAGGGCCACGAAGCCGGTTTCATCCAGCGCGCCATCGCGGAATGGGGTCACCAGGGCGGGGAAGACGCCCTTGAACGGAGTTTGGAACATGGCTTGCAAAAGGCCGTGAGATCGCCGCTATCGCTTGCGGCCGTTGATTGGGGGCGGACAATATGTCGGGGTCACCGCGCTTCGCAATGGGCCGTCTGCGTGATTGTTCGGGAGGAATTCACGTGAGGTTTGGTGCAGGCAAGGGTTTGACCGCCGTCGGATGCGCCATTTTGGGACTGTTGGCCGCCGGATCGGCCGCGCCCCAGGCGCCTCCCCGGTTCAGCGCCCCGCCCCTGCCCTATGCCTCTCTGCCCAGCGACAGCGACGGCGAATACCTTCGCCAGGCCCTGACCGGCGCCCGGGCCGGAGACGGCGACCGGGTGCGCACCGCCCTCGGCAGCATCCAGGACCCCCTGGCCCGCAAGATCGCCGTCTGGGCGATGGCCGACGGGGCGGCGGACTCCATGTCCTTCTTCGAGCTGGACGCGGCGCGGCGCGACCTCGCCGGCTGGCCCCGCGCCCTGACCCGGCAGATGAACGCCGAGAAGAAGCTCGAAACCGCCGGCATGGCGCCTGACCGGATCATCACCTGGTTCGGCGGCGCCGAGCCCACGACCGCCGAGGGGGCCATGGCCCTGGCCGGCGCCTTGCGGGCCCAGGGACAGCGTCCTGCCGCCGAGGCCCTGATCCGCCGCTGGTGGCGCACCGCCCTCTTCGACGTCGATCCCCAGCGCTCGATGCGCGCCCGGTTCGGCGACATGCTCAGCCCCGAGGATAACCGCGTCCGCGCCGACCTGCTGCTGTATGGCCCCCAGGGTCCGGCCGCGCAGGACATGGTCGACAGTCTGTCCGGCCCTGACCGGGACCTGGCCGAAGCCCGCCTCGCCCTGCGCTCGGGCCGCTCGGACGCCAACGCCAGGGTCGCCGCCTTGACCGACGCCCAGCGCAAGGACCCCGGTCTGATCTGGGAACAGGCGCTCTATTTCCACAAGCGCGGCATGACCACCCTGGCCTGGTCGCTCAGCGGCGGCTTCGTCGCGCCGCCGACGCAAGAGGTCGCCGCCCGCTCCTGGCCCGACAAGCGTCGGATGATCTCGGCCGCCATGCAGCAGGGCGACTACCGAGCGGCTTTCAACATCGCCCGCGACTGCGGCATGACCACCGGCGCCGACGCGGCCGAGGCCGAATTCTGGGCCGGCTGGCTGGCCCTCACGCGGCTGGGAGACCCCAGAGCCGCCGAACTGCACTTCGCCCGGCTGGCCCAGGCCGGCTCGTCGCCGATCACCCAGGGCCGCGCCCTCTACTGGCAGGGCCGCGCCGCCGAGGCGCTCGGCAAGTCGGACGAGGCGATGGCCTTCTATCGCCAGGGCGCCCGGCACATCACCGTCTTCTACGGTCAGCTTGCCGCCGAGAAGGCGGGGATCACCCAGATTGAACTGGGTAAGGATCCGGAGATCACCGCGGCCGACCGCGCCCGCTTCGACGGCCGCGAAGTGGTCCAGGCCGCCAGACTGCTCAGCGCCCTGGGCCTGAAGGACCAGTTCCGGGTCTTCGTCCTGCACATCGACGATGTCCTCCCCACCGCCGCCGAGTCGGCCCTGCTGGTCGACATGGCCCGCGCCACCGGCGACCTCGATCTCAGCATGAGGGTGGTCCGCACGGCGGCCCAGCGCGGCTTCATCCTGCCCGAGCGCGGCTATCCGGTGATCCCCGCCCCCCTGGTCCCCGGCGGCGCGGAACCGGCCTTCGTCCTCAGCATCACCCGTCAGGAAAGCAATTTCGATCCCAGGGCGCGGTCCGGCGCCGACGCGCGGGGGATGATGCAGCTGCTGCCCGCCACCGGACGGTCCACGGCCCGCGCGCTTGGAGAACCCTTCACGGTCGACAGGCTGTACGACGCCGAGTTCAACATGCGGCTGGGCGCCCGCTACCTGGGCGACATGACCAACACCTTCAACGGCTCCTACGCCATGGCGGCGGCGGGCTACAACGCCGGTCCGGGTCGACCTCCGCAATGGATCGCCCTGTGCGGCGACCCCAGGAGCGCCGGAACCGACCCGCTCAATTTCATCGAATGCATCCCCTTCTCGGAAACCCGCAACTACGTGATGCGGACCATGGAGACGATGCAGGTCTATCGCGCACGGCTGAACGGCGGCGTCGCCCCTCTGCGGCTGGGCGCCGATCTCAAGCGCGGCGGCTACAGCTACAGCGTCGTCGGCCCCGCCGCGCAGTAGCCTCAGAGACGGCGCGCGCTGAACACCACACCCGCCCCGGTGTCGATCAGTTCGCCGTCGACGCCGAACCCCTGACGCATCAGCGGCGGCGTCAGAACCTCGGGCGGCGGTCCGTCGGCGAGAATCTTTCCCTTCGCCAGCATGATCAGCCGGTCACAGCCGCGCGCGGCCAGTCCCAGGTCATGCAGGGTCAGCACCACCCCGGCGCCCCGCGCGGCCTCTTCGCGGAGCAGGTCGAGGGCAAGAAGCTGGGCGTCGGGATCGAGACCGGCGGCGGGCTCGTCAGCGACCAGCAGGGGCGCCCGCGTCGCCAGCAACCGGGCCAGCAACACTCGTGCCCGCTCTCCGCCGGACAGATCCAGCACCCCGCGATCCTCGAAATGCGCCAGTCCAACCCTTGAGAGGCAGGCCGCCGCCACAGCCCTCGCCTCACCCTCGGGCAGGTCCGGGGCGCCAAGTTCGACGATCCGTCCGGCCGCCAGGTTCCAGCCGATCCGCCGTTCCTGCGGCAGATAGCCCACTCGCCGCGCCCGGTCGGCCTCGGACAGCGCGCTCAAGGCCTGGTCGCCCAGCCACACCTGACCGGCGCCCAGCGGCGTAAGGCCAAGGCCGGCGCGCAGCAGCGTCGTCTTGCCGGCCCCGTTTGCGCCGATCACGCCAACGACCTCGCCCGCCTCCACGGCAAGGCTGACAGCATCGAGAACCGGCCGTCCGCCGAGGCCGGCCGATATCCCGTCCAGTCGCCACAGGGCGCTCATGTCCGCCAGCTCCTGGCGGCCCGCCAGGCGACCAGGCCAAACAGCGGCGCCCCGACCAGGGCGGTCACCACCCCCAGCTTCAGCTCCTGTTCGCTGGGCAGCACCCGGCTCAGCAGATCGGCGGCGGTCAGCAGGATGGCGCCGGCGAAGGTCGAGGGGATCAGCACCCGGCCCGGCTCGTCTCCGGCCAGTCGGCGGACCAGATGCGGCGCGGCCAGGCCGACAAAACCCACCACGCCGGCGGCGGCGACCGCGGCGCCCGCCATCAGGGCGGCGCCCGCGACGGCGGCGGTCCGCAACCGGGCCATCGGCAGGCCCGACATCGCCGCCACATCCTCGCCGAGGGTCAGCATGGTCAGGCCCCGTCCCGACCACAGGCACAGCGCCGCGCCCAGCGCCATGGGGATCGCCGCCCGGGCGATGTCCGTAAAGTCGCGGTTGGCGACCGATCCGAGCAGCCAGTTCATCACCTCCGCCGTGGCCACCGGCGAAGGCGAGAAGTTGAAGATCAGGGCGGTGAGCGCCCCGCCCAGCGCCGACAGCGACACGCCCAGCAGGATCAGGGCTTCAGGCTCCCGGAACCGCGCCGCCAGGCCCGAGACCAGAAGGCCCGCGCCCAGCGCCCCGACAAGGGCGCCGGCCTCGACCGCGCCGGTGACGGCGGACAGGCCAAGGGCGATGGTCAGGGCGGCGCCCAGCCCGGCGAAGGCCGAGACGCCCAGCACGCCCGGGTCGGCCAGGGGATTTCTCAGCAGGCCCTGGAGGGTGGCGCCGGCCAGCCCCAGGCCCCCGCCGACCAGGGCCGCCATCAGCGCCCGGGGCAGACGGATGGTCCAGATCACCTCGCCGGCGGGAGAGGCCGGATCAACGATGGCCTGGACATATTGCTGGACCCTCAGGGCCGTCTCGCCCAGCAGCAACCCGGCCAGCAGCATGGCCGCCAGCCCCAGGCCCAGCAGGAGAAGCGCAAGTCGGCTCACCGGTCGTCGAATCCCGGGGCCGCCCGGGCCAGGGTTTCCACCCCGTCGGCGGCGAACCAGCCCGGACAGCTCAGCACCGAGGCCGGCAAGGCGGCCAGGGTCTGCTCGGGCAGGCGTTTCTGCAGCGCCCGGTGCCGGCCCATCCCCCAGCGCTCGAAGGCCGCCGACAGCCGGTCGAAGAAGCCAAGCACGAACCCCCTTGGCGGGCCCAGGACGACCTCCTCCAGCCTCACGGGGGCGAAACCGGCCTGCGGCGCGGCGTTCCTCAGCCCGGCGGCGGCCAGGATGCGATCGATGAAGGTGCCCTTGCCGGCGGTATAGCCGCTGGGCGTCAGATACAGGCCCGGCCGACCGCGCCAGGCGCCCTGCGAGACGGCGAGTTGGCGATCCATCCGGCTGATCAGCGCCTCCCCGCGCGCCGGCTCGCCAAGGGCGGCGGCGACGCGGCGGACATTGGCTCGCACTCCGTCGAAATCCTCGGCGTCTTCTATGCGCACCACCGTGACGCCCCGCCGCCTCAGGGTGGTCTCCAGGCGGGTGTCACCGCCCCAGTAGCGGACCACGACGGCCGGCCGGGCGATCAGCAGGCTCTCGGCGGTCACCCGCAGCTGCGGCAGCCCGGCGGCCTGCCGGCGCATGTAGGAGTCGGCGTCATCGGCGCGGTAGGACAGGCCGACAATGTTCTCGCGCCGGCTCAGGGCCAGCACATACTGGTCGGCGCACTGGTCGATCGAGGCGACCCGCGGCGCGGCGAACCCCGCGCCGGCGGCGCAGAGCCAGGCCGCCGAGGCCGTCAAAACCAGCAATGCGGATCGCGCGACAGTCACCCTCGGTTCCCGGTTCGGCCGTTCAGGTCGTCCGGGATGACGAACGAAGCGGCTCGGGTCAAAGGGAAACTGACCCTAGTCGACCACCAGCCCGTGCAGCAGGCCGTCGAGCAGCACCGCGCGCAGCTCGTCGGTGGGCGCCCAGTCGAAGTCCGGCTTGGTGATCAGCAGCGACACCAGACCGTGACAGGCGGTCCACAGGGCCTGGGCGGCGCTCTCGACCGAACCCATCCTCAGGCGCCCGGTCGAGGAGATTTCCCGCACCACGGCGATGAACTTCTGGAAGCAGGCCTCGCCCAGGTCCTGGGTCGCCTGCACCTTGTCCTCGGAAATCATCCCGGTGTTGCCGCAGAAAACCAGCTGGTAGGCGTTCGGGTTGCTGAGGGCGAATTCCATATAGGCGTCGAGCATCATCCGGACGCGGGACACCGCATCGATCGGCCGCGCCGATATCTCGCTGTTGATGGCCAGCAGGCGATTGATGGCGCCGTCGCTGATCTCCAGCAGGATTTCGTCCTTGTCCTTGAAGTGCATGTACAGCGCGGTCGATGACACGCCTACCTCGTCCGCGATCTTGCGGATCGTCGAACCCTGATACCCTTCGGCGACGAAGATTCGCTGGGCCGCCTCGAGGATTTCTCCTCGCCGGGTATGCCCATCGCCTTTGGGCTTCCTGGCCGACCGCTGCGGTTTCTTGAGAACCGTCACGTCGTTCCTTCCCCTGTTTTCATCCCCTGACGGAACACTAAACGGGAATCACCTGTGCGGGGCAACCCTCGCCATCGGCTGGACGAAGAGCCGCGGGCCGGGGTAAGGCCGGACGATGTCCCGCCAAGCCCCCAGCGTCGCCGACGCCCCGATCCTGCTCAGCACCAAGGCCTGGGCGGATTACGCGCTGATCGACAGCGGTGATGGCCGCAAGCTGGAGCGCTACGGGCCCTACCGCGTGGTTCGGCCCGAGCCGCAATGCCTCTGGCGTCCGACCCTGTCGGCGGCTGAATGGGAAAAGGCCGATGCGGTCTTCGATCCGACCGACGAGGACGAGGCCGGCCGCTGGCGGTTTTCCCGCCCCCTGCCGGAGATGTTTCCGTTGCGCTGGGGAGAGGCCCGGTTCAACAGCCGCTTCACCAACTTCCGCCACCTCGCCTTCTTTCCGGAGCAGGCCGCCAACTGGCAGTGGATGGACCAGCGGATCCGCGGCGCCGGCCGGCCGCTGAACATCCTCAATCTCTTCGGCTACACCGGCGTCGCCAGCCTGGTCTGCGCCGCCGCCGGCGCCAGCGTCACCCACGTCGACGCTTCCAAGAAGTCGGTCAACTGGGCTCGTGAGAACGCCATCCTCAGCAAGCTCGACTTCGCCCCGGTCCGCTGGCTGGTCGAGGACGCCAAGAAATATGTCCAGCGCGAGATCCGCCGGGGCTCGACCTACGACGGCATCATCCTCGACCCGCCCAAGTTCGGACGCGGCCCGACCGGCGAGACCTGGCGACTGTTCGAGGACCTCCCGGAACTGTCGGCGATGTGTGCGCAGCTTCTGTCGCCCGACGCCTCCTTCATGATCCTCAACGCCTATGCCGCGCGGATTTCCGGCGCCGCCCTGTCCGGTCTGATGGCCGATCAGCTTGCCGATCGCGGCGGAACCATCGACTGGGGCGAACTGGCACTGGAACAGGAAGACGGCCAGCGTCGCATCGGCCTGTCGTTCTTTTCGCGATGGTCATCGTGAACTATCGCCAGGTCACCTCCCTCTCCAACGAGACGGTCAAGGCCGCCCGCGCCCTGCATATGCGCAAGGCCCGCGAGGAGACCGGACAGTTTCTCGCCGAGGGCCTGAAGATCATCACCGAGGCGGTCGACCAGGGGGTCGCGCCCGAAGTCCTGCTGTTCGGCCGCACCGCCGCCGACCATCCCCTGCTGATCCGCGCCGCCGAGGCGACCGCTGCGGCCGGGGGCGAGGTCATCGAGGTGACGCCGGAAATCCTCGAAAAGATCGCCCGTCGCGACAATGCCCAGCCGGCCCTGGCCATCTTCCGCCAGCGCTTCGTGCCGCTCGACAGTCTGACCCCGCAGTCCAGCCCCTGCTGGGTGGCCCTGGACCGGGTCCGCGACCCGGGAAACCTCGGCACTGTCGTCCGGACGGTCGACGCGGCCGGCGGCGGCGGCGTCATCCTGGTCGGCGACTGCTGCGATCCCTATTCGGTCGAGGGGGTCCGGGCGACCATGGGCTCGATCTTCGCCGTGCCCCTGGCCCGCGCGAGCATGGCCGAGTTCATCGGCTGGCGGGAAAGCTGGCCAGGCTCGGTGGTCGGCACCCTGCTCACCGCCACGGTCAATCACCACAACGCCGACTACCAGAACCCGACCCTGATCCTGATGGGCAACGAGGCCCAGGGCCTGCCCCCCGAACTGGCCGCCGTCTGCGACGTCAACGTCAAGATTCCCATGCGCGGTCGGGCCGACAGCCTGAACCTCTCGGTGGCGACAGGGATCATGATCTACGCGGTGACGGATCGGTTGATGGGATGAGACATCCATTCATTGCTGCGCTGGTCCTTACCGGCTGCCTTGCGACCAGCGGCTGCTCGATTTCGCCCGGCAAACCGTCCGCAAGTTCTGCTGCGACTATCGAGAACTGTTTGCGTCAGATCGGAAACGATCACCGTCTGGCCGGGGCGACGGAACGGGCGATTATCGCGGGTGATATCTACGTCCGCACCTTGCCGTCACCTTCAACAAATCCCAACGAAATACAGATTTTTGTCATTAAATTTAAGGACGGTAGAGAAGCACTCGCTGCCTTCACTAGCGAGCAAAGATTAACCTCTGCCCTGAAAGACAATCTGGCGTCCCCGATCGGCGGGTTTGCGGATCGGAAATTTCCCGGGACCGCGATTAAACAATGGAACACGCATGACAGGGTTGTTTTGAACTATGGTTCCGAAGCCACCATGGAATGGGAAGTCGGAACCTTCGGCGACGCCATGGCGGATACCGACCGGCCTCTGACCTGTCCGCAGACCTGACGCACATAATAGTTTCGGTCCAGTCCGATACAGTCGCAGACTGCATCATGACCCTTGCCGCAACGACCACATCTTTTGGTCCCTTCTCCCGGCGGGAGAAGGTGGCCCGAAGGGCCGGATGAGGGCTTACGGTCTTTGGGAGTCCGGGCGCGACCGTAAACCCTCACCCGGACCCGCCATGCGGGTCCGACCTCTCCCTCAGGGAGAGGTTTTCGATGCCATTCACGTCCCCCGCGGCTTGGCCCTTGTCGTCGCCGTCGCCTTCCACGGCTCCTCGGGCCAGAGGTGCCTGGGATAGCGTCCCTTCATCTCGGTCCGCACATCCTTCCATGACCCCCGCCAGAAGGCCGGCAGGTCGCGGGTGACCTGGATCGGCCTGTGGGCCGGCGACAGCAGGGACAGGACCAGCGGTTCTCCACCGACGGTCGGATGGCTTTCGACGCCATACAGCTCCTGCACCCGCACAGAGATGGTCGGCCCCGCCTCTGCCGCATAGTCGATGGCCAGCCGCGAACCGGTCGGCGCGGTCCAGCGGGCCGGCGCAGCGGCCTCCATCCGCTTCTGCACATCCCACGGGATCAGGGTCAGTAGCCCGTTCTCGATATCCTGGTCGCTCAGGCTGGCCAGGGAGCGCCGGCCCTCCAGCAGCGGCGTCAGCCAGTCGTCCAGCCTCGCCAGCAGCGCCGCCTCCGACAGGTCCGGCCAGGTCTGGTCGCGGGCGTGGAGGAACCGCCCCCGCTCGAGCAGCGACGCTGTCCGCTCGCCCATCGGCAGGGCCGACAGCCCTTCCTGCCGCACCCGCCCGGCCAGGGCGGCAGCAATCATCGCCCTGTCCGGCGTGTCGATCAGCCGCTCCTCCAGCACCAGCCTCTCCAGCCGGACCAGTCGACGGGCCCGCACCTTACCGTCCGGCTCGATCTCCAGCCGGTTCTCATTGACCAGCCGCCCCGCGAAGGCCTGCCGCAGGGCCTCCAGCTCGACCGGCGCGGCCAGCAGGATGCGGTCCCGCGCCGCCCCGCCGCCGAGCTCTCCGATAGCCAGCCAGGGCTCCCGGGCCAGGGCGTCGGTGGGCTCCAGATGCGCGCCCCGGCCGCTGGCCAGCTGAAACTCCCCGCCCCTGCCGCGCGCCTTGGCCACCCGCTCGGGAAACGCCTCGGCCAGCAGCAGCCCGACATCCAGCGGCGGCAGCGGCGGCGGCCGGCCGGCGGATCGCGCCCAACGCTCCGCCAGCGCCCGCGCATCCCTGGCCCGGGACGAGCGATCCCGTTCGAACTGCTCGAGCCTGTGCCGCAGATCGGCGTCGCGACCGCCGAGATTGCGCTCGGTCAGCAGCGCCGCGATTCTGGCCGCCAGCACCGGCTGTCCCCCCGCGGCCCCTCTGATCACCATATGGGCCAGGCGCGGCGGCAACGGCAGATCGGCCAGAGCCTTGCCGTGGGCGGTCAGGCCGCCCTCCGCATCCAGCGCTTCGAGGCGCCCCAGCAGGGCCCGCGCCTCGGCAAAGGCGCCGGCCGGCGGCGGGTCCAGGAAGGCCAGATCATCAGGCGATCTGGCGCCCCACCGCGCAAGATCGAGGGCGAGACCGGAGAGGTCGGCCTCGAGCATCTCCGGCCGGGCGAACGGGACCAGCGCCCGCGTCTCCGGCTCCTCCCAAAGCCGGTAGCAGACGCCCGGCTCGGTGCGGCCGGCGCGGCCCCTCCGCTGATCGGCGGCCGCCCGCGACACCCGCACCGTCTCCAGTCGGGTCAGGCCGCTGGCCGGGTCGAACCTCGGCGCCCGGGCGAAACCGCAGTCGATGACCACCCGCACCCCTTCAATCGTCAGGCTGGTCTCGGCGATCGATGTCGCCAGCACCACCTTGCGCCGCCCGGCGGGCGCGGGGCTGATCGCCGCATCCTGGTCCCGTGCGTCCATCGCGCCATACAGCGGGGCGAGATCGACATCGGCCGGCAGGCCAACCTCCGCCAGCCGGTCGCGGGTGCGCAGGATCTCGCCCTGCCCCGGCAGGAACACCAGCAGGCTGCCGGTCTCTTCAGCCAGCGCCCGCCGCACCGCCCGGGCGACCTGTTCGTCCAGCCGCAGCGCCGGATCGCGGCCCAGATATCGGGTCTCCACCTCGAAGGCGCGCCCCTGGCTCTCGATGACCGGCGCCCCCTCCAGCAGCCGGGCCACCGCCGCTCCGTCGAGGGTGGCCGACATCACCAGCAGCCGCAGGTCCTCCCGCAGCAGGCTCTGGCTGTCGCGCGCCAGGGCGAGACCGAGGTCGGCGTCGAGACTGCGCTCATGGAACTCGTCGAACAGCACCCCGGCGACACCGTCCAGTCCAGGATCGTCCTGGATCATCCGGGTAAAAATGCCTTCGGTGACCACCTCGATGCGGGTCGCTTCCGAGACCCTGCTGTCCATCCTCACCCGATAGCCGACCGTCTGTCCCACCCGCTCGCCAAGGCTTGCCGCCATCCGCGCGGCGGCGGCTCGGGCGGCCAGACGGCGGGGCTCCAGCAGGATCAGCTTGCCGCCCGCCGCCCAGGGCTGGTCGAGCAGCGCCAGCGGCGCGCGGGTGGTCTTGCCGGCACCCGGCGGCGCGACCAGCACGGCGTTCGGCCCGTTAACCAGGGCCGTCTTCAGCGCGGGCAGGATTTCCTCAATCGGCAGCATCGGGGATGCGTTTAGTGCCCTAAATCGTCCACGTCACCGCAAGGCGTTGCGCGGCGCTGCTTTACTGCTAACGTCCCGCCCCTGTGACCGTCGGCGGGGAGCCGGCTTTAGGGGAGCGAGACGCATGTCCGCAGATGCCGCACCACGCGGAAACCGACTTTTTCTGAAGAAATCGATCGAACAGATTCAGCATGAGTCTGACAGTCACCAGCTGAAGCGCTCGCTGGGCCCGATGAACCTGCTGTTCCTCGGCGTCGGCTGCATCATCGGCGCGGGCATCTATGTGATGACCGGCAATGCCGCGGCGAACTTCGCCGGTCCGGCGGTGCTGCTGTCCTTTGTTCTGGCCTTCTTTGCCTGCGTGTTCGCCGGTCTCTGCTACGCGGAACTGGCCTCGACCATGCCGGTGGCCGGTTCGGCCTATACCTACAGCTACACCGCCCTTGGCGAGATCTTCGCCTGGACCATGGGCTGGCTGCTGGTGCTCGAGTACGGCGTCGCCGCCTCGACCGTCGCCGCCGGCTGGTCGGCCAATGTCGTCAGCCTGCTGCATCAGTTCGGGATGATCATCCCGGTCGAATGGACCACCTCCTTCATTCAGGCGGTTCCGACCGACAGCAGCATCGCCTTCGCCCCCAGCGGCGGAGCCAACATCCTCGGCGCCGCCGGCATCCTGACGGTGACCCTGCTGCTGATGCTGGGCGTCTCCGAGTCCGCTTCGGTCAACAACGTCATCGTGCTGATCAAGGTCGGCATCCTGCTGCTGTTCATCGCCATGGGCATCGCCTTCATCAATGTCGCCAACTGGACGCCGTTCATCCCGGCCAACGAGGGCGGCTTCAAATACGGCTGGCCCGGCATTCTTCGGGCCTCGACGGTGATCTTCTTCGCCTATGTCGGGTTCGAGGCGGTCTCCACCGCGGCCGCCGAGGCGAGAAACCCCAAGAAGGATATCCCGTTCGGCATCCTCGGCTCGCTGCTGGTCTGCACCCTGATCTACATGGCCGTGGCCGCCGTCCTGACCGGCGTGGTGCCCTTCCGGGAACTGGGCGTCCCCGCCCCCATCGCCCTGGCGGTGGACAAGATGGGCATGGGCTGGTTCTCGCTGCTGATCAAGGTCGGCACCGTCGCCGGTCTGTCGTCGGTGATGCTGATCCTGACCTACGCCCAGAGCCGGGTCTTCTACGCCATGGCGCGGGACGGGCTGCTGCCCCGCTTCTTCGCCACCCTGCACAGCAAGTTCCGCACCCCCTGGGTCGGCACCCTGATCCTGGGCGTGGTGATCGCCTTCGCCGCCGCCATGCTGCCGATCGACATCCTCGGCGACCTGGTCAGCCTCGGCACCGCCACCGCCTTCTGCATCGTCTGCGTCAGCGTCCTGTGGCTGCGCCGGGCCCGGCCCGACATGGATCGGCCGTTCAAGGCGCCGGGCGGGGTTCTCACCCCGCTGCTGGGCATCTTCTTCGCCCTGGCGATGATCGGACCGCTGCTGTTCGACATCTACGCCAAGGCGATGACCGGCGACATGATCCCGGCGATCCTGCTGACCGGCTACCTGATCCTGGGCGCCTTCATCTACATCGCCTACGGCTACCGCAACTCGCGGCTGGGCAAGGGCCTTGGCCAGATCGACGACGACGGTCCCGGCCCCGGCGCGCTGGGCGCCCAACTGCATGGCATCGGCGATCCCAAGTCGCCCGACTGACAGTTGGCAATTCACGGCCAAGGCCCGGGAGCGATCCCGGGCCTTTTTCGTGTCCGGGGTTTCAATCGCCGACGTGAACACCGATCATAAGACCGAACGTTCATTCAGGAGCCCCGCGTGAGCGAGCCCCCCATCCGCGCCGTCATCGCCCCGGTCACCCCGCTGCAGCAGAACTGCACCATCGTCTGGTGCACGAAGACCAGGAAGGCCGCCATCATCGACCCCGGCGGCGAGGCCCCGCGCCTGCTCAAGGCGCTGGAGGACCACGGCCTCACCCTGGAAAAGATTTGGATCACCCACGGCCATATGGATCACGCCGGCGCCACGGCGGCGATCAAGGAGGCCACCGGCGCGCCCATCGAGGGGCCCCACCCCGACGACCAGTTCTGGATCGACCGCATCGAGGCCAGCGGCCAGCAGTACGGCATCCCGGAGGCGCGCGGCTTTACCCCCGACCGCTGGCTGTACAACGGCGACGTCGTCACCCTCGGAGAGACGCAGTTCGAGGTCTACCACTGCCCCGGGCACACGCCGGGCCATGTGATCTTCTTCCACCGCGAGGCCCGCTTCGCCCAGGTCGGCGATGTGCTGTTCAAGGGCTCCATCGGCCGCACCGACTTCCCGCGCGGCAACTTCAACGACCTGATCGACGCCATCACCGGCCGGCTCTGGCCGCTGGGCGACGATGTCGCCTTCGTGCCCGGCCACGGCCCGATGAGCACCTTCGGGTTCGAGCGCAAGGCCAACCCCTACGTCTCCGACCTGGCCCTGGAATCCTCGCGGATCGAACCGGCCGAGGACCTCGCCCCGCGCGGCAGCTGATCGCGATCAGCGCCGCGGCGGCCGCAGGGTCGCTTGCTCGGCGACGTCCAGCTTTCCATCCTTGTTGGCGTCCGCGCCGGCAAACCGACGGGCCGCCGCCGCGTTGAATTCCTCCCGCGTCACCTTGCCGTCCTTGTTGGCGTCGACGCCGGCCAGCGGATTGCGTCCGCCCATGAAGGCGGCGACCCGGTCCTGTTCGGCCTTGTCGATGACGCCGTCGTTGTTGGCGTCCATGCGCTTGAAGCGCTGGGCGCTGGCGGCCAGATGCTCGGCCTTGGTCACAAAGCCGTCGTTATTGGCGTCGGCGGACGGCGGACGGCCTTGCGCCAGGGCGGCGGTGGCGCTGACGAGAACCAGGGCCGAAGCCAGGCAGATGCGGCGGATCATGGGGTCGCTCCGGTGAATTTGCAGGCTCCTGTCTGAAGGCGGACGGTTGCAGCCGTATGTCCGCCCTGCAATCGTGGAGAGACGCGGGCCTGTGCATATGGCCGCATGGAGCAGACCTTGACCCTTGAGCCCACGCCGCAGGCCGAAACCCCCGCCCGCATCCTGATGGTCGATGACGACCCGGGGATTCGCGACGTGGTCTCCGAATTTCTCGGCCAGCATGGCTATCAGGTGGAAACCGCCGGCGACGCGCGCGGCATGGAGCAGGCCCTGGCGCGCGGCCCTGTCGACCTGATCGTGCTGGATGTGATGATGCCGGGCGAGGACGGGCTGTCGATCTGCCGCCGCCTCACCAGCCAGCCCGGCGGCCCGGCCATCATCATGCTGTCGGCCATGGGCGAGGACACCGACCGCATCGTCGGCCTCGAACTGGGCGCGGACGATTATCTGCCCAAGCCCTGCAATCCGCGCGAGCTGCTGGCCCGCATCCGCGCCGTCCTGCGCCGCCGCCGGGAGCCCGCGCCGGGCGTCGAGGACGGCATGAGCGCCACCTGTCACTTCGCCGGCTGGCGGCTGGATCTGGTGCGGCGGGAACTGCGCTCTCCCGAAGGCGTGGTGGTCAACCTTTCCAGCGGCGAGTTCTCGCTGCTGCGCGCCTTTGTCGAACGCCCGCAGCGGATTCTCACCCGCGACCAGTTGCTGGACATGGCCCGGGGCCGCGATTCCGACGCCTATGACCGGGCCATCGACGTCCAGATCAGCCGCCTGCGAAAGAAGCTCGACGACGGTTCGAACGGCGGCGAACTGATCCGCACGATCCGCAGCGAGGGCTACATGTTCGCCCCAAAGGTCACCCGCAGCTCATGAAGACCCGGCTCCGCGCCGCCCCCCTGTTCGCCCAGGTCATGGGGCTGGTGATCATCAGCCTCATCGCCGTCCCGTTGATCAGCACGGCGATGCTGTTCGGCCTGCCGCCGCCCGCGCCGGAGGCCTACCGCCTCAGTGAGGTCGCCGGCGCGCTGAAGGCGCCGGGCGCCTATCCGGTCGCCGACGGCCGGCCCCTGCTGTCCAAACTGCGCGACAAGAAGCCCGAGGAGGCCCCCCGGCGGTCGCGCTGGCGGGAAGACTTCCGGCGCGAGCTGGCCCAGGACCTGGGGGTGACGCCGGACAGGATCGCCATCGTCACTGAAAGTCCGGCCCGCATTCTGCTGCGCGTCGATCACCGCATGGAGGGCCGGATATTCCGGATCGGCCCACCGCCCGGTCCGCCGCCGAAGGGCGGTCGCGGCCCGAACTGGCAGCGCCGCGGCGACGAACGGGTCATCTTCGCCCCCTTCAAGGTCGCCGTCCGTCAGGACGACGGCCGCTGGCTGCTGGTCAAGCCCAAGCCGGCCCTGCGCTGGGACGCCTGGCAGGTCCGGGTCCTGATGACCCTGACGCTCAGCATTCTGCTGGTCGCGCCCCTGGCCTGGCTGTTCGCCCGGCGGCTCGCCGCGCCGATCAGCGCCTTCGCCCGGGCCGCCGACCGGCTTGGCCGCGATCCCCGATCCCCGCCGCTGGAAATGACCGGCTCCAGCGAGGTCACCGCCGCCGCCGCCGCCTTCAACCAGATGCAGGAGCGTCTGCGGCGCTATGTCGATGATCGCACCGCCATGGTCGGCGCCATCGCCCACGACCTGCGCACCCCTCTGACCCGGCTGAAATTCCGCATCGAGGCCGCGCCCGATGACCTCAAGGCCAAGCTGGCCGGCGACATCGACCAGATGGAGGCGATGATCGCCGCGACTCTCGGCTTCGTCGGCGACGCCACCCGCCCCCGCGAACGCACCCGGCTCGAGCTGGCCTCCCTGGTCGAGAGCGTGCTCGACGAGGCGGCGGAGACGGGCGCCCAGGCCTCGGTCGACCGCACCGAGAAGCTGGTGGTTGACGGCGATCCCGTCGCCCTGCGCCGGCTGGTCAACAATCTGGTCGAGAACGCCCTGAAGTACGGCGGCGCGGCCAGGGGACGGGTCTTCGCCCAGGGCGCCGACGCGGTCATCGAGATCGACGACGACGGCCCCGGCGTGCCGGACCACGAGCAGGAGCGGGTCTTCGAGCCCTTCTTCCGCGGCGAGCCCTCGCGCAATCGCGAAACCGGCGGCATCGGGCTTGGCCTGGCCGTGGTCCGGTCCGTCGCCCGGGCGCATGGCGGCGACGCGGTGCTGATCAACCGGCCCGGCGGCGGACTGACCGCGCGTGTGACCCTGCCGCTGTAGCCCGGGCCGCAACGGTGCGGCAATGCGCCCGCCACATGTTCGCCCCGCCGCGCGGCCAGACCTGTAGAGATCGACCGGAGACCCAAGCCACAATGATCGCCCGCCTCGCCCTGATCGGCCTCTTGCTCGCCACCCCCGCCCTCGCGCAGCCCGGCGGCCCCCCAGGCGGGCCTCACCCCGGCGGGCCTCCTCCGGGCGCTCCTGACGATGGCGACGGCGACGGTCGCCCGCCGCCCCTGCAGATCTTCATCACTCCGGCCGGCGAGCCCTTCCGCGCGCCGCTGGGCGCCCCCTACCCGGTCGCCGCCTGGTTCGCCGGCGCCGACGCCGACCACGACGGCGTCCTGACCCGGGATGAGTTCATCGCCGACTCCCTGAGGTTCTTCGCCGTCCTCGACGTCGACCACGATGGCTGGATCGACGGGTTCGAGGCCAATGACTACGAAAAGACCGTGGCGCCCGAGATCCTGTCGCGCGCGGCGATGATGCAGGCCGAACCCCGTCGAGGCCCGCGCAAGGCCGGCATCGGCTCGCGCATCAACCGGCCGGCCGACGACGGCAAGCCCTATGGCCTCGACCGCAGCGGCGCCGGCCTCTACGGCCTGATCAACGAGGTCGAGCCGGTCACCGGCCAGGACAGCGACTTCAACCGCCGCATCGACAGGAAGGAAGCCACCGCCGCGGCCAAGGACCGCTTCCGCATCCTCGACAAGGACGGCGACGGCAAGCTGACCCTCGACGCCCTGCCCAAGACGCCGATGCAGAAGGCGCTGGAGGACGGGGCGGCGGAACGACCTGACTAGGTTCGGCCCTTACCTCATGACGGGACCCGCAACGTGCTGAAATGCGCCTGCAATCTGGCGCCCGTAACCCTGATCGTCGTTTCGAGTCACCGCCCGTAGAGAGACCATGAGCCTCAACGCCTCTCCCCGTCGCAAATCCAGGTTTCCCGTGGTCCCCGTGGCCTGGGGGGTCGCCGCCCTGCTCGTGCTGGGCGTCGGCGGCTTCCTGATGTTCAAGCCCAAGGCCGACAAGGACCCCTACCGCACCGAACAGGTGGCGCGAGGCAACATCACCAAGTCGGTCTCCGCCTCCGGCTCGCTGGAGGCCCTGGTCACCGTTCAGGTCGGCTCGCAGATTTCCGGTCAGATCACCAAGGTGCTGGTCGACTTCAACGACCAGGTCCGCAAGGGCCAGGTGATGGCCATTCTCGATCCCCAGACCTACGTCAGCCGCGCCACGCAAGGGCGCGCCGAGGTCGCCGCCAGCCAGGCCTCGGTGGCCCAGCTGGAAGCCCAGGCCGAGGTCGCCCGGGCCAACTACAACCGCACCAAGACCCTCTACGACAAGGGCATCGCCGCCAAGGCCGCCCTCGATTCCGACCTCGCCGTGTGGAAGGCCGCCCAGGCCAACGTCGCCGCCGGCAAGGCGCGGGTGACCCAGTCGCGCGCCGCCCTGGGCGCCACCGAGATCGACCTTGGCCGCACCACCATCGTCGCCCCGATCGACGGCATCGTCGTCGACCGCCAGATCGAGCCCGGCCAGACCGTCGCGGCCAGCCTGTCGGCCCCGGTCCTGTTCCAGATCGCCCAGGACCTGTCGAAGCTGCAGGTCAAGATCAGCGTCGATGAGGCCGATATCGGCCAGGTCCGCGAGGGCCAGACCGTCAAGTTCACCGTCGACGCCTTCCCGGAAGACAACTTCACCGGCGTCGTCACCCAGGTGCGCAAACAGCCTGAAACCAGCGCCAATGTGGTGGCCTACATCGTCATCGCCGAGGCCGACAATCCCGGCGGCAAGCTGCTGCCCGGCATGACCGCCAATGCCGACATCGTCCTGGAAGAGCGCAACAATGTCCTGCGCGTGCCGGCGGCCGCCCTGCGCTGGACTCCGCCGGACCAGGAGGCCTCGACGCAAGCGCGCGGCGGCGGCTTCGGCGGCCCTCCCGGCGGCGGTCCGCCCGGGGCAGGCGGCGGCGGACGCGGCCAGGGCGGTCAGAGCGGTCAGGGCGGCGGCAACCGGTTCAACCGCATCGCCGAGGAGCTTGATCTCGACGCCGGCCAGAAGGCCAAGGCCGAAACCATCTTCGCCGAGGCCCGCACCAAGGCCATGGCCGCCGCCAGCGGCGCGACCGATCCCCAGGCCCGCCGCAAGGCGATGCGCGGGGCCATGGAAGAGGCCTACGCCAAGCTCGAGCCCATTCTCAAACCCGCCCAGAAGGACAAGCTGGTCGCCCTGCGCGCCCGCGCCGCCCAGGGCGGCGGAGGTCGCGGCCGCGGCGGCATGAGCGCCGGCGTCGTCTGGATTCTCAAGGACGGCAAGCCGACCCCGGTCCAGGTTCTGGTCGGCGCCACGGACGGCTCCTACACCGAGATCGTCGACCGCGCCGGCGTGATCAAGGAAGACGTCGAAGTCATCACCGGCGGCGGTCCCAAGGCCAAGGTCAAGGCGCGCAATCCCATGACCGGCGGCGGCCGCGTCCGGGTCCGGATGTAAGGGGCCGGACCGTGATCGAGATCGAAGGTCTCAAGAAGACCTATGTGATGGGCGAGGAACTGGTGCATGCCCTCGCGGGCGTCAGCCTGTCCATCGGCCAGGGCGAGAGCGTGGCCATCATCGGTCCCTCCGGCTCGGGCAAGTCTTCGCTGATGAACATTCTCGGCGGTCTCGATCGGCCGACGGCCGGGCGCTATCTGTTCGAGGGCGAGGATGTCGGCGCCTTCGACGACAACGACCTGGCCAGTTTCCGCAGCCGCCGCATCGGCTTTGTCTTCCAGTCCTTCCAGCTGCTGCCGCGGCTGACGGCGCTGCAGAATGTCGAACTGCCGATGATCTACGCCGGCGTCGACGCCGCCGAGCGCAAGGACCGCGCCGCGGCCATGCTCGACAAGGTCGGCCTGGGCAGCCGCATGGGTCACCGCCCCACCCAGATGTCGGGCGGCCAGCAGCAGCGGGTGGCGATCGCCCGCTCCCTGGCCAATTCCCCCGGCCTGCTGCTGGCCGACGAGCCGACCGGCGCCCTCGACACCCAGACCGGCGAGGAAGTGCTGGAGCTGTTCAAATCCCTCAACGCCGAGGGTCTGACCCTGGTCATCGTCACCCATGATCTGGAGGTCGCCGCCCAGACCCGGCGCCGCATCACCTTCCGCGACGGCCTGATCGTCTCGGACGATCACGGCGACGGAGCGGCGTCATGATGAAGCCGCTCGATCTGGTCGGCTTCGCCACCGGCGCCATCGTCGCCCACCCGATGCGCAGCGCCCTGACCTCGCTCGGCGTGGTCATCGGCGTCGCCGCCGTGGTGATGATGACCTCCATTGGCCTGGGCGCGCAGCAGATGGTCACCGCCGCCATCGGCGGTCTGGGCTCCAACATGCTGATCATCAGCCCGGGCGCCTCGCGCGGCGGCGGCGGCGGCTTCGTCAGCCAGGGCGCGGGCTCCGGCATGTCCCTCAGCGACGGCGACGCCGAAGCCCTGAAGGCCCAGATCGACGGGGCCGTCGCCGTGGCGCCGACGGTGCGCGGCGGCGCCCAGCTGGCCGCCGAGGGCGCCAACTGGAACACCCGGGTCGAGGGGGTGACGCCGGACTATCTGGTCGCCCGCGACCTGACCATCGCCTCCGGGCGGATGTTCGATGACCGCGAGGCCCGCCAGGGCAAGAAGGTCGCCGTCATCGGCCAGACCGTCGCCACCGAGCTGTTCGGCGACGCCGATCCGGTCGGCAAGCGGCTGCGGGTCGGCGCGGTGCCGTTCGAGATCATCGGCGTCCTGGCCTCAAAGGGTCAGAGCGGCTTTGGCCAGGACCAGGACGACATCGTGCTGGGCCCCCTTCAGGCCGTGCGCTCGCGCATCGTCGGTCGCCGTGTGAAGGGCGACAATGTCCAGTCAATCTTTGTGAAGGCGGCCACGGCCGATGACCTGGACCGGGTGCAGGAGGATGTCACCAATCTGATGCGCGAGCGCCACCGCATCCGCCCCGGCGCCGATGACGACTTCAGCGTCCAGAACATGGCCTCGATCATGGAGGCCATGAGCGCCAGCACCAAGACCTTCACCGGCCTGCTGGCGGCGGTGGCGGCCGTCTCCCTGCTGGTCGGCGGCATCGGCATCATGAACATCATGCTGGTGGCGGTCACCGAACGCACCCGCGAGATCGGCCTGCGCATGGCGGTGGGCGCCCGCCGGGCCTGGGTCCTCTACCAGTTCGCCCTTGAGGCGGTGGTGCTGTCCTTCGCCGGCGGGGTCATCGGCCTCCTGCTGGGCATCGGCGGGGCCATGCTGATGTCGAAACTGGCCGGCTGGCCCATGGCCATCGCAAGCTGGGCCGCCCCGGTGGCCCTCGGCTTCTCGATGCTGGTCGGCCTGGTGTTCGGCGCCTACCCGGCCTGGCGTGCGGCGCAGCTTGACCCCATCGAGGCGCTTCGCAGGGAATAGCGCGCAAAGTCCTTCTCCCGCTCGCCGGGAGAAGGTGACGGCCGAAGGCCGACGGATGAGGGCCATGCCGGCCCGCACCGGCGACGCGCATCTCCCCGCCCCCCAAACGAAGGTTTCTCCCCCGGCCGCAATCCTCACACTGAGCCTCGGGATGGCGGCGGTTGTCGGCCGTCCGGACAGGTCGTTGTGTGGGAGGGCCGTATGCGCGCCCGGATATTCGCTCTTTTGTGTCTGGCGGTCTGCTGCGTCGCGGCGGCGGCCGACGCCCGGCCGTCGAAACTGCCCTCCGCCTACGAAGGCCGCGTCGAGACATCCCTGTACAACGGCAAGCAGCGCATGCCCTTCATCCTGTATGGCGTGGCCCGGAACTGGGACAAGGCCTGCCTGAAGGGCAAGGCCGCCGAATGCCTTCGCCTGGCGGACGCCTTCGAGACCGGCGCCCGGGATCTGCGGGCCGACATCAGGGTGTCCATCGCCTATCTGATCAAGGCCTGCCAGGTCGGTTCGGGGCCCGGTTGCGCCCGCGCCGCCGCGATCCTGCGCAACGGCAAGGCGGGCTTCACCAACCTTGAGCTGGCGGGCCAGATGGCCGAGCGGGGCTGCAACGTCCTCAAGGACCAGGCCTCCTGTTCCGCGCTCGCCGTCAGCATGGCCGCCTCGCCGGCCGCCGATCCGCGCAAGGCCGCCGCCCTGATTGACACCGCCTGCGCCTCCGGCGACAGCGACGGTTGCCGCCTGAAGGCCAGCGCCCTCTTCTATGACCGTGGCGACGCCGGCTCGCGCGCCAAAGCCATCAGGATGTTCGAGGCCGCCTGCGAACAGAGGCGAGCCTGGGGTTGCCTGGGACTGGCCGAAGCCTACGGCAAGGGGCTGGGCGTGACGGCCGATCCGGTTCGCACCGCCCGTTACGCCGCCGAGGGCTGCACCAACGGCCAGGGCGATCGCCTGCGGCTCTGCACCCTGCATGGTTCGGCCCTGATCTCGGCCGGCGACCGGGCCAGCCTCAACAGCGGGGAAAAGTTCCTCGACGCCAGCTGCAAGGGCGGCGACGGCCTGGCCTGCAATCGCCTCGGTCTCATCGGTCTTGGCGGCAAGGCCGGCGCGACGACGACCAGGGGCGAGGGCCTCTACTACCTGCGGCGCGGCTGCGATCTCGACTATGGAGAGGCCTGCGCCAATCTCTCGACCGCCTACAAGATGGGCGTGGAGGTCGACCCCGACACCGCTGTCGTCCTGGCCCTGCTGGACAAGGCCTGCCGCCTGAAACACGGGGTGTCCTGTTCCACCGCCCAGGCGCTCGTGACCCGTAACCCGGACCTGCGGCTGCACATTCCCGCCATCGACCCTTCCCTGCCCGTCGGCGAACAGCTGGCCAGGGCCCGCAAGGCCGTGGCCAGTGGCGACAGGGCCGCCGGCCTCGCGACCACCGTGCGGCTGATGTACGAAACCAACGAGGACGCCGAATGGCAGCTCGGCGGCTGGATGTACTACGGACTTCCCGGCGTCTTCGACACGCCGCGCAAGGCCGATGGCCTCATTCTCATCGAGAACGCCGCCCGCGTGGGACATGTCGACGCCGCGATCTTCATGGGCATGGCCTACTGGTACGGCCAGGGTGTCGAGGAGAACCGCTCGAAGGGCGAAAACTACATGGCCATCGCCGCCAGTCGCGGCGACGAGAAGGCCGCCGCCATCCTGCGCTCCATGAAGGCCGAGCCGGTCCGGCAGGACTTCGCCCACCGCCAGAAGGCCATGGAAGAAGCCGCCAGGACCCAGCGCGTCACCTGGGCCAATGAGTTTGCCGCCGCCAACGCCGGCCGCCGGTTCGGCTCCAGCTACAGCCCCGGTTCCAGCCCGGTCGCCTCGGTCTCCTCGATGATGGACAACCTCAACTGGAACCACCGGATCGACTACCTCAGCGGCCGGACCTCGGTCTGCCGCTCGTCCAATCCCTACTGCTGATCCCAACCCTCAAGGACCCTCGCCATGCACCCCGCCAACCTCCGCACGGCCGCCGCCGCCGGCCTGGTCCTCGCCGCCCTCCTGGGCCCGTCGGCGTCCATTTCCGCCGAGAAGCGGATGAGTGTTTCCTTCTCCCAGGGCGAGCGGAACGGCGTCTGCATGGTCGGGTTCAAGGGTCCCGCCGCGCCGGGCGGCGAAACCCCGCTGACCCTTCAGATCACCTACCGCGTCAAGGACGGCAACGTCGGCGCCACCCTGCTCACCAGCAACTGGAAACGGGCGCAGGACGCCGACCCCGAAGAGAACTTCCAGATGACCTTGGTGTTCGACACCGGCCGCACGTCCCCGGCCCGCTCGGGTGGCTACGACAGCGGCTTCAATGACACCGCCTGGGCCGGCTGGGGCGCGGGCGCCGCATCCGATGACGTGATGCGGCTGCTGGAGAAGGCCAGGACCGCCCGCGTCCTGTTTGACGGCATGGACATCGGCCCCTTCGACATGCAGATGGCCGGCCTCGCCCACAACACCCTCAACAGCTGCGCCGAACGGGTGCGGGCTGCCGCGCAGTGACCAGGGGGTGCGTCCGCGAGCCCTCATCCGGCCCGTAGGCGCCGCCCCTCGATCCGACCCACAAACCCCGCGCCTCGACCTACGCCGGACCTACGGAAAAACCCACGTCCGCTGACAGGCGACCCACGCAAAAGCCACGCCTGGTCAAAGGCTTGCCGGATAATGCCTGTGCCTCAGGGGATCACGCGGTATAATTGTGGGTCGCTTCGACAGGCTCAGTAAGGCCGGTCGCCGACGATCGTCACCCGCTCCATCCGCCGCACCGCAGGCCAGTAGTCGCTCGCCGCATAGTGCTGGCTGGCGCGGTTGTCCCAGAAGGCGATGGAGTTGGGCTCCCAGCGGAACCGGCACTGGTATTCCGGGATCGCCGCCTGGGCGTAGAGGTGTTTCAGCAGGGCGTCGCTCTCGTCCTTGTCCATGCCGACGATGTGCTGGGTGAAGGCGGCGTTGACATAGATGGCCCGGCGGCCAGTTTCCGGGTGGGTGCGCACCACCGGATGCTCGACCATCGGATACTGGATGTTGAAGGCCTCGATCTGCTCTTCGGTCATGCCCCGCTTGCGCATGCCGACGCGGAAGTGGGCGAAGTCATGGATGGCGACCGCGCCTTCGATCCGGTCCTTCACCCCGTCGGACAGGCCCTCGTAGGCGGCGTACATGTCGGAGAACAGGGTGTCGCCCCCCACGGGCGGCAGCTCCATGGCCTTGAGGATCGACCCCAGCGAGGGCTCGACCCGCCAGGTCACGTCGCTGTGCCAGGTGTTCTCCCGGCCCCGGCTCTCCCGGTTGTGGGTGATGGCCAGAACCTCGGGGTAGCCCGGCTTCTGAGGCGCGAAGGGATGAACCTCCAGTTCGCCGAAGTTGCGGGCGAAGGCCAGGTGCTGATCGGTGTCGATGTCCTGGTCGCGGAAGAACAGCACCTTCCAGTCCAGCAGCGCCTGGCGCAGGGCCGAGACATTCGAGGCGGACAGCGGCTGGCGCAGATCGATGCCGGAGATTTCGGCGCCGATTGTCGGAGTCAGGGGGCTGATGGTCAGGCCGTCCAGTTCCAGATGGCGAACGAGTTCGGTCATGGTGTCCTCCGGGCCGGCTCTGACGTCCGGTCGAGGCAGTATGTTACCAGGCGGTTTCATTTGACAAGCCCACTTCTCGCAGGCTGCTTAGCCCCATGGCCGACGGTTCCCCTCCCCAACGCAAACCCCGCGTCGACGCCGCCGCGCGGCGGGCGGCCTATGTCGATGTCGCCGCCAGGGTCATGCTGGAAAAGGGGCTGCATGGCGCGACCATGCGCGATTTCGCCGAGGCCGCCGGCGTCGCCAAGATCCTGTTCTACCGGCTGTTTCCATCCCGCGAGGCCCTGGTCGAGGCCGTCTATGATCGCGTCGAGGCGGCGATCGTCGGCGCCTATGCCGAGCCCTGGACCGGTTATGGCTCGATGGTTCGGCGGGTGCTGGAGGCCGCCCGCCGCGACCCCGTCCCCTTTCTGGTCGTGCTGAAGAACTGCGGCGGCGGCGCTGACCGTTTCGACTGGGGAGACCGGCTGAGAGCCATCTTCAACCAGCGCTCCCGTCCGCTGTTCGAGCCCAGGCCCGGCGCGCCGGAGGGAGGAGACGCCCGCGCTGATCTCGCGGGGGGCACCCTGTTCGGCCTGTTCGTGGACTCGATGATCGTCTGGCTCGAGGAACGGGACGGCCTCGACGACGCCGCCCGCATCCAGTGGTGGAGCCGCATCGTCCGGGCCTGGCATCTGGCCTCCCGCGAGGCCTTCAGGCTCGACCCGGCAAAGCCCGGCGCCGGCGAATGATCCGGTCCGATTGACACCGGCGCGGCCGACCGCCGATGCTGCGCCGCAAAAGACAACAGAGTGAGGACGCCCGTTGATCCCCGGCCTGATGCAGACCACGCCCTTGGTCACCACCGCCATCCTCAACTTCGTCGAGGCGGCCCATCCGACGGTCGAGATCGTCTCGCGCACGGTCGAGGGCCGCATCCAGCGCTATGACTACGCCGGTCTCGCCGCCCGCACCCGCCGGCTGGCCCGGGCCCTGATCGACCTCGGGGTCAAGTCCGGCGACCGGGTCGCCACCCTGGCCTGGAACACCCATCGCCATCTGGAGCTGTTCTACGCCGTGCCGGGCCTCGGCGGCGTGCTCAATACGGTCAATCCCCGGCTTTTCGACGACCAGATCCTCTACGTCCTGGAGCACGCGGAAAGCACCGTGCTGTTCTATGACCGCACCTTCCAGCCGATCATCGAGCGGCTCGCTCCGGCGATGACCACGGTCAAGACCTTCGTCCTGATGTCCGACGCCGAGGCCCATGAGCCGGGCGCCGTCAACGCCCTGAACTACGAGACCATCGTCGCGGCCCAGCCGGACGGCCCCTTCGACTGGCCGGTTCTGGACGAGAACGGCGGGGCCTTCCTCTGCTACACCTCCGGCACCACGGGCGATCCGAAGGGTGTGCTCTACAGCCACCGGGCCGTCGTTCTGCACGCCATGGCCGCCGGCCTGGCCAGCGCCTTTGGCCTGACCGCGTTCGACGTGGTGATGCCCTGCTCCAGCCTCTATCACGCCACCGCCTGGGGTCTGCCGTTCATCTGCCCGATCAACGGCTGCAAGCTGGTGTTGCCGGCCGAGAAGATGGACGGCGCCAGCCTGCAGGAGCTGATCTCGTCCGAAGGCGTCACCTTCTCGGGCGGCGTGCCGACCATCTGGACCATGTATCTGGCGCACCTTGACCAGACCGGCGGGTCGGTCGGCGCGCTGAAGCGGATCATCATCGGCGGCTCGGCGGTGCCCCGCGCCATGGCCGAGACCTTCAAGCGCACCCATGGCGTCGAGGTCCTGCAGATCTGGGGCATGACCGAGACCTGCCCGCTGGGCGTCGTCGCCACCCCGACCGCGGCCCTGGCCGCGCTGGGCGAGGACGAGGCCGACGAGGTGATCTGGACCCGCCAGGGCCGCCTGCAGTTCGGTATCGAACTGAAGATCGTCGACGACGACGGACAGGAGGCTCCGCATGACGGCGAGACCTCCGGCTCCCTGCTGGTCCGCGGCCCCTGGACCATCCAGCGCTACTACCGAAAGGACCAGGACGCCGCGGACAGCGACGGCTGGTTCGACACCGGCGACATCGCCACCCTCGACTCGCTGGGCTTCATGCGCATCACCGACCGGGCCAAGGATGTGATCAAGACCGGCGGCGAATGGATCAGCTCGATCGATCTGGAGAATTTCGCCGTCGCCTGCCCGGGGGTGAAGATCGCCGCCGTGTTCGGCGTGCCCCATCCCAAATGGGAGGAGCGCCCCCTGCTGGTCATCGAAACCCACGAGGGGCACAGCCTGACCAAGGAGGAGGTTCTGGCCTTCCTCGAGCCCCACATCGTCAAATGGTGGATGCCCGACGATGTCATCTTCGCCCCGGTGCCGCTGACCGCGACAGGAAAGATCGACAAGAAGGTGCTGCGGACGACCTATCGCGACCGGCTCGGCGGAGGCTAGTCCACGCTGAGCGCCAGCGTCCGGCTGATATGGGCGAAGGGCGCTCCGCTCTCGGCGGCCCAGGCGTTGAAGGCGGCCTGGATCGCCTTCATCGACTTCTGCGACCCTGGCGGTCCATCAATGACGCCGGCGCCGATCAAGGCCTTGACCACGTCCGGTGACAACACCCAGCCATCCCGCCCCATGAACCGCATGCTCATCGCCCCTGCCCCGCCGCCCAGCCGATCGCCCCGCGTCTTCAGGAGGTTCAGAAGGCCGGCGTAGTCCTCGGCCGGCCAGTCGGCGAAACACCGCGCCGCCGACCCGTGCTCGGCGGCCAGGTCCATCAGCAACGCCGCATTCCGCGCCACGCTGCGGACCTTGGCGCCATTGCGAATGATCCGGGTATCCTTGAGCAGGCCGTCGAAAGCCTCGTCATCCATCGCCCGGCAACGCGCCGGATCAAACCCCCAGAAGGCCTCCTCGAAACCCGGCCACTTCTTGTCCACCACGCTCCAGGAAAACCCGGCCTGAAAGACGCAACGGCTCATCGTCGACAGCCACCGGTCATCGGCCATGGCGGCCAGCTCTGCGCCGGACTTGATGGCCGGCATCAACGCCGCCAGGGCCTCATCGCCGCCCTTGCGAGCGGCGGCCCTGGCGCGAAGGGTTTCAAAGGCGATCATCGGCGGAGTCTCCCACAGGCCCATCCGGGTCTCTGTCGCGAACATTGAAGACGCGTTCGGTCGCCCGCAAGCCTTCGGGCTTGCCGCCTCCAGACCGCCCGCGGCCGACGAAACTTGCTCGCCGGCCCAGGACTCAACTATGGCTCCGAAAGGGGGAGTGGCTAATGGGCAGAACAATCGGAACGCCACGGCTGTGGGCCGTCCTGACCGCCGTCGCCGGACTACTGGTGCTGGGGGTGACCATCGCCTTCCGCCTCCTGCCGCAGGTGCAGCAGGCCTCGGGGTGTCTGTCGGAAGGCGCGGTGGTCGAGTTCGAAATGGCCCGCACGCTGGACGCCCTGCAGGCGATCTTCGGCCTGCCCGCGGAGAGCTGTCGCGCCGACGTCATCGCGGCCATGGATGCGATCAACCATCTGGATGTCTTCGCCTACATTCCCGCCTATTCGGCCTTCGCCCTCTGTGCGGCGATGTTTCTGGCCGACGCCCGGCTCGGCCGCCTGGTGTTGGCCGCGCTCGCCCTCGCCGTCATCGCCCTGGTCGCCGACTACGTCGAGACCCTGTCGCTGTTGGCGATCACGCCGCGCATCGAACAGAACGTCTCGCTGGCGCCGATCGCCAGCACCGCCGCCGGCGTCAAGTTCGGCGCCCTCGCCGCCCATGCCATGGCGCTGGCGGCCATGGGCCTGAGCGCCAGACCGAGGCGCTGGATCGTATCGATCCTGCTGCTGGCGGCGCCGCTCGGATTTGTTGTCGCGGCCAGCGACATGCGCCGCCTGTCGATGCTGACTCTCGGGCTGACGATCGCCTGGACCCCCGTGATGGTTCTGGCCGCCTGGCGGGCTCTCCGTCCCGACCCCCTCCGCGCCTAGAGCATGTCAGGGCGAAGTGTACGCGGTTCGCCCGCCCGGACATGCTCTAAATGTTTGATTTTAGACCCTTTTGATCAGGTCTTGATGCGTACATCAAAACCTGAAAGGGCCTAGGCCTCCGCCCCGGCCATCAGACCTCGGCGAGCATCTCCCTCGGCCCCCCGACCAGGGCGGGGGAAATGCCCTCACCGGCAAAGCCGACATAGACCCCGTTGGCGACGGCGTGCAGAGAGGCCTCCCGCAGCATCGCGATGCCGCCGGCCATGGCGGTGGACGCGGGACCGGCCTCCTCCACCAGCCAGGCCGCCTGTCTCAGGGCCATCGTCAGAACGCGCGCCAGGCGCGGCGGTCCGCGTTCCAGGCCCTTTTCAAAATAGGTCCTGGCTTCCTTGATCATCGCCGCCCGCTCATCGCCCGAGGCCTGCTCGGCCCTGGCCTTCAGGGTCTCGACCCAGAGATAGGCGCCGTCCGGCAACCAGCTGAACCAGTTGGCCATGTTGCGCGGCCAGTCATGCAGGGACGCAAGATCGCCGGACCGCAGCAGATAGACGGCCGCCATCGCCGCGGCCATCGGCGCCTCGATCTTGCGATAGAGGATCATCTCCATCATCGCGGCGTCCAGGACCCGTTCATGCGCGGCGCCGAGACTGCCGACCTGCTCGGCCTTCTGGGCTTCCCACAGGATGTTCCAGGCCTGGTCGACGCCCGGGAGATGGGCCACCCGCGCCGTCAGGCTATCAAGGGTCCACGTGCCGTCGGCTTCAGCGACATGAACCGCCTCAAGCCGCACCGGAATGTCGCCCATGGGATCTCGGGTCAGCACCACCGCCCGTCGGCCATCCCCCTCCCCGGCCTGCAGCCAGAGCGCCTCGCCCTCGCCTCGCGGCGCCCTCACATCGATCCAGGAGGTGATCGACATCCCTGTTTCCTGCCGCGATGCGCCCTCCAGCAACAGCAGACCGGGGTCCAGACGCTCGCCGGTTTTGACATCAATCAGGCTCAACGAACGCACCCAGGGATCGGTGACCCCCTCATGACCGAATGCGGCGTGCATCGAGCCAAAGTCCTTCAACCCGTCGGGTTGCAGGCCCATCTGGGGGACAAATCCGCCGAAGACCTCGACGGCCTTCTGGTCGATATCCAGCGCGACGGCGGCGCCCCCGAGGTCGAAGGGGTCGTAGTTTTCCGCGCCCGAGCCGAGTTTCGGGCTGATGCCGGCGAGGATGCCTTCGCCCCACGGGCGCTTTGAACGACTGCGCGCTGGCGCCGGCCTCGTGGACTTGTGCCCGAAAACGACAGCGTCGTCGCTGATGTCGGCGATATCGTCTTTATCGTCGTCGCTGAGGTCTGCGAACTCGTCATCCAGGGGCGGCGGCGCCGGGGCTGGCGCGGGCGGAGGCGGCCGCAGGGCCACGACGACATCGGCGCTGTAGGGAAAGCCATAGGGATCGACGGGCTGGGTGACGCTGGCGTTCTGGGCCGCGATCAGTTCCCGAACCCGCGTCTGCACCCGGTTCTCCAGCGCCCCGAACGGCAGGCGCCAGGGATCGCCCGAGCAATCGTAGGGCGCATAGCTGGGCGGCGCGCCCTCCAGGCTCTCCAGCAGGCCTTGCCCGAAGAAGGTCGCCGGATCGCCGGCCACCTGATAGGCGAACTGCCGACTGCCTGTCGCCTTGAGGCAGGGCACGGCGGTGGGCGGCGGGCGCGGCTCGGCCAGAGCCTTGAGCACCTTCTGGCCCTCGATACCCAGCGCCCGGACGGTGCTGGAATCGTTGCGGCAGGCGTCGAGGAACAGGAAGCCCCGACTGATCCCGAAGCCTCTCAGCGCCCGCACCAGATGATCGACCTCGACGGCGTTGGCGCGGCCATCGGGCGAGTCCGGGTCCATGGCGTCCCGCGCCAGCAGGATCTGCTCGCCAAACATTTCCAGGCCGTGCCCCGAGAAGAACAGCATCGCCGTGTTCTCGCCGGCGCCCGTGGCCTGAAAAATCGAGTTCCCCCATCCTTTCAAGGCGTTGGCGAAATCATCGAAACTGCCGGGCAGGAAGTGGTTCTGCGCCAGAGCGGCGGCCTCGGCGGCCTCGTCCGGCGACGGAGAAATCAGCAATCGACAGGAGGCGATCGGCGCGCCGCTGAACTGGCCCTGCCCTCGCAGCCAGTCAAACAGTCGCAGGGCGGTCCGCGCCGAAACCGCCAGTTGACCCATGCCGGCGTGATTGCCGATGCGGGGGCCGCCGCCGTCCAGGTGCGGATAATGACTGATGCCGGCGATCAGCAGATGCGCGCCCCGGGCGGTTGGGTCCATGGCGTCGTCCCGCCAGACGCCGAGCTCGGCGGTCGGCTGCAGGGTCATGGCGCCTTCCCGACCGCCTTGGCCATGGCCTCGAAGAAACTGGGTCGCGCAAGGAAGCCGGTGTGGGCCAGGGCCAGGCCGTAGCCGGTGTCGTAGGACAGGTCCGTGACCCCGTCGAACACCGGCGCCATGATAAAGCCGACCAGGTCATTGATGTCGTAGTAGTTGGTCCAGCGAGACACGGAAGGCGGAACCGGGAGCTTCTGTGGCGACCGGGTGGCGGGCTGGTCGAGGAACAGCCCAAGCTCGGCGAAGAAGGCCACCTGGGCGCCGCAGCTGATCCAGTGGTCGATCTTCAGGCTCGCCAGCCGGGCGTCCCGGGCGGCGAAATAGGTCAGGGCGTCATAGAGGAGCTGGCCGCCCATCGAATGGGTGACGACAATGATCGGCTCGCCCGTCTGATCCTTGCGGGCCTGAGCCCGCGCCAGGGCGTCCAGAACGCGCCGCGGGATTTCCCCTGGCCCGCCGTCGGCGCCGATCCGCTCGTTCTGATAGATGAGGACATCGCCCAGAAAATTGGCGACGAACTCATGGGCGACCGGCCGCAGCTCGCCGGCGACGGTGCTGAAGACATCGAAGGGCGCATTCACGGCGCGTTTGAACTTCTCGCCGGCCTTTTCCATCCAGTCCTCGAACCCGCCCTGCGCCAGCAGCTGGCCCGCCAGGCGATTGCTGATCGCGTGCAGGAGCCGGGCGATGCGCTCGTCGTCGTCAGCGGCGCCGGCGACGATGGCGTCCCATTCGGCGGCCACCGCCGAGGCGGCGTCGGCGATGCCGGCCAGCTCAGGCGCATCGACCAGCGGGTCGGCCTCCCGCGCCCTGGGGGCCATCGCCAGATACATGTCAGCCAGGAAATCGGCGCGCCGCTCGGGTTCAAGGGTCTCAAGTCCGGGTCCGGCGACTGGTCCGGCGACCGGCCCCGCCCCAAGAACCGGCCCATTGCCGACCGCCGGCTGGGGCTGGGGCAAGGCGTCTAGGTTCAGGCTGCGAAGCTCGCCAACATTGGGGAAGCCGCCAACCCCGCCGCGGAGAAACGGCGTCCGCGGGCGAGACTTGAGGTCCCACCGGAAACTGGCCGCCGCATCGCCCCAGAAGACAGGGATGTATTCCGCGGCCTCGGCGCCGACCGCGATCCTTGGCCCCAGCCAGCGCAGGAACGGCTTCTTGAGCTGCAGTCCGTGCTCCGGAGAGCGAACCTTGACCCCGTGAACGTAGATGATGCTCATTCCGGAACCCTCCTGAACAAAACCATCGTTCAGTTAGCGGTAGAGATCAACCTGAAGGGGAAGACACGTCGAGGTTTATCGACGGGAAAATCGCCTGGCGGTGACGGAGGGATTCGAAGTGAGTTCCCGGCTCTTCCCAATAGACCCCGGTTGTTCCCGGAAAACCCCTGATTTTGCTATTGTTTTTGGCGCGGATTTGGGATCATCTAATGGCGCCTCAGACGGCGTCGGCGTCTTCACGCAGATGCAGCCGCTGGGGTGTATGCTGCATATGCTGGGGTTGAGATGCCGAGAACGACCGGAAAACTGAATCCCAAAACCGTGGGCGGCGCGCTCAAGGCTGGCCGTCACGGCGACGGCGGCAACCTCTACCTCCTGGTCGAGAAGGCCGGCGCCCGGCGCTGGCTTTTCATCTACCGGTGGGAAGGACGACAACGGGAGATGGGGCTGGGCTCCGCGTCCGACGTGACCTTGGCGAAAGCCCGTGAGAAGGCGGTGGCTGCCCGGGCATTGCTCGCCGACAACATCGACCCCCTCGCGGCCAAGGCGGCAAAGAGTCTGGTTCCCACTTTCGGCGAATTCTCTGACGAGATATTGGCCTCGCTGCTGCCCGGCTTTTCGAACGCCAAGCATCGGCAACAATGGGCGATGACCCTGCGCACCTACGCCGCGCCCCTGCGGGCCAAGCCGGTAGACACGATCGTCACCCAGGATGTCGTGGATGCGCTTAGGCCTATCTGGACGACAGTCCCTGAAACAGCAGATCGGACACGGCAACGCATTGAGCGAATTCTTGATGCGGCTGAAGCAAGTGGTCATCGCCCTGGGGGCCTTCGCAATCCGGCGAGCTGGAAGGGCAATCTCAAGCACCTTCTACCTGCCCGCAGGAAATTGAGCCGCGGGCACCATGCCGCAATGCCATACGCGGCAATCCCCGCCTTCATGGTGGAGCTCCGCCAGAGGGAAGGCATGTCGGCTTGGGCGCTCGAGTTTTCGATCCTGACCGCCGCCCGAACCAGCGAGGTGCTGCAGGCGACCTGGGACGAAATCGATCTCGATGCGCAGCTGTGGGAGGTTCCGGCCGATCATATGAAGCAGCGGAGGCCGCATAGGGTGCCGTTGCCCGGACGGGCGATAGAGTTGCTTGAGCAGATCAGGCCGTACTCGTCTGCTGGCTACATCTTTTCATTCGGCGCTCGCGGCAAGGCAATGTCCAACATGGCAATGACCATGCTCGTCAGAGGCATGACCGCCCACTTTATGAAGGGGCCCTCCGGTCCGCGGCCAGCGACCGTCCATGGCTTCAGATCGGCCTTCCGTGATTGGGCCGGAACGGAGACCGAGTTTCCTCGAGAACTCGCGGAGGAGGCACTGTCGCACCTCGTGGGTAACGCCGTTGAACGAGCCTATCGTCGGGGCGACGCGCTCGAACGTCGGCGGGTGATGATGCAGGCCTGGTGTGATTACGTCGAACCTCCTGCGAACAATACGGTCGCCGCTTTTGCGGCGTGAGTTGCGCCAAGTTGCCGCACAGGATGCGACCACTTCGGGACCCGGTGACGCTAGTTCCTTGTTTTAAAAGGGTATCTCGAACGAGCTCGCCCGGCCCAAGTGTCACTGCGCCGGCCCCCGACCTCAGACCGATGATTTTTCTATAGGCGGCCGCGGAGGTCGTGCGCGGAGTGTTCGGGGACCCCAATCACAGGAGTCCCCGATGAGCTTGAACACCCCCACCCCCGCCCTCTTCCCCCTTGCCGACGTTGCTGAACGGCTGAGCGTCTCCAAGAAGACCGTCAGCCGTTGGGTCGAGTCTGGCGAACTGCGCGCCCACAAACTGGGCGCCCAATGGCGCATCTCCGAGTCCGACCTTGCAACGTTCCTGATCCAACGCCGCAGATGACCGCGATTGTCTATCGATGTCCATGCAAACACATAGCAAACTAGACGATAGTTCAAACACATGGATAGAAAACTCAACCTTTTTCGATGTGGTGTTTGCGCGAATGTCTTGCTATGTCCACGACTGTCACCCCGAGGTACGCAATGTCTATTCAGCTTAATCTCTTCGATCCCCCCTCCGCCAGTCCGGTGTGTGCGCCGCGGCAGAAAGAGGCAGCAGCGGCTCGCCCTTCGCGGACCGCGCATGAAGCGCCCCATCCCCGCCGCAGGCACGTACCCGGCTCCCGGTCGGTCCACTTCCCTGCCGCCGCCACTCCGCCGGCCACGCTGGCCGAGGTCATGCGCTGGCTGAACGCCCTCGACCCGGACGTTCCCCGCAATCGGGACATGCGGTCGGCGCTGAATGGGGTGTCCAAGGTGCTCAACCTCCCCTTGGACCAGATCGCCACCGAGCCACGGACGTTGGCCAAGCTCTTCGCCAACGCGCTGCCGGCCCTTCAGCGGATGACGCCGAAGCGTTGGTCCCGTGTTCGGGGGCTGGTGCGCATCGCCCTTCAAGAGGCAGGCGTGAAAGTGACCATGGGTCGCGCCACGCAGCCGCTGACAGCCAATTGGAAGGCCCTCGAAGCCAACCTTGGGTCTCAGCGCCAGCGCGTCGGCCTATCTCGCCTGATGCACTTCCTTTCGGCCCGCGGTGCTGAGCCGGCCGACGTGACGGAACAGGATTTCGAACTGTACCGGGAGGCGCTCAACGGCGCCATTCTGACGAATCCGACCACATCTTTCGATCAGGCTGTGCGGCTGTGGAACGAGGTTGCGACGACGCATGGCAATCTTCGGGCGGTAGTCTTTGAACGGTCGCCGGATCCCCGTCGGTATTCCCTGCCCTGGAGCGAATTCCCCCAGACCTTCCCGGCGGACGTCGAGGCCTTCCTCCACCGGAGCGGCACAACGGACGTGCTCGCGGACGAATACATCAAGCGGGTCAAGCCGAGCACAATTGAGGTGCGGCGCCGAAGCTTGCGGCAAGCGGCGTCCGCGCTCGTGGCCAGCGGCTTCCCGATCGAACAGCTGACCGATTTGCGTGTCTTGGTGTCTACCACGAATGCCAAGGCCGCCCTTCAGCATCTCCTAGACAGGCGCGATGGTGAAATTGGCGTCTACATCGCCGCTCAAGCCCAACTCCTCTGCACCATCGCCCGCTACTGGGTTAAGGCGCCAGTCGACGCTGACGTGCTGCAGGGCTACGCGAGTAGTCTTCAGCCGGAGCGCGCTGGAATGACGCCCAAGAACCGCCAGCGGCTCCGGCAGTTCGATCTCGAAGAAAACCTCAAAGTGCTTCTCACCCTGCCTGCCCAGTTGAGGGACGAAATCGTACGCTCGGACGATGGAGGGCGGGAGGCGGCGCAGCGAATGATGATGGCTGTCCTGCTGGAGATGCTGCTCATGGTCCCGTTACGGCTGGGGAACTATGCCGCGATGCAGGCGGATCGGCATCTGCCGGAGACGCTGCGTGGGCGTCGTCGTATGCGGCATCTGGTGTTGACGGCGAAGGAGACCAAAACCAGCCGGGCGTTTCAGGCGCCTATCCACTCGGACACCAACGACCTGCTCGAACTTTATCTGAAGACCTATCGGCCCAGGCTCGTGCAAGGCGAAAGCCCCTACCTTTTCCCAGGCCGGCACGGGGGTAGGCGGTCGGTGGAATCCATGTCCAGATCGGTCAGCGGCTTCCTGCTCCGCGAGACCGGCCTCGTCATGAACGCCCACCTGTTCAGGCACCTCGCCGCCTTGATCTACCTTCGCAAGCACCCGGATCGCCTGGAAGATGTGCGCCAGCTTCTGGGCCACACCACCACGAGAACTGCGGCTCGGTCTTATGTGGAAATCGAGGCCGAGTTCGCCGTGCGCGCCTATGAGGCTGTCGTGTCGGACAGGCGCAAAGCCTTCCTCAGCAGCAGCTCGCAAAAGGGCGCAAAATGAGCAGGACACAACCGCCCCACCCGCTTTGGCCCTGCCTCAAAGTCTCGCAATGGCCAGCTGCGGACCAGCAAGCATGGGCACGCGCGTTACAGCCCCCACACCCTCTCGAACCCACCATCGGGTATGCCGGCCGGTGGCGACCGATCACGATCCAGCGCATAGCCGAGGACTACGGTCGTTGGCTTGGCTGGCTGCGCAATCAGAGGGACTTGGAGCCGTCGTCAAACCCGGCCTCCAGAGTGACGAAGGACAGCATCAGAGGGTACCTCGACGCGATGCAAGGCGCCGGCCTCAGCGACTATTCCGTCAGCGGCAGGCTGCAACGCCTTGGGAATGCCCTGAAGGCCTTGGATCCCCTGGCCGATTGGCAGTGGATCGCCCGTGCCGCCGCCCGCCTCCACAGCGAGGCACAGCCGCGGCGAAATGTTGATGAGTGCATGCAGCCCCCTGAGGTCGTTCTTCAACTCGCGGACGATCTCATGACCGAGGCGGACAATGGCCGCTTCCGTCTGCCGGTAGAGCGGGCCGCCCTTTATCGCGATGGGCTGATGATTGGCTTGCAAGTGCTTCGGGCCCTTCGTCTCAAGAATCTCGGCGAAATTCGGCTCGGCAGGCATTTGGTCGAACGCGATACGCATTGGCGCCTCGAGTTCAGCCCCGACGAGATGAAGGCGAAGCTAGCCTTCGCCTGCTCTTGGCCCGAAACCCTCGAGGCCCCGCTTCGTCGATATCTTGACCACTACCGCCCGTTGCTGATGAAGGGCGGAGCACGGACGCGTCGGGCGGTGCACGAACTCTGGGTCGGGCAAGGCGGTGTCGCGATGGGAGAGGACGCCATCGCCTACCGTTTCCGCATCAGGACCACTGAAGAGTTCGGTCGGCCTATCCACACCCACGCGTTTCGGCACACCGCCTCCACAACAATGGCGGATGACGACCCCGATGGCGCGACAGCATTCTCCGCTGCGCTGGCGCACTCTGGGCCCGCCACATCGGAAAAGTACTACAACCGGGCGAAGGCCGTTCGCGCCGTGGATCGTTTCCAGGGTGAAGTGCTTAGCATCCGGCAGCCCAAGGGTAGGCGGAAATCGCGGTTCCCCGCTGGGATGGATCAGCTGATCTAGGCGGTCGGCTGAGCCGACCGCACCCGTGAGCGGCCAACGTCGTTGCCGAGCACTCGGCGAACCCTCTCGATGATGAAGTAGCGCCCCATCATCGAGGCGGTGAGCGCCTCGGGAGAGAGGGCGGCATCGAGGTCGGCAGGGCTCCAGAAGGAGTTGCCCTCCAGGCCGCGAGCCGCCACGACGATCTCAAGAATCTGGGTCTCGATCCATTCCTTGGCGACCTCCCGGACACGGCCAGTGAGTTGTTCGTCACTTTCGCCGCCAACCTCCCTGACGAAGAGATCGAAGAGGTCCGTGAAGCCCCTGAAATCCTCGTTCAACCTGATGACATCGCCGCGGAGCACATCGCCCGGAATGTCGGCCGCTCGATCCTCAAGGTCACCCTTATGCCGCTGGCCCCTGAGCGCGGAAATCCAAACGGTCTGAGGCAGTGATCCTCGGGGATGAGCAACGTCGGCGGCAACGCCGGCTTCATCGACAAGGTGAGCCAGATAATCGCGCTCCGCCCTCGTGTCGCGTTTTCCGGAGGGCGGCATCGCCGCAGCCGGCGCCCTTGTCGTCGGAGCCGTGGGCTCGGGGGCCGCCGTCGCCGCCCCTGAGGCCATCAGTGAGCCGGTCCCCGCCCTGCGGTACCTCGTGGGGCTGAGGAGCGCCTGAAGGCGCTGCAGGCGCTCCAGGATGCGTTGCCGGCGGTCGGCCTTGGTGCTGTCGGTGTCGGCGCTCAGCAGGCGATCCATGAAACTCTGCAACTCGGCAGGCAGGGCGTGTCGGAACTCCTCGCCCCATCGCGCCCAGAGGTCGGAGCCGTCGGCGTCGGCGCCGTTGAAGAGCACCCTGCTGCGCCCGGTGTCGGCGTGGACGAGCCCGGCGGTATCGCGCGGCTCAAGGTAGAGGACGACGCTGTCGGCGCCGTAGAGGACGCCGAAGAGGGCCAGCAGCTTGCGGGCCACATTGCCGGTCCGCACCGTGTACAGCTCGTCCTGAAAGACGATGCCGACGTGTCCAGGCGACATCGCTCTGGGATTGATGGAGGTGTCCACCACCTGCCTGTCTTCAAACAGCCACCAATGGACGTTCACCTCCGCCAGCCGGACCACCCCGCATGACCTCTGCTGCGGGGCCGCCGCAACCTGGGTGTCGAGGATGCATTTCATCCCTCGAATCGTCTCGAAGTTGAGGGACTGGTCGCTGGCCGGCGGCTCCTCCAGCGGCCAGGTGTCCGGTTCCCGGCGAAGGCTGCGGGCCCTCAGCGTGATGTTCTCCGGCAAGCGGAAATACCGGGTGTTGAGGTACTTGAAGAGCCAGTTGGTGTCACCGCCTCCGAGGCCTTCAGGTTTGCGCCAGGTTTGTTCGTCAACCGTGTTGCCGAGGAGGATGACCTTCGTGCCCGATTGGCCGATGAGGGCCGGCTTGGCCCCGTCCGCCATCGGGCGAACATAAGTCGGCCCCCCTTGGGCGTCGTCGAGCAGTTTCAGGCCGTAGACGCCGGCTTCGTCGTCCCGATGGAGCCAGACATTGTTTCCCTGGCCGCCTGACCAGGACAGGTAGACTAGCCCCTGGGTATTGTGGAAGAGGGCGGTGATCTTCGCGCCGACACCGAAGTTTCCAGTCAGGCTCTGGTGCTGGTTGGCGCCCTGCACCGCCAAGCTGTTGAGGTAGCGCTGCATATCGACGGCGGACATGCCGTCGCCATTGTCGATAACGCAGAGCTTGTACCGGTCTTGCGGGACGCCGAGCCAGTCTACATCCCACTGCACAACACCCGGACGGTGGTCGCCATGGGCCATCCGGCGCTTGATGGCCTCGATCGCGTTCTGGGTGAGCTCCCGGTAGAGCTGGGCGCGCGGGGCATCTGCGGCCAAGCGGTCCAGAAGGAAGGCTTCATTGGCGACCTGCATCCGCTGGGTCGCGACGGCCTCGCCACTCAAAACCCGACCTCGACGACGCGGCCCTGTTCGAAGGTAAACCTGACCACCTTGGCCTGCGTCCCGGCCTCCTCGTCGTAGACCGGAAGATTCCAGTAGAACCAGCTGACGCGCCCGAACGGGTCCTCGCTGCCGACCTCGGCCGGCGAGCCGAGGAACTCGCGGACCTGCGCCTTGGTCATGTTGATCGTGTAGGACGAGAGATGTCTCTTCCCGATCCTGGCCGGCTTGGCGGCCTCGGCCGCCGCCTCTTCGGCCGCCTCGTTCGTGATCTGCTGGGATTCTTCGGGTGTTGGAGGCGGAGGGGAATAGTCGGCCGTCCGGCCCGACGTAGGGTCGTTGCAGGCGCCAAGGGCGAGAAGCCCGAGGACACCCAATGCGAAGCGAGCATGCATGCTGAAGTCCCGTGTCAGCGACCCGGCTGGCGCCGGGTGGTTGATCACGCGTGAACACGGGGTTACGCGCCCCGCGTATTCCCCGAAGGTATTGTATTTCGCAGGCCGCCCGACATGACGGAGGCCCGTGTTCACGCGCGATGTGCGCATCGTCGCCGGTGATCAAGCCGGTTGGACGACGGTTGTCTTAGATCATGCAGCGCGACCTAGCGCTAGGATCCAAATTCCTCCGAGTTGCGTCCGGCGGTCTATCTGATGCGCTGGTTTGGACCACCAGCGGAGCGTTGGCCGTTATCGCCGAAAAATCAGGACACGCAGCGTCTCTTCGGGGGCCAGACGCCATGGCGCGGCACCGTCGTAGATGACGCAACCGGCTGGGTGGTGCGAAAGCCTTCTCGTGTCCAAGGGGACCTCGATGTCAGCGACCACAAGCCCCGCCGCGTCGATGCGCTCGATCCGAACCGTCGCGCCGCTGACAATGGAGCGAGGCCGTCTGCAGGCCCATCCGTGGACTCTCAGGCCATCTGCAGTGATCAGAACATCAGGCCGCCGCAGCTCGATCTGCGTCGAACTCAGGGTTCGGACGTCGACACTGCTTTGCGGAAGACCTCCATAGCTGGCGCAGCCCCATGTGAGAGCAGCCACACCGGCAATTATGACAGGGAAAATCTTCACTTTGATGCGCCCCATGAATTGTCTTCTCCCCGAGTTCCCGAACCCAAACGCGTGGCCTGTCGCCTCCACTCAAGCGGAGTTCACCCCAAGCCCGTTCGGGACTACGCCCGTCGCCAACGGGGCTGCGGCCATAATTGCATCTTCTAGTCGATCAGCTTCCTACTTCCCCTAGTCGCTAGAGGATCAAGCCAAACTCTTGGCTAGTCCCGGCGCGGCTTCTGCTTGCTGTTCTTGATCCGTCGTTGCCGCCGGTTTCCACCCCCTGAGCCGGGCAGCGGCGAGCCGGTGAGGAAGGCCGTCAGGCACCTTGCGACAGCATCGTGATAGGGCTGTAGCCGCTTCACCCTCAAGATCGTGGTGAACACCAGCCAGGGGATGACACCTTCAAACCCCGTGCCCTGAACCAGCAGAGAACCCTGAGGGTGAGGGCGTATTTCAAACCACTGCCTCAACCGGAACAGGGCCGACGATCCCGCACCAAAATCAAGAAATCGATGGCGTTCACAACGGAGAACTGTCCAACGCGCGTTCGAACTGACTCCTGATGACCCGAGCAGCCTGCCTTTAATCCTGACCTTGCCGCCCAGCTGCGCCACGCCTTCGATTGCCTGGTGAGGGTGCCATTTCGGGTAGCTGGCAAAATCGACAAGCGCCGACCAGACCCGCTCGGGCGGGACGGGAATCGGTGTTTCTGTCTCAAGCTGGATCACGCCACCTTGTCCCGGTAGCCCAACAATCGGAGGGCGTTCACCACGACGAGCAGGGTTGATCCCTCATGGAAGATTATGGCGGCGCCGATCTTGAGACCAAAGAGGGTCGCCGGGATGAGAACCGCGACCACCCCCAGACTGACCCACAGGTTCTGCTTGATGATGCCGCTGGTCTTGCGGCTTAGGCCGACCGCGAATGGCAGGTGATTGAGGTCGTCGGCCATCAAGGCCACATCGGCCGTTTCCAGGGCGACATCGGAGCCGGCAGCGCCCATGGCGATCCCGACCGTTGCGTTGGCTAGGGCCGGGGCGTCGTTGACGCCGTCTCCGATCATCGCGACCCGCCCCTCGCTGGCCTTCAGATCAGCAATGATCCGGACCTTGTCCTCGGGCATCAGCCCGCCCATCGCCTCGTCCAGGCCCAACTGGGTGGCGATGGCGTCGGCCACGGACTGATTGTCACCGGACAACATGACGATGCGGGTGATCCCCATGGTGCGAAGCCGGGCAATGACCCCCTTTGCAGCGGGCCGCGCCGTATCCATCAAGCCTATGGCCCCGAGGTATCGGTCGCCGGACTTGACGACCATCACGGTCCGTCCGCTCGTTTCAAGCCGCTGGACTTCGCTCCACAGCGCGTCGGAGGGCGGGGCTCCCTGCCCCTCCTCGAACAGCTTGGGCTTGCCGATTACCACTGTATCGCCCCCGACGCGGGCCTGGACGCCCTTGCCGGTCAGGCTGGTCACCTCCGCGGCCACCGGGACGGGATAGCCCTTCAACCGCTCCTCGCCGTCACGGACGACCGCAGCGGCCAGCGGGTGATCGCTCAGACGCTCGACGGCGACGGCCACCGAGAGAAGTTCCCGCTCATCGACCCCGTCGGCGGGAGCTACGTCGATTATCTTTGGCTTGCCCTCCGTGAGGGTGCCGGTCTTGTCGAAGGCGATGGCGGTCAATGTGCCCAGATTTTCCAAGGGACCACCGCCCTTCACCAGGACGCCCCCTCGGGCTGCCCGAGCCACTGCGCTGAGAATTGCGCTGGGGACAGAGATGGCCAGGGCGCAGGGGCTCGCGGCCACCAGAACCGCCATGGCGCGATAGAAGCTGGCGCTGAACGGCTCGTCGATGACGACCCACGCGAACAGCAAGAGGCCGATGCCCGCCAGCACCGACGGCACGAAGATGCGCTCGAAGCGGCTGGTGAACTGCTGGGTTGGCGATTGCTGAGCCTCGGCCTCGGCGACCATCTTCACCACGCGGGCGAGCGTCGTTTCGGACGCCATACGGGCGACCCGCACGTCAAGCGCGCCCGGGCCGTTAATTGTGCCCGCGAAGACGCGGTGTTCCGCGCTGGCCTTGTCGAAGTCCAGGGCCGGGTCCGCCGCGGCCCGCTTGTCGACGGGCACACTCTCGCCGGTGATCGGAGCCTGATCGACGCTGCTTTCCCCGGCCACGACGACGCCGTCGGAGGGCATGCGCTCGTTGGGTCGAACAACCACGATGTCGCCGATGACAAGTTCATGGACCGGGATTTCCGCCGTTGCGCCGCCGCGCCGAACCGTAGCCGTCTCGGGCGCAAGTTCGGCGAGGGCTTCGATGGCCCGTCGCGCCCGACCCATGGCGTAGTGCTCAAGGGCGTGGCCGGTGCTGAACAGGAACAGCAACAGGGCGCCTTCGGCCCACTCGCCCAGCGCGGCGGCCCCAACGGCGGCAACCAGCATCAGGGTGTCGATCTCGAAGCGGCGCTTGAGTATATTGCCGACCGCTTCCTTGAGCGTGAAATAGCCGCCGAACCCGTAGGCCGCGACATAGAATGCCAACGGGAAAACGCCCTCGACGCGCTGACTGATCAACCAGCCGACGAGGAGCATCGCGCCTGACAGGGCCGCGAAGATCAATTCGGTGCGTTCGCCGAAGATGCCGCCATGGGCATGGCCATGGTCGCTGCCCTTGGCGTGATCGTGGGCTTTGCTGGGCTTATGCGAACGGCCTTCGGTGTCCGGGTGGGACGACGGGTTAGAAGTCATTCGCTTGATTCCTCTTCGGGTGTCGCGCCCGCTGCGTCTCGCAGGATTTCAAGGCCGCCCTTGACCGCCAGGGCGGCCACCAGCATGCCGACCACGAGGTCCGGCCAAGGTTGGCCCAGCCACATGACCAGACCTCCGGCGGCGAGAATGCCGCCGTTCGAAGCGAAGTCGTTCAGGCTGAAGGTCTCTGCCGCACGCATGTTGACGTCGTCGCCGTGGAGGCGTCGCAACAAGAGCAGGCAGATCAGGTTGATAATCGCCGCGACCAGAGCCAAGCCCATCATGGTGGGGCCGACGGGCTCGGTTCCGGTTAGCCAGCGCCGCCCGACGTCGAACAGCACGCCCACCGCAAAGACTAGAAGGAGTATGCCAGAGGTGCGGGCGGCGCCACGCTTCCAGACCGGCGATCGTCCGACGGCCAGGAAACTGATGAGGTAGACTGCCGCGTCTGAGGCGTTGTCCACCGCATTGGCGAGGAGCGCGCTGGAATCGGCGACCAGACCGCCGATGCCGAGGCCAACGAAGAGCGCCGTATTGAGGAACAGCACGATCAGCAGGATGCGGCGCTGACGTCCTTCATCGCCTCGGGCGGTCATATCGCGTCCTTTCTTTGGCGATTTCGCGCCTGTCCTAACGGCCGGGGAGCCCGGTCGGCTCGGCGCCGGCCCTGGCCGGCCAGCGCAGCACCTCGACCGCTTCCAAGGTGATAGGCCCCAGGTGCTCCAGACCCGACAGGGCTTCGAGGAAAGCGCGCAGCTTCGACTCGTGATCGAGAACCTCGATGATCAGCGCCTGGTCGTCGTCAAGAACATGGCGGCGATGGACGTGGGGCGTGTGGCCGAATCCGATGATGGCCCGGAGCACGGTCACGCCGGCCAAACCCGCCGCCCGCGCGCGTTCGGTCACGATTTCGAACACCTTGCGGTCACCGAAGTAGGCGGCCTCGTCGGTATAGACTCTCATCAGCTTGATGGGATCGGACATGGCTTCCTCCAGAAGGGCGCCGCCGCCGCGGGTCGCCCGGCGGCGGCGGCCGTGCACTATTTCGCCGGCAGGGGCGTAAGAGCCTGCTCCTCCCCTGCCGTCGGCCGCCGGCGTTCGGCCAAGCCGAGGACCAGCCGGCTCATCGCCGGCAGGACCAGCAGGGTTAGCAGGGTTGCGGTAATCAGGCCGCCGATGACGACCATGGCCAGAGGCTTCTGCACTTCGGCGCCGGTGCCATGGGCCAAGGCCATGGGCACGAAGCCGATGGCCGGGACCAGGCCGGTCATGATGACCGGCCGCACACGCTCCATGCAGCCCTCGATGATGGCGCGGGAGAGCTCCATCCCGTCATCGAGCCTCTGGCGGATCGAGGACATCACGACCAGACCGTTGAGTACTGCCACCCCGGCCAAGCAGATGAAGCCCACCGCCGCCGACACCGAGAAGGAGATGCCGGTCAGGGCGAGGGCGAAGACCCCGCCGGCCAGGCCCAGCGGCACCGTCAGGAAAACGGCTACCGCCCGCCCGAACGTTCCCACGGCAAGGAACAGCACCGCGAAGATGGCCAGGAAGCAGATCGGCACCACCAGCGACAGGCGGTCCGAGGCAGCCTTCAGGTTCTGAAACTGCCCGCCCCATTCGATCCAGGACCCCGCCGGCAGGGCGACGGTCTCGACCTTGGGCATGGCTTCTTTGACGAACGAACCGACGTCGCGGCCGCGGACGTTGGCCTGGACCACCACCCGCCGCTTGCCGTTCTCGCGGCTGATCTGGTTCAGTCCCTCGGCGAAGCGGAACGAAGCGACCTGCCGCAAGGGAACGGAGGCCCGGGTGCGGCCTTCCGCTTCCGGCAGCATCACCGGGATGGCGCCGAGGGCGTCCATGTCACTGCGGCTGGCGCCTGGCACGCGCACCACCACGTCGAACCGACGGTCGCCCTCGAACAGCTGGCCAGCCTCACGCCCACCCATGGCGGCGGCCACCGTGTCGGCGACCTCCTCCACGGTCAGACCAAACCGCGCGATGGCAGCCCGGTCGAACGTGACGTCCAGCGATGGCGCCCCGTCGGTCTGTTCGACCTTGACGTCGGCCGCGCCTGGCGTGGCGTTCAGCTGCGCCGCGATCTGATTGGCCGTCGCGGTCAACCGGTCGAGGTCGTCGCCGTAGATCTTGATCGCCACATCGCCGCGCACGCCCGCGATCAGTTCGTTGAACCGCAGCTCGATGGGCTGACTGAGCTCGTAGCCCTGGCCGACCTGACCCGCCGCCGCGGCCTCCACCCGCTTGATCACGTCCTCTTTGGTCTTCACCCCTTCAGGCCACTGGTCCTGCGGCTTGAGAATGATGAAGCCGTCCGAGATGTTGGGGGGCATCGGATCGGTGGCTACCTCGGCGGTGCCGGTCTTCGAGAACATCAGCTCGACTTCCGGCAGGGCGGCGATGGCACGCTCGACGCCGCGCTGCATGCGGATCGATTGCTCCACCGCGGTCGAAGGCACCCGCTGGGACGCCATCGCCAGATTGCGTTCGTCCAGGGTCGGGATGAATTCCTGGCCCAGCAGTGTGAAGATCACCCCGGCCACGGCGAACAGGGCCAACCCGCCGCCGACGAAGGGCCAGGGCCGCGCCACGGCTTGGCGAAGAACAGGTTCGTACTTCGCCTTGATCCAGCGGATGACGAAGACGTCCTTCTCCGAGACCTTGTTACGCATCACCAGGGCGACCATGGCCGGAATGAAGGTGATGGACAGGATGAAGGCCGCGACCAGAGCCAGCATCAGGGTAATGGCCATGGGCGAGAAGGTCTTGCCCTCGACGCCCTGGAAGGTCAGCAGGGGCGCGAACACCAGCAGGATGATGGCCTGGCCGTAGACGGTCGGCTTGATCATCTCCTGGGTGGCGATGGTCGTCTCTTCAAGCCGCTCGCGCAGGCTGAGCAGACGGCCTTCGTGATGCTGCCGCTCGGACAGCCGTCTCAGGCAGTTCTCGATGATGATGACGGAGCCGTCGACGATCAGGCCGAAGTCCAGCGCGCCCAGGCTCATCAGGTTTCCTGACACCCCGAGAACGTTCATGCCGATGGCCGTCATGAAGAAGGAGATCGGGATGATCGCCACCGCGATCAGGGCTGCGCGGACGTTGCCCAGCAGCAGGAACAGGGCAATGGCCACCAGGATGGCGCCTTCGATCAGATTCCGCTGCACGGTCGATATGGTGGCATTGACCAGCTTGGAGCGATCCAGCACCGGGGTGACCTTGATCCCCGGCGGCAGGGACCGGGTGGTCGTCTCCAGCTGCTTGCCGACCGCGCGGGCCACGGTGCGGCTGTTCTCGCCGATCAGCATCAGGGTGGTGCCGATGACGACCTCGCGGCCGTTCATCGTCGCCCCGCCGGTGCGCAGATCACCGCCCAGCTGGACGGTGGCGACGTCGCGCACCGCAACCGGCACGCCGCCGCGGGTGGCGACGATGGCCTCCTCGATCTGGCTCAGGCTGCGGATGCGGGCGTCCGCCCGCACCAGATAGGCCTCGCCGCCACGCTCGACGAAGTTGGCGCCGACCGAGAGGTTCGCGTCCTCCAGCCCGTGCGCCAGCTCACTGTACGAGACCCCGTACTGGGCCAGGCGCGTCGGGTCGGGCTCGACCACATACTGCTTCTCGAAGCCGCCTATGGAATCTACCCCGGCGACGCCGTCCACCGACCGCAGCTGCGGAGCGATGATCCAGTCCTGCACGGTCCTCAGGTAGGACGCACGCGAGACCTCGTCGGCCAGGCGGTCTCCCTCGGGGGTCAGGAACGACCCGTCGGACTGCCAGCCGGGCTGGCCATTGCGCACGGTCGCGCCACGGCCGCCCGGATGCGCGTAGTCGATGGCGTACATGAACACTTCGCCCAGTCCGGTGGTGACCGGACCGATCTGCGGCTGGACACCCTCCGGCAGGCTCTCCTGCGCCTGGACGAGCCGTTCGCTGACCTGTTGGCGCGCGAAATAGAGGTCGACGTTTTCCTCGAAGATCACGGTGACCTGCGAGAAGCCGTTGCGCGACAGGGACCGGGTCGATTGCAGGCCGGGGATGCCGGCCATGGCGGTCTCGACCGGGAAGGTGACGCGTTTCTCGATCTCGACGGGCGAGAGCGAGGCGTCCGAGGTGTTGATCTGTACCTGGTTGTTAGTGATGTCCGGCACGGCGTCGATCGGCAGCCGGGTCAGCTGCCAGGCGCCGTAGGTGGAGACGATCAGCACGAGCGCGACGATCATCCATCGGGCCCGCACCGACAGGGCCATGAGGTTGGCGATCATGGGCTAGTGCTCCACTTCGCCGGCGCCTAGCGCGGCCTTCAGCAGGAAAGCGTTGCGGGTCGCGATGATCTGACCGGCGCTCAGGCCAGAGGTGATCTGGGCCCGGCCGGCGCTACGCTGGCCGACGATCACTGGCACGGCGCTGAACCCTTTGGCGTTCCGGACGAACACCACCTCGCGGCCCTCGACCGTCTGGATGGCTTCCTCGGGCACGGAAATCCCGCCCGCGCCCTGCGCGTCTCGCGAATAGATGCGCACCGAGACCGCCTGGCCGGGCCGTAGGCCGCCAACGCCGGCAAGACTCAGGATGACCGTAGCGGCGCGGCTTTCCGCATTCACCCCCGGCGTGATCGAGCGGACCGTGGCCAGCACCTCGCCTTCGGGCAGGTTGATGCTGGCACGGTCGCCGGGGGCGATCCGGCCAGCATCCTCGGCCGACACCGAGGCCTGAATCTCGATCTGGGTGGCGTTGGCGACCCGGAACAGTTCCGTACCCGCAGTGACGAAGGAGCCGAGCGTGGCGTTCGCGGCGGTCACCCGCCCACTGATCGGGCTGACGACGCCGGTGCTGCGCCCGTCCGCGGAGACGCGGGCCGCCGCCGCCGCGGACGAGGTTCGCCGCGATTCCGCCTCGGCCTCGGCGAGCGCCGTTTGAGCGGCCTCAAGGTCCTGACGGGCCGTGATCCGAGCGTTGAACAAGCGCTGTTCGCGCGCGAACGCCTGACGGGCCGCCGTCAGACGGGCCTGAGCGGCCGCGCGTTCTGCGGCGATCGTCGAGGCCTCCCGGCTTTCGATCAGGGCCACGGTCTGACCGGCGCCGACGCTGTCGCCAAGCCGCAGGGTCACGCGGCTGATCACCCCGTCCGCGCGCGCGGCGAGGACCGCTTCACCTTGGGGGGTTCCAACGACTGTTCCCTGGGCCACGATCTCGGCGCTAAGCGAGCCGCTGCCCACCGGGGCCAGGACGATCCCCGCGGCCTGGATGCGGGCCGCGTCCATCTCCAGGGCCTCGCCGGCCCCGTGCGCCTCTTCCTCCTCGGCATGCGCCTCGGGCGCCTTCTCGGGAGCGCGGGTAGCCGTCCAGACGGCGAACCCGCCGCCGAGCACAATCACGGCGGCTGCCGCCCCCGCGAGGAGGCGCTGCTGATACGTCAGCTTCTTCATTGGTCGGATCCTTGGGTTTGGGTCGCGCGGATCAGGGCGGCGGCGGCTTGGCCGCGCTCCTGTTCGGCGGTGATAATGTCGGACTGCACGGTGTTGAGCGCCTCTTCGGCGTCGAGCACGTCCAGCAGGGTAAAGCGCCCGGCCGAGAAGCCTTCCCGAGCGATGCGGACGGCCTCAACGGCCTCCGGCTCGGCCCGCGTCTTCAGGAAGTTCAGGCGGGACTCGGCGGTCCGGAGCGCCGCTTGGGCGTCGCGGGTCCGTCGGATGGCCCCGGCGAGGGCGGCGTTGCGGCGCGCCTCGGCCCCGGTGCGCTCCGCGTTGGCGGCGGCCACATTGCCCTGGTTGCGGTCAAAAATGCCAATCGGCATCGAGGCCCCGACCACCAGAGCGGTGTCGTCCGTGCCGCGGAACTGGCGAGCCCCGACCGTGACGGTGACGTCGGGCTGCGCGAGCGAGCGTTCGCGACCGACAACGGCGATCGAGACAGTGACCTCCGCTTCGGCGAGACGGACGTCGAGCGTGGTCGTCGGATCCGCGATGCCTTCGGGCAAGGCCTCGTCCGCCGCGCCGGTCGGCTCTGGCAGGTCGTCTGCTCCGCCCCAGAGGGCGGCGAGGGCCCGTTGCGACTGGAGGTACTTGGCTTCCGCCGCCCGCACGCGACCGACCGCCTCGAAGGTCGCGGTCCGGGCCCTCATCGCCCGAAGCGGCGGCTCACGGCCAGCGTCGACGAGTTCGACAGCGACTTTCTGGAGGTTTTCGGCACGCAGGAACTGCTCGCGCGCCAGATCGAGGCGACGGGCGTCCGCATAGGCCTCGGCGTAGGCGTTGCGGACCTGCTGCAACAGGTCGGCGCCAGCAACCTGAAGCCGCAGCCGCGCCACGTCGACTTCGGCCTGGGCGGCGCGCTGGCGTGCTGATCGCTTGCCGCCGAGCTCGAACCGCTGTCCGACCGTGACGGTGTTCTCGGCTTCGCCAAGACCGGAGAAAGGGCCTGTGCCGGCGAAATTCTCGACCTCCAGGCCGAGTTCGGGGTTGGGTCGCAGACCTGCCTGAACGGCACGGCCTTCGGCGGCGGCGACGTCGGCGCGGGCGGCGGCCAGCGTGGGCGAGGACTTGCCGGCGCGGGCGAGCGCTTCGGCGAGGGTTACGGGTTCGGCGGAGGCGGCGGAGGCAAATGCCGCCATCGCAATCGCGGCGGCGCCCAGAAGAGCACGGCGCCACGGAAATGGGGAGGGCATGGAAGGTCCTGCAATGGTTCTGACAAGGGCGGAGCGCGCACGTCGGCGCGATCACGGTCAGACCCTGGGAGGGCGCTTCAGGCTCGGAGGACGGATGGAGGGTGGTTCAAGAGGGAACAGCAGAGTCCGGTCCGCCTGGGTATAGAGGCTTGCCGATTGCTGAACCTCGGGGGCGCCCGCGAGGGGCGCCGGGTGGTGGCAATGGCCGTGCGCGCAGATCGCGTGCTCGGTCGTTGTCGAGTCTCTGTCGTCATCGCCGCCGAGGTCGGCGACCAATTCGGCTGTGCCGATCTCGCCGGTTTCCAGGCCGCACATGATGCTGTCGGCCACAGGCCCCACGGCCAGCAACAGGATACAGATGACCATCAACGGCTTGATAAGCCGCTGGAGCGCTTGGTGAAGATTCGCCAGGCTAGTCATCAATGCTCGCTTAGCCGTCCTGTCGTCATCAATCAATCTACCGCGTGGACGGCGCTACGATCTTCCGCAGAGGGCGATCAGGTCGGCCGGCAGGGGCATCGGCTTTGTCGGCGAGATATCGGCTCCTCCGGTATTGCCTTCTGGCAGCCAGCCGAGCAGCGATAGCACGCCGCCGGCCGCCAGCCGCAGGAGTTGACCGCGCACCTCCCGACCGTCGCCTCGCCGCCAGCCGACTTTCAGCATCAGCCAGTGCGACACGGTGTGAGGTACGACCCACGGCTGGCCAAGGACGTGCGCCCGTTCGAGCAGGCGGAAGCTGGCGTCGAGGTCGCCAGCACCATAGGCGACGCGGGCGGCGGTGATGGCTTCGCGGTAAGCCGACAGGCGGGCGTGCGATTTCATGGCGGAACCTAGGCGACGGTGGCTTCCCGGCGCTCCCGCCGGGCTTGGGTAATGATCGACCATGCGGACTGCAGGAAGACGACCGCCAGGACAACGCCGACGATCACGTCCGGCCAGCGCGATCCGGTGAGCCACACAAGGCCCCCAGTGACGATGATGGCGACGCATTGGATGACGTCGTTCCGCGTGCATAGCCAGACCGACCGGACGTTGGCGTCACCATCGCGATACTTCGCGAGCAGGAATGCGGCGACCAGATTGGCCGCGACGCCGAAGGCCCCCAGCCCGGAGATCGTAAAGCCCTCTGGAGGCGCGCCCGAGATCGCGCGCCAGGCGGCGAACCCGAGGACGGCCAGGCCCAAAACAGCCAGACTCGCGCCCTTGACCATCGCCGTGGCGCTGCGGACGGCGACGCTCTTTCCGATAGCCCAGAGGCTGATGGCGTAGGTCGCACCGTCAGCAAGGAAGTCGAGGGCGTTCGCCGCGACGGAGGCGGACCCGGCGAGCAGACCGCCACCCGACACCACCACGAAGGCGATCAGGTTGATGGCGATCACCCAAACGAGGATGCGTCGGTATTCCGGCGTGGCGCCGTCGAAGGGCGCAGCATGGCCGCAGCCGCAGGAGCTTGCTTCGGGTTTGGACGATGCGGTTGGCGATGTCATTTCCCAATCATGGCCCCTCTAGTCACTAGAGGATCAAGTGCTATTTGGAGGACGAACAGGGAGTTCTCATGCCCGGCATTTCCATCGGACGGCTCGCCAAGGCGGCGGACGTGAAGGTCCCAACCATCCGGTTCTACGAACAGATCGGCCTGATGCCGAAGCCGGACCGTACCGACAGCGACCAGCGGGTCTATGGAGACGCGGCGGTCCGCCGTTTGCGCTTCATCCGTCATGCGCGCCAGCTTGGGTTCGACATCAAGGATATCGAGGCGCTGCTGGGCTTGGCAGATCACCCGAATATGCCGTGCGGTGAAGCCGACAGGATCGCGCAATCCCATCTGACCGCCGTGGATGAGAAGATCGCCCAGCTAACCCGGCTGCGCGAGGAATTGAGCCGGATGACGGCCAACTGCTCGCTGGGACTTGCCGCCGACTGCAAGGTCATTGAGGTCCTGAGCGACCACGGTCTCTGCCAGGAAGAGCGCCACTGACTGGTCAGGCGGCGCCTTCCCCACGCCGGGGACTGCGGTTGTAGAGATATCCGGCGACCAGGATGGCTACGACGGCGAGTTGGAGCAAAATCGTCTGCCACGTCGGATAGAAGCCGAGCAGTTCGATCTTCGGCGCCCACGAGACAGGGGTGACGGGAACGATCCCGGCCTCCTGCAGCGCCGCCAGACCCTTGCCGGCCAGGACAAACGCCAGCACCGCCACCAGCGCGGCGCTGGCCGCGAAGAACTTGGAGATGGGCAGCCGGGTGCTGTAGCGCAGCATCGCCCAGGCGATGGCCGCCAGCGCAACGACGGCGGTTCCCGCCCCGGCCAGGACAGCTCCAGCCGTTTCCTTGCTCCACAGGGCCGCGAAGAAGAGGATGGTCTCGAACACCTCGCGGTAGACCACGACGAAAGCCAGCAGGAACAAGAACCAGGCCGATCCCCTCGACAGGGCTTTTGATAGCCGTTCCTTGATATACCGCTGCCAGGCGTCGGCCTGGCTCTTGCCGTGCATCCATATCCCGACGCTGAGCAGGACGGCGGCGGCAAACAGGCCGCCAAATCCTTCGGTCAGCTCCCGCTGGGCGCCGCTGATGGTGATGAAGAAGGTCGCCGCCGCCCAGGTCAGAACACCGGCGCCGAGCGCGGCGGCCCAGCCCCCGTGGACGTAGGGCAGCACGTCTTCCCGGTCGGCCTTCTTGAGGAAGGCGATCATTGCGACCACGATCAGAAGCGCTTCCAGGCCCTCGCGGAGCAGGATCGTCAGGGCGCCCACGAACGCCGCTGTGGTGTCGGCCGCGGCTGGAGCCAGGACAGCATCGGCCTCGTCCAGCAGGCCCTCAATGACGGCGGCCTGTTGCCGGACGCTGTCAACGGGAGCGCCGCTGCCAATGCGCGAGCGGAACTCACCCATGGCGGCCTCGATCCGCGACAGCAGCTTGGGATTGCGCGCGGCGATGGCAGGCTCGAAGGGCTCGATGCCGTCGAGATAGGTGGACAGGGCGAGGGACGACGCGTCAGCCTTATTTCCGGAGGCATAGGCATCCACGGTCGCCTTGAGCTTGCCGCGGGCGAACACCAGGGACGCTTCCCGCTGCTCAGTCAGCACCCCGGGAGACCGACGCAGGTAGGCCATGACATCGTCGGCCTTCTTATCGCCCACGACCTTGGCCAGATCGGCGGGCGTCATCTTGGTCAGGGTCGCCAGATTGGGAAACTGGCCGCGAAGGTTCGCGTCGCCCTTCCAGAGGGCCTCACCCCGGCTCCTGGCGCCGTCGTCCTGCGACAGGCTGCCGACATAGAAGGCGAGCGCCCAGCGTTCGTTCTGGGGCAGATGCGAGAAGCTCGGCATGGCCGTGCCGTCCAGGCCCTGCTCGATGACCTGATAAAGTCCGAACACGCTGCGATGCCGCGCCCGGTCCTGGTCGGTGAATGCGATGGGAGGTGGATCGAGCCCCTTCGACGCCGGACCCTTCCCGTCGCCGGCGGCGCCATGGCAGGACGCGCAATTCTCGGCGTAGACTGCGGCGCCCCGCGCAAAGTCCGGCGCTGCGGAGGGCGCCAGGGCGACGGGATAGGCCGCGAGAAGATCGCCAGCCAGTCCCCGCGCCAGTCCGGCGACCTCCGATGGCGGCCGCTTGGCGCCGATGGCCGCCTTGAGCGCGGCGGCCTGTTTGATGAGGCCGGGCTTGGCCGGCGTCGCCGGGAGCGCCGCGATCTGCGCGCTGGCGGTCTCCGCGAACTCGACCATCTCGGCATACTCGGCCGTGCTGATGATCTTGCCGTCCTCGACCGCGCCCGGATAGTCCACCGCGACATAGTCCAGCAGCCGCCAGACGGTCTCCGCCGGGGTCACCGCGGCACGGGCGGCGCCGCTTCCGCCGAAGACGACGAGCAAGGCAAGACATAGCCCCGCCACGACGCCTGCCGGAATGAAGATCCTACGCCGCCGCCACGAGCCCATGCCCCACCCATCGAGATTCCGAAACACCATGGCGACGCCATAACTGCTCTACCCACTAGAGGGTCAAGCCTGCTGCGAACGATTATCGATATCGCCGACCCATGAGGGATTGAAACGCGAGGGACGAGCCTGCATACTTGCGTCAGGAGACTCCGCCTGATCCGTCTGTTCACCCTGATGCTCGTCTGGAGCGCCGCGCTGGCTTTGCCTGTGGTCGCAGCGCCGTCCGCGCGGGCGATGGCGCCCTGCCCAATGGAAGCCGCCGGGATGGCGGTCGATCACGCGAAGATGGACTGCTGCGACCACGGCAAGGGTGGCCCCGACCATAAGGCGCCCTGCAAGCCGGGCATGGCCTGCTTCGCCACGGCAGCGGCGCTTCCCGCGGCAGCCGTCGATGTCGCCATCGTCACGTTCGACACCGCCGATCTTACCCAGGCTCCGCCCCGAGCGCTCCGGTCCCGGCCGCCGGACCGAACCCTCCGACCACCCATCGCCCTCTGATCCCCGACTGACCGCCGGCGCACCCGCGCCGGCCGCTGGCGCTTGCGCCGTCATGAGGAGTTCGGAGCGATGTCTCCTGCAAAATGGGCGTGGCTGCTCGTCGCGAGCGCCACCGCCGTGTCGGCCCAGGCCGAACCACTAACCTTCGACCAGGCCCTGGCGAAGGCTGGCGAGACCGCGCCGAACCTGCGGGCCGCCGGCCTGCGCGCGGACGCCGCGCGTTCGGCCGGACGCGCGGCCGGGTCACTGCCCGACCCCAAGCTCAGCCTTGGCCTGGAGAACGTGCCGATCTCCGGCCCGATGGCTGGCCGCTTCGCCGACGACGAGATGACCATGGCCAGCGTCGGCGTCATGCAAGACATGCCCAGCGGTGCTGCCCGGCGGGCGGAGGTCGGGCGAGCTGACGCGGAGGTCCGCGTCGCCGACGCCCAGGCCCTCGCGGCGGCGCGCGAGGTGCGGCTGTCGACCGCGCTGGCGTGGGTCGATCTCTACTACGCCCAGGCGCGACTGACGGCGCTCGACGATATCGAGGCGGCGCTGCGGCCCGTGCTGGACGCCGCGCCCTCGGCCGTAGTGCAGGGTGCGCGTCCGGGCGAGACCGTCGATCCCGCCGAATGGCTCGTCGCCCTGGCCGACCGGCGCAGCGAACTGCAGGCCGATGTCGCCAGAGCCAAGGCGGCGCTGGTGCGGTGGACCGGCGACCCCGACGCCGGAGTCGCCGGCGCTCCGCCCCATTGGGCTGTGGATCCGGTCGTTCTGCGCGCCGGCCTCGACCGCCACCCGACCCTGCTGGTTCTCGACGCCGGTGTGCGGCTGGCCGACGCTGACCTAGCCGGAGCCCGGGCGGCAAAATCCTCCGACTGGAGCTGGGAGCTGGCCTATCAGAAGCGCGACGACCGCTTCGGTGACATGGTCTCGGCGCGGCTGACCCTCAGCCTGCCGATCCGCCAGGGACAGCGGCAGGGCCCGATCATAGATGCGCGCGGCGCGGACGCGACGCGGGCCCGTGCGGACCGGGAGGCGACGCGCCGTCAGCTTCTGGCCGCCCTCAATGCCGATCTGGCCGACCATCGAATGCACCACGAGGTCTGGGTGCGGGCGCGTGACAGCCGCCTGCCGCTGGCCCAGCGCCGCGCCGACCTGGAGACCGCCAGCTACGCGGCCGGGACGGCCGACCTGCCGGCCGTGCTGGCGGCCTTCACCGGCCTGGCCGACGCCCGGCTCGATGTCCTCGACAAGGAGGCGGCGACGATGCGCGACGCCGTGCGGATCAACATCACCTACGGGATGGACGCGCCATGAGCGCCAGGATTTCACGAACCCATCTGGCCCTGGCCGCCACGGCGCTGGTGCTGGTCGCCGGAGCGGCGGGCTACGGCGTGGCGCGTCTGCAATCGGGGCCTTCAGCCGGGACGGCCGGCGCAGCCGAGGACGGCCGCAAGGTCCTTTACTGGTACGACCCGATGGTCCCCGCGCAGCGCTTCGACAAGCCCGGCAAGTCGCCATTCATGGATATGCAGCTGGTCCCCAGGTACGCAGACGAGGCGACCGGGGCGGGTGTGCGGATCGATCCCGCGCGAGTGCAGAACCTGGGCCTGCGCATGGCGACCGTGACGCGCGGGACGCTGCCATCCGGTCTCACGGCCACCGGGGTCGTCGATTTCAACCAGCGCGACGTGGCGATCATTCAGGCGCGGGCCGCCGGCTTTGTCCAGCGGGTCTATGGCCGGGCGCCGGGCGACCTGGTCGCCGCCGGCGCTCCGCTCGCAGACATCCTGGTCCCCGAATGGGCCGGTGCGCAGACCGAATACCTGGCGGTCCGCCGGACGGGCGACGCCAGACTGACCCAGGCCGCGCGCCAGCGCCTGTCCCTGCTCGGCATGCCGGAGAGCCTGATCGCCCGGGTCGAACGCGGCGGCCGACCATTGACGGTGACGACGATCTCCACGCCGACCGGAGGTGTTATCCGCACGCTCGGTGTCAGAGCCGGCATGACCGTCGCCGCCGGCCAGACCCTGGCCGAGGTGAACGGGCTCGGGACGGTGTGGGTCAATGCCGCCATCCCCGAGGCCTTGGCCGGCCAGGTCCGGCCGGGAGCATCCGTGATGGTGAACCTGGCCGCCTTTCCGGGCGAGATGTTCGCCGGCCGCGTGTCGGCCGTCTTGCCCGAAGCGCAGGGGGACACCCGAACCCTCACCGCGCGGATCGAGCTGGCCAACCGGAAGGGCCGCCTGCGACCCGGCATGTTCGCCACGGTGCAGTTGGGCGAGAGCTCCCGCCCCGCCCTGCTGGTCCCGTCCGAGGCGGTGATCCGCACCGGGCGGCGCACCCTGGTCATGCTGGCGCTGGACGGCGGTCGTTATCAGCCGGCCGAGGTTCAGGTCGGCCAGGAGGCCGGAGGCCAGACCGAGGTCCTGGCGGGTCTGGCGGAAGGCGAGAAGGTCGTCGCTTCCGGCCAGTTCCTGCTCGACTCCGAGGCCAGCCTATCCGGCGTGCAGGCCCGGCCCATCGGCGATGGTCCGGCACCCACGGCGACGCCGATGCTCCACCAGACCACCGGCCGGATCGAGAAGCTGTCCGGCGACAGCGTGACTCTGTCGCACGAGCCCGTGCCGGCCCTCAACTGGCCGGCCATGACCATGTCGTTCCGGATCGAGGATCCCGCCATCCCGCGCGGCTTCCGGGTCGGAGACCGGGTCGCTTTCACCTTTGACCAGCCGCCCGCTGGCCCGACCGTGCGGCGCATGACGCGGGCGGGCGGCCGATGATCGCCGCCCTCATCCGCTGGTCGGTCGCCAACCGCTTCTTCGTGGTGCTGGGCGCGCTGGCGATACTCGCGGCCGGAATCTGGGCCGTGCGCGCCACGCCGGTCGACGCCCTACCGGACCTGTCGGACGTGCAGGTGATCATCCGCACCAGCTATCCCGGCCAGGCGCCGCAGATCGTCGAGAACCAGGTGACCTATCCGCTGGCCACGACAATGCTGTCCGTGCCGGGCGCCAGGACCGTGCGCGGCTACTCGTTCTTTGGCGACAGCTTCGTCTACGTCATCTTCGAGGACGGGACCGACCTCTACTGGGCCCGCTCGCGGGTTCTGGAATACCTGAGCCAGGTGCAGAGTCGCCTGCCCGAGGCGGCCAAGCCGGCGCTCGGGCCGGACGCGACCGGTGTCGGCTGGGTCTACGAATACGCTCTCGTCGACCGGACCGGCCGCCATGACCTCTCCCAGCTGCGCAGCCTGCAGGACTGGTTCCTGCGGTACGAACTCAAGAGCCTACCCGGCGTCGCCGAGGTCGCCAGCATCGGCGGTATGGTCAAGCAGTATCAGGTCGTGCTCGATCCGGTGCGGCTGGCGGCCTATGGCGTCACCCATCAGCAGGCCGTCGAGGCGATCCAGCGGGCGAACGGCGAGACCGGCGGTTCGGTGCTGGAGTTGGCCGAGGCCGAGTACATGGTCCGCGCCACTGGCTATCTGAAGACTTTGGACGACTTCCGGGCGATCCCGCTTCGCACCGCTGCCGGCGGCCTGCCTGTGCGGCTCGGGGATGTGGCCACCGTCCAGATCGGCCCGGAAATGCGCCGGGGCATCGCCGAGCTCGACGGCAGGGGCGAGGTCGCCGGTGGCGTCGTCATCCTGCGGTCAGGCGAGAACGCCCGCTCCACCATCTCGGCCGTGCAATCCAGGCTGACCGAGCTGAAGCGCAGCCTGCCGCCGGGGGTGGAGGTGGTCACCACCTATGACCGCTCCCAGCTCATCGACCGGGCCATCGGCAACCTGACGAGCAAACTGGTCGAGGAATTCATCATCGTCGCCCTCGTGTGCGGCCTGTTCCTCTGGCACGTCCGCTCGGCCCTGGTGGCCATCCTGACCCTGCCGCTGGGCGTGCTGATCGCCTTCATGGTCATGCGCCTCCAGGGGGTGAACGCCGACATCATGTCGCTGGGCGGCATCGCCATCGCCATCGGGGCCATGGTCGATGCGGCCGTGGTGATGATCGAGAACGCCCACAAGAAGATCGAGCGCTGGGAGCACGATCACCCGGAGGGCCGTCTTGAGGGCGAGGAAAGGTGGCGCGTCATCACCGACGCCGCCGTCGAGGTGGGGCCGGCGCTGTTCTTCAGCCTGGTGATCATCACCCTGTCCTTCGCGCCGGTGTTCACCCTGCAGGCCCAGGAAGGCCGGCTGTTCTCGCCCCTGGCCTTCACCAAGACCTACGCCATGGCGGGCGCCGCCATCCTGTCGGTGACCCTGGTCCCGGTCCTGATGGGCTGGCTGATCCGCGGTCGCATCCCGGCCGAGAACGACAACCTGCTGAACCGCTGGCTGACCTCGGTCTACCGGCCGGTGCTGGACTGGGTGCTGGACCGGCCGCGAACGGCGCTGGTCATCGCGGCGCTGGTCTTCGCCACCACCGCCTGGCCGCTCTCGCAGCTGGGTGGCGAGTTCATCCCGCCGATGGACGAGGGTGACCTGCTCTACATGCCCTCCGCCCTGCCCGGCCTCTCCGCCGCCAAGGCCTCGGAACTGCTGCAGCAGACCGACCGAATGATCCGCACCGTCCCGGAGGTGAAGAGCGTCTTCGGCAAGGCGGGACGCGCCGAAAGCGCCACCGACCCGGCCCCCCTGGAGATGTTCGAGACCACAATCCAGTTCAAGCCACGCGACCAGTGGCGGCCGGGCATGACGCCCGACAAGCTGGTCGAGGAGCTCGACCGGGCCGTCCAGGTTCCGGGCTTGGCCAACGTCTGGGTGCCGCCGATCCGCAACCGCATCGACATGCTGGCCACGGGCATCAAGAGCCCCATCGGGGTGAAGGTGTCCGGATCGGACCTGGCCGAACTGGACCGCATCGCCCGCGCGGTCGAGACGGTCGCCAAGCGCACGCCCGGCGTCAGCTCTGCTCTGGCCGAGCGGCTGACCGGCGGCCGCTATGTGGACATCGATATCGACCGCGCCGCCGCCGCCCGGTTCGGTCTCAATATCGCCGACGTGCAGGAGATCGTCGCCGGGGCGGTCGGCGGCGAAACCGTCGGCCAGACCGTTGAAGGGTTAGCCCGGTATCCGATCAGCGTCCGTTATCCTCGCGAGATCAGGGACAGCCTCGAGGGTCTGCGCGCCCTGCCGATCCTCACCCCGTCGGGCCAGCAGATCACGCTCGGGACCGTGGCCGTCGTCCAGATCGCCGACGGCCCGCCGATGCTGAAAACCGAGAATGGCCGGCCCTCGACCTGGGTCTATGTCGATGTGCGGGGGCGGGACCTGGCGTCGGTAGTGAAGGACCTGCGCGCCGCAGTCGCCAAGGAGGTGAAGCTCTCGCCCGGTGTCTCCGTCGCCTATTCGGGCCAGTTCGAATACCTGGAACGCGCCATGGCCCGGCTCAAGCTGGTCGTGCCGGCCACCCTGCTGATCATCTTCGTTCTGCTATACGTGATCTTCCGCCGCTTCGACGAAGCCGCCCTGGTCATGGGCACCCTGCCCTTTGCCCTGACCGGAGGCATCTGGACCCTCTACCTGCTTGGCTACCATCAGTCCGTCGCCACCGGCGTCGGCTTCATCGCCTTGGCCGGTGTGTCGGCCGAGTTCGGGGTGGTGATGCTGATCTACCTCAAGCACGCCCTGGCCGACCGCGGCGACCGGCCGGACCGCGACCAGGTCGAGGCGGCGGTAAGGGAGGGCGCGCTGCTGCGCGTAAGACCCAAGGCCATGACCGTCGCCGTTATCATCGCCGGCCTGCTGCCGATCCTGCTCGGCCACGGCGCCGGGTCGGAGGTGATGAGCCGCATCGCCGCACCGATGATCGGCGGCATGCTGACCGCGCCGCTGCTGTCGATGCTCGTTCTGCCCGCGGCCTATCTGCTGCTTCGGCGGCGGCGAGCTCCGTCTGTTCAACCGCTTCAACAAGGAGACACACGATGAAGCGCCTCACGATGATCCTCACCGTCGCCGCCATGGGGGCCTCCCTGGCCGCCTGCAGCAAGAAGCCGGCCGAACCGGCCGCTGAAGCTTCCGCGCCCGCTGCAGCTCCCGCCCCTGCCTCTGGCGACAACATGGCCGGCATGGACATGGCCGGCGCGACCATGGCCAAGGGGACTGGCACCGTGACCGGCATCGACAAGACCGCCGGCGCGATCACCATCGATCACGGTCCGATCGCCGAAGCGAACTGGCCCGCCATGGAAATGGAATTCAAGGCGACCCCGGCCACCCTGCTCGACACCGTCAAGGTCGGCGACAAGGTGTCGTTCGAATTGAAGATGAGCGGCGGAACGGGCGAGGTGACGGCGATCAAGGCCGAGTAGGCCCTGCCCCGCCGCACACGGGCGCAAGCCCGCGGCTGTGTGCGGCGGGTTGGCGCTACCGTGCGCTGTCGAGCAGCGTGGAGGGGGCCAGCGCGTCGGCGGCCGCGAAGAGGCCGGCCTTGGGCGCGGCCATGGCGGAGGCGGCGGAGAACGCCCCTACGCCGGCGCCAAGCATCAAGGCCAGGCCCACCATGGCGGCGCGCAGAGAACCGCCGGCGCCCCCTGCGTGCCTTGACGCATGGCGCCCGATCCCGGCTTGCACGCGCAGTTCGAGGCCGATCAGGGGGTGATCGGATGGCAGGTCGCGCAACTGCGCCAGGAGTGCATCGAGCTTGTCGGTCATCGGTTTTTCCCCTCGCCTTCTGGACCATACGCATGCGCCCGTGAAAACCCCTCACGGCCGACGCTGAGGGTTCAGCCGCCGTGCCGCGTATCTCTCCCCTGAGGCACGCAAGGCGTGCGAACCAAATTGCAGGAGCAATCATGAAGACCAGAATGATGATCGCGGTGGCCGCCGCGCTGATGTCGGCGACGACGGTCGCGATGCCGGCGCTGGCTCATCCGGGTGAAAACCATGCGGCGGCGCCGCAGACCGCCGAGGGCCAGGGTGTGGTGAAGGCTGTCGACGCCAAAGCCGGCACCATCACGATCGCCCATGATCCCATCGCGGCTCTGAAGTGGCCGTCCATGACCATGAAGTTCAAGGTCGAGAAGGCCGCGATCCTGAACGGCGTAACGGTGGGCAAGAAGATTCACTTCGTCCTCAAGAACGTCGGCGGCAAGCCAGTGGTCACCGAAATCCACGCGATGTGACCCGTGCGTCAGGCGCGCTGCACAGCGCGCCTGACCTCGCCGTTCAAGGAGGGGCGCGATGGCCAATCAGACTTTCAGAGCGGGCGCGTTCGCCCTGCTTATGGCGCTGACCGTTTCGGTCGCGCCGCTCCGTGCGGCGGAACCTGCCAGCGCACCGGCAGAATCGCCGCCGCCGGCCAGTGCTGAGGCCAGTGTCTCGACCCCCGATGACATGCCGGTCACCGAGATGGCCTGGCCCACCGAGGGGGCGGGCGGCATGCAGATGTCGCACGACAAGCCCAAGACCTTCGAGGGACGCCTGCTCTCCTGGCTCGGCATGTGGCACCCGGCGGTGATCCATTTTCCGATCGCCCTGGTGCTGACGGTCGGCCTTCTCGAGGCGGCGGCGGCGTTGCGTCGCCAGCCCCTCTTTGCCGCCAGCAACAAACTCCTTCTCGGGGTCGCAACCTTCGGCGCCCTTGTGGCCGCGCCCCTCGGCTGGGCGAGCGCCGGCCTGCCCGCGCCCGACGACGAGAGCGCCCTCACGATCCACCGGTGGCTTGGCACGGCCTTGCCGTTCCTGATCTTCGCCCTGTGGTGGCTCAAACGGCCCGCCGAGGCGGCGGCCCGCCGGCTGAGCTCACGCGGCTACGAAGCTGCCCTGGCGCTCACCGTCGTCCTTATCCTGGTCCAGGCTTACTTTGGGGCCGAGGTCACCCACGGCGCTGGTCATTTGAAGTTCTGACCCATCGGGTGGTGAGGGGCGTCCGCCAAGGGCGCGTATGAACAAGCGGACCCCGGCAGGCATTGCTTCTATCGGACGGGCCGAAAGTGACTGGGGTTTCCAATGGTTGATCTTGCCCGCCGCACATTGCTCAGAAACGCCGGCCTGATCGGCGCCGGGCTGGCCGCATCGAACCTCGTCCCGGCCTGGGCGCGCAGCGGTTCTCCGGGCCTGGTGCGCGACCTCCCCTCGCTCTCGGGCGCCGACATCAAGCTGCGGATCGGTCACACCGAATGGCCGGTGAATGGGCGCAAGGGCCATGCCGTCACCATCAACGGAACGGTGCCCGGCCCGCTCATTCGGCTGAAGGAAGGTCAGATCGCCCGCATCGCGGTGACCAACGATCTGCATGAGGACACGTCGATCCATTGGCACGGGCTGATCCTGCCCTTCCAGATGGACGGCGTGCCGGGCGTGAGCTTCCCCGGCATCAAGCCGGGCGAGACCTTCATCTACGAATTCCCAGTCCAGCAGTCGGGCACCTATTGGTATCACAGCCACTCCGGGCTGCAGGAGCAGGAGGGGCACTATGGCCCGATCATCATCGAGCCGAAGGACGCCGACCCGGTCGCCGTCGATCGGGAATACGCGGTCGTCCTCTCCGACTTCGCCTTCATGCACCCGCATGAGATTTTCAAGAAGCTGAAGGCCCAGGCCGGCGTCTTCAACTTCCAGAAGCAGACGGTCGCGGGTTTGCTGGCCGGCAAGGACCAGCCGCTCAAGGACCGCCTCGAATGGGCGAAGATGCGGATGGACCCGACCGACGTCTCCGACGTCACCGGGTCGGTCTACACCTTCCTGATCAACGGCCATGGGCCGGACGACAACTGGACGGCGCTCTTCACACCGGGTGAACGCGTGCGCCTGCGCTTCATCAACGCCGCGGCGATGACGAACTTCAACGTTCGGATCCCGGGCCTTTCGATGCAGGTCGTGCAGAGTGACGGCCAGAACGTGAAACCCGTCACGGTCGATGAATTCCAGATCGCCATTGCCGAGACCTACGATGTCGTCGTGCAGCCGACCGAGGACAAAGCCTTCACCCTGGTCGCCGAAGCCGTCGACAGGTCCGGCATGGGCCGCGCCACCCTCGCGCCTCGCGCGGGCATGACCTCGGCCGTGCCGCCGCTGCGCGAGCGTCCGCTGGCGACCATGAAGGACATGGGCATGGACATGAGCGCGCACGGCTCCATGGAGGGCATGGATCACGGCGAAGGCGGCGGAATGCAGATGGATATGTCCGGCATGGATATGTCGATGCGCAACCCCGACAACGCGCCCCAGGTGAAGTTGGGACCAGGTGTTCAGACCATCTCGCCGATGCCGATGGACCGCACCGGCGAGCCCGGCCAGGGCCTGGAGAACGTCGGCCACAAGGTGCTGGTCTACAAGGACCTGGAGGCGCTTGACCCCAATCCAGACACGCGCACGCCCAGCCGGGCGCTGGAGTTGCACCTCACCGGCAACATGGAGCGCTTCATGTGGTCGTTCGACGGAGAGAAGTTCTCCGAAGTGACCAAGCCCATCCCGTTCCGCCTGAACGAGCGCGTCCGGTTGACGCTGGTCAACGACTCGATGATGTCGCACCCGATCCATCTGCACGGGCATTTCTTCGAACTGCTGACGGGCCCCAAAGGTAGGCACCCAAGAAAGCACACGGTGAACGTGGCCCCGGGCGGCAAGGTCACCTTTGACCTCACGGCGGACGCGCCGGGAGACTGGGCCTTCCACTGCCACATGCTCTACCACATGCATGCGGGCATGTTCCGCGTCGTCAGTGTGCGACCGATGACCGGAGCGGGCCAATGAGGGCCGCCGCCTGCCTGACCGCGCTGGGCCTGGTGCTCGCGACCCCCGCCTTCGCCCAGCAGCATCCTGGCCACCCGCCTGCGCAGCCCGCGCCCAAGGCGGCGCCGGCCAAGGCTGCTCCCAAGCCTGCTCCCAAGGCGATGCCGGCCAAACCCGCTCCCGAGCCGGCCCCCGCGCCCGACAGCGCGCCGGAAGAGGAGGCCATGCCGGCAATGGACTGGCCGACGGAACTCCCTGCCGGCGGTGCGCCCAAGGATGACACGCAGGGCATGCCGGGCATGGATCACAGCGCGCACGGCGGCATGGCGGAGGAAGAGGTCGGCAACGAGCCGCCACCCCCCGCGCCAGGCGACAACGCCGCAGACGCCGTCTTCGGGGCGGCGGCCATGCGCCCGTCCCGCGATCAGCTGCACCTGGAGCACGGCGGCGACACGACATGGATGGTGCTCGTCGATCAGGCCGAATGGCGGGTCGACGATGGCGAGGATGGGTTCGCCTGGAACGGCGAGGCCTGGTGGGGTGGCGACTACAACCGCCTTGTCCTGAAGTCCGAAGGCGAGAGCGCGAACGGGGACCTGGAAGAGGCGGAGGTCCAGGTTCTCTATTCGCGGGCGATCTCGCCCTATTTCGATCTGCAGGCCGGAGTCCGCCAGGACCTGCAGGATGGCCCCAAACGCACCTATGTGACGGCCGGCTTCGAAGGCCTCGCGCCGTACTGGTTCGAGACGGAAGGCGCGGTGTTTCTGTCGAACAAGGGCGAAGGCTTCGCCCGGCTGGAAGGCAGCTACGACCTGCGCCTCACGCAGCGGCTGATCCTCCAGCCCCGCGCGGAAATCAACCTCTCGGCGCAGGACATCCCCGAGCTCGAACTCGGATCCGGCGTCACCGATCTGGAGCTGGGTCTGCGCCTTCGCTACGAGCTGAAACGAGAGTTCGCCCCCTATGCCGGGGTCACCTACGGCCGCAAGTTCGGCGGCACCGCCGACTATGCCAAGGCCCTTGGCGAGGACGAGGACGAGGTACGCTTCGTTGTCGGGGTGCGCGCATGGTTCTAGGCACCCGCCGCACCATCCTCGGGCTCGCCGCCGCCGGGCTGCTCGCAGCCTGCGGGCGCGACCGGCCAATGACGCCGACGGTGACTGTCTACAAGGACCCCAGTTGCGGCTGCTGCGGCGAATGGGTTGAGCATCTCAAGGCGGCCGGCTTCACCACGGCCGTCATTGAGACCACCGATCGAAGCGCGCTCCAGTCGCGGCTTGGCCTGTCGCCCGCGATGGCGTCCTGCCACACAGCCCAGGTCGAGCAATACCTCATCGAGGGGCATGTGCCGGCGGCGGACATCCGCAGACTGCTGCGCGAACGGCCGGACGCGCGAGGGTTGGTTGCGCCGGGCATGCCGGTAGGTTCCCCGGGCATGGAGGCGCCGGACGGGTCGCGCGAAGCCTATGACGTCCTCCTTGTGAAGATCGACGGCACGACCGCGGTCTTCGCGCACCACGCTTGAGAGGCTGCTTCGATGAAGGTGCTGCGCTGGACGCTCCAGCTCCACAAGTGGATCGCCCTGGTCGTCGGCATCCAGGTTCTGCTGTGGGCGCTCGGCGGCCTGGTCATGACCGTCATCCCGATCGAACGGGTTCGCGGCGAGCACCACGTGCCCGAAGCCGTGCCGACCGCGCTGCCGACGACGGAATTGCTGTCTCTCACCGAGGCCGCAGCCGGGGCTGGCTTCGCCCCGACGAAGGCGGAACTCCGGCAAACCCCACGGGGCCCCATCTGGGCGCTTAGCCCAGCCAAGGGCGAGCCGGCCGTGCTCGACGCCCGCACCGGTGCGCGTCTCGCGCCCTACAGCGCAGATCAGGCTCGGGCGTTTGCCCTTCGCGCCTACCGGGGCGAAGGCTCGCCGGTCCGGGTCGCCCTCCTGAGCAGCGCGCCCCAGGAGACGGGCAAGGAAGGCGCCCTGTGGCGCGTCGATTTCGCCGATGCGGAACACACCACCCTCTATCTGGCCCCGCTGACGGGCGAGGTCGTATCACGGCGCTCCGGTCTCTGGCGCTTCTACGACTTCTTCTGGCGGCTCCACATCATGGACTGGACCAAGGGTGAGAACTTCAACCATCCGCTGATCATCGGCGCGGCGCTGCTGGCCTTAACCACCATACTGAGCGGCTTCGTGCTGCTGTGGTCCCGCCTCGGCCGGGACTGGGTCAGATTGCGCTCGGGCCGTCGAGGCCCCGCCGCGCTCAAACCATCAACCGGAGACACATGATGGACAGACGCTCTCTGCTCGCACTTTCGCCCCTCGTTCTGGCGGCGGGTTCGGCCCCGGCGTGGGCCGCGACCGGCGCCGACGCCGTTTCGACGGTCGAAGCCTTCCACGCCGCCATGGGACGCGGCGACGCGGCGGCGGTGGCGGATTTTCTGCTTGAGGACGCCGTCATCTACGAACAAGGCGGGGCCGAGTCCTCCAAGGCTGAATATGTCCAGGCGCACCTGCCCGGCGACATCGCCTACAGCCAGGGCATGACCGACACGGTCACGGACCGGCGCTCCTCGGTTCAGGGAGGAGTCTCCTGGGTGCTGACGCAAGGCCGCACGACGGGGACCTACGAGGGCAAGAAGGTCGACCGGCTCACCACGGAGACCATGGTCCTCAAGAAGACCAAGGGCGCCTGGCGCATCGCCCATATCTATTGGTCATCGCGGGCCGCGCCGCCGAGCTAGCGCGCGAGTCCTCGTTCAGGATCGCGGTCAGGGGTGGCCTACAGGTCTTGCAACGCGAGCTTTTCGGAGAGCGCGCGGCGCGCGCGATAGACGCGCACCTCCACCGCCTTGGCGGTGAGGCCAAGCAGTTTTCCCGCCTCGTCCTGGGAGAGGCCTTCGAGCGCCGTCAGGATCAACGGCTCTTTGAGACCGGAAGGCAGGTTGGCGATGGCCCGATCGAGACGCGTGAGCTGCTCCTGATCGGAGATGACGGCTTCGGGCGAAGGACCGGCCGCCGTCAGATTCTGGCCGGTCCAGCTATCGAGGCCTTCATTCCGCGTGAGCCAGCGGCGCACGGTTCGGCGGCGCGACCAGTCCCGGCATTTGTTGAGCGCGATGCGGCGCAACCAGGTCGAAAAGGATCGGGTCTGATCGTAGCGGTTCAACGCCCCCCAGGCAGCGGTGAAACTCTCCTGCAGGAGATCATAGGCTTCGTCGGCCTCGCCGGTGTAGCGGCGGATGAAGCGATAGAGGCCGTCCTTGTGCCGCTGCATCAGCCGCGAAAAGGCGCGCTCGTCGCCCGCAACCGCGCCGGCGGCAAGCTCTGCGTCAGGCGGCTCTGGCGCCGCGCTCACCGCCCCTCGTCGGTCAGCGCCGAGACGATTTCCGCATCGAATGTCTTCGCCTGCTCCGGTGTCAGCACGGCGCGCATATCGAAGACGTGCGCAATTGTCGCCTTCTGCAGCGCGCCCATCGCCATATGCAAATGGTCGATGGCTGCGTTCAGCTCCGGCGAGTCCTTCTCCCCCTTCTGGATCGCGACGGCGAGTTCGCGATTGGCGGATCGGATCTCGCCCTCAAGGCGCTTGCGCTCGACGGCATAACTTTTTTCGATCACCTCAAGGCGTCGCGATTGGTCCGGCGTCAGGTCCAGGTTCTCGTGGACCATGTCGTGCAGCGACGGCCGCTGGTTGTGGTGACTGACGACATAGCGGGCGCAAATCCAGGCCCCCGCCCCGGCCGCGATCACGACGAGAACAATGGTCAGCAGCAGATTTCGAAGGCCGGGTTTCATCCATGTCCCCCCAGAAGTTCGGACGGGGCCAGCGCCGGGGTCGTGAGCGAGGGAGCCGATTGCTCCGCGCGCAATAGCGCCGTGGCCTCGGTGCCGCCAAAGGCGATGCCGGTGACCAGCGCGAACGAGGCGGCCAGCATCTGCGCCGCCCGCCACTGGCGCTCCAGCGCCGCGCTGATGCGTGTCGCACGGACGCGGTCCCAGACACGGTCTTCGAGGCCTTGCAGCTCAGGCGCGGTGACGGTCGCGCGAAGGGCGCGCAGTGATTGTTCGAGCGTATCCATGAAGCGGCGCACCTCCCGCACCCCCTTCCTCATACGCCGGAGGGCGCGAAATCCCTCACCCGCCTGAGGGATCAACCGCGCGGGGGCGTAGAGAGAGATGACCGCGCCGGTCATCTCAGGGACCTTTGGAGGATGGTGACGAGCTCATCGGCCTTGGCGCGCTGCTCGGCGGCGTCGCCGCTCGCGAAGGCCGTGGTGACGCAATGGTCGATGTGCTCGCGCAACAGTTCCTGCTCGACCTTGCTGAGCGCGGCGCGGACGGCCTGCAGCTGGGTGAGGATGTCGATGCAATAGCGATCCTCCTCCACCATCCGGCCGATCCCCCGGACCTGGCCTTCAACCCGGTTCAACCGGTTCAAGAGTTTGGGCTTGTTTTCACGATGCATGTTTCACCTGTGCCGCAGAACCTATACCCCTCCAGGGTAATTGACAAGTACCCCATGGGGGTATATCTCCAGCCTCGCTATATGATGCCCCCATGGGGTATATGATTGAACCAAGGAGGTCGCCGTGAGCGATCATCAGCATCACCATTCCAAGCAGGCTGGCCACGAAGGACATAGCTGTTGCGCGGCCAAACCCGAGGCGGCGGCGAATTCGGCCATGGACCCGGTCTGCGGAATGACCGTCGATCCGGCGACCACGCCGCATCATGCGGAGCACCGGGGCGAGACCTTCCACTTCTGCTCGGCCGGCTGCCGCACGAAGTTCACGGCCGACCCGGAGAAATACCTTGCCAAGGACCGGGCCGAAGAACCGCCCGCCCCGCCTGGAACGATCTACACCTGCCCGATGCACCCCGAAATCCGCCAGGTCGGTCCGGGGTCCTGCCCGATCTGCGGCATGGCGCTGGAACCGGAGACGATCACGGCCGACAGTGGCCCCAATCCCGAACTTGGCGACATGACGCGCCGCTTCTGGGTCGCGGTAGCGCTCAGCCTGCCCGTCTTCGCCCTGGAAATGGGTGGCCATCTCTTCGATCTGCACCACTATCTGCCGGGCCAATGGTCGAACTGGATCCAGTTCGCGCTCGCAACGCCGGTCGTGCTGTGGGCCGGCTGGCCATTCTTCGAGCGCGGCTGGGCTTCGCTCAAAACCCGCAACCTCAATATGTTCACCCTGATCGCCATGGGCGTGGGGGTGGCGTGGCTCTACAGCGTGATCGCGGTGGCGGCGCCGCAGATTTTCCCCGACGCTTTCCGAAACAGCGACGGCAGCGTGCCCGTCTACTTCGAGGCGGCCGCCGTGATCACCGCGCTTGTCCTGCTCGGCCAGGTGCTGGAGCTGGGCGCGCGTGAACGGACCTCGGGGGCGCTGAAGGCCCTGCTCGACATGGCCCCCAAGACGGCCCGGCGTGTCCGCCCCGATGGCGCGGATGAGGAAGTCACCCTGGACCTGATCGTCGTCGGGGACCGCCTGCGCGTGCGCCCGGGTGAAAAGGTCCCGGTCGATGGCGAGATCGTCGAGGGCCGCGCGGCGCTCGATGAGTCCATGGTGACGGGCGAGTCCATGCCGGTCACCCGCGCGGTTGGCGAGGCCGTCATCGGCGGGGCGATCAACAAGACCGGTTCCTTCGTGATGCGCGCCGACAAGGTGGGCGCCGACACCCTGCTCTCGCAGATCGTCCAGATGGTCGCGCAGGCGCAGCGCTCGCGAGCCCCGATCCAGCGGCTGGCCGACAAGGTCTCAGGCTGGTTCGTGCCGGCGGTGATCGCCGTCGCGGCAGTCGCCTTCATCGCCTGGGCGATCGTCGGGCCCGACCCGCGCCTCAGCTATGCGCTGGTCGCCGCCGTCTCGGTGCTGATCATCGCCTGTCCCTGTGCGCTGGGTCTGGCGACCCCCATCTCGATCATGGTCGGCGTCGGCCGGGGCGCCCAGGCCGGCGTGCTGATCAAGAACGCCGAGGCGCTGGAGCGCTTCGAGAAGATCGACACGCTGGTCGTCGACAAGACCGGCACACTTACCGAGGGCCGGCCCGCGGTCACCGCGATCATCCCGGTGGGCGGCCTCGATCGCCTGGCCCTGCTGCGTCTCGTGGCCAGTCTCGAGCGCGGCTCGGAACACCCGCTCGGCGACGCCATCCTGCGCGCCGCCGAGGAGGAAGGTGTCACCCTCACGGAGGCGAGCGAGTTCGACTCCCCGGTCGGCCGCGGCGTGCTCGGCCTGGTCGAGGGCAGACGCGTGGCCATCGGCAGCCGCACCTTCATCGGTGAGCAGGGCGCGGACATCGCGCCGCTCGACGAGGAAGCCGACGGCCTGCGCCGGAAGGGAACGACCGTCGTCTACGTCGCCGTCGATGGCGCGCTGGCCGGCCTGATCGGGATCGCCGACCCGATCAAGGCAGGGGCCTGGGCCGCGATTGATGCCCTGAAGGCCGAAGGCCTGCGGATCGTCATGATGACCGGCGATAACGAGACGACGGCGCGGGCCGTCGCCGACACCCTCGGCATCTCCGAGGTCGCCGCCGAGGTCCTGCCCCAGGACAAGGCGTCGGTGGTGGAGCGGCTGAGGCGTGAAGGGCGCGTGGTCGCCATGGCCGGGGACGGCGTTAACGACGCCCCCGCGCTGGCGGCGGCCGATGTCGGGATCGCGATGGGGGCCGGCGCCGACGTGGCCATCGAGAGCGCGGGCGTGACGCTCCTCAAGGGAGACCTCGGCGGGATCGTCAGGGCCCGCACGCTTTCGCGGGCAGTGATGCGCAACATCCGCCAGAACCTGTTCTTCGCCTTCGTCTACAACGCCGCCGGCGTGCCGATCGCGGCGGGTATTCTCTATCCGGTATTCGGGTTGCTGCTCTCCCCGGCCATTGCGGCGTTGGCGATGGCCCTCTCTTCGGTCAGCGTGATCGGTAACGCGCTGCGCCTGCGCGCGGTGCGGCTTTAGGAATGAGAACGCGGTTTTCCCTGAGCTGAGGGAAAACCGCGGACGGGCCGTATACGTCGTGGAGGGCTCTTGCCGGCGAGCGCCCTCCACATGGGGGCGAGCATGTATCCGAACGATATCCGGCCGTTGACATCCCTGCGGATCGGGGCGGCGGTCTGGGTCCTAGTCTATCACTTCCGGGACCATCTCGGCCTCGACCTCGACAGGCTCGGCCTGGTCGCCAAGGGCTACCTTGGCGTCGATCTCTTCTTCATCCTGTCGGGCTTCATCCTGAGCCACGTCTATCTGAGCCGGGTGGAAGAGAAGCGCTTCAACTACGGCTCGTTCCTGTGGGCGCGCCTGTCGCGCATCTATCCCGTCCACCTGGTGACCCTGGCGGCCACCATCGCCATCTGGCTTGTCGCCATGAAGATGGGCGCGCGCTTCGACCCCGTCGCCTTCGACCCGAAGGTGCTGCCCCAGCACCTGCTGCTGATCCACGCCTGGGGGACGACGCCCTCGGTCCAGTGGAATTTCCCCTCCTGGTCGATCTCGGCGGAATGGTTCGCCTACCTGATCTTCCCCGTCGCCGCGCTCTTGGTGCTGGCCCTGCGTCGCATGGCCTGGCTGGCGGTCGCACTCTCGCTCGGTCTCTTCTTCCTGATGTTCTGGGGCGTCGAGTCGAACGGCCTGCCGCTCTCGGAGGTCACCCGGCTGGGCTTCATCCGCATCGTCCCAGCCTTCCTGTTCGGCGCCTCGCTCTATCAGCTGGGCCGCACCGTCGCCCTGCCCCGCCTCGCGGCGCTCGCCAGCGCGGCCCTCTCCGTCCTCTGGATCGCCGTCGGCTCGAGCCTTCACTGGAGCGACGCCGCGATTTGGCCGGCCTTCGGCCTTCTGATCTTCTCGCTGGCCGAAGCGTCAAAGACCAATCCCCGTGGCGTGCTCGGCTCGGTCGCCCTGGTCTATCTCGGAGAGGTCTCCTACTCGGTCTATATGGCGCACCTGCCCGTCGACATCGCCTACTTCCACGCCCTCGACAGGCTCGCGCCCAACCTCACCGGCGCGGCGGCCTGGGCGGCATGGATCGGAGTGTTCGCGGCGACATTGGTCGCCTCGATCGCGACCTACCACCTAGTCGAGCGTCCGGCGCGCAACTGGATGCGCGCCCACGACCCGTTCCTGAAAAAGCCGCCGCCGGAGCCGAAGCATGAGCCAGTGATCTGAGAAAAGGCGCTCGCGCGCACCCTTGCAGCTCCCGCGCCGACCACGCACGCCCGACGGGACCAAACCCCATCGCAATCATTCTATGCGGGAGGCGAGATCAACGACCTTCCACCCTTGATCCCGTGCGGGCCCAAGAAGCTCCGCCGAGTGCGATTTGCGAACCGCAAGCCCCAACAACTCCCGCGGCCTGGTGACGCCCACGAAAACATTGGTCGCCGCAGTCAGTGCGACTCCGCTGAAGGGCTGTTCGGACACGCCGAAAGCTCGTGGGAGGACAGTGGTCAAATCGATGCACTGATCAGCAGCTGCAGTGCCCTTCCAGACTTCACTCTCGACCACGAGAATGCCATCGACACTCATTCCCTTGACCGAGTGGATCGAGCCTAGACGCAGAGTGACATCACCGAACTGCGCCTGCTTGGTCGAACGTCGCTCGGGATCGACGAGCGCGGCCTTCTGTTCGGCGACGAAAGCGCAGAGCTCTGCGATTTCGTCGGCCGATCCCGGCGGCGCTTCACCAAAAAACGGCAGCAGTTCTTGCAAGAAAGCGAGCCAGGACGCCTCTTCCCAAGCGCCATCGCCGACCAACAGGTGGTCTCGCATCAAGCGACGCACCTTCAAAGGCAGCGCAACATCTCGGTGCGCAAGCGTCGGCCAGAGGTTCTGAAGGGTGATTGTCTTGCCGTTCGCCGTCTTCCAACCGTAGGCGCGCGCCAAACCAGCGAGGCCGCCCGCCATGATGTCGGCGACCTCCGATGGCGGTCGCCCCGCCGCGTGATGAAGTGAGGCTCTCTGGAACTGCCGACACAACAGATTGGCCTTCTGACGTAAGCCGCCTTCGCCGCGGTACGCCGGGTGGTAGTCGACGAGGCTCTTGGGCTGCCATGCTCCCCTTTGGGCAGAGCGATTATGGCGCGATGCGACGACCCAGATGTCCCGAGAAGCGCACTCCCCTCCCCAATGCAACTCCGCTTCCACCGCGAAGGCTTCCAGCACACGACCGATCGTCGTTTCGTCGAAGAGAAACATGACGCGAGTGGCCGGCCGAGTGCCGACGCCGACGATGGTCTGCGCTCTGCGGGCCGTGAGTCGACTAGCGAATGCGCCAATGTCGGCTCCAAAGCGTCGGCTGGTATCGAGGGGGATGCAGGCGGCGGTCGGCGTCCAATATGCCGGCGTGGCGGACTCATCTTCATAGAGCGTCTGATTGCCGTCGCCGAGGCGCTGGAACGCTGCGGCGCCGTGCTTGAAGACGTGCTCCAGCACCTTCAGCTGTTCGCCATGGGTATCTTGAGCCTCATCAAGGATCACCAATGGAAAGCGCTCGCGCAGCCGGCTCGCGAGCGCGGGCGTGTCCTGAAGGGCTCGCCAAGCTAGAGCCGTCATGTCCGCGTACCGATAGAGGCCGCTATCAACCATCGAGGCCTTCAGCCTGGCCAAGGCCTTACCGCAAGGTGTGTCCGCGCCGTGCTGGCCCTTTCGGCGACGAACCGCCAAGGTAGCGGGTGTGGGGCCACAGTCCTCGAAGGCGGGGTCGAGATCGAGTCCGGCGACCCACTTCTCAACGGTCGCCGCCGCACGTTTGGCCTGCTGCTCCAGCGCCCAGAAGGAGGAATACCGGCGCAGAGCCTCGGCCGCGAACGCGTCATCGTCGACTTGGCGCACGCTCCACCCCAACCCTCGCAAGTACGGCAAAGCGAGATATTGGTTGATGAAGGCAGTCACTGTCCCGGTGAAGTGAGGATAGGCCGTCAATCGAGCGGCGGACGGATGACCGGCGACGAGGCCTTCGACTTCGGTCCGCGCCGCATTGGTGTGGGAAATGACGCAGACCCCCTGGCGGCGGGTAGTCCAGCTGCGCGACAGCAACGCGAGCTTGGCAGCGAGTAGGGTTGTCTTGCCGTTTCCGGGCGCTGCCTGAACGTCACAGGCCTCGGTCTGGGCAAGAAAATCGATCTGACTGGGATCGGTGAAGTCGCAGCCGCCCAACTCCTCGCCCAGCTCCGCGAGCAACTCCGACGTAAGGGGCAGAATCTCGAACATTGCGTCAGGTCTCGCCGCTCATGTCCGCGGTATCGTCGTCGGATGCCGCTTCGGCAGCGGTCGGCGGCTGCCCTGGGATATATGCGCCCGTCACATAGTCGATCGCGCGCACAAGGTATTGCGGCAGCCGAGCCCGCATCTCCGCCGGTGTGTCGCAACGCTTGCGCAGGAGGGCGGCGAGTTGCTCAGCCACCTCGGCCTTGGACGCCTCCTTGTCATGAACCGGCTGGTAAATCTTGACGGCGATCTCTGCCGCCGAGAGGCCGGCCTCCTTCCAGCCTGCGTAAGCCTCGTCTGCCTTGGTTACGACCTTAGCGAGCCATTCCGGCCGGCGACTGCTGGTCTTGGCGAGTTGCACGGCCTGATTGACGCTCTCCGCAAGTTCGGGCTGGAGCGCCAAATCGAACTCGAGCGTCCAGCAGTCGGCGATGAAGGCATCGACGGGATCGCCCACATCGCGCAGCAAAGTCTTCAGGCGCGCTGTGATCTCGTCCTTGCTCAGTTCGTTTTCGGTTTTGCGATCCCCGACGAGGGTCTTGGCCTCCGGGGGCGGGATGTCCCGATCGGGGATCAACGCCACCGGCACGGCAATCGCGGGCCCGGCCCGCCGTTGAAGAATTCGACTGTAGCGAAAAAGACCCCGATGGCCGACGTTGACCACCGAGACCCCATGGCGGCTGAGCGGACGGCCGAGCTTCTCGGCGATGGCGGGTAGCAACAGGTGCTCGCCGTCGCCCTCCACCACGATGAGTGCGCGGGCGAAGAACAGGTTGGCCTTGGTCGCATCGAGAAACCGCCGCAGGAACTCGTAGTCATCCCGCTCTAGCCGAGTGTGGTCGACGCCGAGCGGATAGGCGCTATGGCCGACGATCATGGTCATCGACTCGAGATCGGCGCCAGCCGCTAGTTGTGGACTGTGGGTGGTGAGCAAGACCTGGACCTGCTGGTGAGTTTCACCCTTCTCCAGGTTCGGCCTAGCGGCTCGGGCGGCGAGCACTTCCATGAAGAGAGTTTGATGCTGCGGGTGGAGATGTGCCTCGGGTTCCTCGATCAGGAGAAAGGGAATTTGATCAGGATGAGACTGCAGCAGCAGCAGCTCCGCCGCCATGAACAGGAGATTGTTGTAGCCCAGTCCGCGTTGGACCCGCTCCGCGCCGGTCTTGGCGTTCAAGTAGAGTTCGAACCGCTCAAGAATTTGGTCGAACGACCCGCCGGCGCCGAGGTCGAGGGTCGCTACCAACTGATCATCGACGAACGAAAGCTTGTCGAGGAAATCGGTGTTCACACTGCTCGCGACGCCACCAATGGCCGAATTGTCGCGAACCGCAGCATCAGCCTTCGAAAGCGTATCGTAGAGCGTGGCGTCCGTGCCCTGCACCGCCGGCTTGCCTTGCGGCCCCATCGTCGGCATCGCGCCGAGAATCCGCGAAAGGCGGGACCGGCGGCCGGCGCGAAGTTCACGCTCCGCGTCCCTCAAAGGCTTCAGATAGGTCGCCTTCAGGTATTCTCGTAACTCCCCGTCGAGCGGCAACCCCTCCGCCTCGGCGCCAGCGCGGTGCTGGCTGGTGACAACGCTTCCTCCGCCCGGCGAGAGGCGCCGCGAGCCACGCATACAGACGTGCAGGCGGAGTTTTCCCCTCTCATTGGTACACCACTCGAGAAAGCGGGCTTCCTCATCGGCGGTGAGGTCATCGAACGTGCAACGAACTAGGAAATCGCAGCCGCGCATCCCAGCGGCATCCACGTGGAAGTCCTGCTCGTCGGGGCGGATGTAGTCGTCGCCGCGGGTCCAGAGAACATAGCGTGCGGCATCGATAATCGCGCTCTTTCCGGCGTCGTTTGGGCCGACAAGGATGTTGAGGCCGGGTGAGAGCTTCAGTCGGAGCGGCGCAGTCGGCGCAAAGCACCGGAAGCCACGCGCATGAATCTCGGAAATGTACAAAATCGCCCCCCGCGACTCGCCCCACCTATCGCTGAAATTCCATCGTAGCAAACCGCACGGGTAGTAGCGTAAGCAAATACCCGCACCAGAGGTGGGGCAAAGCCGGATTCCATGAGCACCCGATCACAGCGCTTCATCATCAATCCACCGTCGGCCTGTCCGGCGCACCTGCGGGCGTCTTCGGGCCGTCCAATGCCCCGACTTTCCTTCGACATGGATGATGTCGCCCGCTGCGCTTGGAACGAAATTCTGCAGACCGCACCGCGCTCGACATCCCTCTTCGCCTTTCTCGAAGACCTGCTCGGGCCCGGCCCGAACCTAGTTTGGAAAGGCCAAGGGCCCGGACGAGGCACCGAAATGCGCAGGTCCTTCTCGGCATTGTTTGGGCGCTTTTTCGCCCGCGCTTATCTCGAACTGCACCATGACTTCGTGTGGTTTGCGGCGATTGACGGCGACAATTTCCACCTCTCGCCCAGCTGGCGGGTCAGCCGCAAGCCGCGCTCGCAGACGGAGATGCCTGACTGGATTTGCGCTCGGCCGGGCGAACTAGCTATCGGCGAGGCGAAGGGCTCTCATCAGAAGAGCAACGCCACACGTGGCGGCATGCCTGGTCCCATCAAGACGGCGAATGGTCAAATCACCGGCGTGCGGGTGCAGAAGCGCGTCCGCCAAGGGCTGCGCACAACATGGCGTTCCAAGCGGGTGAAGGGTTGGGGGGTCATGTCACGCTGGGGCATTGCCGCCCCCGCGCGCGACCCGTACCTCTACGTCCTTGACCCGGAAACCGAGGGCGAGGCGCTGACACCAGAGGAGGTTGAGCAACTCGTCCAGGCCGTCGCCAGAACCCATGTTGCCCAGACTGCGGTTGGGCTCGGCCTCCTGAAGGATTTCGATGAAGGGATGATTCCGGCGCCGCGCCGTCGCGTGCTTGTGGCCGATGATCAGGAGAAACGCTTCTTCGCCGGCGCTATCGTCACGCCGTTCGGCCCGCTCGACCTGGACTTCGATCAGGCGAAGGCGCTGACCGCGCTCCTTCCTGATCCGAACCTCGTTCGCTTCGTCGGCCTGGAGGAAAGCCTCTTCACCAGCTTTCTCCAAGGCCAACCGCTTGTTCCGAGCGAGCGTCGGCGAATTGGTGACCTATCGCTCGTCGGCCAGGACGGCCTTGTGGTCGCGCCCATCAACCAGATTATCGATCTCGGCTACCAAGGCGATCTGTCTTGAAGGCATCCCCGGCATTGGCGTGGGCCGTGGTCCGACCGGTCGGCTATCCCCAGCTACGTCAAGCGCCCGCCCGTGCTATGCACGGGGCATGACGGATTCTGGATCATCCTTCTCCGACCGTTACGGCTACCAGGCCCCGGACGCCGAAATCACGATCCGCGAGGATGCTCCGGACATCCTACGCGTCGGCCTTGTGCAGCTCGCCTATGGCGCGGAGATCGGCGGCAAGGCGCTTCGCGAACTCATCTGCACGGTCCTGCTCAAGAGGCCGGACCACGCCCACAACTGGGGCGCGGAAAACGTCGCCCGCGAAGTCGACGACCTCATGAGCGCCGCCCCCTGGTACAGGGTCTATGACATTGCCGAGCGTCTCTACCTGGAGATCGGTCGGCATGATTATACGGCGACCCGGCAAGACGAATTTGCGAGTCGATTGAACCAGCTTTTTCGCGAGACCGGGATCGGCTGGCAGATGGACGACGGCAAGATCATGGTGCGGGGGTCGGAGGCGTTTGCCCTCGCCACGCGCGATGCGGTTGACACGATGCGTGCCGCTGGCGCCCCGACGGCCGCCAACGAAGTCCATCAGGCTCTCCAGGACATCTCCCGTCGACCGGAAGCCGATGTGACCGGTGCGATCCAACATGCCATGGCCGCGCTGGAATGCGTTGCCCGCGAGGTCAGTGGCAGTACCGATACGCTCGGGCCCATTATCGCCCGGCTTTCGCTCCCGGCGCCGCTCGACAGCGCGTTGCACAAGCTCTGGGGCTTTGCCTCGCAGCAAGGCCGCCACCTGCATGAAGGGCGCGCGCCTCAGTTCGCGGAGGCCGAACTGGTCGTCACCGTAGCGTCAGCCGTTAGCGTCTACCTACTCCGTCACCGGGCGCGAACGCAGTCGGCGGACTGAGCACATGATCGACGTCAACCAACTCCGCGGCCCGGTTCTGGCGATGAACGTGCTGCCGAACGTCGATGCGGCCTACACATTGTACTACGATGAGACCAACAACATCCGACGGCTTCACCTGACGCCAGGCGGGCTGAATGTGCGAGCGCCTCAGTGCTTCGTCCTGGGCGGCATCGCTCATCGAGGTCCTGCGCCGGAACTTCAGTTCGAGACCTTGCGGGGCGTCCTGCGCCTGCAGAAATCGGCGTACGAGTTGAAGCTTGAGCATCTCGGCAAGGGGGATTTCCTAAGCCTGCTGGAGGCCCCAAAGGTTGGGAGCCTGCTCGATTGGCTGATCGATCAGGAGGTGTTCGCGCACTATCAGGTTCTTGATCCGCTCTATTGGTCGATCGTGGATGTCATCGACTCCATCATCGCCGAAGAGGACAGCGTGCAGCTCATGATGATCGCGCCGATGCTCAAGAGCGATCTCTACGCGCTGCTCCGCGACGAGATCGACCACACAGCCGAGCTGCTCGGTCGCTACGACTACCCGAATGTCGGCCGGGCTCCGCGCGAGGCCTTCCTTACCGAGCTCCGCGATCTTCTTGAAGCGCGGCGCGCCGTGCTTCCGGATTTCAACTATCAAATGCTCAAGGGCCTCCTTCAGATTGGAATAGCCCTCGATACGCTTCCTTATCTTGAAGACGAGACCCCGAACGTCCTCATCGACGGCTTCGGGGCCTTCTACTTGCACCGACTCGCCCTCTTCAAGAACGCGAACCACGTCCTCGACATTGAAACGACGATCGAAACCTATCTCGCCGGGCTCGATTTGGCCGACGGCGATAAGCCACTGCAGAACTTTAGCTTCGTCGACTCGCGCGACGAGCCCTGGGTGCAAATCTCGGACGCTCTTGCCGGACTGCTGGGCAAGTTCTTCTCCTATATGAACAGGACGCCGGCCGCAGACCTGCAGATGGCGCGCAGCGGGATGAGCGATCGGCAGCGGCGCACCTTTGCCGCACTAACGGCCCTTTTGGGCCGATCAATCCAGGAATGCCCAGCCTTCGCCCAATACGTTGTGTCGGCGGAAGACCAGCGGCGCCGCGCCGGCATGCTCGGCTTCTAACGTGAACCGACCCTTGGAGCTTGGGCAGACTAAGGTGGCCGATGGATTGCCCCTGTACTTGTGCGATTGGCTCCCCCATTTCGCGCACCTTCCCAGCCGACAAAAGTCGGCGGCACGGCCGCGCTGCCGCGAACGCTTGAAACCGAGACATGCCGCTTCCTCCGCTCAACCCTGACGATCTCGGCCATCTGGCCGAAGAGGAGTTTCGGACGCTCTGCGCAAGAGCGCAGTTGGTCTGCAACAAGAGCGAGCGAGACCGCACCGGATGGGACTTCCTCGTTGAGTTCGCCATGGACGCGTCCCGATCAGGAGCATCACTGGATCACCGGCAGGCGGTGTCCTGTCATGTTCAACTGAAGGCGACCCAAGGGTCCACCGGCCGAGTTGGCCTACGCCTTTCGTCGGCCGAGCGATTGGCAAAGGATCCACGCCCGTCCGTTCTGGTCGTCTTTCGCATGGATCGCGAAGGCGCCCTTGCAGGCGGCTACATCATCCATCTTATCGACCGCGCATTGGCCAAGATTCTCAAACGCCTTCGACAGGCGGAGGCGAATGGGCGTGGCGACGTCAATCACATGACCATCAGCTTCGAGTATGCCCGGTTCGGAGATAGGTTCGAGGCCACTGCGGAGGGGCTGCGGAATGCCCTTTTCGACGCCTGCGGTGATGATCCCGCATCCTATATTATCGAAAAGCAGCGGCAGCTGCGCGAGCTCGGGTATGAGGGAGGGCGTTTCGAAATCGATGCCGTCTTGATGGAAGAGGAGCCAGGGCAGCTCGTGGACGTGTTCCTCGGCCTGCGTTCAGTCCGCCCTTCTGAGCTCGCCACTTATGATTCCCGGTTCGGAATCCGTCTGCCGGTCGAAGCGATGCGACAAGGCGACGAGGTTGAGCTGACCTTCGAACCGACCGCCGTGGATACATGCGTCGTCCAGGTTCGCGGGCCGGGGTCCGGACCGCCCGCAGTCTTTGCTACGGAGCTCGTGGTCCCACCTCCGGCGCTGGCGCGGTCGGAGCATCTGAAAGTCCTGATGCGCCACCCGGACCTTCACCTGACCTTTGCGCCCGGCCACCTGAACATCATGTCGGCGCGCGCCATGGAGGGCGTAGAGCGGTCGCTGGGAGCGTGGCAGACACTGCTACGCGCGCTTATCTACCTCGCCAGCGGCGAGGCGCGGGTGGCCTTTACCCAGTGGTCCCGATTGGACGCGCCCATGGAGTTCGAGGTCCGGGCGCCTCTAGACGGTCCCTACATAGATGAGCTGCCCCAGTACCTGCGCCTCGTGGACAACGTCCGGCACCTCCTTCAGTCCGCGGGCCTGGAGGCCGACGTCAAGATGACCTTCGAACAGCTGGGGGAGGCATCTTACCCGGTCTCGTTGGCCACCGACCTTTTGTTCAACGCCAGTCCGACCGCGAGTTTCGCCTTCGAGTCTGATGCGGACGAAGACCGCCTGGATTTGCTGTATGCAAACCACCTCATGATCGCCGATATCCAGCTTGCCTACACCGCAAGATTCACTTTCGAACGCCTGCGCCCGGGCCAGCCAACGTTTAGCACGACGTCGATTGCCGCCCTCGATGTCCGGCCGTTGTCAGTTGCGGAAATGGACGGCTATGTGGGGGCCCAAAGTGATCGGCACGATCTCCATACAGTGCTGCGACATGAGGAGGTGGCGATGGAGACCCTTCCTTCGCCGTCATAGCAGTACAGCGTCATTGCATTTCCGCGTGAGAGTGCTCTTACACTTGTCCACGAGTAAGGCCGGGCGGAACGATCAAAGCCCGCCGTCAGGTGCGAACAAAATGGCCCCCTACTAGTCCTCGTCAGGTTCAAGGTCTTCAAGGTGCGGGTTCAACTGCCCCTCATCGACACGCCAAGACGAGCCCTTCCAGACCCCCTGCTCGCGCCACCAGAGGCCGGCGTATGTCTCCCGCTCATATCGCCCGCCACGGCCGAAATGTTGACCGCGGCCATCGCCCCCATCCTTTTCCATCCAGGTGACCCAGGCGGGAACCAGGCCCTCGCTCTCAAGGAGCGGCTCAAGAAGTTCGGCGTTGAGCATGGGCCGTCCCGCCATGCCGCCGAGCACGCCCGGATGAATCAACGCCGGGACGCCTTCCGGAGTAACGAACCAAGGGCGAGACGGTCCGGCCGGGCGCAGGGACAGGCCGCGAGACACCCAGGGGCGTGGCACATGGAAGCTCGTGTCGGGAATATTCGAATGGTCGTACTCGCCCCTGTTGGGCGAGAACCGCGACGTCGCGGAGCCGTAAGACACACCGCCGGCATGGCGATTGAGGACAGGACCACATTTTGCGGTGAGGTCGAACCTGTGTTCCCCGAACAAGCGGCCACGGCGATCATCGCGATCGACAAAGTCGATGTTGTTGAGATGGCGCTTTAGCAGGAGGTCATGCAGGGTCCGAGCATCCGAACGCTTGAGCAGGATCAGGTCGATAGACCACTGCCCGGTCGCCACGGGTCGATCCGACTGAATTTTCTCCATGTAATCGCGGTCACGCATCCAATGATCGATCAACCACCACCGGCGTCCCTGCGAGTCCCGGCCTTCAACGACCAGCTCCGGCTGCGGATGGCCGTCTGGTGAACGGGCCCAGGCTATCGCGACGTCGACATCGTCCGGCTGGGCGATGTTCTGTTCCGCAAGTCCAAGGGCGGGAAGCCCTCTCTCCGGAAGGTCATCCTGCTTCGGCGGGAAGTAGGATGGGTCGAGATCGACATCGCGAACCTCCTCGACGTGATCCAGAATTGCGGGCCGCTTCCGCCAGGCAAGACGCCAATGGCGGTCGGCCAGAGCGCCGATCAACTCGTGAAAGGCGATCCACTGGTACTTCTTGCCAATGCGCTCAATCGCATGATCGCTGCGTCCGCCGTATCGGGAGGTGAGCCGCTCGATTTCCGCATGAAGCTCCGCCCGCCAGCCCAGACCGATAGCACGTCCGGCCACCCAGCGCTGGGCGGCAGCACGGCTGAAGCTCGGAATGTCGTCGTCGCGGTGTGATCGAAACGGCTGACGTGCGTATGGATGCTCGGCGAGGTCAGGGGGGAGCGACAAGAGGAACGCCTCAAGGGCCTCGTCGGCAGCCGCTTCGATCAACGCCTCATCGGCGGGTTTTCCAGGCCCATTGCCGACCATGAGTGCGCGGATACCCTCGAGGGATCGATTTCGCCAAAGGGCCTCGCGGGCATCGTGCGCTTCGAGAGCGGTTTCCAGAAGCCTGGCGGGCTCGCCGCCGGCCACCTCCACTTTTGCGAGGAACGCCCTGCGCTCGTCGCCATATGACACCGGCGGGTCGGCCCCGCGCTCGACCGCCGAAAAATCGTCGATCGTCCCGCCCATCGAGTACCGGCCGAAATCACCGACGAGATGCGGCGGCGGTTCGCCGGGGTCGGGCAGGTGACCCACGGTGGACCAGAGAATGCTTCGGGCGTCAGGATCGTGAGGACGCAAGTCCTCCCAGCCTGGCCAGTCCGTGATCGGCTCTGACGCGTATGGAGGACGGGCTCGCGCCGCCATGTCGTCCGGCGCCCAGCCCCGCGCGGCGGCGGCTTCAACAATCCCGCGCGCGTAGCGACGCACGTAGGCATGACGTTCAACAACGGAACGGGCGAAGACTGCGGCGTCGGTCGCAATCGCCGCGGCGGTCACCTCGGATTTCTCTTTGTGGAGATGAAGAACCGCTCCCAAGGCCGCGGCGAAAAGGCGTTCGCGCACATAGCCATCGTCAACATCCGCGAACCGGTCGATCGCGGGTCCGATCTGGGCGGGAGAGCGCAGAAACACGGCGGTGACCGCCTTGGTGGCGCGATCCCGCAAGGGGCGCGTCGAGGACAGCGTAAGCCAGATGAGGACGGTCAGCGCCAGGCGAACCCTCTCTGGATCCGCCAAATCCGTTCGAGCGTGTTCCGCCCAATCGAGAAGGGTTTCCGCCGGCGCATCCTCGGTCAAGGCCCAATGGAAAGGCGCCGCCCACCTCGCGTCCCGCTGGGCCATCGGCGCACTGCACAAGGTCTCGTGCAGATAGTCGGCGTTCAAGGCGTGGTCCGGGGCCGTCGCCGCCTGAAACAGGAGGCTTGTGTACCTGGTATCGTACTGGGCCTTGCCGGCCTCCAGGTGTTCGAAAATTTCGACAGTTCGACTGCTGGTCGCACCGGGGGCCCGCCAGCGCAGGCTGTCGAGCCACGGCAGCCGGCCCAGTTTCACCTGATCAGAAAAACCCGGCTCGAGGTCCACAAGCTCAAGTCCGAAACGTTCGGGCGCCTGCGTCATCAAGGCTTCCTGCACACCCATCGACGCCCAGGGTTCGCCTTCGAACACGTAATGGAAGTCTCCGCCTGGCCGCAGCGCGGTGGCCAGGGCGGCGGGCGTGTCATTGAGGCGCAGGATCGCTTCGGCGATAAAGTGGTCCGAAAATCGCTGGAAGGTGAAGGCGACGGCTTCGGCCTCGTTGCTCGTTCCCGGCTCTCTGCGCAGAACTCCCTCGTCCACCAGGCGGTAAAGCAACTCTTCCTCAGGTCCTGACGGTGCAAATCTGGCCAGGGCGCGTTCGAGCAGTTCGCGTGCCTGGTCGATCGGAAGGTCGTCGCGGCCTTCAAGGGCGAGTTGGTCGGCAAAACGGCGAAGCGCGGCGCGAAGCCGGCCATCCCCCGGGATCACGCGCGTGTAGCCGCGCCGCGACAGGCTGGCTTCGACACCTTCCAGCCAGAAATCGAACAGGCGGGTGATACCGTTCAGGCCGGTTGGAAAGGCAGTCTGCCCCTCGTCGACCAGACGACGGACGCAGGTGGAGAGGAACAGGGGGTTTGTGAACGTCGGATCGAGGAAGGGCGCCGACGGGCGGTCAATCCCGTGGCGGTCAAGATAGGTCTTGGCGGCGGCGGCCGTGTCACCTTCAAACCCGAAATGCTCGTGTCGAGTGATCTCCAAGTTTGCGGGAATGCACCTGCTTTCGTAGACATCGCGGCACGACACGATCAGAGCTAGGCCAGGAAAGCGGGCGATGTCCGCGGCAAGTCCGGCAAGGCTGGTCGACCACAGGTGCGGCGATTGCGCTTCGTTGAGCGCGTCGATCACGATCAGACTCGGCCGGCCGCTGACCAAGGCTACCGCATGCAGCGCGCCAAGAAAGGTATCGAAGGCGATACCGGGCAGCCCCAAGCGGGAGAGCATCTGAGCGCGAGGATCGCCCGCCGCGAACTGCTGGCCGAGAAACAACACCGCCCCGGCGCCGGAACCGATCTGGCGCTCGGTCAGGTGCGCAAGCGAATGTGACTTACCCGCCCCGGCTTCCCCGACCACCAGAAGTCGGGGTCTTGCGAGCGCGGGCTGGTCGAGGGTCTGGAAGGTCGAATGGAGCGCATCCCGCGCGCTATCGAGGCTGTACTCCAGATGGCGGAGCACATCGCGTCTCTCCTTGTTCTCCGCATTTTCGGTCGCGACACGCAGGAGGTCGTCGAAGACGGCTCGAAGGTCGGCGCCCGAGCGAAGTGTTTCCACCGTGTCGCGGAGTTCAGAAAGGTCGATCGGCCCGGGCGCCGCGAAGTCCATGGCCAGGGCCTGGTCCCTGCCGGACTCGATGGCTTGACCGACCAAGGCCCAGTGCGCGGCGTCGGAGGCAGGCGCTGTCGCCCTGACAAGGTCGTGGAAGGCCTTGAGCGTCTCGGCCCAAGTTGACCGGTGAGCTTGGACGCGTTCGTGGAATCGGCCGTTCCGCGAGACGACATCCAGCAGTTCCTGCGCCTCAACATCGACGTGGTCGTCCGGCAGATAACGGTCAGCCAACTCGGCGCGGCTGGCGATGAAGCGGTCGCGAAACCAGTCGGGCGTGAGCGCGAGCTCATCGAAGAAAAAGAGCCGTAGTCCGGCGCGGACGGGATCGTTCGGGATGAGCAGGGCCACCAGGGCGCTCTCATCCCAAAGCTCGACCGTGACAGTCCGCGCCTGGGCGGTCGCCTCCGCTTGGGCCTCGGCCACGAATTCATCCCAGCGCTGCCGCATGCTCCTGCGCCCAGGCCCGCCGGAGAGATTGCGAGGCAGCGCGACAACATAGCGGACCATGTTCGGATAGGCTGCGAGCGCCCGCCCGAAAGACTCGCGGATCTGGGCGATCTGGCTCGTCCCAAACGCATCGACGAAGTATTTGGACTGATAGCCAATGAGGTCGCCATTCGCCATGTGGGCGAGCACCTCAACACCGCCATCGGCTCCCGCGCCCTTGTGCTCCAGTCGAACGCAGCCTGCGGGGGGACTGGCGATCAGCAGCTGGCGCAACAGTTCCTCAAAGCCATGGTCCCTCCGGCCGTGGTGCGGCCGCAGGCGGGCGAAGTTGAGATCAACGTGCGCAGGCATGGAGGAACGGCGGAGCCCAAGTTGGATGGTGATTCTCGTTGGGGTCAGCCTACGAGCTTTTCGTCATCCATGATGGGCGCACTGGCCGCCGGTAGTCCTCATGACCTCACACAGCGGTTGGGCTGTATCGAGCTGACACAAACTTCCACATGCTGGGGTCAATGCTGCATGGGGCGACCCGCGCCCTCAAATAATGCATCGAAATCAATAGCTTGGAAAAAACGCCTGGCGGTGACGGAGGGATTCGAACCCTCGGTACGGCTTTACACCGTACGTCGGTTTAGCAAACCGGTGCCTTCAGCCACTCGGCCACGTCACCCCAGGCGAACGGCGCTGATAGCCGGTTCGCGGGACTGATGCAATCGAGCAGATCGGCCTTTCGACGAACCCTGTTAACCGGGTGCTTATGGGGCGCGTGCCATGATCGCCGCGTCATGACATCCGTTCCCGCTCAGCAGCCTTCTTCGGAAGCCGATGAACCCTGGATCGAAGCCGCCAAGGCGCTGCGCGACAGCGTGCGTCGCGGACTTCCTCCGGAAGAGGCGGCAGAGGGCGCGGACCGGCGCGGTCCCCTCCGTCCCGGACGCCTGACGCCACTGCGCAACCGCATCCAGGCGCGGCTGATCGGACGACTGTTTCGTCTCGTCGATACCGGATCGATCACGGCCCTCGCGCTGGCCGGCGCCCATGTCGCCAGTGAGCAGGGTTGGCTGAACGCCACCCTGGCCGAGGTCACACCCTTCGCGGCCGGCGGCCTGATCCTGTTCTGGCTGATGGGCGCGGGCGGCCTCTATCGTTTTCCGCTGTATGGCCGCCTGTGGACGCGCATGGCCCGGCTGGTTGCGGTATTTGTCGGGGCTGGCCTCATCCTGACGGCGTCGATCTGGGTGATCGGCGGAACGCCGCCTTCCCTGTCCATGCAACTCTGGTTCGGACTGGCCTTCGTTAGCCTGGCGACACTGCACGGCATCTGGTGGCTGATGGTCCGGCGCTGGCGCGACAACGGCCTTCTGACCCCGAACATCGTCATCGTCGGCGCCACCGATGCGGCGGACCGTTTGATCGCCGCCGCGCTGAAAACCCGCGAGGTCAACGTCGTGGGTGTGTTCGACGACCGCCACAAGCGCGCGCCGGAGCGGATGAACGGGGTTCCGGTGCTGGGCGATCTCGACGCCCTCATCGGCCACCGGATCATGCCCTATGTCGATCAGGTGGTCATCGCGGTGACCTCCGCGGCCCGGTCACGGGTCAAGACCCTTACCGATCGTCTGTCCGTCCTGCCCAACGACATCAGCCTTGTCGTCGACATGCCGGACGAGGATGCGCCGTCCGCCGTCATCACGCGCATCGCTGACGCCCCCCTGGCCCGCATTGCCGGCGCGCCCACCGACGAACGCCGGGCGGCCCTCAAGCGCCTGCAGGACCTTGCCATCGGCGCCCTGGCCCTGGTGCTGCTGGCGCCGGTGATGGCGCTGGTCGCATTGATGATCCGCCTCGACACGCCGGGACCCATCTTCTTCCGCCAGCGGCGCCATGGCTTCAACAACGAAGAGATCAAGGTCTGGAAGTTCCGCTCCATGCGGCACGAGATGACCGATCATACCGCCTCGCGGCAGGTGACCGGCGACGACGACCGGGTGACCTCGATCGGGCGCTTCATCCGTCGCACCAGCCTCGATGAACTGCCGCAGCTGTTCAATGTGCTGGCCGGAGAGATGAGCCTGGTGGGACCGCGTCCGCACGCCGTCGGCATGAAGACCGGCGACACCGAATCCGCCCGGCTGGTGGCCGAATACGCCCACCGTCACAGGCTCAAGCCCGGCATGACCGGCTGGGCCGCCGTCAACGGCTCGCGCGGACCGGTGGACACGCCCGAACTGGTGCAGCGGCGCGTGGCGCTGGATATCGACTACATCGAGCGGCAGTCGTTCTGGCTCGACATCTACATCATGGCCATGACCATCCCCTGCCTGCTGGGCGACCGGCACGTGGTGCGCTAGGGCGATGTTCTGGCGCGGCGTCCTGGGCTACCTGCCCGTCAATCTGGCCCAGGGTCTGGTCGGACTGCTGACCATTGTCGTCTTCACGCGCCTGCTGAGCCCCGCCGACTACGGAGTCTACGCCTTGGCCTATTCGGCCATGGTCCTGGCCCACACCGCCCTTTTCACCTGGACCGAGGCGGCCATGGCCAGGTTCCAGGCCCAGGCGCGGCAGAGGGGCGAGACCGCCGACCATATCCTGACCCTATACCGGGCCTGGTCCGTGCTGGGTCTCGGCTTCCCGCTGCTGGCCGCCGCCGTGGTCTGGCTGGCGCCGATCAATGCGTCCCTGAAGATCGCCGTCAGCGCCGGGCTGGCCGCCATTCTGTTCCGCAGCGCCCTGAAGCTGGTGCAGGAACGCCGCAGGGCCGACGGCGAGGTGGCGTCCGCCGCCGCCATTGACGTGACCCAGACCGTCGGCGGTTTCGCCGTCGGCGCGGTCCTGGCCGCGATGGGCCTCGGCGGCGCCTCGCCGTTGCTGGGCCTGGCCGCCATCTCGGCGATCAGCCTGGCCTGGGTGCTGCCCGGGGAGCTCAAACTGCTGAAGGGGGGGCGCTGGCAGCCGGACCGGGCGCGCGGCTATGCTGCCTATGGCGTGCCGGTGTCGCTGTCGCTGATCCTGTCGCTGGTCATCGCCAGCACCGACCGCTTCGTGCTGGGCGGCTTCCTCGGCGAGGCCAGCGTCGGCGTCTATCACGCCGGCTACAGCCTCGCGAACCGCACCCAGGACGTGATCTTCGTCTGGCTGGGGATGGCCGGCGGACCCGCCATGGTCGCGGCCCTCGAGCGCGGCGGCATGAGCGCCCTGATCCGGACGGCCCGGGAACAGGCCAGTTTCATGGTTTTGCTGACCCTTCCCGCGGCGGTCGGCCTGGCCCTGGTGGCGGGTCCGCTGGCCCGGCTGCTGGTCGGCCCGGCCATGGCCGAGGGGGCGGCCCATGTCATTCCCTGGATCGCCGCCGGCGGATTCTTCTCCGGCGTCACGACCTACTATCTGCATCAGGCCTTCACCCTTGGCCGGCGCACAGGCCTGCTGCTGGCGGCGATGACCTTCCCCGCCGCGCTGAACCTGGCGCTCAACCTGATCCTCGCCCCGCGCTTTGGCATGGACGGCGCGATGTGGGCGACGGCGATCAGCTACGCCGCCGGCGCCTGCGCCTCCTGGTATCTGGGGCGCAAGGCCATGGCCCTGCCCCTTCCGTTCGATACCCTCGCGCGGGCTGGCGCGGCCTGTATCCCGATGATCCTGGTCGTCCCCGCCATCCCGGCGATCGGCGGCTTGCCGGAACTGCTGCTGAAGGCGGCGAGCGGCGCCGTGGTCTATGGGGTCGCCGCCTGGCTGCTCGACGCCGGCGGTCTGCGCAGCCACGGCCGCACGCTGATCAACACCTTTCGGGCGAGGACCGCCGGATGACCGCTCCCGCCAGCGACTGGACGATTGAGAACGCCGCGTGGAAGACGGCAAGCCCGGCCCTGTCCATTCTGATCCCCTTCTTCGGCGATGACCCTGTCCAGTTGATCAGGGAATTGTCGGACCAGCGGCAGAACGTCGAGATCGTGCTGCTGGATGACGGCGGCCGCGACGCCGCCCTGGCGACGCGAGTGGCCGAAGCGGTTCAGGCCCTGGCGACGCCCTGCCGGTTCGTCAGGCTGTCGGCCAACGTCGGACGGGCGCGGGGCCGCAACCGGCTGACAGCCGAGGCGCGCGCCGACCATTTCCTGTTTCTCGACGCCGACATGCTCCCGGACCACGACAGCTTCCTGGCCGACTGGCTGGCGCTGATCGACCGGGAGGACCCGGGCGTCGCCTTTGGCGGCTTCTCGCTGGACCGGACGCCGTACGAGCGCGAATTCGCCCTGCACCGGGCCATGGCGTTGCGCAGCGACTGCCTCTCCGCAGGACAGCGCAGCCTGTCGCCCGAGAAGCATGTCTTCACCTCCAACCTGCTGGTCCGGAGACAGGTGTTCGAAGCGGTCGCCTTCGACGAGGGCTTCACCGGCTGGGGCTGGGAGGACGTCGAGTGGGCGATGCGCGTGGCGAGGCGCTGGCCCATCGCCCATCCGCATATTCCCGCGAGCCACCTTGGCCTCGACACGGCTGAAACCCTTGCCCGGAAATATGAGCAGTCGGCCGCCAATTTCGCCCGGGTCGTCGAAAGCCACCCCGAGGTCGTCTCGGGTTACGCCAGCTTTCGGGTCGCCAGGATTCTCAGCCGACTGCCGGGTCGGACGCTGTTGCGCCGCGCCGCCCGTCTCGCGGCCCTTTCCCGGAGCCTGCCGGTGGGACTGCGGGCCTTCGCCATGCGCCTTTATCGCGCCGGCCTCTACGCCGAGGTGGTGTGATGGAGGCCTACACCGCCGATCGCTCCATCCGGGGCAAGCTGCGCCGCCGCTACACCCGGCTGGCCTTCCGAAAGCCTCTGAGCCTTTCACTGGATCGGCCGATGCTGACCTTCAGCTTCGACGACGTTCCGGCCACCGCCGCCCTTGCCGGGGCCAGGGTGCTGGAAGAGGCCGGACTGCGCGGCACCTTCTATATCTGCGCTGGCCTCGAGGATGGCGAGGGTCCCATGGGCCGCTACGGATCCAGCGAGGACGCCCGGCGCCTGGTCGCGGCCGGCCATGAGGTCGCCTGCCATACCTTTTCCCACCTCGATTGCGGACAGGCCGACCTGAGCGCCATCGCGGCGGACGTCGATCGCAACGGCGTCGCCCTGGCGGAACGCGGAGCAGCCGATCCGGTCAGCTTCGCCTATCCCTATGGCGACGTTTCCTTCGCCGCCAAGAGGGCGCTGGGCGGACGGTTCAAGACCTTGCGCACCGTGCAGGCCGGCCTTGTCACCGATGGTTCGGACGCCAATCAGCTGCCCGCTGTCGGCATCGAGGGGGACGAGGGCGAGGCGCGCGCCCTGCACTGGATGGAGCAGGCGGTGCGGCGCAAGGCCTGGCTGATCCTCTACACCCACGACGTCGCCGAGACCCCGTCGGCCTGGGGATGCAACCCGGGGGCCCTGGAGCGACTGGCCAGGCAGGCCCGTGAGGCGTTCGAGGTTGTGACCATGGCCCAGGGCGCCGCGAAGGCCGGGCTCTGAAGTCTAGGCCTCCTGCTCCCGATCCGGCAGGGCCAGCTTGACCGCCAGAGCCACGAAGATGACCCAGCGCATGTCATTGTAGGTGACCGCGAAACTCTCGGTCAGGGTGGTGAGGCTGTAGATCACCAGGAAGGGCAGAGCCAGATAGGCCCCCTTCTCACGAAAGGCGGCGATGATCGCGGCCCCCAGGGTCTGGAGGAAGAACAGTCCCCAGGCGACGAGACCCACATAGCCCATGCCCAGCCACTGCTCGAGCCAGGCGTTGTGGGCGTGGCCGGCCTTGAAACCCGCATCCTTGGTGATCCAGGCCAGAGGTCCCCATCCGGTCTTGTCGTCCCAGACCGCCGCGTAGCCGTATCCGGTCCAGGGCCTCAGCTCGATCTGCCGCATCACCGCCGCCCAGATCTTGGTCCGCCCCGTCAGGGTCGCGTCCTTGCCCAGAAGGCCCAGGAAGACGTCCGACGCCACCAGGAGGAATCCGGCCAGCAACAGGGCGCCGAACACCGCCGCCCAGGTGGCCATGGTCGCCGAGGCGGGTCCTCGCCGGACCAGCCAAACAAAACCCAGCGCGCCCGCCCCCAGGACCAGGGAGACCAGGGAGGTCTTGGACGTCGACATGATCACCAGGCCCAGCGCCAGCACGGCGAAACCACCCCAGAGCCAGGCCCGCCGGGGATTGAGGAAGGCGGCGCCGGCCAGGATGGCGAATCCCATGGCCATATTGCCGCCCAAGGCGTTCTTCTCCAGCCAGACGCCGCGCCAGGCGCCCGGGAACAGCACCTGCATCTTGCCGATGGCGGGAAAGGCCACCGCCGCGACCAGACAGGCGAGCGCCATGATGGCGAAGGCTGCCGCCAGCACCTCCGCCAGGGTGGTCCACCGGTAGCGGGCGGCGATCACCACCCCCGCCAGGGTGGTGGCGTAGAGGGCGATGATCCGGCGGAAGGTCGCGTCCGGCGACAGAGACCAGAGCATGGAGGCCGCCACCACCGCCATGATCAGGATCAGGAAGGGCTGACGCAGGATGCCCTTGATCGACTCTCCCAGGCTCATGGCGAGCAGCACGATGCCGGCGGCATAGGCCGGCAGATAGGCGTTGCGGACCAGGGACGAACTGGCCGCGTCGAACTTCTCGCCGACCAGGGGCATCACCCATCCCTGGCTGTGGACCAGGATGATGAAGACGGCCATGGCGAAGGCCATCCAGTCGAACATGTCCGCGCGGGGTCGACCGGGCGCCTGGGCGCCTTGCGCCGCGGCATGCCAGGACGCCGAGGTCATCCGAGGATCCGCCGCAGGAAGCCGGGCGGCTCGACCCGGGCCCGATTGAAGAAGACCCCCGCGCAACGGCCGCCGGCGGTGACGATGGCGTCGCGAAGCTGCGCCGGAGAGCGCACATCAGGCTGGTCGGCGGCGACGACGAGGACGGTCTGGTCGATGAACGGGGCGACGGTCAGGGCCGCCTGGGACCGGTCGGCGGCGGGGCTGTCGATGACCACCAGGTCCGCGTGCTTGCGCAGGGCGTTCCAGTAGTCCGCCCCGGGCAGGATGTGGACGGTCTGTCGGCCCTTGAGGCCTTCCTTGCGAAACCGCGTGACCCACCAGCGCCCCTCGCCCACCGCATGGGCCGCGACGTAGCGGGCGTCGGGAATCGCCTGGCCGTTGCTGTTGCGGGTCGGCGGCTGGACCGTGACAAAGGTGCTTCCGTCGGGACTGGCGGAGACCGCCGGCCCGAGGGCGCCATAGAAATGAGGCTCGGCGGCGATGGCGGCGTGCTGTGGCGAGGCATGCAGGTCAAGATCAACCAGCCAGACGGTCTTTCCCGCCCGGCGGGCCGCGAACCGGGCGAATTCCCGGGCGACCGTCGAGGTCCCCTCCCCCCGGTGGGCGGCGACAAACTGGACGACGCGCGAGCGACCGGGAGCGGGCGCGCCAAGCGACGCCCACAGCCCCCCCATTTCGCCGCTCAGGTCCACCATTCGTCGAATCGCCACGCGCACTTGCGCCTGAAAGCCTACCGCATCACGTCCGCTAGCGCGCCTTCAGCGGCGCCGCACCCAGGACCGGCAAATCCAGAGTGCGCGAGGCCGAGGCCGGCGTCGGAAGGCCGGGCCGCAGGAACATCCGCAGGAGGCCCGCGCACAGGGCCGAGAAACCGGCGAACAGGAAGGCGAGGATCAGGACGGGCCGGCGCAGGCTGGCGCCCTTGGACGGGGGCGAGGCCCGCTGGACGATGCGGATATTGTCGTTGGTCTCACCCGCGATCATCCGGGCCGCCTGGTCCTGCTGCTCCTTCATGGAGAAATCCCGGACATTGTTCTGCAGGAGGTCGCGATCGCTGCTCAGCTCCTGAAACTGGGGCTCGATGGCCGCAAAACGCTGCAGCTGGGCGGTGGCCTGCTCATACTGTTGCAGGTTCGCGTCGCGCAGGCTCCGCAGCGAGGCGATCTCCGCCGAGAGCTGGATCTTCTCGGTCTGCAGCGTCTGATAGACGGGATTGACGCCGACCCGCCGGGCGCCGGGCGCGGTGGTGCGGCCGGCCGCCATGCCGGCCTCCAGCTGGCGAATCTGGGCCTCGACGTCGAGCACCGGCTGTGAGCCGGGCTTGTAGCGGCTGAGGAGGTCCTCCCGCTGCAGCTTCAGCTGGGCCAGCTTGTCGCTGTCGCTGGTGTTGGCGTCACGATAGAGGCCGATCTCCGGGGAAATCTGCGCCAGCTGGGCCTCCAGCGACGCCAGCCGCCCCTGCCGCTCCTGCAGGGACGCCTCGATGGTGTATTTCTGTCCTTCCAGCTGGCCGATCGTCTGGGTCAGGCCGGCCTTCTGGGCAGCGAAGTCACCGATGTTGTTGGTCGCCAGGAAGTCCTGATAGGCGGCGTCGGCCTGCGCCAGACGTTCCTCGAACAGCACCCGTTGCCGCTCCAGGACCGGTGACGCCGGCTGGATCAGAACCGAGCGGCGGTAGATGAGATATTCCTCGAGATAGGTATTGAGCACCTTGGCCGCGATCACCGGGTCGTCATGCTCAAAGGAGATGCGAACGATCGGATTGGCCGGAGCCGCCGAGACATTCATGCTCTCGCCCATCGCCTGCACGGCCTTGGCCATGATCAGGGGCTTTTCCGCCGGCGGGGCCAGGTCGTATTTTTCGCCCAGCTTGGGATAGACCATACCCAGTCCCAGCTTGCGCAGAACACGCTCGCGAAGCTGGCTGCTCATCAGGATCTCGGTTTCGGAGGCCACGAGGCCATCGGTGTCCGGCACCGCGCCGCGGGCCGCGTCGCCCGCCCTCGGCTCATACACATATTCCTGGCCCAGCTGGATCAGCACGCTGGAGCCGGCGGTGTAGGTCTTCTTAAGCGTGAAGGCGAAGCCGAGCCCGATCAGGAAGATCAGCAGGAAAACGGCCGCCATCAGGCCCGTCTCTCTCCAGAGCAGGGTCACAAAATCGGACGGGGCGTAACGCGGCCGGCCCACCCACGCGGCGCGCGCCGGTGGATCGTGAGCAACCATCGTCCAGGAACTGGCGGCAGCCATGCGAATCTAGGAAACCCTTCTGGTCGGAACCGCACAGTCGGGTCGGCGCCGTTAATGGTCCGTTACCCATTCTCCTTAACCTTTGCCCCATGATCCGCGCCCGCACTGTGATCGCCGTCCTGAGCCTCGCGGCGCTCGCCGCGGGCGGGCCCGCCGTCGCCCAGTCCTTCTGGCCGTTCGGCGGCAAGAGCAAGGAGCGGGCGGAGCGCCCGGCCCGGGCGGAGCCCTTCCCCAACATCCCCTATGCCGACTGGAGTGACGCCGAGCCGCCTTACCGGGTCTACCCGGGCGATGAGTTGGAAATCACCATTCCGTCGGCCCCGGAGTTGAACAAGACCGGCGTCATTCAGCCGGACGGCCGTCTCGCCCTGCCCCTGATCGGACCGGTTATGGTCGCGGACCGCACGCTTCCCGAGCTGGAAGCGAGCCTTTCGGGCGCCTATGCCGGCCAGCTGCTGCGGCCGCAGGTGATGGTGGGGGTCAAGACCGCCCAGCCCCTGAAGGTGTTTGTGGGCGGAGAGGTCGACAAGCCGGGCGTCTATGACATGCCGGGCGATATCAACGCCTTGCAGGCCATCATCCAGGCCGGGGGCTTCAAGCCCACCGCGAAACGCAAGTCCGTGGTCATTCTGCGTCGCGGAGTCGACGGGCGGGCCATGATGCGCACGGCCGATCTTCTGAAGGGATCAACGCATGGCGGCGTCGATCTGGTGCCTCTGCGGCGTTTCGACATCGTCTATGTGCCGCGAAGCGATGTGGCCGAGGCCAACCTCTTCATTCAGCAGTATTTCCGGGATCTCAGCCCGATCGACTTCGGATTCAGCTACGCGCTGAACGGCCGAACGAACTGACCCCGATCAATCCGGCCTCCGGTCGTCAAGACCGGGACTGCCGATCAGGCCCGGGCCAGCCATTCCCGCGCCTGGCGCTGGGCTTCGGCGACCTCGTCGGAGGCCATCTCCTGGCTCAGTTCCTTGCGGTACAGACGCGCTTCCATCGAACCGCGCATGGCCGCCAGATTGAACAGCATGTGCGCGGAGACGTAGTCGAGCGGCGCGCCGCCCTGACCGGTCGAGTAGAGCATGCCCATGCGGAACAGCTCATCACCCGAGGTGTCCGGCCCCGGCAGGGGCAGATGGGTCTCGGTTTCCTGGCTCATCATCATGACGCCGTATCCCGTGCTGGACCGCGTTCTGGCGGTCGTTTCGTGTTGATCACGATCGTGAGCAAAGAGCCGCCCGCGTGAAAGCAAGGTTAACCGCGAACGCCGTTGCGGCATTTTCGACGATTTTTCCTCCAATACTTTCAGGTCGTTAGCAGCTGGGTAAGACAAAAGTAGAGTTGCGTTCACACCCTTTTCCGGGAGGTGAAGCCCCGCCTGGTCGCGTAACGATTTGGAGGGATTCCGCCGCCGCCTGGTCCGAACCGGTTCCTCACCCGTCCCGGCAAAGGACGGGCCGGCGCGGGAACGTCCTTCCTGAACCGGTCGTTCAGACGAGGTTCAGGCCGTTTGATTCACCCTGTCGGTCTGTCGAGGGCAAACCCAGCGGTTGGACGTGGGACTCTGATCGCGCAGTCGAAGTTGAGGAGGACGTCGACATGAAACGTCTCTTGGTCAGCCTGATCGCCGTGGCCTGTGTGTCCGGCCCGATCATGGCCACCGCCACCGAAGCCGCCGCCCAGCATCGCGATCGCTATGATCGCCGCGATGACCGCTATGACCGGCGGGATCACCGCCGCGACGCCCGTCGCGATCACCGCCGGGACCATCGCCGCGAGCGTTGGGACAGCCGCCGCCACAACGGCTACTACTACCGCAATCGCTGGCACTACGGCGCGCCGCCCAGCGCCTACTACAATGACCCCTACTATCGCCCGGGCTATGCCGCCTGGCGTCGCGGGGCCTATCTGCCGCGCTATTATCGGAGCAACAGCTATCGGGTCTATGACTACGGTCGCTACCGGCTGCGTCCCCCGCCGCGGGGTTACTACTGGTACCGCTCCGGCGACGACTTCCTGCTGGCGGCCATCGCCACCGGCCTGATCTACGAGGTCATCCGCCACTAGACCGACACTCGGTCGGAAAGGCCGCTCCGGGGCTCCCGGGGCGGCCTTTTCGTGTCAGGCCATCACCCGGTCAGCGGATGACCCGCGCGCCCTTGCCGTGCATGACCGCCTCGACCTCGGCGGCGCGAACCATCGAGGTGTCGCCGGGGGTCGTCATGGCCAGGGCGCCATGGGCCGCGCCGTATTCGACGGCCGCCTGCGGCCCCTTGTCCTCAAGAAATCCATAGGCCAGCCCCGAGGCAAAGCCGTCGCCGCCGCCGACACGGTCATAGATCTCCAGGTTCTCGCGCATCTGCGAAGCGTAGAATTCCCCGCCGGCCCACAGAATGGCCGACCAGTCGTTGACGCTGGCCGTCCGGGCGTTGCGCAGAGTCGTGGCCGCGACCTTGAAGTTGGGAAACTCCCGCACCGCCGTGGCGATCATGGTCTTGAAGTTGGCCGGGTCGATGGCGCTGATATGCTCATCCAGCCCCTCGACCTCGAACCCGAGACAGGCCGTGAAGTCCTCCTCGTTGCCGATCATCACATCGACATACTGGGCGATCTCGCGATTGATCGCCTGGGCCCCCGCCTTGCCGCCCTGGCTCTTCCAGAGGCTGGCGCGATAATTGAGGTCATAGGAAACGATCGTGCCGTACTTTCGCGCGACCTTGACCGCTTCGATCACCGCCTGGGCCGTATCGGGCGAGAGGGCCGCGAAGATGCCGCCGGTGTGAAACCAGCGCACGCCCTCCTCGCCGAACAGCCGTTCCCAGTCGACCTCGCCCGGCGCGATCTGACTGGCGGCGGAGTTGGCCCGGTCGCTGCAGCCGAGCGCCGCCCGAACGCCGAAGCCCTTCTCGGTGAAGTTCAGCCCCACCCGGGTATTGCGGCCGATGCCGTCGAACTCACGCCAGATGACGTGGCTGGTGTCGACCCCGCCCTGCATCATCAGATCCTCGACCAGCCAGCCCAGGTCGTTGACCGGCAGGGCGGTCACGGCCGTCGCGCGCTTGCCCCAGCATTTGCGCATGGCTCGGGCGACATTGTACTCCCCGCCGCCCTCCCAGACGTTGAACTGCCGGGCGTTGCGCACCCGCCCGAAGCCGGGGTCGAAGCGCAGCATCACCTCGCCAAAGGACACCAGGTCCCAGCGGCAGTCGGATTCCGGGCGGATATCGAGGATCGGTTTGCTCACTTTGACTTCCGTATGGTGTCGATCAGCTGGACGGTGGCCCGCACCTTCGCCTCGATCCCGGACCAGTCGCGGGCGTCGAGCATGGCCTGGGTGATGAGTTTCGACCCCATGCCGGCGGCGACGATGCCGGCGCCGAACCAGGCCTTGAGGCTGGCTTCATCAGGGTCGACGCCGCCCGTCGGCATGATCCGGGTCCAGGGCATCGGCCCCAGCACGGCCTTGACGAACTCGGGGCCGCCGACCTGCGATCCGGGGAACACCTTGACGATCTCGCAGCCCAGTTCCTGGGCGTCCGAAATCTCCGAGGCGCTTCCGCAGCCGGGGCTGTAGGGGATCATGCGACGGTTGCAGACTCTTGCGACCTCGGCGTTCAGCACCGGACCGACAACGAACCTGGCGCCGTTGGCGATGTAGAGGCCGGCTGTCGGCGCATCGACGATCGAACCGACGCCCATGACCACGCGCGGATCAGCGCTGGCGAAATGACGGGCAACGTCGAGGAAGACATGGGCGGCGAAATCGCCGCGATTGGTGAATTCGATGCAGGGCGCGCCGCCGTTGGCGCAGGCCTGGATCACCTGGATGCAGACCTCTGGATCGGGATGATAGAAAACCGGGATGACACCCTGGGCCATCATTGCCGTCAGAACGGACATTCGGTCGTGTGTCATCGCGCGCTCCTTTGAAGTCTGGGCGCCCAATCTAGCTGAAAAAATTGGGCGCCGGAGTGTCCGGCGCCCAGTTCACGCAAGAGGGATAGCTTAGAAGTTGTACCGGAAGCCGAAGTAGAACTGGCGGCCCGTGCGATGATAGACCGACGCGCGGTCCGCCGAGTTCGAGATGAACTGATCGTTGTATTCGTCGGTCAGGTTCAGCCCTTCCAGGGTCAGCTTCAGGGAGTCGTTGACCTTGTACGAGGCGGACATGTCGACGTTGAACGTCGCCCGCTTGCCCTCGACATCATTGACGTTGGTCGCGCCGGCGGCGGTGCTGCTGTTCCGGCCAGGAACCGTCTGCAGGTAGTCGTCGCGATAGGAGGCCGAGACCCGGGCGCTGAACTTGTCGTTCTCATAATAGAGCGTGGCGTTGTAGGCCCGCGGCGAGAGGTTCACCAGGTCGTCCGTGACCGTCAGCCCCGAGGTCGCCGAGGTCACATACTCAATCTCGGACTGCACATAGGTGTAGTTCAACACCATCCCGAACTTGTCGAACGGCGCCGGCAGGAAGGTGAAGGGCTGCTGGTAGCTGATCTCGAAGCCCTTCAGCGGGCCGCCCTGCGTGTTGACCGGGCTGGTGATGGCATAGACGGTATTGGCGTCCTGACCCGGCGGCAGCAGGCTGAGCGGCAGGCCGGTCGAGCCGAAGTCGCGGCTTTCACGCACCGTCTGGATGTAGCTGTCGATGTCCTTGTAGAACAGCGCCACCGAGAACAGCGAGTCCTTGGCGAAGTACCATTCGAAGCTGAGGTCGTAGGTCGTCGCCTCGAAGGGATCGAGCAACGGGTTGCCGGTGGTGATGGTCAGGGCCGAGGTGTTGACCGTACCGCCCGGCGACAGGCTGGGCAGCTGCGGCCGGGCCATGACCTTTGCCGCGCCGAAGCGCACGATCATGTCGTCCTTGATGTCGAGCGCCAGGTTCATGGACGGCAGGACGTTGGTGTAGTCGTTCTTGACCCGAACCAGGCTGCCGCCGCCGGTGGCGAGGTAGCCATAGGACTCCACGTCCGTCTCGACATAGCGGATCCCGAAGTCGCCGCGGAACGGCATGCCCCAGAGTTCGGAGCGGAACTGGGCCTGCAGATAGGCGCTCTGGGCCAGTTCCTCGGCGCCCCGGTTGTTGCCGCGGGCATTGCCGTTGGTCTCGGCCTGAAGCGTGAAGTCCCCGCCTGTGACGCCGGTGTTGCAGTTGCAGTAGATGTCGAAAAGGTTGGCGATGGCGTTGAGGTTGGGGATGACCCAGCTGTGGTGCAGCCCGCCGCTGCTGAAGCCGGTCAGCAGCTTGGAAATGTCCGCCACCGTCACGCCCGGAGGCAGGGCCGGCACGGAGGTTTCGCTGGCGCGTCGCTTTTCGAACGAGTCGAAGTTGTATTTCGCCCAGTCGACACCGCCCTTGAAGGTCCAGACGTCGTTCAGATCGAAGACCAGATCGAAGCGACCGGTGGTGTAGACGTTGTCGACGCCCTGAGGTCGGACGCGGATTTCAGATCCCGTCGCGCCGGCCGGCGGCGAGTTGATCCACTGCCAGTTGGCGGGGTTTGCGACGTCAAAGCCGTAGTCGATCTTCGGCTGGCGATCATTGCCGCGGAAATCCCAGGAATAGCCATCGATATCGAGGCGATCGAGGGTGACGGTGGTCTGGATCGGATTGCGGAATTTGGACTCCGCCCGGCCGACCACGAAGCTGGCGCGCCACTGGTCGTTGAACTCGTGCTGGACGTCGAAGGTCCACTGCTTGAACGTCGTCTCCAGGTCGTCGAAGCGGGACTCCGAGCGCACGTCGACATCGTTGAACAGGCCGTAGACCACGTTGCCCTTGCCGTTCACCTCGGCGGCCAGCACGTCCGTCGCGCCCTTGCCCTGTGAGCCGGACCGGCTGAAGGACAGCGACTCCAGGAAGTCCTCCTGCCGGGTCGACTGCAGATCGGCGTAGAGGATGTCGAGCGACATCGTGGTGCGGTCGCTCGGGCGGAACTGCAGGGATCCCGTGGCCCCGAGACGCTCCTGCGAGTGGGTCAGGCGGCCATAGCGCGGAATACGCGGATGGTAGATCGAGTTGCGCTGCGGGTTTGTGCAGAGGTCCGTGGCGCCGGCGGCGCAGGACTGGAAGCCGCTGCTGCTGGCCGCGTCAGCCCAGCGCACCGTGCTGAAGCCCTCTTCGAACAGGTTGCGACGGCTGTAGGCCACCGAGAACAGGGCGCCCCAGGTCCCGTCGGCGGTCTGGTCGCTGTAGAGCAGCGCGCCGCGCGGATCCCATTCCTTGGACAGGTCGCTGTAGCCGTACTGTCCGGCGACGGTGAAGACCCGGCCCTTGTAGTCGAAGGGGCGGGAGGTGCGCAGGTCGACCGTCGCGCCGAGCGATCCCTCCTCCACCTCGGCCGCCTGGGTCTTGCGAACCTTGATGCTGTTGAACAGTTCGGAGGCGAAGATGTTGAAGTCGAACTGACGGCCCCGGTTGGCCCCGCCGGAGCTGTCGGTGCCGCCGGTCGTCGCCAGGGCCTGAACCCCGTTGATCCGGATGCGGGTGAAGTCCGACCCCAGCCCGCGAACCGTGATCGAGCGACCTTCGCCGGCGTCGCGGTCGATCGAGACCCCGGGGATGCGCTGAATGGCTTCGGCCAGGTTCAGATCGGGAAAGGCGGCGATGTCCTCGGCCTGAATGGCGTCGACGACAGCGGTTTCCTGCTTCTTGACCGCCAGGGCGCTGGCCAGGCTGCCGCGGAACCCGGTCACGACAACCGTGTCGACCTCTCCGTCCTGGGTTTCCTGGGCTGAAACCGCACCGGCGGCGCCGAGCGCCACGGTCATGGCGGCCAGCGAGGCGCCGAAGCGAAGCGCAAAGGCGCGCGAACGTTCCGTCTTGGTCACTTGTAGTCCCTCCCCTTCGGCGCGTCCGACGGTCTCGCGCCGTCGATTGTCGTCTCTTTTGCTTGTCCCCGATCCGCCCGCGCATTGAAACGGCTCTGGGACATGACACCGGTGTCATGCAGAGGTAGACTCTGTTTGACACCGGTATCATCGACAGGGATAGCTCAGATTGTCCGGTTTTGACAAGCCCCCGGCGAAACATCCGGCGACAGGAGAATTCCCATTGCGACTCTTCCACCACGGCCTGGTGCTGTTCGCTGGGGCGATGGTCGCCCTCCCCTGCCAGACACTCGCCGCGACGGGACCGGGCCAGATCGCCTTCCCGGGCGCGGAAGGCCATGGCCGGCTTTCCGACGGCGGGCGCGGCGGAGCCGTCATCTACGTCACCAATCTTGAGGATTCCGGCCCCGGAAGCCTGCGGGCCGCCATCGACGCCAAGGGCCCCCGGACGGTCGTCTTCTCCCTGTCCGGGACCATTCACCTCAAGTCTCCGCTCAAGATCGCCCACCCCCGGATCACCATCGCTGGACAGACGGCGCCCGGCGACGGAATCACCCTCGCCGACCAGCCCCTGATCATCGAGGCTGACGATGTCGTCGTGCGCTATATCCGGTCGCGCCTGGGCGACGAATCGGGGGTTCAGGACGACGCGGTCACCGTCTCCCGGGGTTCGCGAATCATAATCGACCATGTTTCCGCCAGTTGGTCGGTCGATGAGACCCTGTCGGTCGGAAGCCGCTACAATCCGCCCGAAGCCGGGGTCTATGACGTCACGGTTCAGTGGAGCTTGATCGGCGATTCCCTCAATCGCTCGCTGCATGCCAAGGGTCGCCACGGCTACGGCAGCCTGATCCGGGGAGGCTATGGCGCGCGGTTCAGTTTCCACCACAACCTCTGGGCCAATCATCTGGCCCGCATGCCACGGCCCGGAAACTACAACCCGCCCGCGCTCGATCCCGAAGGCCCGCGGATCGAGTTCAGGAACAACGTCTTCTACAACTGGGGCGGCGAGGCCTCCGGCTACAACGCCGACAGCGCCGCGATGGCCGCCTACGACTTCATCGGCAACGCCTATCTTCCGGGACCTGACAGCAGGGGCTCGCTGGCCTTCTGCGAACAAAACAGCCTGTCGCGCGCCTACTTCGCCGACAATGCCATGGCCGGTCGGGTGCCGGCCGATCCCTGGTTCCTGGTCGGCTGCACGCCGCCGGCCAGTTATCGTTCCGAGGGTCCCCTGGCCTCCTCGGGCCTGACGACCTCGGGGCCGACCGAGGCGCAGGCGGCAGTGCTTGCCCGAGCGGGGGCGTCGCGGGTGCGCGATTCCGTCGATCAGCGGATCATCGAGGGCGTGCTGAGCGGCGAAGGCCGGCGCATTGACAGCCAGCAGGAAGTCGGCGGCTGGCCTGAGCTCTCTAGCGGGACGGCGCCGAAGGACAGCGACCAGGACGGCATGCCCGATGACTGGGAACGCAACCACGGCCTGGACCCCGCCAATCCGGCCGACGGCGCCCAGGACCCTGATGGCGACGGCTACACAAACCTCGAGGACTATCTGAACAGCCTGGTCTGACGCGGCGGCGCGGCGGACGCCGCCTCACCCGGTGTTGCGCAGACCCGAGGCGATTCCGGTGACGGTCAGCTGGATCGCCAGCCGGGTGGCCTCTGTCTCGTCGCCCTTGCGCCGGCGCGAGAGCAGTTCCAGCTGCAGGTGGTTCAGGGGCCTAACCGAACGGGCCGCCAGCGCCACCGACTCGGCAAGGTCGGGCCGGTTGTCCAGCAGTCGGGAGCCGCCCCGGATCGCCAGGGCCAGAGCCACCGCATCGTCATGCTCCCGCCGAATGGCGTCGAAGATGGGATCGGCCAGCGCCCGGTCGGCGCAGAGCCCGGCGTAGCGCGCCGCAAGGGTCATGTCGCTCTGGGCCAGCGCCAGCTCCATGTTCGACAGCAGGGTCTCGACGATATCGAACTCGGCGGCCAGATCGGCCAGCCGCGCCGCCTCCAGCCCCGCCCGGGAAGCGCCGCCCGCAAGGCCGTACCATCCCGGCAGCATCACCCGCGACTGCGACCAGCTGAAGACCCAGGGAATGGCCCGCAGGTCCTCGATCCGCCGGCTCGCCGTGCGCGACGCCGGGCGGCTGCCGATATTGAGCTGGACGATTTCCGAGATCGGCGTGGCTTCCCAGAAGAAGTCCTCGAAACCCGGGGTCTCGTAGACCAGGGCGCGATAGTGGGCGAAGGCGCCCTCCGCCAGGGCGTCCATGGCCCTGGCCGCCTTGTCGTGGCCCGGCGGGTGCGGCCTTGCCGTCGCGGTCAGGACAGCGGCGGTCATGCCCTCGAGATTGCGACGGGCGGTCGGCTGGTCGCCGAAGCGCCGAAAGATCATCTCGCCCTGCTCGGTCATCCGCAGCCGGCCCTGGACCGTGCCCGGGGGCTGGGCCAGCACCGCCTCCGCCGCCGGGCCGCCGCCGCGGCCGACCGAGCCGCCGCGACCGTGGAACAGTCTCAGGCCGACACCCAGACGGTCGCATTCTTCCGCGAAGGCCGAGGCGGCGCGAGCCACCCCCCAGCGCGAGGCGACGTAGCCGCCGTCCTTGTTGGAATCCGAATAGCCGACCATCACCTCCTGCACCGGCTTGTCGCCCAGCAGGGATCGTGCGGCGGGGGTCTCCAGCCATTGACGCAGGACGCCGGGGCCCGACTCCAGATCGCCGATGGTCTCGAACAGGGGACTGATACGGATCGAGGATCGGGGCTGGTCGCCGCCCCAGACCAGGCCGGCCTGCTTCAGCATGACAAGGGGCTCAAGAATGTCGGAGACCGTGGCGGCCTTGGAAATCACATAGGCCCCGATGGCGCCGGGCCCATAGCCGGCGATCGCGCCCGCCGCCGCGTCGAGGATCGCCAACTCCCGCGTCGTCTCCTCGCCATAGGCGGTAAAGGGCGAACGAAGCGGCCGGCGCGTCGCCAGTTCCCTGAGCAGCAAGGCGACCCGCCGTTCTTCGGAGAGGGCCAGATAGTCGTTCGTCTCCCCGGCCCGGTCGAGCAGCTCGGCGATCACCCGCTCATGGACGTCGGCGTTCTGCCGCAGATCCACCGACAGCAGATGGAAGCCGCAGGCCCTGGCGATCGCCAGCAGGCTCTTCAGCCGTCCGCCAACCAGCCGTTCCGCGCCGCTCGATTCCAGCGCCCCCCGGATGATCTCGAGATCGGCGATGAAGTCGTCGGGATTGTTGTAGGGCGGGCCGTCAGGCTCCTCGACCGCATGAACGACCAGCGCCCCCGTCAGCCTCGACGACGTCGCGCAGAGCCGATCGAAAATGCGTTCAAACGCCAGACGGTAGGGTTCGTCCAGGCGATGGACGGAGGGCTGGTCCGCCTGCATCGCCAGCGCCAGCAGGTCATCGGACGCCGGGCCATAGGCCGTGGAGATCGCCAGATCCGACCACAGGCGGCGAACCTCGCCGGCGTAGAAATCCAGGATCAGCCGGGCCTGGGAGCGAAGCGCCAGGGCCAGGGTGTCGGCCCCGACGCCGGGGTGGCCGTCTCGGTCCCCGCCCAGCCAGGTGCCGAGGGTCAGGATCGGCCCGATGTCTCCGAGGTCATCGACCCAGCGCTCGTAGAGTTCGACCAGCGCCGGCAGGATCGAGGTGCGGACGATGGACAGGGCGTTGCGGATCTCGTCGGTGACGGTGATCTTCTCGGGACGATACAGACGGGTCCGCCACAGCAGGGCGACCTCCCGGAACAGATCCTCGCGAATATGGGCCTCGAGGTCCGCCGGCAGATGATGCCGCCTCAGCGCCATCAAGCGGGCGATCTCGGACTGTCGTTCGACCAGGGCCCGGCGGCGCACTTCGGTGGGATGGGCGGTCAGAACCGGCGTGACCGACAGGCCCGCAAGCGCCTGACGTCCCTCAGCCCCGAGCGCGTCCAGCGCGGACGCGAGGGTGGCGGCCCCGTCCAGGCTCTCGGACTCCGCCGCCCGGCGCCGCCCGGCGACATCCTCCCCGATATTGGCGAGCATCGAGGCGCAGGCGAAGGCCCGCGCCAGCAGCGACGCCTCCTCCGTCGTGACCGCCTGGAACAGAAAGCCCAGATGGGGCGCATCCCCGTCAGCCTGAGCGGCGGCGCGCGCCGAGTCGATCAACCGGGCCGTATCGTCGCCGTCCAGATACCGGATGGCCTCGGCGAACAGCCCGTCGAGAAAGTCCAGGTTCTTGCGAACCTGGCCGTTGGTCGGGCTTTCCCTGGACGCGGAACGGGTCAGCGGGCCAACCATCCCCCATCCACCGGCAGGATGGCGCCGTGGACATAGTCGGACGCCCGCGAGGCCAGGAACACCGCGGCGCCGCCCAGATCGGAAGGCTCGCCCCACCGGCCGGCCGGAATCCGCTCCAGGATCGAGCGGTTGCGGTCCTGATCGGCCCGCAAGGCCTCGGTGTTGTTGGTCGAGAAGTATCCGGGCGCGATGGCGTTCACATTGATCCCTTTGGCGGCCCATTCATTGGCCAGCAGCCGCGTCAGCCCAGCGACGCCGCTTTTGCTCGCCGCGTAGGAGGCCACGCGGACCCCGCCTTGAAAAGACAGCATGGAGGCGATGTTGATCACCTTTCCGGCGCCGTGGTCCGATCCGCGCCGCCCGATCATCTCCCGCGCGGCGGCCTGGGTGAGGAAAAAGCAGGTCTTCAGATTGACGTTCATCACCGCGTCCCAGTCATCCTCGGTGAAGTCCAGGGCGTCATTGCGGCGGATGATGCCGGCGTTGTTGACCAGGATATCCGGCGCGGCCGCGGCGGCCTTGGCCGCGGCGATGACATCCCCGCTGACGCCGGGGTCCCCAAGGTCGGCCTCGACGAAATGAAAGCCCCTGCCGGTCGCCCGCACCAGCCCCTCGGTCTCATCGGGAACCGAGCGGCCGACGGCGACGATGTCCGCTCCCGCCACGGCGAGCGCCGCCGCCATGGCCTGACCCAGACCGGTATTGGCGCCGGTGACCATGGCCGTGCGGCCGGCGAGGCTGAAGAGATCGCTCATGGCGGTCCTATTTGAGCTGGCAGATGTCGAGGACGTTCATGTCGGTGTAGTCGAGGTTCTCACCGCCCATGGCCCAGATGAAGGCGTAGTTGGCGGTTCCCGAACCCATGTGGATCGACCAGGGCGGGCTGACCACCGCCTCCTCGTTGGCGACAACGATGTGGCGGGCGCTGTCGGGCTCGCCCATGAAGTGGAAGACCCGCTCGTCATCCTTGAGGTCGAAGTAGAAATAGATCTCCGAGCGACGGTCATGCAGGTGGGGCGGCATGGTGTTCCAGACGCTGCCGGTGTTGAGGATTGTCAGCCCCAGCAGCAGCTGGGCCGACTGGCAGACGCCGGGGATGATGTACTGGTAGATGGTCCGCTCGTTGGAAGTCTCCAGAGAGCCCCGCTGCAAGGGCGTGGCCTCGTTGATGGAGATCTTCTTCACCGGGAAGGCCGCGTGAGCCGGGGTCGAGGCGAGATAGAAGCGCGCGCCCTGCCCTTCGAAGATCACCTCCCGGGTTCCCATCGGCAGGTAGAGGCCGTCGCGGGGCGCCAGGTCGAAGACCTCGCCGTCGACCGTGACGCGACCGGGGCCGCCGACATTGACCACCCCCATCTCGCGCCGTTCCAGGAAGGGGTGACCCTTGGCGCTCTCCGGCTCCGTCTGGTCCGGCAGCTTGAGAGGCGCGCCGCCCGGTGCGGCGCCGCCGATGACGAAGCGTTCGTTGTGGCTGTAGTTAAGGTTGACCGCCCCCTCGCTGAACAGGCCCGTCAGCAGATAGCGCTCGCGCAGCTGATCATTGGTCGCGCCGTCCATCATGTCCGGGTGGGTGGCCTGTAGGGTCTTGGCGAACATGGGGGTCTCCTCCGAAACGCTGTCTTTGCCTTCAGGTAACCGGTGTCATGCAGATAGGCAAGCGCCCCTGCATGGGCGTCCGGTTGGTGTCAGTCCGGCGCCGGACCGCTGGACTGACGGACGACCAGGGTCGGCAGGTGGGCTTCCGGGGCCCCTTCGGTCGCCTCGCGACCCATCAGCTTTTCGGCCGCCATCCGCCCGATCCTGCGGGTCGGGGTATGGATGGTGGTCAGCGGCGGCCAGACGCGGGCGGCGATCTGGAAATCGTCGTAGCCGACGATGGAGACATCGGCCGGGACCGACAGGCCCAGTTCCCTGGCCGCGTGCAGGGCGCCGGCGGCCATTTCGTCGTTGGCCGCGAAGATCGCCGTCGGCCTGTCCGCGAGGGATAGCAGCCTGCGGGCGCAGTCGTGCCCGGACTCGAAGGTATAGGCCCCCTCCGCAACCAGCGCCGGATCGAGGCTCTGTCCGCCCTCGGCCAGCCCTTCCTCGAGGCCGGACCGCCGCTCATGGGAGGACCGGAAGGTGGCGACGCCGGAGATGAAACCTATCCGCCGATGGCCAAGCGAAAGCAGATGGCGCGCCGCGGCCAGGCCGCCCAGCCGGTCCTGGGTCTCGATCATATGGCCCGGGGCGTCGACCATGACCGAGGCGACCCGGATGTACTCACAGCCGATCTCGCGCATCACCTCGGCGACCCGCTCGTCCTCGGACACTGACGGGGTCAGCACCACGCCAAACAGCTTCTGGCGCTCGATGAAGGAGCGGATGTCCTCGACCAGGGTTTCGCTGCCGCGATCGCAGGGGTGAACCACAAGCTCGAAGCCCGAGCCTCGCATGGCGTCCAGCAGCCCCAGCTGCATGTTGACGACATACTGCGGGTTGGGGTTGTCGTAGATCAGCCCGATCAGGAACGACCGCCGAAAGGCAAGGCCGCGGGCCTGGGGGTCGGGCACATAGCCGGTCTCGCGGATGACCGCCTCGATCCGCTCCCGAGTCGCCTGCTGCACCGAGGGCGAGGCGTTGATGACCCGGGAGACCGTCTTCTTGGAAACGCCGGCCAGTCGCGCGACATCATTGATGGTCGCGCGGCGGGTTCGCGAGAAACCGCTGTCGGCCTCTCCCTCGGTCGGCGGTTTCCTGGGCATGGTCTAGGCCAGATCCCCCGCGGCGGCGTCCAGCAGCAGCCAGGCCCGGCCGGCGTCGGACGACAGCAGGGAAGCCACCAGCAGGCCCCCGCGATCGCGCTCGGCGGCCTCGTCCAGCATGCCGGTGAAGCGGCGCAGATAGCGTTCGGTCTGGCCGCGCAGCGAGGCGTCGGAGAACAGTCGGCGGATCAGGCGACGAATGGCGGCCGGCGCCAGGCGGCGGACCACCTCGCGGGCGCCCTGGTAGTCGCGGGTCTGGATGGCCGCCGCGATCTCGTCGATGCGGCCGCGCGGCAGCAGCGCGGTGGGGTCGATGCCCATGGCCTCGATCTCGCCGAGCAGGCGTTCGGCCAGGCCCTCGGCGTCGCTGCTGTCGCCGTCGATGGAGGACAGCAGGTCCTTCCAGCTCCAGTTGCCCTCCCCTTCCGGCGCGGCCTCTGACGGAGCCCGGCCGCCAGCGGTCTCGAAGACGCTGCGGAATTCCTCGTCGGTCGCGGTCGGCGTCAGGCGCAGGCGGGGACGCAGGCCGGATTCGCGCGACGCGGCCCCCTCGCCCTGAATCTCGCGGCTGCGCAGGGGCGCGGGCGGCGGGGTGGTCGGCGCCGGGGCCGACTGCCCGGCCGCTCCGGCCACCACCCCCATCAGCTTCACCGCATCGGTGAGCATGTCGTAATTGCGGCGCACTCGCTCCTGGAAGGCGTTGTCGATGGCCTGGGTTTCCTCGGCCGTGCGACGGGCGGTTTCCATCAGATCGCCCATGCCGCGATCCATGGCCGCCTTGACCTCCTCGGTCTGGGCGCGGGCCTGCTGCGGCAGGTCGCGGGTGCGGGTCTCCAGATCGGCCAGCAGAGCCTGCAGCTCGGCCAGAGTGGTCTTGGCCGAGGCCGCGCCCTCCTCCAGCCGGCCCGCCGTGCGGGCGCCGGCCTGCTCGACCATTTGGGCAGAGGTCTCGATGAGATCCCGGGCTTCTTCGAGCCGGGCCTGGAAGATGGCGTCAGCCTTCTGATGGGCGTTGAAGGCCGCTTCGCTGAGTTGATCGACGCGGCTCTGGGCGGCGTCGGCGTGTCCTTCAGCGGCCTCCCGCGCCTCGTTCGCCGCGCGGGTCAGGCGGTCGACCGCCTCGCGCAGTTCGCGCTCAAGCCGGGCGCGCTCGCCCGCGGCGGCGTCGGTCAGGAGCGACAGCGCGCTCTGGGCCTCGCCCGCAAGCGCTTCACGCTCGGCGGCGGCGGTTTCCAGCAGGGCCTGCATCTGGCTGGCGGCCTCGCCGATCAGGTCGCGCAGGGCCTCCCCGCCCTTGGCGGCGGTCTCGCCCAGGTTCGATGCGCTCATCGTCGCCTGGGTCATGAACTCGGTCAGTTGCGCCGCGCGGGTTTCGGCCTGGGCGGCGAAGTCCTCCTGGTCGGCGCGGATGGCGTGGGACACCGTCACCAGCGAGGCGCGCTGTTCCGACAGGCCCGCCTCGACGATCCGCATCTGGTCGCCCACCCCGACGCCGGCGGTTTCCAGCCGGGCGACCTGGCGGGCGAGGTCCTCTCCGGCGACCCGAGCGGCGTCGCTGGCCTCGCCGGCGGCGGCGGCCAGGTCGGCGGCGCGGGCGGCGAGAGCGGCCTCGGCTTCGCGAAGCTGGGTCTCGGCCAGATCGGAGGCCTCGGCCACCATCCGCGCCTGCATGGAAATGCTGTCGGACACGGCGGCGGCGCGGCTGTCGAGTTCGCCGCTCAGCGCGCCAAGGGATTCCCTTTGCCGGCCAAGGGTTTCGGCCAGGGACTTCGACGTCCGCTCGGCGCTCGCGGCGGCCTCGGCCAGTCGCTCGGTTTCCTCTGCCAGCGCCTGGCGCAGCGCCAGCATGGTCTCACGGGCCTCGGCGGCCGAGGCGGAAGCGGCGTCGATCTGCTGGCGGATCAGTTCGACGGCGGCGCCGGAGTCCGCCGCCGCCAAGGCGGCCGGACCGACCATGGTCTGGGCCAGGTCGCGGGTCATGCGGATGTCGCTGGACAGCCTTTGCCCCTGGCGCATCAGATAGGCCGCGATCCAGATCAGGGCCAGGGGCCCGACGACCAGCAGGGCGAACACCGTCAGGGCCAGCGGATCGGACTGCAGCGGAACCACCCCCTTCCGATAGCCGAAGGCGTAGGCGACCGGCGCGGCGGCCCACAGCGCCGAGACCAGACTGGCGATCACCCAGATCGCCGCCGAGCTGCGCTCCTTCACCCGGGGCAGCCCGCCAATGACCGCCGGCGGAAACGGCGCCTCGGCGGCCGGCTTGAGCGCGGTCTCGGGCGTCGGCGGCGTCAGGTCCGCTGCCGGCTCCGGCGCCATCTCGACGGCGGGCGCCTCAATGATCTCCAGCTCTGCCTCGACGACCGGCGGCGCGTCCGGGCGCTGGTCGGGTGCGGGTTCAAAGCGGGGGACGATCCCTTCCGGCGCAATGCGGGTGAAATCGAGCGTCGGGCGCTTCTTGGCCTTCATGCGCGGGCGTGGTCCTGAACGGCCGGGTTACCCATCGCGCGGGACCCCGACCCCTCGTCCTCGCGCACAAAGGGAAACTTAGCCGCGATTGCTCTGCGCGTTAAGCGGCTTGTAACGATTTCATTTGGCCGGAAAACGCCGTTCAGGCGGCCGCGGCGGCGGTTTTCGGTTTGACGGGCGCAGTCTCAGGGCACGGATCGATCCGCGCGGCCGATTCCTCGGGTCTCACCGATTCGCGACGGATCACCCGCTCGGCCTTGGGCTCCGGCTTGGGCAGGTCAACCTCGATACCGATCTGGTTCAAGGTGGCGACGGCCAGCCAGACGACCACCGTCGCAATCATTTCCATCAACGCTTGCAAGGGGCGTCCCTCCCCCCAGAATGAGATATCGGGGTTATCGACTGAGTTCCCCACTGTGGCAATATGTCCGAAGATGAACTTTCGGACAGGATGCTGTCTCCCGTCACGGGCGGCGAATGAGCATGGCCGTCGCCACAAGCCCCGTCAGGGTCATCAGGCTCATTCCCAGATAGCCCAGAGCGCCAAAGGCGTCGAACAACGGACCGGACATCAGGGTCGCCAGGCCGATGAACAGCCCTCCGGCGCAGGCCGAGCTGAGGGTCTGGGCGGCGGAGGCGGCGTGGGGCGGCGCGTAGCGTTCGATCAAGGCCAGCGAGCCCATGAAGCTGGCCATGAAGCTGAGGGCGTGCAGCGCCTGCAGCGGAAACAGCAGCCAGAGCGGCGGGGAGAAGGCCAGGGCCGTCCAGCGGACCAGGGCCGCGCCGCCGCCGATCGCCACCATCCATTCGGGACGGATCCGCCGCCGGATCGGTTCGCCGAACCACAGGAAGGCGATCTCCACCAGCACCCCCAGCCCCCAGAGCAGGCCGATATAGATCTCGCCAATCTCCTGACGCCGCCAGAGCAGGGCCGAGAAGCCGTAGTAGAAGGCGTGGGTCGCCTGGATGACGCCGCTGCCGGCGATCGCCAGCAGGAAGGGGCGATTGCGCAGCAGGTCCGACGTGCCCCGGAACCGGGAGGTTCGCGGCGGGGCCTCGCCGGCCTCATGGACCGGCTCCTTTGGCAGGCCACAGCTGGCCAGGGCCGCCAGCAGGGCGGCGCCGACCGTCCAGAACAGCACCAGGTCGGGCCGCATCACCGTCAGCAGCGCGCCCATGCCGATGTTGCCGCCGACGAAGGCCAGGGAGCCGATGCCGCGCGGCCAGGCGTAGGTGAAGCCTTCCCGCCTGGCGAGCCGCAGACTGAGCACATCCCCCAGCGGGGCGATGGTGCCAAGCAGACAGGCGCCGAGAAGCCAGGCGAACAGCCAGGCCCAGAAGCCGTGGACCAGACCCATGGCCCCATAGGCCGCCGCCGCCCCGAGGCCGAGAATGAACAGCGGCGTGCGGCGAAGGGAAAAGCCGTCCGCCCAGATGGCCAGCATCGGCGAGAAGACGATCCGCACCATCATCGGCGCGGCGAGGATGACGCCGATCTGGGCGCCGCTCAGTCCCTGGGCCCGAAACCACACCGGGATGTAGGGAAGGCTGGCGCCGGTGCCGACGAAGATCGCCGCGTAGAACAGGCCAAGGCGGAGCGACGTGGGCATGGGATCCGTTAGCAGGAGTCGCCCGGAGATACGCCTCGGGAGCCGCCTATGGAAGCGGCCAGCATTGTACCGCGAGGCCGCCGACCCACAAAACAGTTGATGTCTTTTCGGCGGCGAAGAAATCCGGCCAAACGCCAGCGGGCGTTGGCTTTTGCGTAGCCTGGCCTTCCGCGAAGGTAGGCTGGAGCGTAGGCCGGTCTGTAGGCCGACCGGCGGGGATTGTAGGCCGCGGCCGACCCACACCGGAGACGCCTGGCCGATGGGAACTGGCGGCCGCGATCCGCGGGGGTTTTCGGGTCCGGGTTTTCTTCCGGGTGAAAATCAGGCCGCCGGCGGATGCAGGATCGAGACGACCGCGATGTAGAGATACAGCAGCGTGTGGGCGCCGATCGTCAGGGCGAACAGCCAGCGCCGCCGTGTCCAGGCCGCGCAGCCGATCAGGACGATGTAGATGCCCATGTTGATGGCGTAGGCGGTCGCCAGGCCGGCGCCGTTCTCGCGGGTGAGATTGACCGCCAGTTGACCGGCGACGCCGAGCAGATTGGCGAGGATCAGCAACAGGAGGCTCGCCCGCCGGTTGGCCCAGAAGTGGTCGTCGAGGGGGGCCGGCCGGTCGCTGTCGTCCGGGAAGACCAGGGCGGCGGCGATGAAATAGACCACCGCGACGACAAGGCCGCCGACCAGCAGGCCGTAGCTGACCGGCAGGTTGCGGTAGTTGACCCAGGCCGCCTCCCAGAAGGTGGAGATGTCGAGGGCCACGAAGACCGCCAGCAGCGGGGTGAGCCAGCCGACCGGACGGGTCTTGCGATGCTTGAACGCCCGCGCCGCGCCGGTGGCCAGGACGGCGACCGACAGACCGAGGAGCAGGCCGTAGAAGCTGAAGAAGAACTCGAACGGGCTCACAGCTTCACCGGCTTCTCGATTTCGGCGACGGCCTCGATGAGGTCGTCCGACTTCTTCCGAAGGATGGCCTGGGCGTCATAGAGGCCCTGGTTGTACCAGAGTGGACCGAGGGTCTCCGCCAGCCAGTCGATGAGGTCGAGGGCCTCGAACTGACCCAGCTCGAAGCCGTACTCGTCCTGCAGATGCTGGCGCAGCTTGCGTTCGAGGATCTCGGTGGTCTGGCGGTCGAGGGCGATGGGTTTGGTCATGGCCAGGGCAGCTTGCCTCGATTCCTTCTCCCGCTCGCCGGGAGAAGGTGGCGGCCGCAGGCCGACGCATGAGGGCGGCGCGACAGGTTGACGATTGGCGGCCGCGTCCACCGCGCCGGGACGTGTTTGATCGGGACAGGCTGGCGCTGCCCTCATCCGACCCCTTCGGGGCCACCTTCTCCCGGCAAGCGGGAGAAGGATTCGCGCTAGCCGGGCGGCAGCGGCGGCATGTCGAGGCGGCGCATGTCGGCGCTGTTGAGATAGAAGCGCAGGATGGCGTGGTCGAGGTCGGTGTCGCCCTTCTCTTCCACGGCGATATGCAGGGCGATCAGGGCCCTGCGCAGGGTCGCGTTCACCCGGTCGAGGCCGGTGATGGAGAAGTCCGTTTCGGTCTCGGCCCCCGCGGGCACGGGAGCGCCGCCCCGAGCGAGGAGGTCGCGGATGGCGGCGTTTTCCCAGAGACGGGCCTGCGCGCCGCGTTCGGCCTCCTGGGCGGCCAGCATGGCGATCATGCCGGTGACGCCGATCCTGCCGGCCATGAAGTCGCCCATGGACTCGGGCGGCGGGGGTTCGGCCAGGGCCAGGAAGTTGCCGAGCAGCAGTTCGGCGACGGTCGGGGTCATGACAGGCCCTCCAGTCTGGCCAGGGCGGCGGCGATGATCTGGTCCTGCCGCCGGGCGGTGTACCAGCCCGACAGCCCCAGCACCGGGTCCTTGAGGCCGCCGGCGCGGTATTCCCTGGCCGAGGAAATCCAGATCGCGGCGCCCTTGACCGAGGCGAACAGCTCCCACCAGGCGAAGGCGGCCGGGTCGACCTTCAGACCGCTGGCGCGCTCCCAGATGGCGATGGCGGTCTCGCGCGGGACCATCCCCGACACCCGGTCCGTCTCCCCGTAGGACCACAGGGGCTCGATGGCCCAGCCCAGGTCCTCCAGCGGATCGCCGATATGGGCCATTTCCCAGTCCAGCAGGGCGATGATCCGGCCAGCGCCGTCATGCATGAAATTGCCGGTGCGGTAGTCGCCGTGCACGACGCTGAGCTTCTGGGCCGGCGGCGGCGGATTGCGGCGCAGCCGGCGGATGGCCGCGCGAACGATCATCTGCGGATGCTCCTCGTCCGCGTCGATCACCCCTTCCCAATAGTCGAGGGCCTGGCTCCAGCAGGCGTCGAGGGCCGGGGCCGGCGCGGCCTCGGCGATGGGCAGGCCGGCCGGATCGGCGGCCGCAATGGCTCCCAGGTGGGAAAAGAACTGCTCGCCGATAGCCTCTGCATGTTCGCCGTAGGGCGGCGCGGAAAACGGGCTCTGGGCCTTGCCGCCGTCGATGCGGCCCATGATGAAGAATGGGCGTTCAAGCTCCGCCCCCTCCTCTTCCAGCGCCACCGCCTCCGGCACCGGAAGACCCCGGCCGTGGAAAGAGCGGAAGGCCAGGAATTCCAGCCGGCGCTCGGTGTCGATCAGGCTGCCGACCGGATCGCGGCGCAGGATCAGGCCGCGACGCTCCCCACCGACCTCGGCGTCGAAGCGATAGGTCTCGCGGCTGGCGCCGCCGGGGATGCGGGAGAGGTCGTGGACCTTCGTCGGCTTGCCGCTGGTGCGGCTGAGATAGGCTTCCAGTTGCGCCTGCAGGCTCACGGGGCGAAGTCCAGCATCTGTTCGAAGCCGGACGGCCGGTGCGGCCCGATGACCAGCTGTTCCAGCACGCCGCGGCCCTTGAACACCGTCCCGTCCGGGCTGGTGTAGGTGACGTCCGAGAGGGCCTGGACATGGAGATTGAACGGCATCTTCGGGTCGGCGTCGGCCAGGACGATGTCCTCGCGCTCGACCGTCAGCTCGCCATGCAGGGCGCCGTGGCCCCATTTGGGGTGGGTGTAGCCCAGGCCCATCATCAGGAATTCATAGACCGGCGCGAACTCGACCTTGCCGGCGGGCTTGCCGAAGTCGTCGGACAGGGCGACCACCGCGCTGGCCGCATGGCGCGTCCCGCTCTTGAAGACGATGCTGGCCTCGCCGTTGAGATGTTCGAAGCCGTCCTCTCCCGCCCCGTCCGGCGCCCAGACCGCGCGGGTGTTCCAGGCGCGGCCGAGGGCGTCTTCGTTGGAGTGGAAGAAGAAACTGCCGTTGTCGAAGCTGCTGGGCGACCAGAGCCAGTAGAACTGCGGCGCCTGGGGCGGCACCACGTCCTGGCTGTCGCGGGCCCCGACCGGCCGCACGCCCCAGGACCGGTCGCGGGTTCCGACAAAGCCGTCGACGCCGCGCCGCTCTCCGTCCAGCTCGATCCAGCCGCTGTAGCGGCCGTTCTGGGTCAGGCGGGTGTAGTCCATGAAGGCGCGGGTTCCGTTGCGGCGGATGAAGCGCGGCTCCTCGATCGGGAAGGAACGGCCCTCGAAGACGATCTCCGCCTTGATCCCCTTGTCCGGCGCATCGACGCTGATGCGGTGTTTCTGCAGGGGTTCGAGCACCTCGATGCGGATCGGCCCGACCGCCATGTCCATCCGGTCGCCCAGCCAGCCGCTGGCGTGAAGCGCGACCTCGACGCCGTTGCGAACCACCACGAAAGAGGCGTCGGTGACATTGAGATGGGGATAGACCCCGAAGGCCAGGGCGAAGAAGTCCTCCCCCTCCGACGGATGGTAGCCGTTGAAGAAATAGCGGTCGTAGAAGTTCCGGTCCGTGCCCCCGTAGGCGATGGGTTCGGGCGTCTGGTGAATCGGATAGTCGTCGCCACGAGTCAGCGCCATGGGGTATGTCCTTCCCTGAGAAAGGTCTGCGTCTCCCGGTGGGACGCAGTTGCCTTATCGACGTTCAGGTTACGCCGCCCAAGGGCGATTACAACGGTGACGGTGGGTCAAGCGGGATGACGAACAGGAACACGGACATTGCCCTGGCGGCCCTGATCGGTCTGGCCTCGGTCGCCTTCGGCGCCTTCGCGGCCCACGGCATGACCGACGAGAAGGCCATAGGCTGGCTGAAGACCGCCAGCCAGTACGCCGGGGTGCACGCCCTGGCGGTGATCGCGGTCGCCGCCCTGACCCGGACCGGGCTTCAGATCATCACCGGAACCCGCCTCGCCTTCCTGGCCGGCGTGGCGCTGTTCAGCGGTTCGCTGATCGCCATGGCGTTCGGCGCGCCGCGCTGGCTGGGCGCGGTGACGCCTCTGGGCGGCCTGGCCTTCATGATCGGCTGGCTGCTGCTAGCAGTGTCAGTCTTGCGGCCTCAGAGCGCCGGCTGAGGGCGCAGGGCCAGCAGCCGAAGGGCCGCGCCCGATCCGACCAGGCAGATCAGCATCACCGCCGCCATCGGCACGGGGGTGCCGTTATACAGCGCCCCGCCGATGGCCGAGGCCACGGCGCCGGCGCCGAAGGACAGGCCGCCGCTGAGGGCCGAGATCGAGCCGGCGCGGCGGGGGTCGCAGTTGAGGGCGCCGGCCGTGGTGTTGCCGGCCATCAGGGCATAGGTCGCCAGGGTGACGAACAGCAGCGGGAGCACCGTCCAGGGCCCGCCAAGGCCGGTGATCGCCGCCGCGGCCAGCAGTAGGCCGAAGGTGATCCCCGCCGTGCTGGCGACGCGCAGGATGGCGTCGGGCGACCAGGTTCGGAGCAGGACCCTGTTGACCTGGTTCATGCCGATGATGCCCACGGCGTTGAACCCGAACACCCAGCTGTAGGCGACCGGCGAGACGCCGTAGATGCCCATGATCAGGCCCGGCGAGGCCGAGATGTAGGTGAACAGCACCGCCCCGTTCAGCGATCCGGCCAGCAGGTAGCCGATCAGCCTGGGCTGAACCAGCAGGGCTCCGAAGGCCTGGAAGGGATTTTCCAGCCGGGCCTGGGCGGCGGTCTCTTCGGAGCGGGATTCCTTGAGCCGCAGCCAGACGGCCAGGGCCACCAGCACGCCGAAGACGGCCAGACACCAGAAGATGGCCCGCCAGTCGGCGATGGTCAGGACGAAGCTGCCGGCGATCGGGGCCAGGATCGGCGCGAGACCCATGACCAGCATCAGCAGGGACAGGATGCGGGCGGTGTCGCGGTGGTCGAAATTGTCCCGCACGATGGCCCGGGCGACGACGCCGCCGGCGCATCCGCCGAGGGCCTGAACGAAGCGCGCCGCGATCAGGGCCTCGATGCTGTTGGTCAGGGCGCAGATGGCCGAGGCGAGCACATAGATGGCGCAGCCGACCAGCACCGGCGCGCGGCGTCCGAACCGGTCCGAGGCCGGGCCGTAGAAGAACTGGCCGATGGCCATGCCGGCCAGGAAGGTCGCCAGGGTCAGCTCGACCTGCGAATGGTCCGCCGCCAGGGCCGCGCCGATGGACATCTGGGCCGGCAGATACATGTCGATCGACATCGGCGCGAAGGCGGTCATCGCGCCGAGCATGATGACGAGACCCCAGGGGGTGGGGGCCGGCGGCGGAAGGTTTCGGGAGGCGTCGGACAAGGTGTCGGTCATCTAGGCCGGTTGGGCGACGAGCGCAATTTCCTGTTCAGAGGGCGAAGCCGGCGACCGCTGCATTCATGGCTATCGCCAGGCGCCGGCGCCGCCCCCTCCACCACCGGCCCTGAGTCGGGCCGGCGGTCCCCCTCCCCCGCCGCGCCTGCGGCCCGTCGGAGGAGGATTTTCACGGTTGCCTTCCGTGGCGACCGCCCGCCACCTTGCGCCAGACACAAGGGGAGATCGCCATGTCCGCCATCGAGACCATGATGCCGCCGGTGCAGTATGCCGAGGTCAACGGCATCCGCATGGCCTATTACGAGGCCGGGCCGAAAACCGGCGTGCCGATCATCTTCAGCCACGGCTTTCCGGAGCTGGCGTTCAGTTGGCGCCACCAGATCAAGGCCCTGGCCGACGCCGGGCGGTGGGTCGTGGCGCCAGACCAGCGCGGCTATGGCCTGACCGACCAGCCCGAGGAGGTGACCAGCTACGACCTGGAGACCCTGTGCGCCGATCTGGTGGCCCTGATGGATCACATCGGCGCCCCCAAGGCGATCTTCTGCGGCCATGACTGGGGCGGTTTTGTCGTCTGGTACATGGCCATCCGTCATCCGGACCGGGTGGCTGGGGTGATCAGCCTCAACACCCCGTTCCAGCCCCGGGCGCCCGCCGATCCCATCGCCATCATGCGCAAGCGGCTGGGCGAGCGGATGTACATCGTGCATTTCCAGACGCCCGGCGAGGCCGACGCGGTGCTAAACGCTAATCCGCGCAAGGTGATGGACTTCTTCCTGCGCAGCCCCATCGACATGCCAGGAGAGGCCTCCGCCGGTTTCGCCACCGAGCGCAAGGAGGGCGATCCGTCGGCCTTCGCCATGGTCGACATGCTGGAGGCCTGGGGTCCGGAGTTCGATCCCCGGCCCTTCTTCCTGAGCGACGCGGAATTCGAGGCCTATGTGGAGACCTTCGAGCGCACCGGCTTCACCGGCGGCATCAACTGGTACCGCAACTTCACCCGCAACTGGATCGCGGCGGAGACCATCGAGCACCGGGTGCGCCAGCCGTCGTTGATGGTCATGGCGGAAAAGGACGCCGTGCTGCCGCCGTCGTCGGCCGACGGCATGGAGGCGATCTGCGACGACCTGGAGAAGACCCTGATCAAGGGCAGCGGCCATTGGACCCAGCAGGAAAAGCCGGCGGAAACCAACGCGGCCCTGCTCGACTGGCTGGGGCGGCGGTTTCCTCTCTAGGCTCACCGTCATCCCGGGCGCCCACGGGGCGACCCGGGAGCCAGGGGGCGAAGAAGCCGGCTCTCGAACGCAGCGTCCAAACCTGTGCGCCGACCCCCTGGGTCCCGGCGCTCCGCGCTGCGCGCTCCGACCGGGATGACGGCGTTCCAGGTAGTCCCTGTCATCCGCGCAGCCCCCTCCACCCCCCGCTTCGCAGGCGGTCCCCCTCCCCCGTCGCGCCAAAGGGCGCGTCGGAGGAGGAACGCGTTGAGGAACTCCGAGGTGGCGACCCTGGGGAAACCGCCTTAGAACGCCACCATGGATCGTCCCTCCCCCCACTCCTCCATCGGCCAGACCACCGGCCGTCGCGGTCTCTATCCCGAGATCGACCCGTTCAACTTCGGCTGGCTGAAGACCGACGGCCCGCACGAGATCTTCTTCGAGGAATGCGGCAAGCGGGATGGCGCGCCCGCCGTGGTGCTGCATGGCGGCCCGGGCGGGGCGATCAATCCGACCATGCGGCGGTTCTTCGACCCGGAGAAATACCGCGTGGCGCTGTTCGACCAGCGCGGATGCGGCAAGAGCCGGCCCAACGCCAGCCTGGAGAACAACACCACCTGGAGCCTGATCGAGGACATCGAGCGGCTGCGCGAGCATCTGGGAATCGAGAAGTGGGTGGTGTTCGGCGGCAGCTGGGGCTCCACCCTGGCCCTGGCCTACGCCATCACCCATCCCGAGCGGGTCAGCGGCCTGGTGCTGCGCGGCATCTTCCTGGTCACCCAGCGCGAGCTGAAATGGTTCTATCAGGATGGCGCGGGCATGCTGTTCCCCGACGCCTTCGAGAAGTTCAAGGCGCCGATCCCGGAGGCCGAGCGCGGCGACCTGATCGCCGCCTACCATCGCCGCCTGACCGGTTCGGATCGCCGGGTGCAGGCCGAGGCCGCCGCCGCCTGGAGCCAGTGGGAAGGCGACACCATCTCGATCCGGGGGCCCGAGGCCCGTCCGCCGAAGTTCAACGAGAGCGACTTCGCCGTCGCCTTCGCCCGCATCGAGAACCACTTCTTCGCCAACAAGGGCTTCTTCGACGAGGACGGCTGGCTGCTGAACAACGTCGAGCGCATTCGCCACATTCCCGGCTGGATCGTTCAGGGCCGGTTCGATGTGGTGACGCCGCTGGAGACGGCCTGGAGCCTGCACAAGGCCTGGCCCGAGGCGAAGTTCGAGATCGTCTGGGACGCGGGCCACGCCTCGACGGAACCGGGCATCATCGACGGCCTGATCCGCGCGACGGACGCGGCGGCGAGGGGCTAGGCATTGAGATGACAGCTCCGGCGGAGGCATACCGCGTCCTCATGCGGGCGCTCGTTCAAGAACTGAAGAAGAAGTACTCAGTCGGCGCAAAACCCGGTGATCCCTTCAGCGTTGGAACTAACAGGACGCTCTACAGCGTCTTGAATCACATAGAAGAACTCGCCTACGAGTGCGGGATTCCACGGGAGGAAATTGACCTCCATCTTCTGCCGGACCCGTCGATGGGCGCGCACGACTAGCCGGCTAACCTAGACCCAGTGCTTGGGCCACCGCACGCATGTCGTCGGGCATCGGCGCTTCGATGGTCGTCGTCCTGCCGTCCGGGTGCGGGAAGCTGAGCCGCACCGCGTGCAGCATCAGGCGCGGGACGGCCACGCCATTCACCGCCAGCGCACCGCCGTAGCGCACGTCGCCGGCGATGGGACGGCCGAGGCTGGCCAGGTGGACGCGCAGCTGGTGCATGCGGCCGGTCTGGGGACTGCATTCGACAAGGGCGGCGCCCTCCCCCCTGGCGAGGGTGCGATAGCGGGTCAGGGCGGTCTCGGCGCCCGGCTCGTCGGGGGCGGCGATGCGCATGTAGGATTCGCGGCCGATCTCCTCGCGGCGCAGGGCGTGCTCGATGGTTCCGCCGGCGGGCTCGGGCGCGCCGGGGGTGACGATGGCCAGGTAGGTCTTGCGGAAGCGCCGGCCCATCATCGCCTTGCCGAGAAAACCCGCCGCCGGCTTGGTGCGGGCGGTGAGGATGACCCCGGAGGTGTCGCGGTCCAGCCGGTGGATCAGGCGGGGGCGATTGCCGGATGATCTGGCGAAGGCGAACAACAGGTCGTCGAGGGTATGGGCCTTGATCCGGCCGCCCTGGCTGGACAGGCCCGACGGCTTGTTGAAGGCGATGATGGCCTCGTCCTGGTGGATGACGAGGGATTTGACGAAGGCGATGTCCGCTTCGGTGAGGTTGGGGGGCGTCACGATCCTTCTCCCCCTGGGGGAGAAGGTGGCCCCGAAGGGGTCGGATGAGGGGTCGATGAGGCATCTGACGACGGCGCGCATCGGGCGAGCCGGACAGACCGGCGCGACCCCTCATCCGTCGGCTGCGCCGACACCTTCTCCCCCAGGGGGAGAAGGAAAATCGCTCTAGCCTTCACGTTTGGCGTCTCGCATGGCCGCCCAGCGGTCGAGTCGTTCCTTGATGCGGGCTTCGGCGCCCTCGCCCTTGGGTCGGTAGAAGACACGCCGTTCCATGCCGTCCGGGAAGTAGTTCTGGCCGCTGAAGCCTTCCGGGGTGTCGGGGTCGTAGGCGTAGCCCTTGCCGTAGCCGATATCCTTCATCAGCTTTGTCGGGGCGTTGAGGATGTGGGCCGGGGGGTTCAGCGAGCCGGTCTCCCGCGCCGCCTTCCGCGCCTCGCCAAAGGCCTTGTAGACGGCGTTGGACTTGGGCGCGGCGGCCAGATGCACCACCACCTGCGCCAGGGCCAGCTCGCCCTCGGGGCTGCCCAGGAAGTCGTAGGCGTCCTTGGCGGCGTTGGCGATCACCAAGGCCAGGGGGTCGGCCTCGCCGATGTCCTCGCTGGCCATGCGGACCAGGCGGCGGGCGAGGAATAGCGGGCTCTCGCCGCCGTCCAGCATGCGGGCCAGCCAGTAGAGGGCGGCGTCGGGATCGGAGCCGCGCACCGACTTGTGAAGTGCCGAGATGAGGTTGTAGTGGCCCTCGCGGTCCTTGTCGTAGGCCGGGCTGCGCTTCTGCAGCACCTGGGCCAGGCCCGCGGTGTCCAGCGGCTGGGGGAAGTCGAGGCCCATCAGGGTGTCGGCCAGGGTCAGCAGATAGCGGCCATCGCCGTCGGCCATGGAGACCAGGGCCTGGCGGGCGTCGTCATCGACCGGCAGGGCGCGACCCTCGACCGTCTCGGCCTTGGCCAGCAGGGCCAGCTGCGCCGCCTCGTCCAGACGCCGCAGGACAAAGACCTGACAGCGCGACAGCAGGGCGCCGTTGAGCTCGAAGCTGGGGTTCTCGGTCGTGGCCCCGACCAGGGTGACGATCCCCTCCTCGACGAAGGGCAGGAATCCGTCCTGCTGGGCGCGGTTGAAGCGGTGGATCTCGTCGACGAACAGCAGGGTCGACTGGCCGGCCGCGCGGCGCATGCGGGCCTGCTCGAAGGCCTTCTTGAGGTCGGCGACGCCGGAGAACACCGCCGACAGCTGCTGGAACTCATAGCCGGCCGCCTTGGCCAGCAGCCGGGCGATGGTGGTCTTGCCGGTGCCCGGTGGGCCCCAGAGGATCATCGAGGCCAGGCGGCCGCCCTCGACCATCCGCCGGATCGGCCCGCCCTCGCCAAGCAGGTGGTCCTGGCCGACGACATCCTCCAGCGCCTGCGGTCGCAGCCGCTCGGGCAGGGGCGCGGGCGCGTGAGGGGTCAGGCCGGCGGCGGCGAAGAGGTCGGACATAGGCGCGCTTCTAGCGGAGTTCGCGGGAAAATGCCTGCCCTGGCTGGTCAGGCCAGCAACGTCCAGGCGCCGATGCCGGCGCCGCCGGCCGAGATGAGGCCAAGCATGGCCAGAAGGCCGTCCCGGGCGGTGATCGCCAGCCCCATCAGGATCAGGACCGTCCCGGGAAGGGCGGTGGCGAAGGGGACGAACTCGAGCGGCAGGAGCAGCAGGCACAGGGCGATGCAGATGATGGCGAGGATCTCCAGGAACGGATGGCCGACCAGGAAGGTCAGGCGCGGCCGGATCAGCCGGTCGACAAAGCCGATAACCCCGTCGGCGCGCTGACGCGCCTTGACGACCGACTGCCGGTTCATCTTCAGGCGGGAGAAGAGCCGGGGGATCGTCGGCTTGTGGGTGCCCAGGACGATCTCGAAACAGATGACGGCGATGAAGGCGCCCAACACCAGCGGCACGCCCGGCAGGGCGCCGGTCGGCAGGGTCAGGAGCACGGCCGGAACCAGGATCAGCGGCCCGAAGGCCTGGCGGCCGAAGGTTTCGAGGATGTCGCCGACCCGGATGTGATCCCTGCCCCGGGTGTCGGCGAGCATGGCGTCGAGGGCGTCGCCGATGCCGCGCGGACCTGATCCCTTTGCCCTGTTGTCAGCCTGGCGGTCCAACCGGTCGCTCCTCTCGCCCAGGTCAAGTATGGCCCGCCGTGGGGCGAGGCTCCAATGGCAATTGAGGGAGTCGTCAGCCTTCTCCCTTCCCCGCTCTTCTCGACGCAAGTCGGGATCCAGTGTCCAACAGACGCAGGGACGCTGGCGCTGATCAGAGCTGACCTACGGGCAGATTGCCAGCTGGATCCCGACTTGCGTCGGGAAGGCGGGATTGAGAAACGCAAAACGCCCCGGAGGTTTCCCTCCGGGGCGTCCGCAACTCAACACCTAATCGAAGCCTTAGTGCGCCAGGATAGCCAGCAGCAGGAGGGCGACGATA